>JBCBBC010000010.1:0-89578 GCA_038532145.1 Pseudomonadota bacterium | reverse complement strand
ACCATTGTGAATCTAGGTAATGAAGCTTACTGAAGATTTAACAATGGTTAACGATCACGCTAGGAATGCGAAATACACCGATTCGGGGAGCTGAAAAATGCGAGTCTTACTAATCGAGGATGATAATGCCGTCGCCCGTAGCATCGAATTGATGCTGAAAGCGGCTGGCTTTAACATCTACACGACGGACCTTGGTGAAGAGGGCGTCGATCTGGGAAAAGTCTACGAATATGACATTATTATTCTCGACCTCTCACTCCCGGATATCTCTGGATATGACGTTCTGAAACAGCTCCGGATGGCCCGCGTGAACACGCCTGTGCTGATCCTCTCCGGCAATCCGGACATTGAAGCGAAAGTGAAAACGCTCGGCTATGGCGCCGACGATTATCTCACCAAGCCGTTCAATAAAGACGAGCTGATCGCCCGTATCACCGCGATTGTCCGTCGTTCCAAAGGTCACGCTGAGAGCGTCATTCGCACCGGCGAGATCCTGGTCAATCTGGATGCCAAGACCGTCGAAGTTGACGAAGAGCGCGTCCACCTGACCGGCAAGGAATATCAGATGTTCGAGCTGCTCAGCCTGCGCAAGGGCACGACGCTCACCAAGGAAATGTTCCTCAACCACCTGTATGGCGGCATGGACGAACCTGAGCTTAAGATTATCGACGTCTTCATCTGTAAGCTGCGCAAGAAATTGCAGCAGGCGACAGGTGGCGAGCACTATATCGAAACCGTTTGGGGCCGCGGCTATGTGCTACGCGATCCGAAACCGAAGAAAGAAGCTGTGGCGGCGTAAACGCCTGACTTTTTTCACCCGAATTGACTTAAACCCGGTGCGATGCGCCGGGTTTTTTCTTTGTGGCGGCTGTTTTCTTACGGGGCGCTCTGGCTGGATTGAATCATGAATGCCCAGTGTGAACGTTCTGCGATGACGCCAACCACTGACCGTTTGATTCAGCAATCTGCACATATCGTTAGTCAGACGGAACGTTTCCGACTAACTGCTTGCGTGTTGAACCTCGGCGTCCAGCGTGGACGAAGCGAGACGCTTCAATGGCATTTGAAAGTTCAATAATGAAACCCGAGTTTGAGATTGCTGCGCCGCTCGCAGAGGCGCTTGCTGAGAAGGGGTATGACACGTTGACCCCGGTCCAGGAAGCGGTCCTGAACCCGGCCTTGTTCGGTCGCGATTTACTTGTTTCTGCTCAAACCGGGTCTGGAAAGACGGTTGCATTCGGACTCGCACTTGCGCCGACCATGTTGCAGCACGCCTCACGTTTGCCGAAAGCAGAAACGCCAGCGGCTTTGATTGTGGCGCCGACGAGAGAGCTTGCCCTGCAAGTGACGAAAGAGTTGCAATGGCTGTATGTGCCGGCTGAAGGGCGGGTTGTGTCTTGCATTGGCGGTGTCGATATTCGTGACGAGCGCCGCCAGCTCGCGACCGGTGCCCACATCGTTGTGGGTACGCCGGGTCGCCTCGTTGATCATATTCGCCGGGCCTCTCTGGATCTCGGTGACATTCGGTCAATCGTTTTGGACGAAGCAGATGAAATGATGGATATGGGGTTTCGAGAGGAACTGGAATACATTCTGGATGCCGCGCCGGAGGACCGTCAGACGCTGATGTTCTCCGCGACAGTTTCAAAGCCGATCGCCAGGCTTGCTGAGACTTATCAGAACGATGCAGTGCGCCTGAACACGATTTCAACAACATCGGCGCACAGCGACATCGCTTATCAAGCGATGACCGTCATCCCCTCTGATGTCGAAAAGGCGGTGATCAATACACTTCTTTTCCATGATGCACCGAATGCGATCGTGTTCTGCTCGCGCCGTGATGCGGTGAACAAGCTCACGGCGCGTTTGACCAATCGAGGCTTTTCAGTTGTGGCGCTGTCCGGGGAGTTCAGCCAGAAAGAGCGCAGCAACTCGGTTTTGGCGATGCGCGATGGCCGCGCGCGGGTCTGCGTCGCCACGGATGTCGCGGCCCGCGGGCTTGATCTACCCGGTCTGGACTTGGTGATTCATGCCGACTTACCGCGCAACAAAGAGGGCCTCCTGCATCGATCTGGGCGCACCGGGCGTGCTGGTCGACAGGGCGTTTGCGCGTTGATCGTCCCCGTTCGGGCGAGACGCCGAACAGAACGGCTTCTACAGGATGCAAAAGTTAAGGCAGAGTGGCGCGTGCCGCCATCTGCGCAGGAGATCGAAACTGTATTGAATGAGAGATTGCTTGCGAGTGAAACGCTTCAATCTGCGCCTACGGATGCAGAAACAAATCTCGTCAGCGCATTGCTCGATAAATATAGCCCCGAACATCTCGCCGCGGCGATCGTGCGCCTAACTCGCGCAGGCGACTCCGCGCCCGAAATTCTACAAGATCCCGGCGCGCAAAAGACGAAGCCGTCTCGTCACGAGAATTATGATCCAGACCGGGACTATCCCCGAGAGACGCGACGCGAACATGGCGGACGGCGTGGGTCGGATTTTCCGGATGGCGAGTGGATTAAACTCGGCGTTGGCCGCAAGAAAAAGGCGGACCCAAAATGGCTGATCCCAATGTTGTGTAAGTCGGGGAGCTTCTCTCGCAACAGTATCGGCGCCATCCGCATTGAAACGGACGCCACATTCGTCGAGTTGAAACCCGAAGCAGCGGAGCGGTTGATGGAGGCAGCGGGCGACCGCCAAATCATCGATAAAAGCATTTGGGTCGGTCGTTCAGAAGCGCCGGACACCGAGTTGTCGAGACCCATGAAAGCTAAAGCCTTCACAAAGAATGGCCCCAAGAAGGTCAGGCGCCCGGCCTCAGACAAAAGCCGCACAAACACACATTCCAAGAAACGCACCGGCCCCAAAAAACCACGCGGACCTAATGGTGAGAAAAAGCGTAGCAAGAAAACGAACAGACGCTCCTGATAACCGTTGGTGCGCTCAAACAATCGCGCGCTAACGTCCGCTTCACGCCGGAAGCAAAAATCACCCAGCAAATCCACTTTTCTAGGCGCCCACCGATAGATGAAATTTCGGAAATGCCCCCCAGCCCGAAGACGAGCTACTCGTCATCCTCGATCATGTCCGCCCAGAAGACTTGCTTGCTGGCGCGGATGGCTTCGACGAGGATGACAAGGACTGCTACGGAGAGCACCCACCACGCTGTGCTGGTTTGACCAGCCCATTCGATCATTGAATTTAACATCACCATGCCTCGGTCTTACGCCGTCAATGATTACAATATGACGCGCACCTCTTAACGAGAGCTGAGTCAAATCCGGCTGGATCGAGGCAAAAGGTAATCAAAAGCGCCCTAATTCTTTACCCGGGATGACTTTTGCGTAAACAGAGGCGGATGAGCAGCCGAACCCCGTCTCGCAAACCGCCCGCCCGAGTCTGGCAACGCATGTTGTCAGGTCGCCGTCTCGACCTTCTCGATCCGTCACCGGTCGATGTCGAGATTGAAGATATTGCCCATGGTCTTGCGCGCGTCGCGCGCTGGAACGGTCAGACCAAAGGCGCGCATGCCTTTTCCGTGGCTCAGCACAGCGTCATCGTCGAAGCCCTGTGCCTGCAATTGGAGCCGCGGCTGGATCCCCGCTCGCGCCTGTTGGCGCTGCTGCATGATGCGCCGGAATATGTCATTGGCGACATGATCTCACCCTTCAAAGCCGTGCTCGGAGATGGCTATAAGGATATTGAGGCGCGCCTCGCTTATGCCATCCATGCCCGGTTCGGGCTGCCGGCCGAAACGCCCGCCAGCCTGAAGCGCCTGATCAAGAAAGCGGACAATATCTGCGCCTGGTTCGAAGCGACCCAGCTGGCCGGATTTTCGGAGGCCGAATCAGACCGCTTTTTCGGGCACCCGCCACGCGGCATCGACCTCACCCTGACGCCGCAACCGACGGAAGCGGCGCAGGCTGAGTTCATTGCCCGCACGGTCGCGCTGCTGGCGCATATTGAGGCGCCTGCATGAACCTGATCATTGGCCTTTCCGTTGTGATTGTCGCCTTTGATGGCCAGAAGCCGCGTGTGCTGGCCACCCGCCGCGATGATGGCGTGACCGCCCTCCCCTTCGGGGCCTTTGATCCCAACCAGCATCGTACATTCGAACTCGCCTTGCGCGGCTGGGTGAAACAGCAAACAGGATTCCAGCTCGGCTATGTTGAACAGCTTTACACGTTTGGCGACCGCGACCGGGAAAGCCCGGAAGCGACGCTGCTCAGTGGCCCCGCAGATTCGCGGGTTGTCAGTGTCGGATATCTCGCCCTCACCCCGGAAGCCGAACGTCTGCCAGATGCCTTTGAGGCGCGCTGGCGCGGCTGGTATCGACACTTTCCCTGGGAAGACCGCCGCGCCGGGCCACCGGCCATCCTCGATGATGTGATTGCCCCAAAACTGGCGACCTGGGCCGCGGGCAATCCGGATCGCTCGTCTCGCGCGGAGACCGCTTTTGGTCTGGCCGGCAATGACTGGCCCGACGAAGCGGTTCTGGAACGCTATGAATTGCTTTATGAGGCCGGTCTGGTCGCAGAATGCGCCCGCGACCGTAGCCTGCCATTGCCGGAAACGGAGTTGGGTGAGCCGATGGCGTCGGACCACCGCCGCATCCTGGCCACCGCGATCAGCCGGTTGCGATCCAAGATCCGCTATCGCCCGGTTGTCTTCGAACTGATGCCGGATCGATTTACCCTGACGGCGCTCCAAAGCACTGTCGAAGCGATTCTGGGACAGGTCCTGCACAAACAGAATTTCCGACGTTCGCTCGATCGGACAGGTCTCGTCGAAGGAACCGGTGAGATGGAAAGTGGCACGGGCGGACGCCCCGCCGAACTGTATCGGTTCAAACGCGAAGCCTTGCGCAAAACCGGCGCCCGAGGGCTCAGTGCACCGGTTGTGCGAGGCGTGTAAAGATCGGGAAGCTGAACCCCGCAGCGAGGCCACCGAGATGCGCTGCCCAGGCAATCTGCATCACACCGATATCGCCGCCCAGAAACGCCAGCACGATATTAATCAGGATCCAGGGCACGCTGATCGACCAGGCGCTTTTCAGCCCCCCGCGCGTATAGCCCACCGCCGGGAGCAGGCCGGAAATGGCTGAACTGGCTCCGATGGCAATGCCATCCTGCGCTTCGATCGCATACCAAATGACCTGTGCCAGCCCGCCTCCCGCAGCACACAAGGCGAAGAAGGTCAGAAAAAGCACGCTACCTTTTGTCGAATTACCAAGATCCTTCGCGACGATCGGGCCGAGCGCAATCAGCATCGCTATGTTCATCATCAGATGGAACGACCCGCCATGCAAAAAGGTATGCAGTACATAAGGCGCGAATTCGCCCCATGGTCGATAGAGGTTCTCGTATCCGGGTCCTCCAATCACAGCTGCGGTGGACAGCATCCATTGAAGCAAGTTTGGCGAGGCGTTGAACTGCACCAGCGAGACGGCAATGATTGCACCTGCCAGAATCAAGATCACAGTGGGAAAGCCCTTGCGAAAGATCGGCGGCTTTTCCGGCATGGCGTTGGGATCATTATAGACTTGCATCAGCCTCATATGGCACTTTCGCGCCGGTTCACCACCCCGGTTCTGCCGCCGCGTGACACCTTGACCTCGGCGTGCTTTGCCAAAAGCGTGGATAAAAGTTTGACCCTCGTCGCTTTTGTCTGCGCCGTGTAGGAAACAGAATGGGAGGCAGAGAAATGGAAGACTTCAAAGACAAGGTCGCCGTGATCACCGGCGGTGCCACCGGGATAGGCTTCGGCCTTGCCAAACGGTTCGGCGCGCTGGGCGCGAAAATCGTAATTGGCGAACCCCGACAGAATCGGTTGGACGAAGCCATGGCGACGCTGACCGAGCTTGGCATCGACGCCGCCGCCATGGTCATGGATGTCGCGCAGCCGGACAGTATGGAATCGTTTGCGAACTTCGCCTGGGATACGTATGGCGGCGCCCATGTATTGATCAATAATGCCGGCATATCGATTGGCCGCACGCCGCTGCCTGAGGTCAAACTGGAAGACATGCGCCGTCTGTTTGATGTCAATCTGTTCGGCGTCTGGCACGGCGCTGCGGTTTTCGGAAAGCGCATGATCGCGCAAGGCGAACCCGCCGCGATTTACAATGTCGCCTCAGAAAACGCGTTTTTCAACGCCGTTACGAATAGCGCCGCTTATATTGCATCAAAGCATGCCGTACGCGGGCTGACGGAAGCCATGCGCGATGACTTTCCGGACTTCATTCAGGTCGGCATGATCGTGCCGGGCTTCGTCGCCTCGGAGATGACGGCAGGGTCCGAGCAATTCGCCATGGACGCCGACACATTCGCTGAAAAGGTCATTGCCCAGATCGCGGCCGGTGAATTTTATGTGGTCACACATGCCTATAATATTGAGCGGATCAAACCGATCCATGACAGGATTGAGGACGCCTATGCTCGCAATGCGCCGCGCTATGAAGGCGATGATGAATATGACGTGCCGACCCTGATCGCACGTCTGCGCGCCGGGAGGGATGGCTCATGAACTGGATGAAGTCTGGAAATACCGCAATCGTCACCGGAGCCGCGGGCGGCATCGGCCTCGAATCCGCCAAACGGTTCGCTGCCGCTGGCATGAATATCGGCCTCGTCGATATGAAAGCCGACGCCCTGAAAGAGTCAGAAACAGCGCTTTCGGGCGGGGCTGGCAAAGTCGCCAGCTATATCTGCGATGTCTCTGATGCTGATGCCGTCAATGCCTTGCGCGATCGGGTTGAAGGTGATTTCGGCAAGATCCACTGTTTGATGAACAATGCCGGCATTGGGCGCATGGGCACCAAGCCGTGGGAAGACCTGGAGGCGTTTCACAGCATCATCTCGGTCAATCTGATGGGCGTTGTTCATGGCTGCCACGCCTTCATGCCAGGCATGCTGGGGCACGGAGAGCCAGCGGCCGTGATCAATACCGGATCTAAGCAGGGCATTACCCGACCACCGGGCAATTACGCCTATAATCTCTCCAAATCAGGCGTGCTCGCCTATACGGAAAGCATTGCGCATGCTCTGCGTCAGGAGGAGGGTAGCCAGATCAGCGCGCATTTGCTGATTCCGGCCTTTGTCTACACGCCTATGGTCTCTGCCTTCATCCCGGAGAAACCGCCTTTCGCGGCGACGGCGGATGAGACGGTTGATTTCATGATGGCATCGCTGGAGCGCGGGGATTTCTATATCCTTTGTCCGGACCCGGAAACGCCGCGCCCACTGGATGAGAAACGCATTCAGTGGACGGCCGATGACATCATCCAGAACCGTCCGGCTCTGTCCCGCTGGCATCCGGATTATGAGGCCGCGTTCAAGGCCTTCATCGAGGGATAAAAAAGCGCCCCGAACTGCAGCCAGTTCGGGGCGAAAGCATGATTGGCACCTCTAGGAGGCGTTCGGACTAGAATTTATAGCCGAACCCGATGCCAACCACGGTGGGGTTGATGTCGACCTCCGCATCGACACTCGCCCCTAAAGCGGTGGTGAAATCGACGGTGACGTCAGTATTGATCCAGACTTTCTTGATATCGGCGTTCAACAGCCAGCCACCCGGCTCACCATCAAGATCGTAATCAACACCCACCTGCAACGCACCACCAAAGCTTGGATCATAATCGATCCAGTCCGCCACGCCGCCTTCATCTTCATTGAAGAAGAAGGTCGCATTCACGCCGGCCCCGACATAGGGTTTCCATTGGGTCCCGGTGTCGAAATGATATTGCAGGGTCAGCGTCGGTGGCAGCAGCCAGACATCGCCGAGATCGATATCCGCGTCCGTCAATGCGCCTGGCACGGTCACACTCACCGCATCGACATCATGCGGTGTCACGGCAAGGATCAGTTCAACCGCGATATTGTCATTGAAGAAGTAAGTAATATCGAGCTCAGGCACATATTGGTCGCTAATATCGACATCGCCGACCAGGCCGGTCCCGGCGACGGACAGATCGGCGCTTTCATCCGGGATGATGCCAAGCACGCGCCCACGGACCAGCCAGGGATTGTCTTCAGCATAGGCGGCGGTGCCCATCAAAGCGGCGCCCGCCATCAGGATTGAACAAATAAGAGATTTCATGACACAGCCTTTTCTACACACGTCATGGCCCCAGTTAGGCGACTGTTTTTCATAGATAAATGTTCCAGTCTGACGCGCGGGGACGTGCCGCGCGACAAGCCCGCCCAATTAAGGACACCTCCGGAGTGACGGGGATGAGCCGGCCTGTCAGAAACGCAAGAAGCCCCCGCTGAAATTTCGCCTCAGCCCTTCACATTTTCGCACAATCACCCAAAATGGCAGGCATGGCCCATTCGCAAACGCATATCCATGCCAATACGCCCTGCAGCCCGCAGGAGACGGACGCCTTCCTGGCCGAAGCCGAGGACCTGGTGACCGCCAAGGGGCAGAAGCTGACCAAGATCCGACGCAAGGTTCTGCACCTGCTGCTGGAGAGCGAGGAACCGGCCAAGGCGTATGATCTGCTGACCAAACTGGATGGCGAAGGCGCGGCGAAACCACCAACCATCTATCGGGCGCTCGACTTCCTGCAGGAGATGGGCCTGGCGCACAAGATTGAAAGCCTGAACGCCTATGTTGCGTGCGGACATGCTCAGCATGCGCATTCCGCCGTGTTCATCATTTGCGATTCCTGTGGTGCGGCAGAAGAACTGCACGCCGTCGCTACGAGCGAAGCTATGAATAGCGAGGCGCAAGCCGCCGGATTCTCCGTCCGCAGCGCCGTCATCGAAGCACGCGGTATTTGCCGAAAGTGTCCGGAATGATTCCATTATGGCGGGGCATTCCCAATACCTGGGATTGCGACGAGATGGGGCATATGAATGTCCGGGTATATGTCGAAAAGGCAATGGAGGGCCTCGGCACGCTCGCCGGCGCACTACACATGCCGCATGCGTACCGACCAAATGCGCTGTCGACACTGGTCCCCGCGGAACATCATATTCGCTATATTCGCGAAGCGCATGCCGGGCAGCCCTTGACCATGACGGGCTGTGTTCTGGAATGGGATGAGACCAGCGCTCTGATTTATCAGGACATGCGCCATGGCGACGGGCGTCCGGCCGCAGCGTTTCGGACCCGCATTCTGCATGTCGCCACCGCCACAGGCCAGCCCTTTCCCTGGAGCACCCGATCACGGGCGCAATTGGAGGCCCTGATCGGAACCGCCCCGGACGATACCAAACCGCGCGGCATTGATCCCGATATCGCGCCGATCCCGTCCAGCATGGCAAACATGACCCAAGTGACCAAATCCGGCGCGCCGGAAATTGGGCGCGGCATGGTGCTGCCCAGGGAGTGTGACGTCTTCGGTCGGTTCTGGGCGCCCTGGTTCATGGGCCGGATATCGGATTCGGTGCCAACCCTGCTCAGCGAATGGCGCGCCAAAGTGGCCGGTTCAAAAAACGGCGCCCGCATGGGCGGTGCGGTGCTGGAATACCGCCTCGTCTATCGCAAATGGCCACGCGCCGGCGATCGTTTCGTCATTCATACCAGCCTCGCAAACGTCGCCGAGAAGACGCATTCCCTGGCGCACTGGGTGCTCGATCCGGACGACGGCCAAGCCTATATGACCAGCCAGGCGGTGGCGGTAACCTTCGATCTGGATACGCGAAAGGTTATTCCGACGCCGCCTGAACAGATCGCGGAGCTGGAAAAACTCGCGCCGAGTGGTTTGACCCTATAAGTATAAAATCAATCGAAGTGTAATTTATATTCCCAGCGTATCAATATCGTCCAAATATTGATACACTGAAAAAACGTTATTATTCTATCATTGAATATAAATAAGTTTTCACCACTGGTTTCGTTCCGCGATGGAAGGAGCAAGCCGTGGCAAGTTATCGTTATAGTCGGTCCGTGAAGTCCTCTGAAACCCTGATGTTCATGGGCGCTGTTTTCCTGATTGGTCTGGTATTCATTGCCATTGTCTTTTGGCCAGCCCCCCCAAGAGACAAACCGGCCGCGGTGTTGGGCGAAACCCCATTGACCCTTCAGCTCGATGATGCCGAGACGGTGAAATATCTCAGCGTCTTGAACCGGGTGAGGCCTGGACTATCAAGTGAACTTCATTCGCTGGCAGAAACCGCGATTGCGGACGGTGCCTCTGATGATGAGCTGGCACGGCTGGTTGTCGGCTCATATGGCAGGGCCGTTCAAGCCGATTTCAAAACACTGATGCAAGCCGATGTGACTCGTATCGAGAATCTGATCAACCTCACCCAGAATGGATTGCGCATGCTGTCGATGCATGCGCCCAAATACTGCCAGCTGTCCACGCTCGAACCGCTCCAGAGCAAGGCACCCGAGCAAATGGCGGAAGAATTCGCGCAGGCATTCAAATATGAGTCGCGGGGATATAGCTGGGTGGTACGGTTCAATACGGCGACCCTGGAAGCTGTCGAAAATGGCCGACAGGCGAGAAACAAGTATGGCCGACTGACCGCCGCTGACGAGCAAGCCATGCAGGCCTTGATGATGCGCCTGATGACCGGCCCGCAAGCGTCGAAACTGATGCGTTTAGAATCGCTCTCGGGGCCCGAACAACAGCGCGCCATGATGACGATGAATATGTGTGACATCAGCATCGAAGGGCTGGTCGCCCTGAACGAGCTGCCACGCGAAACCAAAGGCCGATTGATTGGGGAATTGAGACGCGAGTTCGGTTCGGGTTTTCTGGATCCCGAGATGCTGGGAATGCTCGGTATTGGTTAGACCGCTGGCTTAGCCGCGTAAGCTTCGCTTGACGGTACCGACCTCTTCATCCGCCAGGCCTTCAATCAGGCTGGAGATATATGATGAAAGATGATCGCGGACATCATAGGGCGCTTCCATAGGCAGGAAGTGCGTCGTGTTCACGCGTTCCTTCAGCACCAGGTGCGGACATTTGCTGGTCAGCCTCGCCGCGACTTCTTCCGTCATCACGGAGTTCTGGTCCGGGCGGAGAATCGTGATCGGGATCTGATGCTTTCTGACCTTTGCCAGAGCCCCCCAGGGGCGATTGCGCTGGGCCAGAAACGTGGCCGCTTCCCATTCCGGATCGCATAGCAATTGCCAGATCTGTTTGTCACTATCGGGATCATTGCCATCGGTCCGGTCGAAGGCATCCAGAACATAGTCCTCAAGAAATGGCTCTCGCCAGGTCGCAAAGGCGCCGCGGCCTTTATACTTGAATTGAATATGCTCTCGGGAATCGAATTGATTGCGCCGGCGCCGCGCCTGTTTCGCCATATGATGGCCGCCCCGCCGAAACGGCGACAGGTGCATGGCCATATAATAGCGTTGGGGCAAGATAACTGGATCAACCAGAACCAGACCCGCCACCTTGTCCGGTCGCGCCCCGGCCACCATCAGCGCCACAGTCGCGCCCATGGAATGCCCCCCCAGGACGATTTTCCGTACCGGCGATTCCCGTTCGATAAAGGCCAGGACATCGTCACGATACCGTTTCCATGATTTCAGTTTTGCCGGTCGGGCTGGCAGTGTTGAGCGGCCATGCCCGCGCAGGTCAACGGCCTGCACCTTGGTCCGCAACCCCAGAGGGGCCAGGATGGACTGATACGTCATCGCATTGAAGCCGGTCGCATGCAGCCAGAGCGCCGCCAGCTTTTTGGCCGGGTCCCCAAACTCTAACGCGGCCATATTGCCATCAGGGGTCTCGAACGTGAATCGGCGCATTCTTTTCCTAAACTTTACCCAAAGACCCGGCGCAGCAATTCCGTTGTTCTTGCAACAGGATTATCGCGGATTTTCTGTTCTTCAACTGCCAGATAGTTGAACAGTCCATCAAGGCCAAATTGGACCGCATATGAGGTTAAATCAGATTTATAGTCAGTTGCCGCAATGGCGAGCAATGGCTGACTCGACGTTACACTGTCGAGGGCCTGGTAGGCGCCAGAAGAGTCGAGCGCGTTTTCGACAAAGGGCGTAAAGGTCTGGCGCAGGCTGGCTTCGGTTCGGCCGCGCAGGAAATCGGTCGCCGCCGTATCTCCGCCCTGCAAAATACCAAGCGCATCTTCGATTGTGATCGACTGGACCGCATCGATGACGATCGTCTTGCCCGCAGGTACCGCCTGCTCCGCGGCGCGGTTCATCCGCAATTGTACGTCATCCAGCGGGCCGGACAGGCCGAGCTTGGCGAGCTCACTCTGGACCTGTCCCAGACGTCCCGGCAGCGGGATCTGGACTTGCGGATCTTTCCAATAACCGTCCACCACGCCGATCTGAGAGGCGACCCGTTCGGTGCCGATTTCCAGCGCTTGTCTTAGGCCGGCATCAATCTCGGCCAGAGTGAGCTCGCCGCCCGATGACGGACCGCCTTCAATCCCACCCAGCACTTCGCCGAGCACTTGCCCGAAATCTCCACCAGCCCCCGATTCGCAACCGGCCGGAAATGCGCATAGCGCAATCGCTCCCAAAATCGTCAAACGCATAGCCTACTCCCTTAGCTTGACCCTGTTCAAATCGGATTCACCCATAAAATCAAACATTTGCATGCTTTTCGCCGGGTCACACTGGAGATTGTACCCCGCATGCGCTACTTTATCGAGGGATTTGGAGACGTAAGAATGCTGAAGAAAACACATGACTGCTTCACGGTGTCCGTAGAAGACAAGGTGGCGCATATCATTTTGAGCCGGCCGCAAGCGATGAATGCCATGAACCAGGCGTTCTGGAATGAATTGCCGGCCATTGTGAACGAAATCGATGCGACTGCGGCGGCGCGCGTCATTGTGATTTCCGCACAGGGCAAGCATTTCTCGGCTGGCATGGACCTGTCCGTTTTCAATCAAGACGGCGCGGTCTCACACCAAAAAGTCGACCGCCATGTCGCGGCTGAGGCGTTCCGGTCGAATATCAAACAGATCCAATCCTCTTTCAATGCATTGGAAGATGCCCGGGTTCCCGTACTGATCGCCTGTCAGGGCGGTGTGATTGGCGGCGCGATCGATATGATTTCGGCTGGCGATATTCGCTGGTGCACCAAAGACGCCTTCTTCTGCATTCAGGAAACCAATATCGCAATGACCGCGGATGTCGGCACCTTCCCGCGGCTGCAGCGCTACATCCCGGAAGGTTGGGTCAAGCAAATGGCCTATACCGGCGAGCGCCTTGGCGCCGACAAGGCAAAGGAAATCGGCCTCGTCAACGAGGTGTTCGACACGCAGGAAGCCATGCTCGAGCATGTCATGGGCGTGGCCCGCGAAATCGCATCCAAGAACCCGCTGGCCGTGACCGGGTGCAAGGTGCTGATCAATTACGGGCGCGACCATTCGACGGCGGATACGCTCGACTATATCGGTGTCTGGAATTCCGGAATGCTGCCACCGTCCCATATGCAGGAAGCGTTCAAGGCGAAATCCGAAAAACGCGATGCAGAATACCCCGACCTGCTCCCGCTCCGAACGACGCCCATGTAGCCGTGGGCGATCAGTCCAGCCGAAACACCACGGTGGCTTTCAACAGATGATGATCCCCCTGGCTCGCCAGCCCGCTGGCGAAGATAAGGGTGCGCGTGCGGCGATCAATCCGGCTTTGAAACCTGACCGTCTCGCCGGCCACCACATCAGCGGAGACGTCATAGGACACAGACACAAAATGCAGGACTTGTCCGTCCAGCTGCGCATTGGCGTGACGCTCGATCACGGTCTGCAAAAGAACACCCACCTGCGTGGTGTTCCAGGTTTCCGCCACAGCCATGGCCGCGCCATCGTCAGCAAATTTGAGCGCGGAGAGCGGAATGTTAAGGTCTGTTTGTGTCGACATGGCCCTCCCCTAAGCGCAGCGCGGCAAAAAGAAAAGGCTCCCAGCACGTCAAAGCTGAGAGCCTTTATTTGAACCTGTGAGAGGGTGGAGCCTTTAGGCCGCAGCGGCAGCGGCGCCCGTGTCTGCGCCGGTCAACATATCCGCGACCACGAGGTCGCCAAGATGGCCAAACGATTCCATGCCATAAGTGGTCTGCATATAGCCGCTGATCGATGGCAGTAATTGCGCAATCTGTTTGTGTCCGAGACCGGCTTTGTGAAGGCTGGTAAACATGCCTTCGCCCACATGACGGCGTCCGCCGGGGGTCTGTTCGATCAGGCGTGCAATCACCGTTGTGGATGCGCCCTGCTCCGCACCCGTAGTCGCAGACAAAGTGCGCGCGCCAGGCATTTTACGGAACATGGCTTCCGCCAGCGGTGAGCCCTGACGCTCGGCCGTATTGAGAACAATCCCCAATGCTTCGCGCGTTTTGACTTGGGTCAGACCCGTCGCTTCGGCGCACGTTCTTATCAGGTTTTTCAGCATCGAGAGTTTCCTTCCTACAGGTATTAAAGATCAACTGTAGGACACGGCCCTTGACTGAAGGTTACCAGAATGGCCGATTTCGTTCACTTTCTAAGGTCCAGAAGTTAAAGCGCGTTAGGGCCGGGTTAACAGAATCTGCGATTCCGTTAACCTTTGCGCGATTACATGCGCTCTGGGGCTGTAATGCCGATAATGTCGAGCCCGGCTTCAAGCTGATGCAAGACCGTCTGACACAGCGCGAGGCGAGATGCCCGTATGGTTGGCGCAATTTCATCCTTCAGGATCGGACATGCCGCATAAAACGCGCTGAAGGCCTGAGCCAGGCCATAAATATGCTCGCAGACATAATGCGGCATGCGCTTTTCGCGGGCCAGCCTCAGCGCGAGGGCGAAACCATCCAGCGCCAGGACAAGCTTGCGCTCTTCCGGCGCGGCGATTTCAATCTCACCGGCCTCAAACCCGTGTTCGGCGGCGCGGCGCAGGATCGCCTTGATCCGGACCGCGGCATAAAGAAGATAAGGTCCGGTCTTGCCTTCAAAACTGGTGAAGCGTTCCAGATCGAATACATAATTGGTCGTGCGCTGGTTCTGCAGGTCGGCAAAGCGCAAAGAGGCGCGGGCCACGAGTTCGCCAATCTTCGCCTTTTCAGCCTCGCCAATATCGCCCGACAGACCTGTCTCGCCAATCCGTTTGGTCGCCTCCTCCAAGGCCATCGCATTCAGGTCCGCGAGGCGTAGCGTACCCCCCTCGCGGGTCTTGAACGGCTTGCCATCCTTGCCATTCACAGTGCCGAAGCCGAGATGTTCCAGCCGGTCGCGGGTAATGTACCCGACCTTGTCGGACGCCCGATACACTTGTTCAAAGTGCAAGGCCTGACGTTGATCGACCACGTAGAGAATGCGATCCGGCGCAATCGTGTCCAAACGGTCCTTGATCGTTGCGAGATCCGTTGCGTGATACCCCGTCGCACCGCGCGAATTGACCAGCATGAAAGGCGGCATTGGGTTTTTCAGGCGTGGCTTGCCATCCTTACCGACGGTCTCGATATTCTCATCGTCGCGGGCAATATCGATAGTCCAGGCGCCATCATCCTCGACGGCGAACCCTCGCATTTTGAGATCTTCAACCATGGGCTCGATCAGGGGATCGACGTCGCTTTCGCCCTTCCATAAATCAAACGAGACATCGAGGAACCTGTAATCCACTTTCAGCGCCGTGACCGACACATCGATAAAGTGTTGCAGCAAGGCGCGATATCCAGAGCGTCCGGCCTGCATTTCCGCGACCGCGTCCTGTGCCCGTTTGGCATAGGCCTCATCATCCTTGGAGCGCGCCGACGCCATCGGGTAGAGCCGCGACAGGTCGTCCATCGTGACCGGCGGGTCCGCCGGGAACAGCCCCTCAGCACCGTCCGCAAAGTAAATCAGGTCTGGCTGCTCATCCATTACGGCGATAATCAACAGCCCCATTTGCAGGCCCCAATCCCCAAGATGGACATCACCTGTGACATCATCGCCCAGAAAGCGCAGTAGCCTGACCAGCGTGTCGCCAATCACGGCTGAACGGATGTGCCCGACATGCATCGGTTTGGCGACATTCGGTCCGCCAAAGTCGATGACCACGTTTTCGGGGTTTGCCGCCGCGCCGCCGCCAGCCTTGGGGTCCGATCCGATAAAGGCCGCCTGTTGCGCCAGAGCCGAAGCATTGACCGTAATGTTCAGGAAGCCCGGGCCCGCAATATCGACCCGATCAATCGCCGCATGTTCGGTGAGGCGTGGGGCGATTTTTGCCGCCAGTTCGCGCGGATTCATGCCTGCCTGTTTGGCAGCGCCCATGCAGCCATTGCACTGAAAGTCCGCCAGTTCCGGGCGATCCGACTGTTTCACGGCGCCCCAGCGTGCTTCCAGCCCTTCGGCCTCAAATGCAGCGCTGCACGCGCCCGCCAATTGCGTCGCGAGATCTGTCATGTTGAAATCCAACCCCTGACTATTGTCCCGCGTCCAGGCGGAAACGTCGTCCCTCTTTATTATAGGCGAGTTGATCCTCAGTCAGATCAAACCCGATCAGCACTTCGAAATTCGCCGCCGAAACCGATTCGTCGGCACGTGGGATGATAATTTGCTGTAAAACCTCGGTTTCACCGACCACAGGTCCATCTGCAAAATTGGCCTGCACGGTGAAATGCTCCTTATGCAGGACTTTTCCGCTGCGCCGGGTCACAGCCACCCAATAGCTGTAATCATGACGATTGCTGTCGCCCTTGGGACCTTTGCCAAAGGCAAAATCAATTTCCACCTCCGCCCGCACCGGATTCGTCGAGGCGTAGCGGCAATACAGGCGAACATTGACGATTTCGCCCGTATATTCAACATTTGGAAAGATCTGCCGTTCGCCATCAAACTCAACGATACGCGAGGCATTATAGATCGACCCCGCCGGCGGACATGTGCCTGCATTCTGGCGCGTATCAAACGCATCTCCCAGGCCAGAACCCGACTGACAGGCGCCCAGCGCCAGTAAAATCGTCGAAAGGGCTAAAATCCGCATATGTGATGCCTTGTCACTCTTGGCCTCGCAAGTGAGGCTATCCATTTAACGTCGAGAGTGTTACCGGGCCATGGCAGGGCAGGCAACGCCCTATCTGCGTCGCAATCATGAGGACACTGTAAGGTCATGAAGCCGCTGACTATTCTTCTTGCCGCCCCGCGCGGGTTTTGCGCCGGGGTCGATCGCGCGATTCAGATTGTTGAAGAAGCTCTGGCGAAATGGGGCGCGCCCGTCTATGTCCGCCACGAAATCGTCCACAATGAACACGTGGTCTCACGTCTCGAACAGATGGGCGCTGTCTTCGTCGAGGAACTGGATGCGTGTCCAGATGATCGACCGGTCGTATTTTCCGCGCATGGCGTACCAAAATCGGTACCCGCCGCGGCAGCGGCGAGAGAGATGGTCTATGTCGATGCCACTTGTCCGCTCGTCTCGAAAGTCCATGTAGAAGCGCAGCGTCATCACAAGGCCGGACGCGAGATCATCCTGATCGGCCATGCCGGCCATCCCGAAGTGATCGGCACCATGGGGCAATTGCCGGATGGTGGCGTCACCCTGATTGAAACGGTTGAGGATGTGGCCACCTTTCAACCGCAAGATCCGGACAACCTGTCCTTCGTGACCCAAACCACGCTCAGCGTCGATGACACAGCGGAAATCGTGGCCGCCCTGCAGCAGCGTTTCCCGAGCATATCCGTGCCGCACAAGGAAGACATTTGCTACGCCACAACCAACCGCCAGGAAGCGGTCAAGGAAATGGCCCGCCGGGCCGAGCTATTTCTGGTCATTGGTGCAGAAACCTCGTCCAATTCGAAACGTCTGGTCGATGTTGCGCTGCGCGCCGGATCACAGGATGCCCGGCTCATTGCCAGCGCCGAAAATATTGACTGGACCTGGTTTGACGATGTCGAAACGCTCGGCCTCACGGCGGGGGCAAGTGCCCCCGAAGATCTGGTCCAGGGCGTGATTGCCGCCTGCCGCGCCCGGTTCGAGATTCAGGTTGAGGAAGTCACCACCGCCACGGAAAGCGTTGTCTTCAAACTGCCGCGCGTGCTCGAACGGACCTGATCCGCGACACGGTCCCAATTGCGACTCGTGACCAGTGCGGCTATAGCCCGCCGCATCTGATTGATTCTTGCCGTTTGGACCTCTGCCATGATCCCACGCTATGCCCGCCCCGCTATGACCGCCATCTGGGACCCAACCAGCAAATATGGCATCTGGCTGGAGATTGAGACCCTGGCCGCTGAAGCGATGGAAGACCTCGGACAGATCCCTGCCGGCACCAGCGCCGTCGTCCGCGAAAAAGGCGCATTTGAAGTCGCCCGCATTGATGAGATCGAGGCCGAGGTGAAGCATGATGTCATCGCCTTCCTGACCAATGTCGCGGAACATGTCGGGGAGCCCGCGCGCTTCCTGCACAAGGGAATGACCAGTTCAGACGTGCTCGATACCTGCCTGAATGTACAGCTTGTGCGCGCCACGGATCTCATGATGGAAGGCCTGGACCGGGTCCTTACTGCATTGGAAAAACGCGCGTTTGAGCACAAGATGACGCCGACCATTGGGCGCAGCCATGGCATTCACGCCGAGCCGACCACGTTCGGCATCAAACTCGCCACGTTCCATGCCGAGTTCCAGCGCGCCAAGCGGCGCCTGCTGACCGCCCGCGAAGAAGTCGCGACCTGCGCCATTTCCGGTGCGGTCGGCACATTCGCCAATATTGATCCACGCATCGAAGAATATGTGTCCGAAAAACTGGGGATGACGCCCGAGCCGGTCTCGACTCAAGTCATTCCACGGGATCGCCATGCCGCCTATTTCGCGGCGCTGGGCGTAATCGCCTCTTCGATCGAGCGGCTGGCGACCGAGATCCGCCACTTGCAACGCACCGAGCTGTACGAGGCTGAGGAATTCTTCTCCAAGGGTCAGAAGGGCTCTTCGGCGATGCCGCACAAGCGTAACCCGGTGCTGACCGAGAATCTGACCGGCCTGGCGCGTTTGGTCCGCATGGCGGTCGTCCCGGCCATGGAGAATGTTGCCCTCTGGCACGAGCGGGACATTTCGCACTCATCTGTCGAGCGCGGCATTGGCCCGGACACGACCATTCACCTCGACTTCGCTCTACACCGCCTGGCAGGCGTGATCGAAAACCTGCTCGTCTACCCAGAGAATATGCAGGCGGTGATGGACAAGATGGGCGGCCTGCACAATTCCCAGCGCGTGCTATTGGCCCTGGTCGAAGCTGGCAATAGCCGCGAAGACAGCTATCGCATGGTCCAGCGCAATGCGATGAAAACCTGGGCGGGCGAAGGCGATTTTCTGGATCATCTGAAGGCCGACGCGGATGTCACCGCAAAACTGTCGGATGAGAAACTCGATAGCCTGTTCGATGATGGCTATCATTTCGAACGCGTCGATTACATTTTCGGACGCGTGTTCGGGCGAAGTTCATAACGCCTCTGTGACCACGGCTTCGCGAAATCTGTGTTAAATATGCAGGCCGAGGAGTTTTTCCGATGCGGGCTTTGATCGCTGTTCTGTTTACAACGCTACTGTCCGCTGTCCCGGCCAGCGCCGAACCCGTTGTGAAAGTGATCAATTTCACCGCAGACTGGTGCCCCAATTGTCAGATCCTGAATCCGCGCCTGGATGAAGCGATTGAAGCCTTCGATGCCGGATTGATTGAACGGGTCGACCTGGATGTGACCGGTATTCGCCGCAACACATCCTTGGTCGAGCGCGGCCTGATCGAAACCGAACTGCTGCAAACGGCGGATTCGCACCAGGTTGCCTATCTTTGGGACTGGTATGGCGGCATTACCGGCATTGCTGTGGCGGTTTCAGCCGATACCGGCGAAGCTCTGACCTGTTTCATGCGTCCAATGACGGCAAGAGCCATCGAAAAACAGCTCAATCTGGCCAGGATTCTGGCTGAGAATGGCCGACCCGGCGAGCGTAAGCCAAACGGGCCAGACTGCCCTGTGCTCCAATAACCACACCTGTCTTTGGTAAGCATTCGGTAAGGTTCTCGCCTTCACCCTGCCTCAATCTCTGTTCACTAAATGAGACTGAAGTCTTGCGCGAAAGGTGAGCCAGCGTGAAAGCTTCAAACGGAAAACCGGGCCTCAAAAAAACGGCCCGCAAACCAGCTGCGCCAAAGCCGCAGGGAGCATCGATGACACTGTTTCGCGGTCGACCCATTCTCAAATGGGGCTTGATTTCAAGCTTCGTTCTGACCCTGATCGGGCTGCTCGCCGCATGGCTGTATTGGCAAAGTCTGTATCGCGGCATGCCCGCCTTGCCGGAAACCGCCGCGCTGTGGGATGCCAATCGCGAACCCGCCATCGAATATGTTGATCGCAATGGCAAGACGATCGCCATTCGCGGGCCGCGATATGGCCGCGCCGTCAAGATTGATGAATTGCCGCCGCACGTGCCGCGGGCTTTCATCGCGGCCGAGGATAAGCGTTTTTACGAGCATGATGGCGCCGATACCCAAGCCATGGCACGGGCCGCCTGGTCGAATGTGATTTCCGGCGAGACCGTCTCCGGCGCGTCTACCATCACGCAGCAACTGGTGAAGAATCTCGTCCTGTCGCCGGAGCAGACTCTGAAGCGCAAAGCCCAGGAAGTACGGCTCGCCCGGCAGTTGGAAGAAAAGCTGTCCAAGAATGAAATTCTCGAACTATATCTCAACCGTGTCTATTTCGGTTCCGGCTTTTACGGACTGGGCGCCGCATCGCGCTTCTATTTCGACAAGGACCCGAAAGATCTGACCCTAGCCGAGGCCAGCCTGCTCGCGACACTGCCAAAAGCCCCATCCCGCTTGGCCCTGGACAATAATATGGAAGGCGCGCGCCAGCGTCAGACCTATGTTCTGACGGAAATGCTGCAAGCTGGCTTCATCACGCCGGAAAGCGCCCAAATTGCGCTGGACGCGGACGTTGCGATCGCGCCGGAGCCGGAACAGGATCCGCAATTCGGCTTTGTCCTCGACGCGGCGACCGAGCGCGCCAATGAATTGATGCCGGAATTGCCCGACGATCTGGTCATCAAACTGACCATTGATTCCGAGCTGCAAACGGAAATTTCCGAAGCGCTCGAAACCCGCATGACTGAAGAGGCCGAAGAGGCCAAAGCCGGGCAGACCGCCGCCATTCTGATGAACCGTCAGGGGCATGTCCTGGCCATGTATGGCGGCCGCGACTATCTCGAAAATCAGTTCAACCGCGCCCTGCAGGCTCGTCGTCAGCCCGGCTCGGCCTTCAAGCCGTTCGTCTATGCCGCCGCCCTGGAAGACGGCATCAGCCCTTATGATGTCCGCATAGACCAGCCGGTGACGATTGATGATTGGTCGCCGAAAAATTTCACCCGCGCCTATATGGGGCCTGTCACGGTGTCGGAGGCGCTGACCGACAGTCTCAACACGGTCGCCGCCATTCTGGCGCAGGAAGCCACGGTGGAGTCCGTCATCGGCGTAGCCCGCCGGTTTGGGATCAGCGCGGACCTGCAGCCTTTCCCGTCGATCGCGCTGGGCAGTCAGGAAGTGACCCTTTGGGACCTGACCCGCGCCTATGGGCCTTTCATGACCGGCGGGCGCCGCGTTGATCCGTATTTGATCGAAACGATTGAAACCACACGCGGCGATGTTGTCTATGAGCGTCCGGACTATGACCCCGCGCAGGTTTATGATCGTGAACTGGCCGAGACAATGACCGCCATGCTGGCACAGGTTATTCGATCGGGCACAGGCTCTGCCGCCACGATTGGTGGTTGGCCGGTTGCCGGCAAGACCGGCACCAGCCAATCCTTCCGCGATGCCTGGTTTGTCGGCTACAGCGCCGAAATGCTGGGCGGCATCTGGACCGGCAATGATGATGATACGCCGATGAATGAGGTCACCGGCGGCGGCCTGCCGGCGCGGCTTTGGGCCGATATGATGAATATCGCGCATGATGGCCGCAGCCCGAGCATCCTGCGCGGCGCCAATCAACTGATCGAACTAACCCCGCAACAACAGGCTCGGGTCGGTTATTATCGGGACCTGGGCATGGCCTTCACGGGACTCGCCGGGTCTTCCGTCGTCGAGATCGAATAGGACTGGTCAGCCGCATCGCGATCTCGTAACGGACAGCATGCCAACTGCGCTTCGTCTGTTCCTGATCACCAGCCTTGCCATGATCGCCTTTGCTGCCAATTCGGTGCTCGGCCGGCTTGGCCTGGTCGAGACGGATATTGGCGCGGGCAGTTTCGCCTTTATCCGCTTGCTGAGCGGCGCTGTCACACTCGTCATCATCTGCGCACTTCAGTCCAAGACGCTGGCCGGGTCGATACGCGGCGGCGCCGCGCTGCTGACCTATGCCGGGTTTTTCTCTTACGCCTATATCGCCCTGTCGGCGGGCATGGGCGCGATCATTCTATTTGCCATGGTCCAGATCACCATGCTGGGCTGGGGCATGATTCAAGGTGAACGCCTGTCCGGCCTGCAATGGGCGGGGTTTGGGTTGGCCATAGCGGCGCTGATCTGGCTGGTCTCGCCGAGCCTGGAAGCGCCTCCGGTCTGGGCGGCTGCGGCGATGGCCTTGGCCGGCATTGGATGGGGCGCCTATTCCATTCTTGGACGCGGCGTGGCGGATCCGACGGCTGCAACCGGCGGCAACTTCATCTGGGCGACCCTTCTGGCGCTGCCACTCCTTGGTGTCGCCTACTGGATCGCACCAGAGTCCCTGCCGCCAGCTGATGGTATTGCCCTTGCGATAGCGTCTGGCGCGATCACCTCGGGACTGGGTTATGTCATCTGGTATCAGGCGCTCAAGGGCTTGACCTCCACCCGCGCTGGGATCGCGCAACTCAGCGTACCCGCCCTCGCAGCGATTGGCGGCGTCTTGTTTCTGGCCGAGCCGATCACCTGGCGGTTCGGATTGGCCACCAGCGCCATTCTGGGCGGTGTGGCGCTGGCTGTCTTGACCCCGTCGCCGGTCTCACGCAAATCAGGACGATGACGGCGCCTGCCCCCTCCGAAGCCAAGCAAGGCAAGAATGCGTTCATGTTCGTGGTGGTGTGCGTCATCCTGAACATGGTCTCGTTCGGAATCATCATGCCGGTGATGCCAGCCTTGCTGGAAGACATTACCGGACTCGCGGCGGAACAATCCGTGTCGATTGGTGGCTGGCTGAGTATGATCTTCGCGGTCGCAAATTTTGCCGCCATGCCCCTGCTTGGCGGCTTGTCCGACCGCTATGGTCGGCGCCCGATCCTGCTCATTTCAATCGCCATGCTCGGCGTCGACATGGTCATTATGGGCCTGGCCCCGACATTGAGCATCCTGTTTATCGGTCGTTTCCTGGGCGGTCTGTTTGCGGCCACAACGTCGGTTGCGAATGCTTATATCGCCGATGTGACAGAACCGGAGGATCGCGGGCGCGCCTTCGGCATGATGGGCGCCGCTTTTGGAATCGGGTTCATTCTCGGGCCGGTGTTTGGCGGCTTGCTGGGCGAGATCAATCCGCGTTTGCCGTTCTTTGCTGCCGCAGGAATCGCCGCGTTGAACTTTCTCTATGGCTGGTTCGTTTTGCCAGAAAGCCTGCCCAAAGAAGATCGGCGCCCGTTCAAGATGGCGCGCGCCAACCCGTTTGGCGCCATGACCCATTTTGCCAAAGTCCCGCGTGTGGCCTGGTTCATCATCGTCATCGGCTTCTTCCAGGTGGCACAGGCGGTTTATCCGTCGACATGGAATTTTCATGGCGAAATTCGCTATGAATGGTCAGAATTCGAAATCGGCCTGTCCCTCGCTTCCGTCGGCATTGCTTCGGCACTGGGGCAAGCCTTTCTGACCGGCTATATCATCAAACGGCTCGGGGAGATGCGGGCGGGAATACTCGGATTGACGATGAACGCCCTCGCCCTGTTTGCTTTCGGCCTGGCAGATGCGCCCTGGATGGCCTATGCGATCATCTTCATTTTTGTCGGTGGCGGTGTCGCCATGCCGGCCATCAACACGATCACGTCGAATCTGACGCCGCGCAATGCGCAAGGCGAGCTGCAAGGCGCGCAGGCCAGCATGATGTCATTTACGCTGATATTTAGCCCGGTCGTGATGACGCAAACCTTGCAATACTTCACCAACCTGCCAGCCACGCATCCACTCCAGACGGCCGGGGCTGCCTTTTTCCTGGCCGGCCTGATCTGTGTCCTGGCTCTGATCCCATTCCTCATCGGCGTCGGCGTCAATCGCCGCGCGATTGAAGCCGCTCTGAGCGAACCTGCCGCCGAATAGAGAGGGGCGACCGGTCAGGGCCGCCTCCATCAATAACGCTGAGCCACGCCTATTTAGCGCGCGTCACCATCCCGATAATGCCGCCAATGATGCCGCCGCCAACGCCGCCATTCAAGAAGCTGCTAATCATGCCCATCAAGTCTGTGCTGCCGAGCAGGGATTGAAATCCGACGCCAGCCGCGCCCATACCATATCCGCCGGCGAGACCGCCAATGATGCCGGCAACGGCGCCGGTTCCGCCTTTTCCGCCCAGCGCTTTCGAGACGATTGGTCCAAGGACCGCGCCGCCAACGCCGTTCAAAATGAGTGGAATGAATTGCTCCATTTTTGTGCCCTCCCTAGGCTATTTGCGGGGCCTGTGTTCAGGTCTCCCGGCAATAAGCCACCAGAAATCGTAAAATCTGCCAAGGGCTCTCGCGCAGCGAGAGAGTCTGGGTTAGGCAAAGCCATGCCTGAGTCCAAGCCTGCCCTCTTCCTCGATCGCGATGGGGTCATCAATGTCGATCACGGTTATGTCGATCGCATAGCAGACTGGCAGTGGATGGATGGCGCGCAAGCTTGTATCGCCCGCTTCAAGACCCGCGGCTGGTTCGTTTTTGTGGTCACAAACCAGTCCGGAATCGCCTTTGACCATTACAGCGAGGCCGATATGGATGCGGTCCACGCGCATATGGTATCCGGCTTGTCCGATGCTGGCACCGAGGTGGATGCGATTTATGCCTGTCCGTTTCACGCAGAGGGCACCAATCCGCAATTTCGAAAAGACTCCTTTGACCGCAAACCAAAGCCTGGAATGCTGCTTCAGGCGATGGCGGATTTTCCCGTAAAACGCGAGGCCAGTTTCCTGATTGGGGACAAGCAGACCGATATTGATGCCGCCCATGCTGCCGGAATTGGTGGTTTTCTGTTCGCGGGCGGCAATCTCGCAGACTTTGCCGAATGGGCTCTGGCCGGATTTGAGGATGGCGCAAGATGAAGACTATAGGCATGATTGGCGGCGTCAGTACCGAAGCCACGCTGATCTATTACAAGACCATCAATGCTAAGGTGCGCGAGCGTCTGGGCGGCTATCACAGCGCCGAGATGCGCATCCATTCAGTCAATTTTCATGATTATAATGGCGCCCATGAAACCCGTGACTGGCCGTTCATTCGCGCGGGCTTTGATCAGGCTGCGAAAGGCTTGAAGACGTCCGGAGCTGACGTTCTGGTACTGGCCTGCAACACATTGCACACAGTGGCAGATGCAATTGAGGGCGCCACGGACCTGCCCTTCCTGCACATTGTGGATGCTTGCGGCGCCAGGCTACAGGCAGATGGTCGACATAGACCCGGCCTGTTCGGTACGGCGTTCACAATGGCACAGCCTTATTTCGTTGATCGCCTGACCGAGACAACCGGCATGGTCCCGCTGCTGCCAGATGCCGACACCCAAACGGAATTGAGCCGGATCATCTTCGAAGAGCTGACCCATGGCATCGTCACCGAGGCCAGCATCGCTTATTACCGGGCCGCCATTCAGACCCTGAAAGATCAGGGCTGTGACAGTATCATTCTTGGATGTACCGAGCTCGGCATGCTGATCACTGAGGAGAACAGCCCGCTACCGCCGTATGACACCGCTCTGATTCACTGTGAGGCGATTGTTGACTGGATCCTGTCCGACACCCCGACCCAGCCATAGTTTGAGCCTATGACGTCGATATTATTCCCTTAGTAGACACAGACGAAAATCGCCCCACATCCCATGGCGAGGATCCGGGACGGTCAAGACGAGGGAAAATTCATGCGATATGCGATTCTGGCAACGGCGTTCGCCACCACGACGCCGCTGGCCATGGCACAAAATACAGGCGGCATCTTTCCGCCAATGGTCAATGAAGGTCACAAATCGGCGCAATATCGCGTCACCTATGATCCGGATTCCGAAGGTCTGTCCCAACGTCTTCACTATCAACAAGCGATCAATGGCGATCTGATGTGGCGTGGGCTAGTCTCGGCCCGCAAAACCGATGAGTCCGATGTGGATTTCGATTTCATCCAGGCCGAATTGTTCTGGGAGCTTAGCGATGATGACGATGCCTGGAAAACCGGCTTTCGCTTTGACGGCCGCATTCGCGACGATGATCGCCCAGGCCTGATCGGAGTCCACTGGACCAATCAATTCCCGGTCACCGAAAACTGGAATGGTCGGTTCGTTGCGCTTTCTGCGTTTGATGTCGGCAATGATGCGCGTGACGGTGTCTTCCTACAGACGCGCGGCAATCTGTTCACGCGCCTTGAGTCAGGACAGACTGTGGGGGTCGAGTTGTTCAATGCTTATGGATCAACCGATGAAATCCTGGATCTGGACAAGCAAGGCCATTCCATTGGTCCGTTTGCCAGTTTTCCGGTCTCAGACAATTTCAGCCTGTTCACCGGTGCCCTGTTCGGGCTAACCGACGCCAGCGCGGACGCTGAATTACGGCTCTGGATCACCCGCGGTTTTTAAGCGGTTTCAGGGTTCGGCCGTTCAAGCCGCCCATCCGGCAGACTTCCATCCACTCGTCTTTCAGCACAGGCTGAACCGACAAGCGCATGCTGGTGACCAGCGACATGGCCGCCAGATTCTCATTCGCCTTGACCGCTTTCAGCGTCACCGGCGTCGGCATGTCAGCGAGCGCCCGGATATGGACGCAATCCCAGCGTTCATCATCGGTCGTGGAATCTGGGGCGCTTTCGGCTGAAACTTCAACAACCCCAACGACTTCCAGACCTTCGTTTGAGTGATAGAAAAACCCGCGATCGCCAATTTTCATCTCGCGCATATTGTTGCGCGCCTGGTAGTTGCGGATGCCATCCCATTCCTCGCCGGCATCACCCTTGGCCTTTTGCTGATCCCAGCTCCACTTGAAAGGCTCAGATTTGAACAGCCAGTATTTCATGCGCGCTCCTCGACGTTTGGAGGAGCATTTAGGTCGCTTTGACGGCGGCGTCCATGCCTGGCTGATCATCGCCATCGGTTTGTCGCAGGCGGCCTTTGGCCGATCGGTTGCGACCCTCGGCCGGTTTCAAACCGCCCGCGAGGCCAAGCCCGATAGGCGGCATGTTTCCGTACACGGATTCATGTTGATCGGCCTTGATCAGGAAGGTTTCGTGCCAGATGCCGACATCGCCATTGCTGCCAATCACCTTGTTGAAGGCAGCCCAGGCCGGCAGATGCGCATTATCGCGATTGATCGAATAGGCATGTAAATGCTCAAAACTGCGCCAATACTGGACGAGATACGGACTGCGCAGGCTGAAAAAGGTCTTGGCGTGCAGCAGGCCCAGATCCGGATTTTTCCCCAGCTCGATCAGCATTTTGGGCATCGCTGAGAAGACTGGTAGCCATTTCCAGACCTTCCACAATTTGTGAATCCGCATGCCAATCAGGAAGACGACAAAGTCGCCTTCAATCGCAGCCGTCATCCGTCCTTCAATCGGCTTTGCCATTGTCTGCCTCCTGGGATCATGTTAGCTCACGCCATATCATTTACTTTATATGGTGTAAAGTGTACTATTATGTCTGAGACGCTGCATCCCTCTTCCTTCATTGTGCTCGGTCTCGTCGACCGGCTCGGCGATGCCACATCCTATGATCTGAAAAATTGGGCCGACGGGTCGATCGGCTATTTCTGGACCTTCTCGCGCGCCAGCCTGTACAAGGAACCGGCGCGTCTGGTGGCGCTCGGGCTGCTGTCGGAACGCCAGGAGGAAACCGGTCGCCGCCGCCGCCTGTACGCGATCACCGCTGCCGGCAAGGCTGCGCTGGCTAACTGGCTGGCCCACTCGCATGATCAGCCCACAGAGATCCGCGATCTCGGCCTCCTGAAACTCTACTTTGCCCAGAGCGGCGATCAGACGGCGCTCGATACGCTAATCCAGGATCAAATCACGGCGCACGAAACACGCCTCGCCACTTATCGCGAACTAGAGCAGGAATTATCGGCCAATCCAGATTACCGGTTCTACGCCGCCGCGCTCGCCATGGGTCTGAAATATGAGGAAATGTCGGTCGCCTATTGGCAAGGGCTGACCAAAGCCGGGCTCAAGGTCGACTAGGCGCGGCGACGCCCGCTTTTGCGACAGGCTTGCGAGACCAACGGCTCGAGCGCATCCCATCTCTTGTATCTTCGCAAGTCTGGTCCGGCCCCCAGCCAGGCATCTTCGAACGCTTCGCGCGCGTCCGGATCGCTGAGTATGGGTAGAAGTGGATCAACACTGACCCGGATTGTAAACAGGATCGTACCCGTTGCCTTCAGTTTCCGGATGGTCTGACGCTCCACGCGCAGGTGCAGATCGTCCAGCTGTTTGCCTGCGACGTTCGGTCGGTCGGGTGTGTACCTTTTCTCGCTGGCCTGAACCGTCCAGTTGAACCGTTCGAGCACAACTTCCGGCTTCAGCCCCGTAAAGATCCGCGCCACACGCGGCGACAGATCCGAATCGCCCCCAGGGACCGGTCCATGCAGGCCGGCCAGATCAAGGCCGATCCGTTCAGGCAAGGTCCAATAGGTTGGCGCACAGAGCACCCCGCCGATCAGACGCCAGTCGCCAGGATGGTATTCCTGCATCAGGCAGAGATCATCTGACACGATGGAGGCGGCTTCCTCCAGCGCCGTCGGCATGCTCTGGTTCGGCACCTGACCGGTCGCAGAGATGATCCGCTCCAGCGCTTCTTCCGCGGCATCCCCAGATGTGTCGCCGGCCACGACATTGGCGCGCATCATTTTCAGGATCAGACATTTGTCGCGCAACCAGGCCTCGGCTTCAGTGTCCGGGGTCAGCCACTGGGCCGCGGGGATTGGCTTCAGACCCGGCTCAAAGCCAGGAACGCCGTGCGTGAAAGGAAGATAAGGGGGCGTGCGCGCACTAAGCGACACGCGCGCGGCCCCAGGAGGCAAAGCCGGCAATCTTTGGCGTGCTCGGTAAATACATGGTCTCATGCTGGTCCAGGACAAAGCCTTCCTGTTCCAGCATCTGTTTGGTGTCGCGCGTCAGGTGACAGCCGCCCGCCATGCGTTTCCAGACCGGCTCGATCCGCCTTTGCCATTTGGCGACGCCTTCATCCGGCGCCAGGCCATGTTCGGAATAGAGGATTTTGCCATCGGGCTTGAGCACGCGCCTCACTTCCTGCAAGGCGGACTGCCAATCTGGAATGGTGCACAGAACGAATGTCACCACAGCGGTATCGACGCTGTTTGAGTCCAGCGGTACCGCTTCGGCGCCGCATTGATGGAGATCACCAGAATAGGCAAACTCGCCCTCTTCCCAGGCTTCCTCGGCACGTTTGAGCATCGGTGCGTGTGGTTCAATCGCGTGCAGGTGCGAGACCTTGTCCGGATCATAATAGGCGAAATTGGTGCCGCAGCCGCAACCGATCTCAAGCACGACGCCATCGGCTTGCGGCACAGTCTTCTCTCGCTGCTTCATCATCGGCTTGGTCGAACAGCCGCACGAGATCAGCTTTGGCATGACATATCGATCCCAGAGTCCAAACATAACGTTACTCCACCGCGCCCAGTCTTGCTTGCGCCGCCGGATTGGCAGGGCGCAGCACGAGCGCACTTTGTGTAATTGAGACTTCGTACTTCAAACCATCGGCCATGGGCGCATAGACGGCTGATCCGAAACTCGCATCCTTCTGACTGGTGCCGAGGCCAAAACGTCCACCTTGATCCTTGGCCAGGGCATAAACGTCGAGGCCCGGATTTTCATAGAGCTGAATGCCTGTACTGGTCGCTTCGGTGATCGCCTCGGTAATGTAACGACGCGAATAGCGGCCCTCGAGGAAATCCAGCCGATAGACGCTGTCATAGCCCAGCATCTGCGCCATCGGTTTAAACGTGATGACCTGCGCGCCGAGGGCGAATTGATCCCCCTTGATCTCATTGATGATGCGGATCTCGTCATCTGGCAGGGTGAGGGTCACACTATATGTATTCTCGGTATTCGGTGTCGCATCAAAGCCGACCTCAGCGACGACGCGCTCATAGGTCAGGCGTTTATAGGTTTGCAGGTTGAGGCCGACAAACGTGCCAATTCCGGCCGCGCCCAGAAAACCGATCCCGAACAGGAAGCGCAAACCGCCCGCCGCGAGCCGCAATTTCATCAGACGGCCAAGTCCGGCAAAGCTCAGCATCAGACCGACCACACCCGCCAAGGCTGGCAATACCCACCAGATCAATCCCATACGTCACCTCCTTCGCGCCGCCCCTTATGGCGCTGTGACAAGAACTATATCAGTGGATAAAGAATTCGCGAGGGTTGAGTTACAGGGCTCCCCTTTTGCTGCCAAATTCGCTAGCACCGGGTCATGACTGATTTGAACACTTTGATCGCCGCTTTGCCAAAAGCCGAACTCCACCTTCACCTGGAAGGAAGCCTGGAACCGGAACAGCTGATGCAGTTCGCCGCCCGTAACCAGGTCGACATCCCATTCACGACTCTGGATGAAGTCAAAGCGGCGTATAATTTCTCCAACCTGCAGGATTTCCTCGATATTTATTATCAGGGCATGTCGGTTCTGCAGACCGAGGCCGATTTTCACGATCTGACCGATGCGTATCTGCAGCGCTGCCAAGCGGACAATGTGCGCCATGTCGAAGTCTTTTTTGACCCGCAAGGGCATACCGAACGTGGCCTGCCGTTCAGCACGCCGATAGAAGGCATCCTCTCAGCTCTCGATGCGGCGAAGGACAAGTATGGTATCACATACAAACTGATCATGTGTTTCCTGCGCCACCTGTCAGAGGCCGATGCCTTTGCCACGCTTGAGCAGGCCGAGCCGTATCTCGATCGTATTCACGGGGTAGGTCTGGACAGTTCCGAACTCGGCCATCCGCCGTCGAAATTCGCCAGAGTCTTTGCCGCGGCGCGCGAAATAGGCCTGAAATTGGTCGCCCATGCCGGCGAAGAAGGGCCGCCGGAATATGTCGTCGAAGCGCTGGACCTACTCGAGATTGATCGCATCGATCATGGCAACCGCCTGCTGGAAGACGAGACGCTGATCGCTCGCGTGAAAGAGGCGGGTCTGACGCTGACCGTGTGCCCGCTCTCCAATCTGTCGCTTTGCGTCGTCGATGATTTGAAGGACCATCCGATGAAACGCATGCTCGATCTGGGTCTGAACGCGACCATTAACAGTGACGATCCAGCCTATTTTGGCGGCTATGTGAACCAGAATTATCGCGAGACGGCCGCCGCGCTCGGCCTGGATGCAGATGACATTATCACCCTCGCGCGCAACAGTTTTACCGGATCATTCCTCAATCCGGACGAGCAAGACAAACACTTGAAAGATATCGATAAAGCGGTGGCGGAACTCGCTTAAGGTCCGATCAGGCGGACTTGGTCATGGCGACCACGGCCAACCTTTGCCTGTTCCCGCCAACCGAGCGCCGTGTAGGCTTCAATGGCCGATTCATTCTGAATATCGACGTCCAGCCGCAGAGGTTGCCCGACAAAGCCGCGCGCGACCTGCAACAGGCCGCTGCCAACCCCGCACAAGCGCCAGTCAGGATCGACGAAAACGTGCGGGACATAAGCCTTGCCTTGTTCCAAAGTCAGGAACCCAACCACGCCGGCCCGCTTCTCGACCGATACAAAAGCAACATTGGCAGACAGGGTTTGACGCAGGCGCAGAACCTCATCGCGTTCCGGGCCCCGCCACGGAAACACTTTCAGGCAATCCTTGAAGATGACCTCTATGCGCGGATAATCTTCGCGTCGCCAATGACGAACCGACCATCCCGCACCCGGATGCGACAAAAGACTCATGGAACAAGTGTAATAAAAACTTGTGGCAAGGAAAAGACATAGCTTGGGCAGGTTCAGAAATCCGTGCTAGTCGGAAGGAATTCAGGCACAGGGAGATGATCAAATGCGTGCTTTAGCAATCGCCGGATGGATGCTGGCGAGCGGGACAATGGCTCTGCCCGCGCTGGCCGATGGGCATGGCGATACGGCCAGTCATGGCTTCACTGCAGAACGTGTGTTCGATATTGAATATGCAGCCGATCCGCAGATCTCGCCAGATGGACAAACCATTGTCTATGTCCGCCGCTCAATGGACAAGCAGACCGATACTGATCGCGGCGATATCTGGACGCTGGATGTCGATTCCGGTGCGCATCGCCCATTAATCACGGGCGGCGCCTCAGCCGGGGCACCGCGCTGGTCGCCGGAAGGGACGCGCTTGCTCTATGCGACGGCGACGGACGGCAAGCCGGATTTACGGATCTATTATTTCGACGCGGATCGCTCTGTCTCGCTGGCCCAGTTTGAATATGGCGCCGGCAATGCCACCTGGTCCCCGGATGGCAGTACGATTGCCTTCACCATGTTCACGCCCGGCGAAACGCCGAGCTTCGCCACCCCGATCAAACCGCCGGCAGGCGCCGAATGGTCGGCCCCGGTGCGCGTCTTTGACGACCTGCAATTCCGCTTTGACGGTCAGGGTTATCTCAAAGAGGGCGCGACCCATGTCTACACCCTCGCGGCGGATGGCGGCACCCCGCGTCAGATCACCTCTGGCGAGGCGGACTTTGGCAGCCCGGCCTGGCTCGATGACGGAACGCTGCTTGTGGTGGGCAATGAAGCCGAAGACCGCGACCTCGATCCAATTGAGAGTGAGATTTATGCGGTCAATCTGAACGACCTTTCACGCACGGCCCTGACCACGCGCGATGGCCCCGATCTGCTGCCTGTGCCCTCACCAGATGGCAGCAAGGTGGCCTATCTCGGCTATGATGACCTGGTCAAATCCTATCAGGAGAACGATCTTTATGTGATGAATGCGGATGGTACGGGCGTTACCGAACTGGCCGCTGATTTCGATCGGTCCTTCGGACCGCTGGCCTGGCACCCGAATGGCCGCAGTGTGATTTCTCAGATCGAAAATTCCGGCGTGATCGACCTGGTTTCCGTATCGATGAATGGCGAGGTGGAGACCTTGCTGACCAATCTTGGTGGCACTTCAATTGGTCGCCCTTATGCGGCTGGGTCTTTCTCCGTTTCCAATACGCGTCGTCCGATCTTTGCTTATACGGTTGGATCGCCAGACCGCCCGTCCGACATTGCCGTCATGGGGCGCGGTGTTGAGGATCGAGTGCTGACCGATTTGAACTCTGATGTGCTCGACCATCTGGACATCGCGACGATTGAAGAAATTCAGGTTCCGTCCCGCCATGACGGGCTTGAAATCGAAGCCTGGGTGGCTCTGCCACCCGGATTTGAGGCGGATGGCTCCTATCCGATGATCCTGGAAATCCATGGCGGTCCGTTTGCCATGTATGGCCCCTATTTCTCTAGCGAGATTCAACGCTTTGCGGCCGAGGGTTATGTCACGGTCTATGTCAATCCGCGTGGCTCGACCGGCTATGGCGGTGATTTTGCGATGGCGATCGACAAGGCCTATCCCGGCTATGACTATGAAGACCTGATGAGCGTGGTCGATGCCTTGATTGCCCGCGATTATGTTAGTGAGGACCGGCTCTTCGTCACAGGCGGATCAGGCGGCGGCATTCTTACCGCCTGGATTGTCGGTAAGACGGATCGCTTCGCCGCGGCGGCCAGCGTCAAGCCGGTCATAAACTGGATGACCATGGCCCTGTCTGCAGACATTGCGCAATTCGTCCGTCGTCACTGGATTCGCGAGGACCCATGGACCAATCCTGATGCCTTCCTCGATCTGTCGCCGATCATGCTGATCGAAAATGTCGTCACCCCGACCCTGGTTATGGTCGGTGAGGAAGACTGGCGCACGCCGACCTGGGAAGCCGAGCAATTCTATACGGCTCTGAAGCTCAAGGGCGTCGACACTGCGCTGATCCGCGTGCCCGGTTCACCGCACTATATTGCCGGTCGCCCGTCGCGCCTGATTGCCAAGACGGACAATATTATGGGCTGGTTCGCCAAATATGATCCGGCGAAGACGGAGTCAGATAGCGAGTAAAAAAAGAATGGCGCGGCGGCGGCCGCGCCTATTCGCCCTCGCGCGCCAGATTGAATTCGACTTTGACCGCGTCATGATCGCTGACATCCTTGTCCACACGGATGATTGAAGCCGACGTCATGGCCTGGTCGAGGAAATAGCTGGCCAGGACATGATCCAGCTGTTCGCGCTGCTCTATGTCAGGTGGACAGCTTCCATCCTCCCGGCGTTGAGGGCAATAAATATGCGTATAGCGATCGCTCTCCGGCTGAAGCCCCCGCGTGGTTTGCAGAAAATTGTAGGAACCATCGTGCAATCCGCGCAGCGCGCGCAGCGTCGGCGTGTTCGCATCATCATTCAGGTCACCGACAATCGCGACATAGGACGGTGATCGGCTATCGCCTTTTTCTGCCACCGCTCTGACAATACGGCGGACCATGCGGGTTTGGGCCAGGCGCTCTTCTTCCGCAGCTTCGCCGCCGCGCTGGGATTTCAGGTGTGCGGCAAAAACGGTGACAATCTTGCCCTCGACGTCAAAATCGACGCGCATGAATTTCGGCAGAGCCGCGACGCGTGGCGCGCCGGTGCGATCATCCTGATACTCTTCCAGCGCATAAGGATAGCGTAGCACGGGTTTGATAATCGCCGGAAATTTGCTCAGGACCGCAACATTCTGTCCGGTGAATGGATCCAGGCCCTCGCCAACAAAGACATGCGGATAGTCGAGCCCGTGCTGTCGCAGTCTATCCGCCAGATCATTGACCACTTTCTGGTTCTCGACCTCCTGCAAAGCGAGAATGTCGGTATCAATCTGCAAAATCGTCTGCGCCAGTTCTTCCAGCGTTTCCTGATAGGTCTCGCCATCGCGTCGATCCCGCCAGTTCAGATGTGGGGCCTGATCATCGAACGCCCAATATGTGTTGAACGTTCCAATGCTGAACTCTTGTGCCGTCGCCGGCCCGCAAAGCGAAAGCGCTGCCGCCGCCATCAATAACCGTTTCATTTGTCCCTCGGATGATTGCCAACGCGGTCAGTGTCGCACCGCTTTCACAGCTCTAAATGGACAAGAAAAGTAATCAACCACACATTGAGACCGGTTGAGGGAAGGTCTGGATTTTCAGGCCATCGCGCGTTACGCCTCGGCGATCAGAGAAGGGAATCAGATGCTCAAATCATCTACTATTGGCGCGATCGCGCTCGGCTTGCTGACCGCTGCCTGCGCGCATGTCGAGACGCCGCCCGAAGGCGCATTGAAACCCGGCACTGATTGGGTGGCCAATTCACCAGACTGGGTGAGCGAAGCGGAATCCGTGTTTGCCGAGGCGACAGCTTATGTCGATGAGATCGCGACCACCAAAGCTGAGGGGGGATGGGGCGTCATTCTCGATGTCGATGAAACCGTGATCAATAATGTTGCCTATCAAGTCTCGCTCGATCAAAGCGGCGCTTCGTATGCACCCGAAACCTGGTTCGCCTGGACCCAGGAAGAAGCGGCGACACTGGTGCCCGGCGCGGCCGCCTTCATCAAACACGTCAACGCGCGCGGCGGCCATGTTGGCTTGGTCACCAATCGCCGCGACACAGAACAATTGGCCACAGAGCGCAATCTCGAGGCGCTAGGCCTGCGACGGCATTACGATTATCGCGTGCTTCTGACTCGCGCGCTGCCCAACGCCACCAGCAAAAAAGACGCGCGCTTCGACCTGGTTCAGGAAATGCTCGCGACACAAGGGTTTCCGGATGTCGAAATCGTCGCTTATGTCGGCGACAATAAAGGCGACAAGCCGGTTGAGCCGGGCGACTGGCGGTTCTTTTGCATCGACCAGGGCGGCATGTATGGCGATTATTGCGCCGCGGTGCCGCGCTCCGGATAGGATGGCCATTCCCGGTTCAAAACGCGACTTGCTTGAGGCCATAGAGACCACGTTCACGGCCTTGATGACAGACCTGGAACGGGTACCGGCGCGTGCAGCCGGGCATGCAACAATGGACGGCCATGTCTCCGGCGCACAGATGAGTCCGGCCAATCTCGTGGCCTATCTGATCGGTTGGAATCGGCTGGTCCTGAAATGGCTGGCACAAGATGATCGTGGCGACCCCGTCACTTTCCCTGAGACGGGTTTTAAATGGAACCAGCTCGGCGCTTTGGCAGAGAAGTTTTATGCCGACCATGCCGACCTGAACTGGGAAGCAGGTCTGGCTGAATTGCAGGCGGCGAAATCAATCCTGATCGACGCGGTGATCGACTGCTCCGATCAAGAACTCTATGGTCAACCCTGGTATGGCAAGCATACAAAAGGCCGGATGATCCAGCTCAATACATCCTCCCCCTACAGGAATGCCCGCACGCGCATCCGGGCCTGGTTACGAACCGTCGAACCCGATCAGAGCGTCTAAGCGCAATAGTGACCGAGAGCCAAAAAGTCCGGGCCCGCATCGATTTGCGGGCCCGGACCTGTTCATTCAGGCAAACCTAGAATTTCACGGTCAGCGTCGCCTGGAAGGTTCTGGGATTCAGCGGTCGGAAGAAAGCGTTGCCGCCGCTGGACGAGGTGAAGGTAAAAGCGAGCGTCTCTTCATCCAGAATATTATCGACATTGAACCGGAGGCTGACATTTTCCGGGATGCCGTACGCGTTCGGTCCACCCAGGTCGAGATAGGCGCTCCAGAGATAATAGCTTTCCATCACATTGCCCGGGCTGACGCTGGCTTCCTTGAAGTCGGCAAACCGTTCGCCCGTATATTTGGTGGACAGATTGGCGACGAGCCAGTCCGTCGGTTCATAGGTGATACCGCCGGTGAACAACCATTCCGGACTGTCGGCCAGCTGACTGCCCGCCGGATTGGTGCCGAAGCCATCTTCCAGCTCGGTCTGATTGTAAGTCAGATTGAAATTGGCATAGAGCTGATCGTTGAAATAATCCGGCTGATAGACGCCAGACAATTCGATCCCGTACGCCGACGTCTCGCCCGCATTTACCGAAAAGGTTTCCGGCTGCAGCGTCGCGGGATTGGTCACGCTGCCGCTGACGATCCGATTGTCGAAACTGGTATAGAAGGCCGCCAGAGTGGCGTTGAACTGAGGGCGACTGGTCCGGAAACCAATCTCATAATTGGTCGCTTCTTCAGCGTCCGGTTGCGGCGCCGGAAAGCTGATCGCATCATCGAAAATCGTATCCGCGCCGCGCGGGAGGGCAAAATTCTGAGAATAGGACGCGAAGATTTGATCCGTATCGTTCAAATCATAAACCGCCCCGACCATTGGTAAGGGATCGCTGGAATAGCTCGCCGTAATGACCTGCGGCCCGAAGCCCGGCAGCGTATCGCCGCCGCCGGCACCACCCACGCGAATGGCATAGTCATTGAAGTCCCGGAATCCGTCGAGCTCATAATCAATATCGAGGATCTTGGCGCCAATCTCGAGGTTGAGCCGATCATCCAGCAGGCTAATCGTATCCTTGATATAGAATTGGGTGGATTCTCGTGTCGCCGTATAATCACGACGGAAATAGGCGACTTCATCGAACAGCACTTCGCCATCGGCGCTGCCATTGGTGTTGTTCAGGCGCAGCTGTGTGCGATCATACACATCTTCCTCGATCCATCCGCCGAATTCGAGACTGTGATTGGCGATCTGCCATTCGAAATCGAGCACCAGCCCGGTCCGGTCACCACCAACCGTGGACAATCCGTACTGAACCCCCCGCGGATGCGTGACGTCTAGTCCAACTTCGATTTGATCAGAGTATCGGCCAAGCGTGTTGCCATAGCTGTCTGGCGACACCCCGAAGCCGTCCTTGTCCTCATAATAGGCCGTGGCTTTGGTGAAGAAACCCGGCGCCAGATCGGTTTCGAAGCTGACGGAATAAAGACTGTCCTGTCGGATGTTCACGCGGTCAGCGAAGTAAGACGTACAGGACCCCGTCTGCAGAGGCACGAAATCATCATCATCAATCACGCCATCATTGTTGAAATCAACACTGGCCGGCGCGATACAGCCGGTCTCGGGCAGGAATTCTGAATAGCCGAAATCGAATCCGTTCGCTTCAAACGTCGAACGAAAGCCGGATGGCGAGTCAAAATCGAAGAAGTCGTTTGAGACATAGGTGGCTTTTAGGATCGTATCTTCATCGAATTCAAATTGCGCCTTGCCTTCAAAATGTTCGCGGTCAATCGTCCCCGGGCCGCGCCACAGATCGCTGTCGGTTTTCGAACGGCTGAGATAGGCGGAAAATCCGCCAATCTGGCCGGTCTCGAATTTCAGGAATGTCCGCTGCAGATTGTCGTCACCGACCGTATAGGAAATTGTCCCGCCCAAGTCCTCAGACGGGTCAATCGTATTGTAGGAGACAATCGGTCCAAGCGACGCATAGCTTGGCAAGGACACGTCCCCCGCCCCGGGAGACGCAACAACCGAGCCGAGATTTTCATTGTCGACATAGCGGAAAATCGGACTGCCACCGAATGCATCCGAGCGCCCCATGGGAATGCCATCCAGTACAAAGCCGATTTGCTGCAGATTGAAGGCGCGAACCGTGACGGAGTTGCCGAATTCATAAAGCCCAAGGGCTCCATCCGTCTGAACGTTGAACCCGGGCAAGGTCTCAAGCATTTTCAGGCCCGAAATCCCAGATGGCGCAGACAGCAATTCTTCGCGCGTCACGGCAACTGTATTGGTGGCTTCATCGCGTCCGATCGCAAGATCGGTTTGTGAAATACGGCGCCCCTCGACGACCACGGCCGTCATCACCGCATCCTCGTCTTCTGGCGCCTGATCTTGCGCATGGGCGATTGGAAGGGTGGTAAGCAACGCAAGGATTGCGACGCTCGAAAAGGGGTATTTTTGGCGTAATAGCATCATGTCGGTACTCTTTTTTGGGTGTGAGAGGGCGAACCGACGTCGGCAAACGTGGTGGAAAATATCGCAGCAACCGTCGGCTCGATAGGGTCTGTATTGGCAACAGAAAGAAGTCGTTCAGGGCGCGCCGTTGCGCCAGTCCGGAAAAGACCCCGTCATTGGGATCTCCACTGAACCTATGGCCAGGCGCCGGCACCTCACAGCGCATTCAAGCGATGAATACAAGTATTTGATCAATTGGTGTGCGATAACGCACACTCGCTCAAATTTTAAGCAAGATTACACAACCTGAAATCAAGCATTCGCGGCTTTCGCCGCCCGCTTGCGCTCATGCGGATCAAGGTGGACTTTGCGCAGCCGGATGCTCTCCGGCGTCACTTCGACCAGTTCGTCATCGGCAATATAGGCCAATGACCGCTCCAGCGTCATTTGCAGCGGCGGTGTCAACCGGACCGCTTCATCCGACCCTGAGGCGCGCACATTGGTCAGCTTTTTGCCCTTTAGGACATTCACTTCCAGATCATTGTCGCGGGTATGTTCGCCGATGATCATACCCTGATACACCTTGTCGCCCGGATGGATCATCATCGGTCCACGATCTTCCAGGTTCCACAGCGCAAACGCGACCGCCTCACCCTTGTCCATTGCGATTAGCGTGCCGGTCCGTCGACCCTGAATCTTGCCCTTATAGGGCGCATATTCGAGGAAGACCCGGTTCATGATCGCGGTCCCGCGCGTGTCCGTCATCAACTCGCCCTGATAGCCAATCAGGCCGCGCGTCGGAGCGTGGAAGACCATCCGTGTCCGCCCGACGCCAGACTGTTTCATCTCGACCATCTCGGCTTTGCGCTCAGACAGTTTCTGCACCACCGCGCCTGAGAATTCATCGTCGACATCGATGACGACTTCTTCGATGGGTTCCAGACGATCGCCGCCATCGCCTTCCTTATAGACCACTTGCGGGCGCGACACGCCCAGCTCATAGCCTTCCCGGCGCATTGTCTCGATCAGGACGGCCAGCTGCAATTCGCCCCGCCCGGACACAATGAAGGCCTCGGCGTCCGTTGAGCGTTCGACTTTCAACGCGACATTGCCTTCGGCTTCTCTCTGCAGGCGGTCCCAGATGACCCGGCTGGTTACCTTGTCGCCTTCTGTCCCGGCCAGCGGGCTGTCATTGACCCGGAAGGTCATGGACAGGGTTGGTGGATCGATCGGCTGCGCTTCAATCGGCGTATCAACGCTTGGATCAACGAATGTGTCGGCCACATTGGCTTTTTGCAGGCCCGAAATTGAGACAATGTCACCAGCCTCGCCCACGTCAATCGGCTCACGCTGGAGGCCGCGAAAGGCCAGCACTTTCGAGACCCGACCACTTTCGACCAGGGAGCCGTCTCGCGCCAGGACTTTGACCGTCTGGTTCGGTTTGACGGTGCCTGAACTGACCCGGCCGGTGAGGATGCGTCCGAGGAAATTATCCGCGCCAATCGTTGTCGCGAGCATGCGGAAGGCGCCTTCCTCGACCTTGGGTTCAGGCACATGTTGAACCACCAGATCGAACAGCTCACTCATATCTGTGCGTTCGTCTTCATATTGGGTCGACATCCAGCCATTCTTGGCCGAGCCATAAAGAATCGGAAAATCGAGCTGATCATCATCGGCGCCGAGCGCGTCGAACAGATCGAAGACTTCGTCAATCACCTCGTCCGGGCGCCGCTCCGGCTTGTCGATCTTGTTCACCGCCACGATCGGGCGCAAGCCGATTTTCAGTGCCTTGGAGACCACGAACTTGGTCTGCGGCATCGGGCCTTCCGCAGCATCCACGAGCACGATCGCACCATCCACCATGGACAGGATACGCTCCACCTCGCCACCAAAATCGGCGTGGCCGGGCGTATCGACAATATTGATCCGCGTCTCACCCCAAACGACGCTGGTCGTTTTGGCCAGAATGGTGATCCCGCGCTCTTTCTCAAGATCATTGGAATCCATCATGCGTTCGGTCGTCGCTTCATTCTCGCGGAACGTGCCCGACTGTTTCAGCAGGCAGTCGACCAGCGTGGTCTTGCCATGGTCCACGTGGGCAATGATTGCGATGTTTCGCAAGGAAGTCGGCTCGGTCATCTTGTCGGGTCCTGGGGAGGGCTTTGGGCAGCTTGTCTATCTTGCCGCGCGCCATACACGCAGCCGGACCGTTTGGCTATGGCTTGTGGACATGGCCTGCTTGTTTGCGCGCAGGACATTATTTAGCCTTTTTAGAAATTAGCTTGACTATTAATTACTGTTTATGCTAATTAGCATTTATGGCAAATGAAGTGTTCAAAGCGCTCGGGCATCCGCTGCGCCGTCAGGTCATGGCCCTGTTGCAACAGGGTCCGAAGAGCTCCGGCGAATTGGCGGAGACGTTTGATGCCGCCTGGCCGACCGTGACACGTCACCTGAATGTGCTGCGCGACGCCGACCTGATCACCGCTGAGCGACAGGGCACATCGATCATTTACCGCACCAATACAAGCGTCGTTGAGGACGCCGTGACGGCTCTCCTGGGCATGATCGGGCGCGACAATGGCGATGATGAGCTGAAGGAGGCTGCCGAATGATCCGCACGGGTTTGATCGTATCCGCAATCTGTCTGGCCCTGATGGCCGGAATTGCACTCTGGGCGGGCGGACAGTTGCCCGCCGATAATATTCCCGTCCATTGGGACGCAAATGGCGTCCCGGATCGATTTTCGGATCGGAACGAGGCCCTGTTTGTGATCTGGTTACTGCCCGCCTCAGCCCTGTTCGGCGTTCTGGTCTTCAGCCTGTTGCCGCAAATTGATCCGCTACGGGACAATCTGTTCAAGAGCCGTAAAGCCTATAACGCGGTCTGGATCGCGACCATGATCCTGTTTCTCGGCATCCATGCCGGTATTGTCTGGATGATGGTGCAGTCGACCAGTGATCAAATGCAGTCGAATGAATTTGTCCGCGTCGTCATTGCCGGCACCGGCATCCTGTTCATCGTGATGGGCAATTATCTGCCAAAGACCCGTCAGAACTGGTTTCTCGGCGTGCGGACCCCCTGGACATTGTCGAGCGAATATACCTGGGAAAAGACGCATCGTCTGGCCGGACGTCTATTCTTCGCGGTCGGCTTTGTGTGCCTGATCTGCGCCTTCATTGTCGACGGGATTGCGCTGGTCGCTGTGGTCACAGGGTCAGCGCTCAGCGTTGCCCTGATCAGTGTTATCTATTCCTTCATCATATATCGCGGCGCACCGGATAAACGCGTCAGTCCTGATTATATTGTATAGAAAAACGAGACGCCTTTATTCAATCGTCTCTTCTGCTTCCAGCATCACAGCCATCTCGCCTGAAGAAATGGCCGTCAGTGATTTCGCTGCCGCTTTGGAGGCCTGTACAGCTTTCCAATCTCCGACTTCAATCCGAACCGCATAAGCACGACTTTCCGCCATGCCTGAGTCTGGCTCGACGGTGGCGAGGACCGGAATGTAGAAGACCCCATCGGCCTCGACTTCAAAATCGACGAGCCATGTATGTGATCCGGGCGTCGCCATATCTTTTACCACACGGCGCCCGGCGCCGAACACCTCAACACCGGGTGTGCTCGAGGCCTCCAGAATGATCGTTCCGCCAGCATAGCGATCTCTTACTTCAATCTCCACAAAGGCGGTATCTCCGGCAGAAAGCGTGCCAGACACCGAATGCGAAAAGGTCAAGGATGCGCCGGGCTTGGGATGGATATGGTCGTGCTTGTGGCCGCCAGTCTTCAATTGGTTCGGATCGGCCAGTTCAACCTCGGCATTCGACGGAGCGGCTTTGGGCACCGGGTGGGCGTGCGCGGCAAGCACGAGGCCAAAACCAGCTCCGAATGCGACAATTGATGATTTGAGATGAGTCATAGCGTGTCCTCCAGATCAAGACACAGAGAAGCTGAAACAGCTATCGGCCGCTGTATCATCGTCGAAATTGTTAAAATCGTAAATGTCGATGGCATAGGTTCCGGCATCCAGCGTGCCCGTCCAGGTCTCCGTACCATCAATGCCTGATTCCGCGCGTCGGTCCTGCCCCCTCGAGTCGCGCGTAAAGAGCAGGCCGCGCTCCCATATCCTGAAGTCGGGGTCTGTGGTTCCCGCCGGACCGGATGTCTCGGACGCGGTCATCGTCACGGCACCTGTCGATGGAATCGTGACGCTGATAAATTCGCGAACGCCATGCTTATTGGTATCACCGAACAAGCCGGTGGAGCACACCGTGACGGCGGAACCGCCTTGCGTGATTGTTTTATACAAAGGCAGGATTTGCGAAATACCCCCATTGTTTGTTTCGCCAGTGCCGCGTGGCCCCGTCCCGTTAATGTCTTCAGCCGTCAATAATTGATTGAGCACCGTCGCGTTCACGGACGGCTCTGAACGCATCCGGTCGGCGAACAGGAAAATCGTCGTGAAGTCGACACTGTTGAGATAATCGGGATCAGTATAAACATTATAGAACGGTTCAAATCCGCCTGAAATCGTATCGAGACCATCATTCGTACTGTCGAACAAGTCGTACAAGACTTGTTGTACGGACGTTTCGTTGAACCAGCCTTGATTATCGATATTCGTGTTTGGAACATCGGTCAGATCGCTCTCGACGCTGAATGTAAAACCCTGCGCCTGATTGGCATTCAAGCTGTCGCGATAATTGGGATCGCCTATGACCATACCCGCAAAGGCATTGCTCCAACCCTCGCTAAAGGCGAGGCGGGCATCAAGACGAGAAGACAGGCTATGCTGTCCACCAGTCGATTCCGCACGAGAGATCTGATCCTCGAAATAGTGTCCAAACTCGTGGACCACGACGTGCGAGTCATACTCGTCTGTATCATTGTTTGCGGCGCCAAGAATGCGAATCGTCGGCGTTCCGCCAGCCGATCGTGTATAGGATGACGTACCGATCTCACCATCGCTCACATTGCCGCTCACAGGAACATTGTTGACGCTCCACAGCACATCAAGTTCGGGAAACACAACATCTGGATCGACCGCTGCCACGCTTCTCACCGCCGAATACATCGTATCCAAAATTGCAAACGGTGCCGCCGCACGGGTCCCTGAATAACTGGTGCCATCCCAACCAGACGCGGCGTTCAAACTGCGAGTCGAATTGGAGGTGCCAGAATTGGTTAGACTTCCAGCCAGAACGTAGATCGCGTTCGAACTGGTATTGTCCAATACTTGAATGTCCCAGGTCGCACCGGTGGTTTGCATCAACTCGCTGCGCACTTGGATACGAACATCGATGTCCGGGTCTACGTTGACCGCGTAGCCGCCCGTATCGTCGGTTGTATCGGTATCCAATACAGTGCCGGAGCCATTCACAGCCTGGACGGTAACACCGCGTGCAGGCTCTTGCGTAATCGCGTTGTAATCCAAGCCCGTAAAATCGCTTTGGTGCGGGACCTTGTCCCACGTGATTTGACCCGAAATCTGGACAGATGACGCAGGAGGCGGCGGCGGAGGAGGTGGAGGCGGAGGAGGAGGAGGTGGTGGAGGGGGCGGAGGCGGTGATACGGATGACGCGCCGCCACCGCTTGTGCTACCGCTGCCTCCACCGCCACAAGCAGCGACTAAACCGGTGGCGACCACAACCGCAACAACGGTCGCAGCGTCCCGCATTCTCCACCCACGCGCATTCGTCATTCAGGCCTCCGTCAGACTGATCGCTCTCTATAAACCGGCCATTGCTTAACTTCGACTAAAACAAAGATAACAATTTCCAATTGAATACGCTGCGCCAGGTTTTGCTTTCAGGCAAGCGAGCACAGCCTGTGATGACTAAAATTTGAGGTCACCACGCGCGGCGATTATGCGTCAACCGGAAACAGACAGAAGGCGCAGGGAAATACCCTGCGCCTTCCTCTCACCCGCGTCACGTCCCGAGCCTGCGGGGAAGCTCACTCACACAGTGAGGTTATCGGTTGCTACCTTTGCGGTCCTTGACGTCTTCTTCTTCCGCCAGAGCGCGGTCTTCAGCGTCAAAGACAATCTCGGCTTCTTCGCCCTTGCCATAGTCACGGGCTTTCTTGGCCAGGCGTTCCTGCGTCAGGGACAGGGTACCGGCGCTCACCGCCATTTGCTTGGAACGATCGACGCCAACCGCATCAGCATCGCCAAAGCTGGCAAATTCGGCGCCGAGGAAGACCACTTCCCAGCCGCGCGCTTCGGCCCGGTCGAGGGCAGCTTTCGCCCCTTGGCGGGTCACTTCGCGGGAGGAGTTCTCATGGCCATCGGTCATGATCACGATCACCGCTTTTTCAGGATTATCGGCCTCGGCCATGGTGATGGTCCGGTTAATGGCGTCAAACAAAGGCGTCATGCCGCGCGGGCTGACTTCATCATTGGTGACCGTGGTCCAGGCATCGGGCTCCACATTGGTCCGCAAGACGTCGAACTGGAAGCCTTCCTGGTGGTCGAACACGGCAAGGGTCACGGAGGTTTCAAGGTCATCGGCTTCGCCGTCTTCGACTTTGCCAATGGCTTCGGCATAGGCATTGACTGAGCCGAGGGCCTCGTCCCAGATATCAGACATGGAGCCTGTTCGGTCGAGGAGAATATAGGAGGAAACAGCTTTCATAATCGGGGTATCCGCAATCGGTTCAGGGCTGGGTTTGGTTTTGGCGTGGGCGCCGAACGCGACCGCGGCTGCGGCGACGACACTGGCGACAGATAGGCTGGTAATTTTCATGAGGGGCGTTCTCCCATTCGCTGTTCGATGGGAAAGAGTATCGATGTGAAACAAGGCGATGACCCGGCTGCCATTAAGGCATTTTAACCTTATTTGTGACCAGAAAATCCGAATTCAGTCATGGTCTGTTCAGATTACCCATTTGCGCCTGAGTCGCCCTGCGCTATGCCGACTCCATGATGCGTTTCTGTTTTGCTTTGAGTGGGTTGGCCATGGCCGTTTCATCTTGTGCAACTCCGCCTGAGCCGTTGCCAGAGACTTTGAGCCTGCCGGACGGCTATGCGCTGGTCTGGGCCGATGAGTTTGAGACCGATGGCCCGCCCGATCAGACCAGGTGGGGCTATGACACGCATCGCAATGCGGCAGGCTGGTATAATGACGAGCTGCAGTATTACAGCGCCGCGCGGCCTGAGAATGCCCGTGTCGAGAATGGCCACCTGGTCATCGAAGCGCGCAAAGAGCCGGTGCCCGCCGAAACCTTCCCCGACACTCGCGGCCAGGGCTACACTTCCGCCCGCCTAATCACCGAAGGCCTGGCGGCCTGGCAATATGGCTATTTCGAAATCCGCGCCAAACTGCCCTGCGGCCGCGGCCTCTGGCCCGCCATCTGGACGCTGCCGGAGGGCGGCTTCACCTGGCCGGATGATGGCGAGATCGATATTATGGAATATGTCGGCTGGGACGCGAACCAGTTCTACGCCACGGTGCACACCCGCGACAATAATCATACGCTCGGCACGCAATTCGGCGCCAGCTATGATTCGCCAACGGCGTGCGGTGGCTTCCATACGCATAGCTTGCTCTGGACCGAAACCGACATCCTCGTCGCCGTCGATGGCACGCCTTATTTCCAATATCCCAAAGGCGACAAGGGCTTTGGCGAATGGCCGTTTGACCGCGCCCATTTCCTATTGCTGAACGTGGCGGTCGGCGGCTGGGGCGGCCAACAAGGCATAGATGACGCCGCGTTCCCGGCCCGAATGGAAGTCGACTATGTCCGCGTCTATCAGAAAGCAGATGCCAGCTAAACGCTGAAGCCCCTTGCGCTACCGGGCAACCCGCGCCATACGCGCCTGAATCAAAAAAATCCTCGATGGAGTCGACCATGTCCTCTGCGCCCAAAAAAGTTGTTCTGGCTTATTCCGGGGGGCTCGACACGTCGATCATCCTGAAATGGCTACAAACCGAGTTTGGCGCCGAGGTCATCACCTTCACCGCCGATCTCGGCCAGGGTGAAGAGATTGAGCCGGCCCGCGCCAAAGCCATCGCCGCCGGGGTCAAACCGGAAAACGTTTTTATCGAAGATGTGCGCGAGGAATTCGTCCGCGATTTCGTCTTCCCGATGTTCCGCGCCAATGCCGTCTATGAAGGCGTCTATTTGCTCGGCACCTCGATTGCCCGCCCGCTGATCGCCAAGCGCCAGATTGAGATTGCCGACATGATGGGCGCGGATGCGGTCTGTCATGGCGCCACTGGCAAAGGCAATGACCAGGTCCGGTTCGAGCTTGGCTATTATGGCCTCAACCCCGACATCAAAGTCATCGCCCCGTGGCGTGACTGGGAATTCAAATCCCGCACCGATCTGCTCGCTTTTGCGGAAAGCCAGGGTATTGAAATCGCCAAGGACAAACGCGGCGAGGCCCCTTTCTCGGTCGACGCCAACCTGCTCCACTCTTCGTCTGAAGGCAAAGTCCTGGAAGACCCGGCTGAAGCGGCGCCAGAATTCGTCCACTTGCGCACCGTGGCGCCCGAAGACGCGCCGGATGCGCCGGAAGTCATCACGATCGGCTTCGAAAAGGGCGATGCCTGCGCCATTAATGGCGAAGCGATGAGCCCGGCGACCCTCCTCACCAAGCTCAATGAATATGGCCGCAAGCATGGCATTGGCCGCCTCGACCTGCTCGAGAACCGATTTGTCGGCATGAAATCCCGCGGGATTTACGAGACGCCGGGCGGCACCATCCTGCTGACCGCGCATCGCGGCATGGAGTCCATCACGATCGATCGCGGCGCCGGCCACCTCAAGGACGAGCTGATGCCGCGCTATGCCGAGCTGATCTATAATGGCTTCTGGTGGAGCCCGGAGCGGGAAATGCTGCAGGCGGCGATTGATCACTCGCAGCGTTACGTCGCCGGCGAAGTGAAAGTGAAACTTTACAAAGGCGGCGTCCACCTGGTCGGCCGCCACAGCCCCTATTCGCTTTATCGTGAGGATATTGTGACGTTTGAAGACGATCACGGCGCTTATGATCAGAAAGATGCGGAGGGCTTTATCAAGCTGAACGCGCTACGCCTTCGGATCCTGGCCGGGCGGGATCGGAAGTTTGGGAAGAATTAGAGGCCACACACCCAATATTCCCTCCTGGCGCTCCCCACAGCTCGTCTGTGGGGCCCATCGCGCGATCTCGCCGCGAGGACAGGAGCGTTCCGTGCTCTCACGTTTTTGACGGCACACCCGCGTGATGGATTGCCCAGACAAGCTGGGCAAAGCGTTGAACCGAGCCTGAGCTTCAAGAATAATGAGACACTGAGAGATCGAACGCGCAGACCATTGCAGGTTCCTTAATCTCATGGCCCGGTTTGAATTCATCGCCACGTACATCATGGCCAATCGAAAGAATGGCGCGATTTATACAGGCTGCTCTTCGGACCTCCCATTGCGGGTCGGCCAGCACAAAGAGGGTGTGGGTTCGAAATTCACGAGCGCTTATGGCTGTTCAAAACTCGTTTGGTACGAACGTTTCGACGAAATGCAGTTCGCGGTTCGACGCGAAAAACAAATCAAACGCTGGCCACGGCAATGGAAGATAAATCTGATCGAAGCCACCAACCCCGTATGGGAAGATCTATCGCGAGAGTTGATCTGACGACGCGCTCCCAATCCTCGTCCACGCTCCCTCGGACTTGTTCCGAGGGCCCATCACGGGGGTTTGCCACAGGATCGGGAGCGATAACGCGTCTCCCGGTCTCAGTCGCGCATACCCGTGATGGGCTGCCCAAACAAGTTGGGCAGAGCGTAAAAGAAAATGCTTGCCAAGATGGCCGCCATTACCTAAACGCCCCCTCCCATGAGAAATAGAACGCTCCACCAATATTGTTGCTCCTAGCAACCCTGCCGCGCCCGTCCTGAGGCGCGCATAAGAGCCCTATTCCTTTCAAACAGCATGAAACACGTCTTCGCCCTGTGGGGGCGTTGTCTCCACGCCGGATTGTAAACCCGGTCCCTCAAAACAAGTGGAGTGGACGGGTGTTGAGGTTCGATTCCTCCGCGGCCTTCCAGATTGTGTTCATGCCCAGCCGCGTGAGGTGCGGTCATGAAATATGTTCGCTTTCAAAGCCAGGAACGCTGTTACCTGGCACCGTCAAAGGCCGGAATTTTCCATGTCGCCATCGATCTGCGCGATGACGAAGACACAGCCGTCTACATCGCTGACGAGCTTCGTCATCATATAGATTGGTTCGATATGTATCTGCCCGCGCCACGACTTTGTGAGTGGGACTATCGCGCCATCTTCTGGTTCAAGGACACGGCCCACGAACCGATTGCGCATATCTGGGCGATCAAGCCGCATCTCGAAGCATATGGTTATTGGATCGACGTCGTGAAAACCGCCAATCCTGGAAAAATCCTGTACGAGGATAGCTGGCAAATCGCCGCCAAACCCTGGCGCGACGCCCGACATTAATCCGCGAGCACCAATCCCCGCGCTCGCACCCGTTCGCTCTGTTCAAAGTCGAGAAGCCGATCCGCCAGCACGACCGGTGCGTCGCGCGCCACCAGATGCCCCGCCGTGTCAACGTGCGTGACCTGTAAATGCGGACACAGCGCCCGAAAGCGGCGGACCTCGTCATTCGACATTGGTCCCTTCTGCCCAGCACGGACCAGCAAGACGGGCAGGTCCAGATTCTGCGCCGTCTCGAGAAAGACAGATGGCTGTGACAGGATGCTGTCGACCAGCGGAGACTGGCCAAGCTCCTCGCCTTGCCGGGTCAGGAAGGTTCGTACCCGGTCCGGGTCCGGCGCTGGAACGACATCGACCAGGACCAGACCGGAGAGTCGCGCCTGAACCGGTTTCGCCGCACAGGCCAGCAATAAGGACAATCCACCGAGCGAGCCACCGACGACCAGACGCACGCTCGGATGCGCGCGCAGCATCGCTATGGCATCCGCGGCAAAAGCCTCAATCCCGTCCCCGACAGACCCGTCACTATCGCCATGCCCGCGTTGATCATAAGCGATCGAAGCGAGGCCGGACCGGGCCAGTCTTTCCTGGATCGGACGCCAGACATGACGGCGCTCGCCGCCCGCATGCAGCAGGAGCATGTCCGGCGCCTCGCCGCATTGCGTGGAGACGAGGCGCGCACCGTCGGAATTGAGTTCAACCTGTTTCATGGATTTACCTTGACTGCCCAAGGTATGTGGCATTAATACATTGAGCAGTCAAGGTACAGGAAACCAAATGCCCCAAAGCCTGAAACCACGTGTGCGGCGCACACCCGATGACGCCAAGCAAACCTTCCTCGCCTGCGCGGAAACTCTGTTGGTCGAAGACGGGCTCACCGCGGTTCAAATGCGCGCCGTGGCCCGCCTCGCGCATGTCACGGATGCTGCCATCGCACACCATTTCGGCAATCGCGACGGCTTGCTCAAGGCCCTGATGGATCATGTCGTCGCCAAAGTGCGCCGCGCCATTCGTACGATCACAGATCGCTGGACAGGGGCGCCTGACGGTTTTCGGAAGCTGATCGGCGATCTGGATGCGCTCTATGCGCAAGGCTATGCCGAATTGGCGCAGGCGCTCACTCATTCCGGCTGGCGCGACACTGGCTCGCCTTTACTGAAACCTGTCGTCGATATCCTGATCAAACAGAATGCGCATCCGGACACAGAGGCGAATGATATTCGCCGGGTCATGGCGGCGCTGCATATGGATCTCGCGCTCTACCCGCTCTATGGCGCCGCGTTTCGCCGCAGCGTCGGCCTGCGCTCGAAACGCGAGCGCGCAAAACAGCTCGACTGGTGGGCCGCCAGCATCGAGCAGATGCTGTAGGCGCGCTGACAGGATGTCGCGCGGCGATCGGTGGTCTGGTCGATGTACCGTCACACCGCTTAAGGTCACGCCATTGGAGGGACTCATGAACGATCTACTTCTCTATTTGGCTGGCAGCCTGACGGTCGCGATCGCGATCATTCACGGCTATCTCGGCGCCACCAAAGTTGTTGGCCCGAGCACCGCCCCCTCCTCCTCCGCCAAGCGGATCCTGCATGCCATCATGTTTCTCTCCGCCGTCTACTGGTTTGTCGGCGGAGTCCTGTTGATCGCCGCGCCCGCCCTGTTCGAAGGTGAGATCCGAAAATGGGTGGTCTATGGCGTCGCCGCCATGCTCACCACCGGGGCCTTCGGAAACATGTGGGGCACGCGCGGCAAGCATTTTGGCGGTTATTTTTTATTGCTGGTCAGCGGATTGGCGGTTTTCGGGGCGTGACCCCCTCTTGCCGTGACCGCGCGTCTCCCCCAAATGCCTTAGACACATTTACGGCTGGAGGAGCCCCCGTATGACCACCCCTATTTATAAATCCACAATTGGCGTGATGATCCGTCAGGCCGAAGCCCTGGTCGGCATCATGACCGCTGGCCGCGAACACCTGGGCGACGGCGCCGACGCCTTCATCAATGAAAAGCTGATTGAGGACATGCTGCCTTTCTCCTTCCAGATCCGGGCGGTCTGTCATCAAACCATTGGCGGCATAGACTCGATGCGCTCAGGACAAGCGGGTCCACCGCCAGATATGGACGTGTCGTCTTACGCCCAACTCGAGACCCTGCTGACCAATAGCATCGCTGCGCTGAAAGCGGTCGAGCCGGCCGAGCTTGATGGCCTCCTCGATAAGGATCTCGTCTTTGTCCTCGGTGACTTCAAATTGCCGTTCAAGGGGCTTGGCTTTTTGACCTCGTTCATGATGCCAAACTTCTTCTTCCACATGACCACCGCCTATAATCTGCTGCGTCAGAAAGGCGTGCCGATTGGCAAGCGCGAATATCTCGGCGCCATGGATATGAATATGGGCTAGCGATGCGCGTGCGCGAAGACTTTATCGAAGCGATCAAGACCGCGCACGAAACGGGCGGCGCCAACCGCGTGCGAGAGACCCTGGCGGGGTTTCTCGCCGGCTGGCAAGGCCCGCCGCCCTGGATCGGTGCGCTGGAGCGCGGCGACTTCTCGGTCATCTATCGCGATGATGCGCTGACCATCATGAATATAATCTGGCCGCCCGGAATCATTACCGAGCCGCACAATCACAATAGCTGGGCGGTGATTGGCATCTATCAGGGCCGCGAGGACAATCTGCTCTGGGCCCGCGACGGGGATGGGATCAAGCCGGTCGGTGCGCTGACCCTGTCAGCCGGTGATACGCATGCGATGCGCCGGGACGAGATCCACACCGCGTTCAATCCCAGCCAGAGCCTGACCGGCGCCATTCATATCTATGAAGGCGATTTCCTGACGACGCCGAAGCGGGAATGGGACCCGGTCACGCATGAGGAACGGCCACGCATCATGGCCGACACGTTCGGGCGCTTTGAGACCTGAGCTCCTGTCCCTAGCCCGCGTGGAACAGGGATGTGATCATGTCTGCCCCAGGTGCACCACCTGAGCGGCGACGGCGCCGCCGACGCATCCGCGATTGCAGCTCATCCCGCGCCACTTTCAGTGGCTGGGCATCGGCTTCCTGCTTCGCCAGATCTTCGCGATTGGCACAGAATTCGGCATAGGCTTCCAGTTCCGGCGCCAGGTCCATCGCCGCCAGATCGACCATGATTGTGTCATCCAGGAATCCAATTCCTGGCAGGTCATCCGGGATGATATCGTTCGGGTCGGCAAAATAGGCGAGCACTTCCAGAACCCGGTCGCGATCGTCACTTTCGAGGTTCCAATCGCGGTCTTTCAGCATGTCGACCATGTTCTGCAGGGTCAGCATCCGCGATACAACGAAGGTTGGCGGGTCGCTTTCCATTGCCTTTACCGCCAGAGCTTCCGCCGCCAGAATCACCCGGTCATCATCCCGCAAAGCACGGTTCTTGCGTGCCTTGGACAGGCGGTTGCGAAAATACTCGATATCCTTCGGACCAAGCTCAAAATTGATACGCAGCGATTGCTGATCTTGGACTTCCATTACGGTTCTCTCCCCATAAGCGTATGTTATCATTCACGATGCCGACAGACGCGCCCGGATGCAAGCGCGAAATTGCGCCCCGGTCCGCGGATTTCGACTTGCCCTTCTTTCGCATCCGCGCTTGGCTTGAGCAAAATCACGGGAGGCACCACTATGACGCGTATCAGTTCAGCGCCGCAGGACCAGCTGGAGGCCAGCCAGGATCTGCTCGCACTCGCCGCCGCAGCAATGGGGTTTGAAGCCAATTCCCTCAAAGTCATGGCGCGGCAGCCCGCGATCCTGCAGGGCTTTATGGGCCTGTCCGCGGCAATCCTTGGGCCAGACGCCAGTCTGGACCCGGTCCTGCGCCAGATGATTGCACATATTTCCAGCGCCGCAGCAGGTTGCGCGTATTGCCAGGCCCATACCGCGCATGGCGCTGAGCATCGCGGCGCGGAGAGCGCCAAACTCGACGCTCTGTGGGAGTATGAGACCAGCGACCTGTTCAGCCCGGCCGAGAAAGCCGCGCTGGATCTCGCCCTCGCCGCCGGCAGCGTGCCCAATCAGTCCACGGATGAGCAGTTTGAGGCCTTGCGCGAACACTATAGTGAAGATGAGATTGTCGAAATCGTCGCCGTGATCGCGCTGTTCGGCTTTCTCAATCGCTGGAATGACACGCTTGCGACCAGTCTTGAAGACAGTCCGCTCGCCTTTGCCGAAGCGCATCTCGCGCCGAAAGGCTGGGTCGGTGACAAGCATAAGGCCTGACATGACGATCCGAACTTATCACGCGGCCGACCTCGATACGCTATACACCGCCAATCAGGCCTCTGTGCCCGGCGTCAGCCCTGAATCGCTGGAGGACCTGACAGCCTGGATCGAAATGGCGACTTGTCTGGTGGCGACGGATTCGGCGGACCAGGCCCTCGGATTCATCACCGTGATGGCGCTTGGTCTCGACGCCTATCCCAGTCCGAACATGCGCTGGTTTGAGTCTTATTCGGAAGCGACCGGTAAATCGGTCGTTTATGTCGACCGAATCGCTTTGCTGCCGGAGGCGCGCGGCATGCGGCTCGGTGAACAGCTTTATCAGGCCGCTTTTGATCATTTTCGGGATACGGATGAGATGGGCTGCGAGGTCAATACGCAGCCGCCAAACCCGGGTTCACATCGCTTCCATCAGCGCCTCGGTTTTCGAGAAGTGGGCACGCAAGTCTTTGTTCCGGGTGAGAAATCTGTCACCTATTATGCCCGCTTGCTCTAGCGCGCCGCGCGGTCTGCTGAGGCAGCCGAACCAATAGCGGTTCACTAAAGTTTTTATCGCTTTTGATCTCGACAGGGATCGAATTCGGCGCTTCATTCCAATTTGGTTCCCCAAAAGAGGCGGCTTAAGCGGCCCGAAACGGGAGATCCAAAGGAGACGCCAGAGAGAATGAAACCCACTGACACCGGGAATCCGGACTATTTTCACAAAGTGGTCGATTGCCAATGGGCTTGCCCGGCACACACACCTGTTCCCAATTATATCCGACTGATTGCGCAAGGCCGCTATAGTGACGCCTATATGGTCAATCGTGCATCAAACGTGTTTCCCGGCATTCTCGGTCGGGTTTGCGATCGTCCCTGCGAACCGGCTTGTCGCCGCACACGGGTTGAGGAAAAGCCCGTCGCGATTTGCCGGCTCAAGCGCGTCGCGGCGGATCATCGCGATGATATCAGCGATCGTTTGCCTAAGAAGCCGGCCCAGACCAATGGCAAGAAAATCGCGTTGATTGGCGCCGGCCCGGCATCCTTCACGGTCGCCAACGATCTCGCCCCACTCGGTTATGAGTGCACGATCTTTGAGAAGCTCGACAAGCCGGGTGGGCTGATGCGGTCCAATATCCCGGCCTTCCGCCTGCCGGAAAGCGTGCTGATGGAAGAGCTCAATTATATTCTCGACATGGGCGTCGAGCTGAAACTCGGCACGCCGATTGAGAGCATGAGCGCGCTGTTGAAAGAAGGCTATGACGCCGTCTTCGTCGGCACTGGCGCACCAAAAGGCAAGGATCTTGGCCTGCCCGGCCGCAAAGAAAGCCAGGCCAATATCCATATTGGCATCAATTGGCTGGAATCGGTTGCCTTCGAGCATATCGACAAGATTGGCAAAAAGGTTCTGATCATCGGGGTCGGCAATACCGCGATGGATTGTTGTCGCACCTCGCTGCGTCTCGGCGCCGACTCGGTCAAGGTCATGGCGCGCAAGCCGCGCGCCTTCTTCAAGGCATCTGAATGGGAACTTGAAGATGCCGAGGAAGAGAATGTCGATATTATCGTCAATCACTCTCCCAAGGCCTTTGTGCACGAGAATGGCAAGCTGACCGGCATGCTGTTCGAGTTGATGGAATATGACCTCGACGATGCCGGCAAGATTATCGACCAGCGCGTGGTCGGCGAAGAAATGATCCCGTGCGACGACGTCATTCTTGCCATTGGTCAGGAAAACGCTTTTCCGTGGATTGAGGCCGATGCCGGCATTGCGTTCGACAAATGGGAAGTCCCGGTCGTCGACAAGACGACGTTCGAGTCGAGCCGCAAGGGCGTCTTCTTTGGCGGCGACTCTGCGTTCGGGCCGCTCAACATTATCTGGGCGGTTGAGCATGGGCATCAGGCCGCCATCTCGATCCACAATCATTGCCGCGGCGTACCTCTGAGCGATCGCCTGCCGGACGGGGTCAAGCTCAGCTCGGCCAAGATGGGAATGATGGAATGGCGTTATTCCAATGCCTTTGACGGCTCGGAACGCCGCAAGATGCAGCATGTTGAACTGGTCGACCGGTTCAAGAAAATCGACACCGAAGTCGAACTTGGCTTCTCCGCCGAGCAGATTGCCACCGAAGTGCAGCGCTGCCTGAATTGTGATGTTCACACCGTGTTTGACCCGCCACTTTGCGAAGAGTGCGATGCCTGTATCGACGTCTGTCCGGTAGAGTGTCTGACGATCACGCCGAATGCCGAGACAGAGGGCGAGTTACGCGCCGCGCTCACCGCGTCGGACGATACGGTCGATCAGGACCTGTACGTCTCCGCCCCGCTGCCACTGACCGGGCGCGTGATGATCAAGGACGAGAATATCTGCCTGCATTGCGGCCTATGCGCCGAACGGTGCCCGACATCGGCCTGGGACATGAAAGAAGGCGTGATCGAAATTCACCATGCCGCCGACCAACGTGAACTCAGCGAGGCCTGATATGAGTGGACCTGGACTGAATGATTTCGTGATCAAGATCGGCACGGTCAATGGCACCGGCTCAGCCAGTGCCAATGGCCTGTTGATGAAGTCGATTTTCCGCATGGGCATTCCGGTCGTCGGCAAGAATGTCTTCCCGTCCAATATTCAGGGCCTGCCAACCTGGTATGAGATCCGCGTCTCAGGCGATGGCCATACCGGACGCTCCGGCGATGTGCACATGATGGTGGCAATGAATCAGGCCACATATGATCAGGACCTGGCCGAACTCAGCACAGGCGGTATCCTGCTTTACGATTCCACCTGGCCGCGTCCGCAATTGGAAAGCCGGCCGGATGTCACCGTGATCGGTGTGCCGCTCATGCAGATGTGCAATGAGGTGGTCAAGGCGGCCCGCTCGCGCATCCTGATGAAGAACATGGCCTATGTCGGCGCCGTTGCGGCCCTGGTCGATATCGATCTGGACGTCATCCGGTCCCTGATTGAAGAGACCTTCGCCGCCAAGGCCAAGCTGATCGACAGCAATATGCAGGCGGTGAAGCTAGGCTATGATTATGTCAAAGCCAATTATGAGACGCCGCTCCGCTTCCGTGTTGCGCCGTTGAACAAAACCGATGGCAAGGTCATGATTGATGGCAATACGGCGGCGGCCCTCGGCTGTGTCTATGCTGGTGCCACGTTTGGCGCCTGGTATCCGATTACGCCATCCACCTCGCTGATGGATGGCTTCGTCAAATATTGTCAGAAACTGCGCGTCGATCCGGAATCCGGCAAGAACAAGTATTGCATCATTCAAGCCGAAGACGAGCTTGCGGCTGCTGGTCTGATCATCGGTGCCGCCTGGAATGGCGCGCGCGCCTTCACACCAACGTCTGGGCCGGGCATTTCGCTTATGAGCGAATGGATCGGCTATGCCTATTTCACCGAAATCCCGGTCGTCTTCTGCGACATTCAACGCACGGGCCCTTCGACCGGCATGCCCACCCGCACGCAGCAATGCGATATTCAGACGACCGCCTATGCCTCGCATGGCGACACCAAACACATCGTCCTGTACCCGGCTGACCCGAATGAATGTTTTTCATTCGCCGCGCAGTCCTTTGACCTGGCCGAGCGGTTTCAGACGCCGGTCTTCTTCCTGTCCGACATCGATATCGGCATGAATGACTGGATGGTTGATGAACTGACCTGGGACGAATCCTATGTCCCGGACCGCGGTAAGGTCTTGAGCAAGGAGGATCTCGACAAGATGGAGTCCTTCTCGCGCTATCTTGATGTTGATGGCGATCATATCCCGTATCGCACCCTGCCCGGCACGGATCCGAAAGGCTCCTATTTCCTGCGCGGCTCGGGTCATAACAAGCATGCGCGCTATACCGAACTTGGCCATGAATATCAGGAAGTCGTCGATCGCCTGCGCGACAAGGTAGAGAGCGCCAAACATGTCGTGCCGAAGCCAATTGTGCGCCCGGCCAAAACCTCGACCCGCTATGGCGTGATCGCCATCGGGTCCAGCCATGCCGCGGTTCAGGAGGCACAGTCACGTCTGGAAACAGATGGCGTTGGCGTGGACTATATGCGCGTATGCGGCTTCCCGTTCGCGGACGAGGTCGAGTCCTTCATTCAGGCGCATGACCATGTCTATGTGGTGGAACAGAATCGCGACGCGCAATTGCTCAACCTGTTGCTGACCGAAACCAAAGTGCCGCGCGAAAAGCTCAGCTCCGTGCTGCACTATTCGGGGGAACCCCTGAACTACAAAACCGTCTATGATGCGCTGATACAGCGGCTGAAAGTGAGGAAGATCGCATGACCTCCTTCGTCAAACCGAAAATCCGCCGGCTTAATGAACCGCTAAATGCGCTTGGCCATGCCCGCGCCGATTACGAAGGCAACATGTCGACCCTGTGCGCTGGCTGCGGCCATGACAGCGTCACCGCCGCCATTGTCCGCGCCTGTTATGAACTCGCCATCCCACCGCATCGCGCCCTGAAGATTTCCGGCATTGGCTGTTCGTCCAAGACGCCGAGCTATTTCATGAATGAATCGCACGGCGCCAATACGGTGCATGGCCGGATGCCGTCTTTTGCCACTGGCGCTTTGTCTGCCAATAGTGATCTGCCGACAATTGGCATTTCTGGCGATGGCGACAGCTTGTCCATCGGCCTTGGGCAGATGGCACACGCGATGCGCCGCAATGTGAACATGCTCTACATGCTTGAGAATAATGGCGTTTATGGCCTGACCAAAGGCCAGTTCTCCGCCTCGGCCGATCTCGGCTCTCTGCCCAAAAAGGGGACGCCGAACGAATTCCCGGCCATCGATCCGGTCGCCTTCGCGCTCTCTGTCGGCGCCACATTCGTCGCGCGCAGCTTCTCCGGCGACCGCAAGCAGCTCGTGTCCCTGATCAAGGCAGGCCTCAAGCATAAGGGCTTCGCCATGATTGATGTGATCAGCCCCTGTGTGAGCTTCAACGACCATAAGGGCTCGACCAAGTCATACGCGCATACCTATGAATTCTACTCCACCGCGGTACACGCTGACTATATCGCGCCGAGCGAGGAGATTGTTGCCGCCTATGATGAGGGCGAGGTGATGCCGATCGAACTGCATGATGGTGGCATGATCCAGCTTCGCAAGCTTGAAGCCGATTATGATCCGACCGATCGCGGCGCTGCATTCAGCCGCGCTGTGGCAAGTGACTCTGCGAATGAGATCCTGACGGGCCTGCTCTATCTTGATGAAAGCCAGCCGGACCTGCACCAGACGCAGAATATGGAAGACCGGCCTCTGAACGAGATTCCGTATACGGAACTCAACCCGGGATCAGAGGCACTGGCAGCCTTGCAAGCGGAGTTTCGTTAGCCGCCTTTCAACTGAATGGCTTTCACCGTCTGCTCGATAGCACCGAAGATCGATTTGCCGTCGGCATCCATCATCTCGATCCGGACGGTATCATCTGGCTTCATGAAAGGTGTCTGAAACTCACCGCTGGCAATCTTCTCAATCATGCGGATTTCGGCGATGCAGGAGTAGCCGCGTCCACCTTCGCTGACCGGCTTGCCGGGGCCGCCATCTGCGTCCTTGTTCGAAACCGTCCCTGAGCCAATCACGGTCCCAGCCGTCAGAGGCCGCGTCTTGGCGGCGTGGCTGACCAGCCGGGCGAGTGAGAAGGTGGCGTCGACGGCCGCTTCGGCCCGGCCAAAGGGGGCGCCATTATAGTCGACCCGCAACGGCAAATGGATAAGCGCGTCCTTCCAGGCCGCGCCCAGCTCATCCGGTGTCACTGCGACCGGCGAGAAAGCGCTGGGCGGTTTGGATTGGAAGAAGCCAAAGCCTTTGGCGAGTTCCGGCGGGATCAGTCCGCGCAGCGAGACATCATTGCACAGCATGATCAGTTTGATGTGCTCCGCGGCTTTCGCCGCGCTGACGCTCATCGGCACATCATCCGTGATGACGGCAATCTCGCCTTCCATATCGCAACCCCAGGCGATATCGCCCAGCGGGATATCATCGCGCGGACCCAGAAACGCGTCAGAGCCGCCCTGATACATCAGCGGATCATCGTAAAAGCTCTCCGGCACTTCGGCGCCGCGGGCTTTGCGGACCAGCTCGACATGGTTGATGTAAGCCGAGCCATCGGCCCACTGAAATGCCCGTGGTAGCGGGCTTTCGCAATCATGCTCATGAAACCTGAAGGTTGGAACCGAGCCCAGCTCGACGCCTTCCGCCATACGGGCGAGCCGCGGCGCCGCGGCCTCCCAGTCATCAAGGGCCGCTTGCAGGGTTGGCGCAATGCGCGCAGCGTCGGTACAGCGAGTCAGGTCTTTCGAGACTACAACCAGGCGCCCATCGCGGGAGCCATTCTTCAGGGTGGCGAGTTTCATTTTTTATCCTAGCTTGGGAATCTAATTTCAGGCGCGAGTGCGGGATCTGATTTGGCGAGCGATCCGACTTTTTGGATCAGATCGTCTCTCTCCTTTTTCCGCATCTTTCTGCCATGCATGACTTCCATGATCATGCGATAACGACCGTTCTTCAGTTCACATCGTTCGACTGCTATCATTTGGGGCCAGATACTGTCTGCAATATTGCTCAACTGATGAGCCGCAGTGTCTGTTTTCATGTAATCCGGGACCGAAAAATAGATCGACACAGTTTCCACTCAGCTTTCCTCGGCAATTTTCTCATGCAGCCAGGCGGCATGGCGCGGGGCTTTCTTGGTCTGGCTCCATTCTTCGAGCATGTCCGGCGCGACGCGTTTCAGCTCCGCATATTGATCCGGCGTGCCGATGTTGCAGGCCAGCTCCAGACGGTGACCATTCGGATCGAAGAAATAGATTGATTTGAAAATGCCATGATGCGTCGGGCCGATCACGTCCAGGCCCTGTGCCTCCGCGCGAGCTTTGGCATTTAACAGGTCTTCCATCGAACTGACCTTGAACGCGATATGTTGCACCCATTCTGGCGTGTTCTGATCGCGGCTCATCTCGGGCTGCTCTGGCAACTCAAAAAAGGCCAGTACATTGCCATTCCCGGCATCCAGAAAGATGTGCATGTATGGATCATAAGCGCCTGTTGAAGGCACATGGTCTTCGGCGATTGCGAGTTGGAAATCCATGCCGAGGACATCGCGATAGAAATCGACCGTCTCTTTCGCATCTTTGCAGCGATAAGCGACGTGGTGGACGCCTTGCAGGTTTGGCGTGTCAGTCATCGGCGTCCTCCTTTTTTGGGAAAAAAGCCCTCGCAAGAAACAATCCTGCAAATGCTCCGAACAATGTGATCACGGTCTCAACGGCGAGTTCGAGAAAGCCGCTTTTAAAATCAATTATTCGACTGCCTAATTGGGTCGCGAAAACGAGCGATGCGATCCAAACCGCGAAGCCAGCCGTCGAAAGATTTAGCTTATCCACTAAGCCGGCTCCTCCACTTCTAAGACGCCGCGCTCAACCTGATCACGTTCAATGCTCTCGAACAAGGCTTTGAAATTGCCTTCGCCGAAGCCATCCTTGTAATCACCGACGCGCTGAATGAATTCGAAGAAGACCGGGCCCAGCTGCGGTTGCGCGAAAATTTGCAGCAGCAGACGCGGCTGGCCGCCCTCCGTTGTCCCGTCGAGCAGAATACCGCGCGACTTGAGCTCGGCTTCGGCCTGGCCATGCCCCGGCAGGCGCTCGGACAGCATCTTGTAATAGGTCTCTGGCGGCGCCGTCATGAACGGAATCCCTTGTGCCTTCAGCTTATCCCAACACGTAACCAGATCATCGCAGATCAGCGCGATGTGCTGAATACCTTCACCGTTGAATTCGCGCAGGTATTCTTCGATCTGGCCTTTGCCGCCATCGCCTTCTTCATTCAAAGGAATGCGGATCTTTCCGTCTGGCGCCGTCAGCGCTTTTGACGTCAGACCCGTATACTCGCCCTTGATATCGAAATAGCGGATTTCCTGGAAGTTGAAGAGCGTTTCATAAAAATCAGCCCAGTATTTCATCCGCCCGCCATAAACATTGTGGGTCAGATGATCGACGAGCTGAAAGCCACAGCCTTCCGGATAGCGTTCAACGCCGGGCACATATTCGAAATCGATATCATAAATCGTGTGACTGCCTTCACCGTCTTCATACCGATCAATCAGATAGATGATCGAGTTGCCAATGCCCCGAATGCCGGGAATGCGCAGCTCCATGGGACCCGTCTCGACATGGATTGGTTCAGCGCCATTGGCCAACAAATGATCATAGGCTTTGACGACGTTGCGAACCCGAAAGCCCATCCCACAGGCACTCGGACCATGCTCACGAGAAAAGTACCAGGCCGCGGAGCGCGGCTCGTAATTGGTAATGAAATTGATTCCACCCTGGCGCCAGAGCTCGACATCCTTGGAGCGATGGTGCGCGACTTTTGTAAAGCCCATGGATTCAAAAACGGGCTCGAGCACACCTTTTTCAGGAGCTGAAAACTCAATAAATTCAAAGCCATCCAATCCGGCTGGATTTTCAAACAAATCGGCCATGACGCCACCTCCTCGCACCTGTTTCGCAGTCTTTCATACGATATAACGCATAATAGTTGCATATACAACTAATTTGTGGGGACTCGCCTTTTTGAACCATGCGGGCCAAACAGGAGCCATGTCCGAACGCTTCCTGTCCGACCTTGAACGCGCGTGCCAGACCTTTGCTGCTCAGCCCGGTCAGATCGCGGTCATTGTCGAGTCCAAATCGGATCCGTCGGACCGTGTGGCCGTGAATCCGACCTTAGCAATGCCATCGGCCAGCCTGATCAAAGTCGCGATCGCTTGCGCCGCGGCAGCGGATCCGGATCTGGACCTGTCGACGCCGCGAAGGATCGGTGATCTCGATGAGACGTTCTACTGCTCGATCCTGCAAGCGTTTGAGCCTGGCGATAAGGTGTCTCTGAAGGCCTTGATCGGACTGATGTTGATCGTCAGCGATAATCCCGCCACGAGCGCTGTTCTGAACGAGATGGGAATGGACAAGGTGAATGCCTGGCTCGCTGAGAACGGCCTGAACGGCACGAATGTGTGTGTCGGCTTCGACGACGACTCCCTCGGGGCCCCTTTGCGCGCCAATCTGACCCATGCAGAAGATTGCCTGAACTTGCTGAAACTTGTGGAAACTACGCCCGAGTATGGCTTTGTGTTGCATATGTTGCGCAACAATCTGCGCAATGACCGGATCCCCAGGCTGCTCCCCGACAGCGCGGTAATCGGCCACAAAACGGGCACCCTGAACGGGCTTATGCATGACATCGCGGTCATCGATTCACCGGACGCTGGCTACTATCTGATCGTGCTGGCCAACGGCTTGCCGGACGGTCACGATTTCGCTGGCGAGATCGCGCGGTTTTCGAAGGCGGTTCATGATTTGATGGCGGAATGACATTCGGCGGGACGCGGCTCGGCTATCGCGCATCATCCGTCCTGTCTATTTTGCGATTGAAACGATCATGCGCGCGCGACGAAAATGGCTCTCACTATTGGGGTATGCGCCATGTCACCTGGTAAGATGCGCCCGAATGCATTTCAAACGTCGCGCGAATCTCTGTTGCCGTTGCCAACGCTTGGGCCGGCAGGTTGAGATAGGCAGGTTGAGCGACGGCCGCGATGCGGAAACGTCGGCGGATCGGTTTTTCTCCGAGTTCCAGAATTTCACCCTCATCGAGCAATGTGATCACCACGCTCTTAATGTTCAGGCGGCCCGCCTCGATGTGACGTTCTGGAACGATTTCCTGAGTGATCTCGAAGCGAGCGTGCCCGGAAAATCCGCCTGTCGCATCGCCGAACAAAAAGCCCCGCACCCGAACAGGCCCGTCGGCAAGCTCCCCCAGGTCCGAGCCTCCAAAGGACGTGTAAGGATTTTGCATCAATATCGCCTGGGCGGCCCCCGCCGACAGGCCGATCGTCAGGAGCGCGATCGCCGCACTCTTCAAGGACAGGATTTTTCCTTGCTGGATCCGGTTTTTCAGCCACCAGCCGCACAGGATCGCGCCGCCGACCAAAAACAGGCCGGCAACGAACACAGCGTAAGGGAGGGCACTGACCCCGGCCAGGATTGGCTCTTTGGTGACCGTAAATGTGATGGACGCAAACAGGGCAGAAACAACGAGGATGGGCAAAGCAGCAATTTGCATGCGGCTCGCGCCGCGCGACTTAAGGCGCTTCCAGGTCAGCCAGACGCCGCTCACCGACAGGCCGGTCATGAAAACCCCAAACACGAAATAGACGAGCTTCAGGGGCAGGCCGCCAAAATCGCCAAAATGAAGCGGATCTGCGATTTGATTGGTCCATTGCACAGCTGGTAAGTCGCGCGAGCGCCGAACATGTAAAACGTCCAGTGTCTCAGGGTGGATGTAAACCGCGTTGGCGCGTTGCCGAACGATCGGGTTCCCGGCTTTCCCCATCACCCGTATCGCGCTGCCAGGTAAAACGGCAAAGGTGAACGCGGTAATGTTCAATTCAGGATACGCCTCTTGTGCGATCCGCAAGATTTCATCCGCGGATGGATCCATAATCACATCATTCGTGACGTCCGCGATCTCTCTGAGCTCCGGCGGGGCCGACGGTTCGAAGTCTGTTCCCAGAAACTCCGCATAGTACCAGAGCCCGGTTGTGACCATCAGGACGAAAAACCAGATGCTCCAGAGCCCCGCAGCCTTGTGCGCGTCGCCAATCGCTGTTCGCGCGCCTTTCGAAACGCGAATGCGCGTCATCAGTGTGCGCCAGTTCCGCGATGTTTTCAGCCCCGTATAGAGCGAAATGATCAGGATAATCGCCATTGAACAGACAAGCGTCAGTCCAACCACTTTCGGCAGATAGAGATAGCGATGCATATCTCGAAAGAATCGTTGAAGCGTGAAATATGGCGTTTGTCCGGTAACCTCACCCGTCCACTGATTGACGTGAATGAATTGCTGCGTCGCATGCTCGTCAATCACGGTGACACGATAGGCAAAATGGTCGCCCATCATGTGCTGGACCCCCATAATCGTCGCATCCGGATCATAGGCCCGAACCGCGTCCAGCATCTCATCATAAGACACTTTTTCGGTGCCCGGGCTGACGCGCATGTCATGCTGCGTCAGCCAGTCCAACTCGTTCGAGATCGTGGCCATTGTCCCCGTGAAGAGAACAACGACCATGATGACGGCGAGGTGAAACCCCACCCATGTGTGAAGCTCATAAAGCCGTTTGCGCGCACTCTTCTTTTTGCGAGGTTTCGCATTGCCCTCGCTGACATTTCCAGAAGATCGAAACGACAATAGACCCATTTAGAAATTCACGTCGATGCCGGCGCCGATGACGCGAGGCGACTGTACGGTGAAGCCGGGAGACTGAAGACTGACAACCCCCGACGACGATCCAACATTGGCGAAGAACCGAGACGTATAACGATCTCCATCGAGCAAATTTGAGCCAAAGACATAAGCCTGAACGCGATCATTGCGCCACCCGAACCGGCCCGTCAAATCGTAGCGCTCCTCGCCGCCAATATCCAGACGACTGACCACATCCGGGTCACCCCCTGCCGCGAGCAAGTCTTGCGTCTCCAGATTCGGAATGCCGCCGACGGTTTCACCCGTGAAACTCAGACTTGCATTGCCAAACAGGCCGTTGTCGCCTTCCCAATCACCGCCAAGCGTGAAGGTCAGGTTGGGCGCGCTGGGAAAGGAATCGCCTGAGAGGTTTTCAAATTGCGGGTCGGCGCCAGGAATGAGGTTTCCATCTGAGTCGACCGCGAAGGGGAAATCATCAAATTCGGTTTCCAGAAGACCAATCGTTGCGAAGGCGCCAATATTATCTGTGACCTCAAAGTCGGCTGAGAGTTCCAAACCGTAGAGCGTGCTTTCCCCCGCATTTACAATCAAATTGTCATCGGACCGGCTGGGATCAAACCCGTCGACCAGCACCTGTTGATCCTCGTATTGTGAGTAAAAGATATTGCCGTTTAGGGTCAGGCGACCGTCCAGCAGGACGTTGCGCATCCCCACCTCAAATGTGTTCAGGAATTCAGGGTCATATTGGCCAACAAATTGTTCAAACCCTGCAATGTTGGGGTTTTCACGAACAGCGACGAAGGCGCCGCCGGCGCGATATCCCCGCGAAATCGATACGAAAACAGAACTGTCTTCGTTGATCTCATATGTCAGGGACGCGCGCGGCAAAAACGCCTCGAAATCTGCCGCCGTTGTGGGCTCCGTATTTGGACCAAAGAATTGCGCGACTGCCAGCTCACACGGCAGTGTTGCGACAGCAAACGGGTCAGGGCTTGGGACCCCAAAAATCGCGGCGGGCGCCGAGATGAGACACCCTTCTGAATCGATCCCCGCGCTGAAGAAACGACCGCCTTCGGCAAATTCTTCGAAATCATACCTCGCCCCGAACCCAAGCGTCCATTTCGGCGCAAAATCCCAGTCAAACTGCCCGAAGATCGCATAGTTTTCGGTATCGAAAGTCTGCCCCTGACGGAGCACAAGCAAGGATTCCGGAGGCGCAACATTGACGAGCTGCGCAAACGGACCCGCGACCGCTCTCGCCTGGTCCTGCAAAATCGAACTCGTATTGAGATTCGTGTTTCGCTCTTCCTCCAGATAGTAGGCGCCTGCCAGGCCGCGAATGGTCTCAAAATCGAACTCGACGCGCGTTTCTACGGATAGAATGCTTTCATCAAATTCATTGGCGGTGAAACCGCCGAACCGCGCGATATCATTCTCATCGCCGAAAAATCTTTCGGTTGAATAGTCTTCATAGGTGACGATGGCACGCCCCGTAATGGCGTCTGTAAACTCGTACTCTGTCTCACTGACGAGCCTGAGTCCCTCATTATCGTTTCCGACAAGTTCGTTTCGGGCTGTTTCGCGCTGGCGTGGATCGAAATCCAGAAAATTCGGATCGGTAATATCGGTCGGGGTGCGCACGAAGATACTGTCTTCGCCAAATACCTCTGACTCGCCATAATCGACCGTCAGTTTGGTTGAAAATTGCGGCAGGCTGTCAGGGGCGAGCAAGAGCTTGCCGCGGACGGTCAGGCTTTCGGTGACGTTGAAGTCATCTCCATTGAGGACCTGGCTGGTCAAAAAGCCATCGGAGCTCTGCATATCAACCGCCAGTCGCCCCGCCAACAGCCCATCTATAATCGACCGACCATAGGCACCGGCGAGCTGGTAAGTATTGCCTTCCGCATAGGTCGCCCGGAACTTGCCTTCCGGTTCAAACGTCGGATCCGCCGTCTTGATGAAAATACCGCCCGCCAGAGCATTGCGCCCTTGCACAGAAGACTGCGGTCCGCGAAGCACCTCAACTTGCTGCGTATCCCACAACCCCAAGGGGCCACGGTTGAAATTGAGGCTGGTGATTGGCGACCCGTCGACATACACACTCGACGTCACACCCTGGCCCGCACCGCCAACACCGGCGCGACCGATTCCACGGATCGAGAAGTTCGAATCCGCGCCCCCGACAGTGGTCACATTGGGCACTTTCAAAAGCAATTCTGAAAGCTCGGTGATTTGCTCGCGATCCAGCCGTTCCGCGTCAAACACCTCGGCTGAAACTTCAAGGTCTTGCAGTGACTGTTCGATCTTTGTGCCGAGGACAATGACTTTGTCCTCAACGCGTTCTGTGTCTTCGGAGGCGGGCGCATCCTGGGCAAATGCCGGGCCTGCAACCGCTGTCAGCAGCGCCCAAAGCGCGACCGTGGACTTGAGTGTTTTCATGTAAAGAAGCTCTACTTTGATTTTAATGAGACGCATTCGCAATATAGACCTATTGAGATCACCTCAAGCCTTTTGTGCGAAAAAATCGAAGTCGACCTCTTCCATGGCTGATTGCGCTGGAATGGCTGTCATTTGCGTCAAGGATGGAGCATGAATCAGTCGCGGGCGAATGTTCTTTTATCCTCCTCGTCAGACACTGAGATTGGCGGCAAGAACCGCCCTAAAACGGACGCCGGTAACGTCTGCTTTGGGTCAGGAGCAGACACGAGCACTTCAACAGTTTTTCTGGTCACCAAGGAAGCCCGGTTTCTATCATTTGCTAGTTTAGACTTTGGCTTGACTTGGTGTGACTCTGTCAAGATATGAAAATATGCGAAGAATTATTCAGGCAACCTTTGCGGCACTATTTCTGGGGTATTCAGTGTCATCGGCTTGCGCCGAAAGTGCATGGGAACTGATTGTGCCGACTCTGGAACGCGGAGACGTCACCTCGATCCAAGTTCTACCCGGCGGCGATTTGCTAGTCGCTGGAAGCGCTTCTCTATCTACGCGGGCGTTTACTGGTGCCTGGCTTGCACGTCTATCACCGAATGGTGATGAAGTCTGGTCAAAAGAGTTTTTGGGAGAGGCTCACAGTCAAATATCGCAAGTCCTTGTAGAACAAGAGAACATATATCTGGTCGGCAGTCACATGGTGCACAATCCGACTCAAGCGGATAGCTCAGGAATTGTGGCAATGCTCTCACTTGATGGAGACGTTCGGTGGGAACGATGGCTGAGCGAACGGCGCGCTAGTATCAACGGCGCCAGTCTGAGCAAATTGAGTGACGGCAGCGTACTCGTCAATTCTGTTAAAAGACCTCGAAAAGGATCGCATCGAGGGCCACACTACTCAAAGGTAGACGCCGAAGGTGAAATCATTTGGTCTTATACTTCGATACCAACCGGTACATATTTCGAAGACTTGCCGCCCCTGAAAACGTGGATGCGCGACAGCAGCGGTTCTAAGATTTACTTTGAGTCCCCTGGTCCTGTTGTCGAGCAACCGAACGGGAACATACACTTGTACATCTATCGTGATGGAGTGTTCCCAGGTGAAAGCCATATTGGCAGATGCGAAGTCATCTCCAAACGAGGCGAGCTTTTGGATGATGAAGAATGCAATCAACTTGAGCACGTAATCGGTGCGACAAAAGCGGAACTTACCCCCTATGAAATCGCTCCGGTGCTCCCTGGGCTAGTGCTTGCCAAGCAAATCGAAGTGTCGAAAATTGACGGCGCCGGGGATGTAGAGTGGACTTGGACCTATCAAACGAAAAACCGTGCCGGTTTGACGAATGCGGTACTTACGCCGGATGGAGGATTAATCGGTGTCGGATTTTTGATCTTAGAAGATGCTCCAAAGTACCACAGATACGACGCAATTGTATTTCGTTTGAATCAACAAGGTGAGGAAGTTTGGTCTCACATTTATAGCAGCGAGACGCGGGATATTTTCGCTGACCTTGTTGCGCTTGAAAACGATCACTACGCCATTGTCGGGCATACCGGAATTAAAGCTTCGAAAGGGTGGTGGGACCCATGGATTATCAAAATTGATCCTGACGGCTTATCTGAAAGCGTGGTTTCGCGGCGCTAAGACCACGCCCCTCCGTCGCCGGAAGCAGGCATTAGTCGAGCGGCTTAAACGCCCCAAACCGGCTGCTCCTAATGACGGTCGTGGGTCAGGAGGAGACATTAGCAGCGCGCGAAACATGATTTGTCATCCCGGCCGCAGCGCAGCGGAGAGCCGGGACCCAGATGAACGAGGTCCCGGACAAGCGCTGCGCACTTTCCGGGATGACAATTCAAGCTAACGCCCGCTTAGACGCCGAATAATGGCATTCGCTCAATGGCTTATGCGCGGCCCCGACCTAGCGCCTCGGCAGCAGTCGCGCATCCTGCGGGACCGGGTCCTCAAACGACTTAATTGTGTCCCCGGTGGCTTCATCAATCAGGTGCTGGATCAGTTCCGGGAAAAGCAAGGGTTGCGCCGCCGCTTCCCACAGGAAGAACCCATATGAGCCTGGAATGGCATTGATCTCATTGAACCAGAGCTCGCCGGTTTCCTTGTTCGACATGAAGTCAATGCGCGGGGCGCCGCGCTTGCCCAGCGCGGAAAATGTGCGCCGGGCATAATCGTGAATCTTGTCCTGCAAGTCCCTCGGCAGATCCGGATTGATATCGCGGGTCAGGGACAGCATGCCTTCTGACGGCTTGAACGTACCTTTGGCGCCGCCACTGTCGGACAGGTATTTCTCGCGAAAATCGAGCAATTCGGCGCCGGATTTCGGCCGCTCAATGGCCGACAGGCGGATCTCGTCGCCTTTGGCAATCATGGCGATATTGTATTCGACCAGGTTTTGCACTTGCGGTTCGATCAGGCACAGCGTGTCCTTCTTCAAGACATACTCGACCAGCGGCCAGAGATCCTCATTTTCGCTTTTGACAAGGCCAACGCCAACACTCGAACCAAGATTGGCAGGCTTCACAATGACCGGATAGCCAAGTGCGGCTTTCACGTCGGGCAAGATCATATCGGCATCTTCGATCTGCGCGCGCGTCACAGTGATATGCGGCAAGACATTCACCCCGGCCGCCTTGACCAGGGCTTTGGTGACGTCCTTGCGCATCGCGATGGATGTGCTTGAGGCAGAAAGCCCGGTCACCGGAATGCCGAGCAGCTCGAAATAGGCCTGAATGCGGCCATCCTCGCCAAACGTCCCGTGAAAGACGGGCAGGACGCAATCGACCGGTTGAATCACCGTGCCGTCCATGGCGCAGACGACGGGACCATTGTCGCTCCAGCGAAAGGTCACCTGCTGCCCCAAGGGCGGTCGCGGCTTGTATTTCGAGAGATCGCGCAGGCTGGCGCCGATCCAGAACCGGTTTGCAAAGTCGGTATAGACCGGCAAAACGTCGACATTCCGGACGTCTGCCGCGTCCATCAATTGGTGGGCACTGACCACGCTGACATCGTGTTCGGAGCTTGCGCCGCCAAAAATAATCACAGTTTTGAGCGATTTTGCCAATTTTTCACCAGTCTTAAGTCTAAGGTCCGCCTAGAGTATAGAGAGCGAATCGCAGAGCGGGATCAAGCCAGTCTATGACCACAGTATTGAAGCCAAATTTGGTTCAAATTGGGGATACGCGCAAACCTGCTGTCGTGTTCGGGCATGGCTGGGGGCGCACGTATCGCGATTTTATTCCGGTGGCCGAGGCGCTGGCCCCCGTCGCCAGCTCCTATCTGGTTGATTTTCCCGGCTTTGGCGACACGCCCCGCCCGGACGAGACCTGGGGCACGCAAGACTATGCGGCGCATATGCTGGATTTCCTGAAGACAGAATATGGCCTGTCCCGGTTTCTCTGGGTCGGTCACTCCTTTGGTGGGCGCGTCGGCATGCGGATCGCCGCGACGCAGAAAGAGGCGATCGCGCACCTGTTTCTGGTCGCCTCTGCGGGCGTGCCGCGAACGCGGTCCATGCTGCAAAAGCTGAACGGGCGACGCCGCGGTTGGGAATTCAAGCATCGCAAATCCATGGCTAAGGGCGATGCGGAGCTGCAAGCGCTGGAAAGCCAGTATGGCAGCCTGGATTACATTCAGAGCCGCGAAACCGGCCTGCGCGATATTTTCGTGAAAACCGTCAATGAGGACCAGACGGATACGCTGGGCGAGATTACCTGTCCGACCACGCTGATCTATGGTGGTCAGGATCACGATACGCCGGTCGAAGTCGGCCAGAAACTCGCGGCGGGCATTCCCACGGCTGAACTGATCGTCTGTCCGCATTATGATCATATCTCCATTCTGGATCGCGGCCGGCACCAGATTGCCCTGTGCATCAAAGAACAGTTGAGCCTGGCATGACCCATCTTCCCTTCGCCGTTTTCCTGCTTGCCCTGCTCGGTTTTGGATGGGTGCGGATCAATACGATCCTGACCTATTTCCAGCAGGAGGAGTATGACAGCTCGCGCTTTCTTGGCGCTGTCCTGCGGGTGCGCCTGTTTGATGTCCTGGCGACGCTCGGACTCGTCCTGATCTTTGTCCTTCAGACCCAAATCGGCCTTGGTTTCTGGGCCTGGCTATTGGCCGCCGCCCTGCTGGCCGGCGTCCCGCTGCGCGAGCGTGGATATGCTTATAAGAAAAAACTCGTCGCGACCGAGCGCTTGCGGCGCATCCGCTGGCTGGCCCGTGGTTTTTATGTCGTCAGCCTGGCACTGGTTTTCCTGCATCCGCTGGCGACGCTGATCGTCCTGCAACTCACACCGGGCCTGATCATGCTGGCCAATCGCCTGCTTCGCCCGTTCCAGGAAAAGGTCAATCAGGGCTTTATCGATGAAGCGGTCGAGAAGCTGAACACATATCAGCCTGTGACCATTGGCATTACCGGCTCCTTCGGCAAGACCACCACGAAGCACATATTGGCCGAAATCCTGGAAGCCGCCGGTCCCGTCTTCTATAGCCCGGGCAGCATCAATACGGTGCTCGGCCTCACCCGGAACATTCGTGAAAAATTACAGCGCGGACACAGATTTTTCATCGCCGAAATGGGCGCCTATGGCATCGGTTCGATCAAGCGCTTGTGTGATTTCGCCGATCCCGATTTCGCCATTGTCACCGCCATTGGCAATGCGCACACGGAACGGTTCGGCGATATTGCGACCATTGCCAGGGCCAAGTCGGAACTGGTCGAGTATGTCTGCGCCAAAGGCGGACGCGCCGTGCTCCCTCTGGAGATCCTGACGCATGCGCCATTCGCCGACCTGAAGGCGCAATATCCAGATCTTGTTCGCACCGTCGGAGACACCGCAGACGCCGATTTCCAGATCGTCAATGCGACGCTCGAGGCCAGCAATTGGTCCATTTCCGTTCAGGATCGCGGCGCCCCCGGGACGCCAGCATTGACCTATACGCTGCCGCTTCTGGGCGACCATAATATTCTCAACTCAGCCCTCGCCGTCGTCGCGACCTATTTGATCGATCCGGCCTCGGCGACGCGCATTGCGGCGTTCTCCAAGGATGTCGAACAGGTTCAGCATCGGCTGCAGAAAGTCGAAACGCCTGGCCAGCCTCTGATCCTTGATGATGCCTATAATTCGAATGAGATTGGCTTCAAGAACGCTGTGAAAGTATTGCGTGACCTGGCGAAACATCGCGATGGCAAGTCCATCCTGGTCACACCCGGTGTCGCCGAACTTGGTCTGGAACATGATCGCGTACATGATCGACTGGGACAGTTCGCCTCGGATCATTGCGACACTGTGATTGTGGTCAATCCCGATCGAATCTCAGCTTTTGTCGGCGCCATTGATCAAACGGACACCGACTTTCACGCCCGGTCCAGCTTTGCTGACGCGCGCCGGCTGGTCGGCGAGATTGCGCGCGAACAGGATGTTGTTCTGTACGAGAATGACCTGCCGGACCTGCTCGAAGAAACACGGTTACTGTGAAGCCGCTTCGACCCTATGCGGCGGGCGACAAGGCCTGGATGCGATCCAGCGCTTCGTGCAATTGCGCCAAGGGTGAAACATCCTGTGCCCCGACCTTGTGCGACCAGCTCTCCGAATGAAACCGCCCCATGGCAAGTTCCCGCGCCCGGCTGACACGGCTTTTGACGGTGCCCGGGGCGCAGCCAAGGACGTCACCTGCCTCCTCATAGGTAAAGCCCGCGGCGACCACCAAAAGGAAAGCATCGCGTTGGGCGGTCTTGAGGGTTTGAACGGCGTGCAGCAGGCGCGACAGGTCCGAACGGGGTTCGAAGGCGCAGTCGGCCACGTGTTCACTTTCGAACAGAGTCGACGCTTCTGTCGAACGCAGGCGGTCGCTGCGCAGTTGGGAGTAGAATTCATTGCGCAAAATGCGAAACAGCCAGCCGCGCAAAGGCCCTTTTTCCGGATCAAACGTTTCGCGCGCTTGCCAGGCCTTCAGACAGGCATTCTGCACCAGATCATCGGCCCGCGCGGGGTCGCCGCAAAGCAGGCGTGCGTAGGCACGTAGATCAGGCAGAAGGTCTTGCAGTCGGTCGGAAAACATAGCGAATTCTCTCGTATTCAACTTTTAATAGATTTACTTGCCTAACACTTCGTTTCTGGAAACGACGAGAAATTGTATCTTAACAGTTCAAACGACCGCCAACCGGGCGAGAGTGTGACCGTTCGTGCTGAATCCGCACACATTCAAACCCCTGAATTCGTACAATAATTATGCAACAAACCGCGCTCACGAGTCAGCTTCAAGTGTTGTTGAAACAAAACCTGGCCTTTGCGATTTTTGACTTGAAACAACCAAAAGTCGAACAAACTTTCCAAGTTATTAATATGATTTACGCTTAATTAACCAACGCTGCCGAATTCTGGATCCGGGAAAGGGCTGATCCATGTTTGCGGTTGAGTTAGAGAAAATACTGCCAGAGCTGCTTGGTTTCGCACGGATGTTGTGCCGCGACGCGGCACGCGCCGAAGACATCGTCCAGAATGCCTGTCTCAAGGCGTGGAATGCCCGCAAGTCATTCTCGCCCGAGAAAGGCAGCTTCAAGGCCTGGATGATGGCGATTACGCGCAACGAATTCCTTCAGGATGCGCGGAAGAACCAACGCATCGACTGCCATGATCCAAGCGATCTGGAAGACAGACTGGTGACCGACTGCCAATTGTCTCATCGCGCCGAATGCTCCGAGGCCATTCAACAGGTCTTCCGACTGGGGCGTGAACAACGCGATGTGTTCATTCTCGTTGTTGCCATGGGTTATTCCTATGAAGAGACGGCCGCAATCTGCAAATGCTCTGTCGGCACGATCAAAAGCCGGATCAATCGCGCCCGCGCCAAACTGAACGCCATGCGTCACGACGATCAGCTTGAAGGTGCGGAGGTCGAGGAATCGGACATCCCGCTTCAGAATATTGGCGACCTGTTTGGATATGCCGAACAATTGGTGCTGTCCGCCGCCTGATCCACTCGACCGGCAAACGGTCTGGAGACGCCTTTCAAAAAAATTGGAACGCTTTTGCGCGCTGAGACGTAGAGACTATGGAAACGCCCGTTTCCAAATCTCCATTTTGACTGACCCGCGCCTCGGCGCGGGTCTCTTTTTGAAACGGTCCGCGCACGAGGTCGACGCCACGCTTGTGACGCAAATCACACCTGCGCCCCGGAATGTAAACTAATTTACAACCTATAGTGGTTTATACGTATTTTCCCTCGAAGAGAGAGAAAAAAAGACGGGAGATTTGGGGATGATTTCGTATCCACCACCACAGTTTGAAGAGCAGAAATCGGAGATTCTGCAGCGTTATCAGATACTTAGTGAGGATCAGTCCGCGGGCCCAGTGTGTGTCGCCGATTCCATCGCCTTGGCCTTGCAGACGCCCTTTGTGATCGCCGCATTAAACCGCCGCTACCGGCAATGGTACATGTGTGAACATGGCCTGGACGGGTTTGTTGCAGCGGATCTGCAAACCTATTTCGCCCGGATGCACCTTTCGCAGACGCGCTTTGATGTGGCGGATATGCGCGAAGAAGAATTCTTCTCGAGCAATACACAAGGATTGCGCATTCCGAAATTTCAATCGATTGCGGGCGTGCCTCTGACCGACCCAAACGGCAAGCGGTTCGGGACGCTCTGCATTGCAGATGACAAACCCCGCCAATTGACGGAAGCCGAGCTCAATCTGCTTTCGAGCTTTGGTCGACTGGTCAGCAATGATATCTGCGTGCGCAGCGCCGCACGATATGCCGTCCAGGACCTGATCGAATTGGAGCACGAAAAGTGCGACCTGTTTGAGCTCGCCACCATAGACCCACTGACCAAGGCCCTGAACAGGCGTGCCTTCATGCGCTTTTCAGAGCGCGAACTGGCGCGGTTCAAGCGCGACAATGGTCAATTGGCGACGCTCATGCTCGACATCGATCACTTCAAACAGGTCAATGATGTGCACGGCCATGCGACAGGCGACAAGGTTCTGTCCAAACTGGTCGCGGTCGCCGCCAGTGTCTTACGCCAGGAAGACCTGATCGGTCGCCTGGGCGGTGAAGAGTTTGCTATCGTTCTAGTCGAGGCTGATGCAACGGCCGCTGCCGGGGTCGCCGATCGCATCCGCCAGGCCATCAAACAGGTGAAATTCCCCAGTGAAACCGGGCCGTTCAACGTCTCGGTCAGTATCGGCGTATCTGAGCCTTTCTATAATGAAGCCAGCATCAACGATGCCCTGGAACGGTCGGATGCCGCGCTTTATCGCGCCAAACGAAATGGCCGGGATCGGGTTGAAGTTGCGACCGAAAATGTCTCCATCCCGGATACGATCCTGCAGAATGTCGATACTAAGCCGATGAACAACTGAGCCCCGTGGTAGAGACCCTGAAGCGTCTCTTATCGCTCAACGTGCCCAATAAGAAAGCCGCCATCCGATTGTTTCGGATGGCGGTTTTTTTGATCGATCCTTTTGAATGATCGATTGCGCACGTCCCCTAGAGTTCGAACAGATCCATCACAGAGACGATCCGGCGAACCGCGACCATATAGGCCGCCGTGCGAAGATCCGGGCAATCCGGATGTGCATCACGTTCTTCCCGCATGGCATTGTATGCGGCGCGCATCGTGTCATCCAGGCCAGACCGGACCAGATCAATTTCACCCGCGCCGCATTCCAGCAGATCGCGCGTGGCGTGATCAACGCCGTTCGGCACCAGAGATTCGATTTGTTGTAGAAGCGCACGGCTGCGAGCCTCTTCCTGACGCCGCTGCATGCGCCCGAACCGGATGTGCGACAGGTTCTTCGCCCATTCGAAATACGAGACCGTTACGCCGCCCGCATTCGCATACAGATCTGGAATGATAGTCCGGCCCCGCTCGAGCAGGATATCATTGGCTTCAGCAGTCACTGGACCATTGGCCGCCTCGATGATCACGCGCGCCTGAATGCGGTGGGCATTTGAATGCGTGATTACGCTTTCACACGCGGCCGGAACCAGAATATCGCAATCATGTTCGAGACCGGCATTGCTGTCTGGCGAGAAGGTGCCGCCAGCAAAAGTATCCAGAGGCTTCCCGTCATTCAGATGCGCCTTCAGAGCTTCGATATCGAGGCCTTTTTCATTGAAGATGGCGCCATCGCGTTCGATAACACCGACAACTGGGGCGCCATCTTCCTCGCTGAGGAATTTGGCGGCGTGATAGCCGACATTACCGAGGCCTTGAACGACAACACGCTTGCCTTCCAGGGTCCCGCTGAGACCTGCAGCCTCAACATCGTCCGCGTGGCGGAAGAATTCCTGCAACGCATATTGAACGCCGCGCCCGGTGGCTTCTGTACGGCCGGCAATGCCGCCCGCATTCAGCGGCTTGCCGGTAACACAGGCGCGGGCATTGATATCGGTCGGATTCATTCGGCGATACTCATCCGCCATCCACGCCATTTCGCGGGCGCCGGTTCCCATATCGGGAGCCGGGACATTTTGGGACGGGTTAATCAGATCGCGTTTGATCAGTTCATACGCAAATCGACGCGTGATCTTTTCAAGTTCATGCGGCTCCCATTCGCGGGGATCGACAATCAGGCCGCCCTTTGAGCCGCCGAATGGCGCTTCGACCAGGGCGCATTTATAGGTCATCAAGGCCGCCAACGCTTCGACTTCGTCCTTATTGACTTCGATCGAGTAGCGAATGCCGCCTTTGGCCGGCTCCATATGTTCCGAATGAACAGAGCGGTAGCCTTTGAAACTGTGCAATTGGCCGCGCAAACGGACCGAAAACTGGACCTCGTAGGTCGAATTGCAGTTGCGAACGGTCTGCGCCACATCCTCTGGAAGATCCAGCAGGCTGATGGCGCGATCATACATCATGTTGACGCTGTCAAGGAAGCCAACGGTTAAGGGTTTTTTGTTCTGGAAGTTCATTTCGTCCCACCTTTCCTATTATGCAGGCAGGATACAAACTATTGTTTTATTTGATGATAATTAGAAATCAAAGTTTCCAGCGTGATCGAAATCAGATCGTAAGCTTGGTTAATTACGGTAAACAGATTCAAGCCAAATGCGAACGATCTGTTGCGCCTCAGCCCACTGGGCCAACACGTCTCTCCGCACACAGTCAGAGCTAACATATCATCGTAAATTCGCGCCTGAGTCGATTTATCTAATTTTTCGATCTCAAGTAGTAATCATGAAAGAAACCCGTCGCTATTCGGTGCGCGTTTGTTCTTCCAGCCAGGCTTTCAGCTTGTCTCGATCCACCAGGATCAGGGCGCGTTCGGCGCGTTTGATCAGTCCCTGCTCTTCCAGCGTTTTGATTGCTTTTGAAATACTGATCCGGGTCACAGCCAGAATCTCCGCCAGTTCGGCCTGGGTAAATTCGACAGACGGACGATGTCTGGTGATCGTCAGAATACGTTTGGCCAATCGAATGATCAGCGGTTCCTGGCGTTGTTCGCGCAAATACCCAAGCGCGGTCATGAATCGTTCGGAGAGATCCTTGAACAGATATTCGGCAAACCGCGCGTCCTGAGAAATCAGGTCGTAAACAACATCGCGTTGCAAAAGGACGACCCGAGTCTTGTCCGACGCTGCTTCAATCCGGAAGGGATTCACCACATTCAGATGCATGCCCGCATGGTGCAGGACCTGCCCTTTGGTGCGGAAAATCGCCGTGGGTTGCGGTTGTCCGTCCTGAAAATAGACCAGCGTGGCCTGGCCCGACAGAATGATCAGCAAGTGCTCATCGGTTTGCGCCAGCTCGAGCAAGGTTGCGCCCGTATCGGCTTCGAAAAATTCGCCTTGTTGCTTGATCGAAGCCCAGATATCAGCCGACAGCGCCTGCAACTTGTCATTTTCGACGGGTGAGACTTCGCGCTTCATAATCCTAAACTGGCTTAAGCCGCCCGAAGGCCGCCCCCTCTTTCTTTCGATTTACGGATCAAACGCTGAAGCGCAGGACGCGTTTTGCCGGATTTAATCAATTCAATTGCCGCAGCTTGTTGCACATTGCAACATTCACTGAAAAACTGGCGCACTTCAATCCCTAACACTTTTGCGATGCGGGCAATAATGGCTGCATCCACGCGTCTTCTGCCCGATTCAAGACTGTGCCATTCCGCAACGGTCATGCCGACTATTTCACTCAATTGCTCAACGGAAACGTGAGCGTTCAGGCGTGCCGTCCGCAAACGCCGTCCAATCTGTTCATCCATATTATTATTGGCGTCTCTCATGGCATTCCAAATCACTGCGTATTTTGAATGCAAACTAATTTACACTGTTGGTCAATGAAAGGTTAACACGCTGCAGCTGTGCGCACGGCAAAACCCTGTTTTTGCTCTGCTAATGACCACGATCAGCCAATTGTTGCGCAAGCATGGCTGGATGACTGCTGAAACCCGTACTCAAAACGCGCAAAACCGAACGGTTCGACGACAGATGCATGCTCGCCATCTTCCGTGCGGGTGACGCATTGCATTGTATACGGGTTCAGGTTTTTGAGGCTGACGCGCGCGACTATATTATCCTCAATACACTGAAAAGATTGAACTATTTGAACACCGTTGGTGACAGTTTGCGTTTGATGCGTGAACCCGATCGCTTGCGTCAACGTCTCTCGGCATTGCTCAGTATCGACAAAGTCCATGAAAGGGGTGGCCTGGATACGACCCAAACTGGTCGTACGCAGCGCATCATCGCCAAATTGGGCCGCGCCGACACAGGCGGTCAGACCCATTATGGCCAAACCACTCAACAAGCTGACGCGGATTGAATTCATTTCACTGCCATTCCGTCACGCAATCACGGTCCCACCCGCAATCAAGGTTCTGCCTCAGACGTGACGAGGAAGAGACCGCTCGCCACGTCCAAAGTGCATAAGTGAGTGCGTACGTTTCCTGTGAATGGCAGCCGGGCGTGTGGGGGACCCGAGCACCTCATGGAAACGCGCAGCATTGGTGTTCACCCGATCCCGTTAATAAAATACTATCATGGGTTGTTTCTGGATGCAGATACCCCTGTCTACAGAGGGGTGGCCTCAGAAAGTAGTAGATTTTCAACCTTATGTTGAAAACACTGAGATAAGTGATTCGGAACGGGGCCGGCAAATCCATGCAAGATGCGTTTGACTTGGTCATTATTGGCAGCGGACCGGCCGGGCGCCGCGCCGCGATACAGGCTGCGAAGCTCGACAAGCGCGTGCTCGTGGTCGAAAAGTCCAAGCGCGTCGGCGGCGTGTCGGTGCACTCCGGCACGATTCCGAGCAAGACGTTGCGGGAAACCGTCCTCAATCTGTCCGGCTGGCGTGAGCGCGGTTTTTATGGCCGCACCTATAAGGTCAAGAATGACATTACAGCGGATGATCTGAAACACCGCCTGTCACAGACCCTCAACCATGAGGTGGATGTGCTCGAACACCAGTTTAGCCGCAATGGCGTCACTCTGGTGACCGGACATGCGCGCTTTCTGAACCGTTCGGAGATCGAGATCGAACAACCGAATGGTCATCGGGTGACCTATCGCTTCGATAAGGCCTTGATCAGCGTGGGCACCAAGCCTTATCGGCCGGATACGATCCCGTTTGACGGAACGCATATTCTCGACAGCGATGAGATCCTGAACATTTCATCCCTGCCCCGATCGCTGACCGTGATCGGCGCTGGCGTGATCGGGATGGAGTACGCAACCATTTTCAGCGCGCTTGATATCTCAGTCACCGTGATCGAACCCCGCGCGCATATCCTGAGCTTCATCGATGATGAACTGATCGCCGAATTTACGCATGAGCTGCGGGACCGCGGGATGAAAATGCGGCTGGGCTGCCGCGCTGAGCGGGTCTCACGCGACGGCCAGCACTGCCTAGTTGAGCTTAGCGATGGCCGCCGGGTGAAGTCGGAAATGGTGCTATATGCGGCCGGCCGCGTTGGCGCCTCTCTGGATCTGGGCCTGGATGCGCTCGGCTTGTCCCCGGATTCCCGCGGGCGGTTGAAAATTGACCCTGAGAGTTACGAAACCGAAGCCCCCGGAATCTATGCGGCGGGCGATATAATCGGCTTTCCCAGCCTGGCATCGACGTCGATGGAACAAGGCCGGATCGCCGTTTGCCATGCCTTCCATGTCAAAAATCCGCCCAAGCCGGAACACTTTCCATACGGCATCTATGCCGTGCCTGAAATCTCCACCATTGGCTATTCGGAACGCGAGTTGCGCGAGAAACGCATTCCCTATGAGGCCGGAATCGCAAGGTTCAGGGAAACCTCCCGCGGGCACATTATGGGCTTGCAGCGTGGCATGCTGAAAATGCTGTTTCATCTGGAAACACAGAAAATTCTCGGCGTTCACATTGTTGGCGAGGGCGCCACCGAGCTTATCCATATTGGCCAGGCCGCCCTCGTGCTCGACGGCACGCTGACATACTTCATCGATAATGTGTTCAATTATCCAACGCTGGCCGAAGCCTACAAGATTGCTGCGCTAGACGCCTGGAACCGGATCGCTCTGCATGCGCCGAAATCGGGCGAACAAACAGACCCCGCGGCTGAAACGGCCTTGTCAGTGGTAAACGGATAGGAGGGTAATATGGCGAATAAGGAAAATCTGTCAGCGCCGGGGCGGAGTCCGTTTACGCTGCTCGCCGTCACCGCTCTTGCCATCTCCAACCTGATGGCGGGGGTCATGCAGGGGAATACGCTCTTAATCCTAGCCAGTTCGGTTCTGTCAGGCGGATTTGCCTATGTGTATGCCGTCCGGAGCGGCATGATTTCTGGGATTTGGAGCGAAAAATCTGAGATGTCCCAACCGGAAGCAAATCTCGACCCGGCGGTGTCATCCGATGCACAGCGGCGGTTCCCGCTCTGGCTGTTTCTTGGATTTATCTTCCTGATGATGCCCGCGATCCTGATGTTTTTGCAAACAGTCGAACAATAATCGCGCGAATTCGCGCCTGATTATTTCAATTTAAGATTGAATTTACGCTCTTCTGGCTAGTCTGGTGCCAGGGACGAATTCATGACCAGAAAACCTGATCCAAATGTTGATTTTCAGATCGGACAACGCATTCGCTCGGCGCGGATTGACGCGTCCATGACGCAATCCGATCTTGGTCAGGCTCTGGGCTGCTCGAGCCAGCAAATCCATAAATATGAGCGCGGCAGCAACCGGGTCTCAGCTGGAACGCTCTTCCTGATTGCTCAAGCGCTCGGCCAGCGTGTCGATTGGTTTTTCCTGGATGCGGCGCAGACGGTATCGCCACAGATGAACGGCCCGTATTCGCTCAATTGATATGCGCTATCGCAAAGCGGATGAGCCGCGTTGATGCCCTCATTCAGCATCAAGGTGGATTTCGGGTCCATCTCAATCGAATATCCTGATCGCTCCAGAATCCGTCGCAACCGCGAAAAACACCGCACAGTCGCAATACCCGCCAAATGGATCGGTTGCGCGGCATTTCGAACGATGAACTCGGTCAGCCCGGCGGAGAGCACGCTGCCACAGGCCGACATCGTGAAAATCGGATCATATCGGCCAATTCTGATGCCCATGCCGCCAAACCCCGAACCATCGCGATGATGCAGGAAAGCGACCGGTCGTTGCTCCATGCGCGCGAAGCAGACCCGTTCACCAATATGTACGGAAACTCTGGAGAGACACGCCGCGTCAAGCGCAGGCGGATAATCGCTGACTACCAAAACGCACATTTATGCTGCCACATGACGAATATCTCCTCCACGCGCGCTGGATTCATCGAGAATGCCAGGCTCATCCCATGCGCCTTCGGGACGGATCATCTGGTACGGGTCTGAATTGTACCGAATGGCTTCCGGATGCGCCGCAAGCGGGATTTCGATCTCATAATACTCATAATCCGAGAAAAACAAACTGGGTCGATCCTTTAATAATCGGCAATTCAACGTCCGCGACCAGAGGGGCCAGAGGCGTGCCTGGATTTGCGCCGTCATGCGGCGAAACCCTTTGCGGGCGCCCAGCTCAAAAGCGGCAGCCAGCATGACTTTCACCACATTGGTGCCGCGAAAGCGGGGCTGGACACAGACCCGTTCGACTTTCCCGAATCCGGCAAACCAGCGCAGGCGAAGCGTCGCGATTGGCTGTCCATCGGCATAGGCAAGCAGATGTGAGGCACACAAATCATTGCCATCATATTCTTCATCGAAAGGACAATCCTGCTCAGCCATGAAGGTCAAAGCGCGCAGGGCCACCATTTTCTGATAGGAATCCAGCGTGCGCACCATTTCGACCTGAAAGCGATCAACATCCTTCTGGCGCAGGGGCCGAGAGAGGCCGGACTGGCCAATTTCGCTAATGGTCAGCATTTAAGCGACTTTCTTCGACGGCGCCTGGATCGCCCCCTGCATCCATAATTTGTCGGGACCAAAGCCGGCTGGCGCCCATCCGAGACTTTCCATAGAGCGTGCACCATCGTCCGTGGCGGCGCGGGCGAAGCACGGAACCTGGGGGAAAATACCCATGCGGATCACGCCGGCACCGGTCATCACCGCCTTGCGCGCCTCATACGTGGCGCCGGCATAGATCCCGATGTAACAGGCCGCGCAGAGTTCACCGACGGCGGCGATATGCGCTGGATCGGGATTTCCGGGAACGAACTCGTTTGCTTCCAGCGCGGCCAGACCTAACTCGGACAATGGCACCTGCAGGACCATGCCTTCAATCGGATCGTCCCCGAACGCCCAGGCGGTAATTTGCGTCGCCGCGTGCACGCGCTCAATCGTCGCCGGATCCGCCAGCCGATCATTGATCAGATCTTCGCCCAGCGCGACCAGCTCCGGGATTTCTTCTGGCGTCGCACTGCGCCATCCAAAACTTCCCATAAGCTCGTTCATTTTGGTGAGATCGACGACAAATGGGTAGCATTCTAGAGAAATTTGCGGTGCAGACATCTGAAAAACTCCTTTTAGAGCAAGAAGCTTGCACAATTCGCACGTGTGCGATGCAGACAGAATCGAATTGGGGTAGTACAGAAATCGTATAAGAGGCGATGGATGTTTGAAAATCTGGACTGGGACAAATTAAAAGTTTTCATTGTTGTCGCTGAGCTCGGCAGCATGAATGCCGCTGCGACGCGGCTAAAAGAAACCGCACCCACGGTTTCCCGCAAGATTGACGATCTGGAGCGAACCCTGAACGCCCGGCTGCTATATCGCTCGCCGCGCGGGGTCAGCCTGACCGATGCGGGCCGCAAGGCGCTGCGCTATGCGGAAATCATGTCAGACGCCGCGGATGGCTTGCGCAGTGATGTGCTGGATCATGATTTGCCCGCAGAAGGCCCGGTCACACTTTGTGCCGGCGACGGCCTCGCCGCACACTGGATTGCCCCGCACCTGCCGGATTTTCATCTGCAGAACCCCAAGATCGAACTGCGTCTGGTGACCACGGACCGGCCCGATACCGATCTTCTTAATGACAAGGCCGACATCGCGATCCAGTTTCAGGAGCCGGGCGGTCGACAGGATATTGTCTCCAAACGCCTGGGTATCCTGCATTATGTGTTCTGGGCCTCGCCGGAATATGTGCGCACGTTCGGCCATCCCACCAGCGTGTTTGACCTGCATGAGCATCGCTGCATCATCCATTCCGGCTATGTGAACCAGATGGAACGCTGGGCCCCGAAGGCGAAACAGTTCCGGGATCTGATCGATTTTGCCCTGATCACCAATTCTGGCTCGGTTATGCTGGAAGTCTGCGCCAATGGCGGCGGCATCGCCTTGATGCCGACTTATGTCCACGATCTTCAAAAGAACCTGGTGCCGCTCAATCTGCCGGAAGTCGCACCGATCCGGTTCTGGTTGACCTATCCCGAACGCGTCCGGCGCCTGGCACGGGCGCAGATTGTGATTGATTGGTTGCGCGGCCTGTTCAACCAGCGGCTAACTCCGTGGTTCAAGCCCAATTTTGTCCACCCGCAAAGCATGGACAAGGCATCGGCAACATCGACAGAGACAAAGCTCACCACGCCGCCCGTGGCCTGATCAAGCCTCATTCTCAACACTCTGTATTGCAAAAATTATGTAACTCCCGTGGTTGCTATAACACGCGTACTTCGGGTCCAAGCAAGTAAAGGGAAATAATAACAGAGCTTGCAGAATGCCTGGCGACAAGGAGTCACCCAAACGGCCTGACCAATGGCGGCATGACCAGCCGTTGGGCGATGCGTTGCGTGAACAGTACAAAAAAGTGCTGAGCGAACCGGTGCCTGAGAAACTGAAAAAGCTGATTGAAGCGCTAAAAGAGCAGGAAAAGAAAGAACAGGACGACTGATTCACCCGCGATCTCGTCTGCGTTTCCGAGCCGGTTCCACTAAAATCAAATATAAATGAAAAAAAATTCGCCTTAGACGGGAACAATTTTTCGTGATCACGCATTCTATATATGACGGGCGGCATCTGCTGGCTCGAAGACTGCGAACAGAAACGAAGGAATGACCCATGGGGACTGATAGACTGATCGACCGCGAATTGCCGCAATGGACGAAATCGGTTCGTCGACATGCGCACTTTGCGCAATCGATCGAAACCGAGGAACTCGCGGATGCCGAGCTTGAAGTTCAATTGAGCATTATTGACGCCCTCAGCGATAAAGCCGCCTCCAGCCCGCTGGAAATGCTGCTAAAGCTGAAACTCTGGGAATCCTTCGTGGTGCCGGATGGTGATCACACGCAATTGCCCCCGGAAGCGCAACTCATCCTGTCGGTGATTGGCGACCTGGAAAGCTTTGTCGAAACGGATGGCGCATCAATGGTCTCCTATGGGAGCGCGCCATGGGCCAAGGTCAGCTAGACGCTGACCCTGCCCCATCCGAATGCGGGATGATCAGGCCTAGCGACTGCCGGCCAGACGCAGCACTTCGCGCACAGGTCCGAGATTTGCGCTTTGCCGCAGATCAAGCAGCAAATTCATGCAATCATTGAATTCGCTGGATTCCTTGGTGTCGGCCTCGCCAATCTTGTCGACGACATCTTCGTCAAAGAACCAGCTAATGTGCAGGCCGAGCACTTTTGAAATTTCATAAAGCGTTCCCGCCGAAACGCGATTGACGCCCTTTTCATATTTCTGGACCTGCTGAAAGGTCAGCCCGATCATATCGCCCAATTGTCCTTGAGTAAGTTTGGCGTCGCGGCGGGCTTGCCGAATGCGACGACCAACTTGATGGTCCACGTGGGACGGTGTCTTGGCGCTCATTTGTATCTCCATGCATTCCGGTGGCGCGTTATAATTGAATTTACCACTCTTCGCGCTGAGATAGTATGTGAAACATTATGAAGAGAACGTAAACTGGTTTACGCTCATGGCGGATTCTGCAGCATTGATTGCGAATGAATCGACTTGCGCAACTGATTTTGCACGGTTTCTGCCTGCTCGTTAAGCACCCCAATCTGGCGAATCAGGGCCTCTTTCCGGTGCTGAACATATTTCAGATAGCCATTTGCAACACTAATCTGGTCATATCCATCTGTTCGCGTGTCCATGGCGGCGACTTCGGCGGCCAGATCCGCCAGTTTTTGCTCCAAATCCCGTTTTTCACCAAGAATCTCCGCCAGGCGCCGTTCCTGCGCTTTCTGCTTTATATTCAGCAGCTTGGGGATGTTTGGATCAATCTCACTCATCGCGCGGCCTCAAATGCTGGCGGACCCGGTCAACATATTGGATCGCGGCGGCGACGGCGGCAAAATGCTCTTGCTTGATCTCTTCATCAATCTCAACCAGGCGATACAGCGACCGCGCCGTTGGCGGATCGCGATAGATGGGCACATAATTGGCCTGCGCCACTTCCCGGATCTTGGCGGCGAGATGATCGACGCCCTTGGCGACACAGATCGGCGCCTTGTCGCCGTCCGGATCCCATTTGAGGGCAACCGCATAGTGTTCCGGGTTAACCAGGATGACGGTGGCGGTCTCGACATTTTTCAACATGTCGCCGCGCGTAATCTGGGTTCCGCGCTCGCGACGCTGTTGTTTCAGCTGCGGATCGCCCTCGCTCTGTTTCATTTCTTTTTTGACGTCTTCGCGCGTCATTTTCAGCCGCTGCGCATGTAAATAGCGCTGAAGCGGCACGTCCAGCAGCGCCAGCGCAATCTGAAACGCCGCAAAGTATAGAATCAGCTTGAGAATTTGCGACAGCGTAAACTCTGCCAGCTGTCCGCGCCCCATGGCGCTCCCCGCATAATATTCATTGGCGAAGAATATCAGGAAATAGGCCGCAATCAGACCCGCGAATATCATTTTCGCGGCATCCTTCAGAAAATCCAGCAACCCTTTGGCGCCATACTTATTCTTGATATTCTCGACCGGATTGATTTTCTTCATCTCGGGTTGCAGCTTCTTGGTCGAGAAGGCGATGGCTTGCTGCAGCACCAGAACCAGGATGACCGACGCCGCCAATACCCCAAAAAGCGGCGCCAGCGACAACATCAACTCTATCAGTACTTTTTGCGTCTGCGACCCGTGATCATTGAAGATATCCGCGGCGTAGCGATCCGCGTGATAGAACAGACTCGTAAAACTGTTGCTCATGGCTTTGGAACTGATCGTAAGGAAGACCAGGATGCCCAGCCCGATGCCGATGATCAGACCGGCGGCATTGGCTTCCTTGGATATCGGAACATCGCCATCCTCTCGCGCCTGTCGCAGGCGCTCATCGGTGGCCTCAAATTCCTTTTCGCCGGACTGGTCCTGTTCTTCAGCCATCGCCTACAACCACACAATCAATCGCGTGATCTGGTCCTGCCAGACCATCAGCATGGCCCCGATCGAAATCGCCAGCAGAAACATGCCGGCCCCGACAAGGAACGGTGCCCCGACAAACGCAACCATCATTTGCGGCATCGCTTTGTTGATGAAGCCCAGGCAGACATTGTACAAAAGGTTCATGGCCACAAACGGCCAGGCCAAAAGGACGGCAAAGGCAAAAGCGGCGTAAATGCTATCGAACAAGAAGGCCTGGGCGACCCAGGAATTCGCGCCGACCGGAATCGATTCGTACAGACCGATCCAACTGGATATCACCTCGACGTGGAAATTCATCGAGAAGAGCAACGCCGCGCCAGCCATGGAGAGCAGGTTTGCCGTGGCGGTCTGAGACTCGTTTTCCAGCGCCACGCCAAGCGGTTGCGCCAACCCAATGCCGGCGGCGATCACGCTGCCCGCAATGTTCAGCGTCCAGATCACCACGCGCAGTCCAACCCCCAAAAAGAGGCTGAGCAAAAGCTCCGTGATCAACACAATCCCCAGATCGGTCAGGCTTTCCGGCAAGACGTAATTGGTAATCCCAAGCCCGGAGATCGCCGCGGAGAGTCCGAGCAGCAGAAACAGCCGGATCTGCACTGGAATCATCTGCTCGCCAATGCCAGGCAGAAGCGCGATCACAAATGAAAGACGCGCCAGGGTCAGAACGAACTGCGCCACCCAGTACGACAAGTCCGGGCCCAGCAGGTCGATGAAGGGGATCATACAATGCCTACGATTTGGGGCTTGCTGCTGGAGCGAATTTCCTCATAGGCGAGTACCGCGTTGCGAATGCCCTTGCTGGCCAGAACGGTTTGCAGGAAACGACGGCGTTTGGATGATGTCGCGACTGACGCGACGACACCTTTTTGCGCGGTCTCGTTCAGCTTCTCCTGAATACCGGTCAGCAGCTCGCTGAACAATTCAGGCGGCAGAGCGATATCGGTCGCGCCGGCTTCTGACTTGATTTCATGCTCGGCAAATTTCTGTTCCCAGCTGGTCGACAGCTGGACCAGCGGCAGACGGCCATCAGGATCCTGCAGCTTATTGAGGATCTGGAAGGACAGGCGCTGGCGCACCAATTCGATCATCTGGGTCTGGTTGGCGCCCTGCCCCTTGGCTTCGCCAACCGTTTCCAGAATCAGGAAGATGTTGCGGATCGACACGCGCTCTTCCAGTAGCGCTCGCAACACGGCGAGCAGGATTTCCGGCGGCACCTTGGTTGGAATATATTCGTCCAATAGACGCTTGTTACTTGCGCCGCGTTCTTCATCAGAGACCGTGGTCAGCGCATCGAGTGTCTGGATCATCACCATGCGCGTGAAGATCAAAGAGAAGTTGGCCTGGATCAGTTCCAGCATATGCGTCGCCAAAACTTCAATTGGTTCGATGACAGGCGCGCCGGAGGCGACCAGTTCCTGTTTCTTGGTCGTCGGCAGCCAGCGGGCGGCTGCCTTGTAGACCGGTTCCTTGACCCGCTCGCCCTGCAGGTGGGGCAGCTGATCTTCTTCAATCAGAGCCAGCAACGAGCCGGGGCGCAGCATTCCATTGTCGACCGGCACGCCCTGAATTTTCAGCTGATACGTATTCCGCTCCAGCGTTGGATTGTCCGTCATCCGAATCGACGGAAGGACAAAGCCATATTCCTCGGCAATGTAGCGGCGAATCTTCTCGATCCGCGACTCGATCCCAGCCTCGCCTTGCAGAACCGTGGTGACCAGGTCGGGCGCCACTTCCAGATGGATCTCGTCCGAATGGATGGAATCGGCGATCTGATTGACATTGGCGGTCGGCTGCTCTTCGACGGTTTCGGGTTTGGCCGCCATTTCCTGTTGCTGTTTGCGGAGGAAGTAGGCCGTGACGCCAAAACCGATCGCGGCCATCATGAAGGGCAGGAAAGGCAGACCCGGGAATAATGCGAAGACGGCGAGCAGACCTGCGACGATCAAGAGCGACGTGGCATTGCCGCCCAGCTGCTTGCCTAACGCTTCATCAATTGCGCCATCATCCTTGCCCTTGGACAGCAGCAGGGCCGCCGACACAGAAACAATGACCGCCGGGATCTGGGACACCAGACCATCGCCGACGGTCAGGATCGAGTAATTGGCCAGTGCCTCATTCAGGGTCAGCCCATGCGCCGCAAGTCCAAAACCAATGCCGGCCAGCAGGTTGAGCGCGGTGATCAATAGACCGGCAATGGCGTCGCCTTTGACAAATTTGGACGCACCGTCGAGCGAGCCCAGGAAGGCGGCTTCTTCCTGTTCCTTGGCACGTCTTTGCTTGGCTTCTTCATGACTGATCGCGCCGACGGCGAGGTCGGAATCGATGGCCAGCTGCTTGCCGGGCATGGCATCGAGGGCGAAGCGGGCACCCACTTCGGCCATCCGGCCCGCGCCTTTGGTGATGACCATGAAATTGACGATGATCAGCACGCCAAACACCACCAGGCCGACAAACAGATTGCCGCCCATGATGAACATGGCGAAGCCTTCAATCACCCCGCCTGCGGCGC
>JBCBBC010000009.1:0-91394 GCA_038532145.1 Pseudomonadota bacterium | reverse complement strand
CGCAAGTCCCATACTCCTGAGCGTGTTCAACCGCTTTTGATAGTGCGGACGATTGCGTCTTAGGTTGTCCAAATTGATCCCGCCATTGCGATCCATCTCCCGCATCAAGATGCGGTCCATCCGCGTGACTTTTCTGAGCGCGGTTTCTCGCTCGAGTTTGGCGGTCAGTTCAGCTTCGGTTTGCAAGCCAAGTTCTCGGGTAAGAAACGCGCTACCGCGTTCGCGCATCCCATGTGAGAGATAGTCTTTTGATATAACGAGGTCTTTGCCGTCATCGCGCTTCCCGCTCATCACAATATGCGTGTGTGGATGCTCGGTATTGTAGTGATCGACCGCGACCCAATCGAGCTTGGTTTCAAGATCGATTTCCATCTGAGACACCAGGTCGCGAATGAAGGGCTTTAGCTCTTGCAGCTTCTCACCATCTTCTGGTGATACGATGAACCTGAAATGGTGACGATCATTAGCATGCTCCTTGAGCCAATCTTGTCCATCAATTCCGTCGCTCACATCGTCGTAGAATTCTGCGGGCTCTTTGTCCTTACCCGCACCGTCTCTTTCTAAATATGAAATGTGGGCTCGCTGCGTTCCTGCTCCACTTCCGGACAAGCGATGAACGCGCGCTTTGATCATCACGCGGCGCGCTCCTGCAAACGCGGTGGATCGGCCACCACCGCCAGTGTTGTTTGAACGCTTACGCGCGCCCTTCAGGTAAGCCTTCATGCCCTTCGGTTTGAAGCTGCTTTGTGAGCGGATGCGTCCGAGCTTTGGCTGAAAATCAAAGTCGCCATCTCTGCTCATGGCATGCACCATGTGGCGCTGTGTAAACGCCCGTCAGTGTTGAGAGGCCGGACGAGATGGCGCCAATTGTGCACCAAGGCATCGCGAAATCCGACTCGTGCGTATTTGCAATGATGACAGGCGATCCAGAGATTTGAGCGAGTCGTGCAGTTGAACGACATGACTCGCGTCAAAGCCCCATCCCCATTGGCAATCTGTGTCTCTTGGACACAGTTGCTTTTATCTTGCGTTACTCCGCCCTTTGTCTTTTCCAGTACTCCAACTCGCAAAAGACAGTTCCAGGTCATGAGACTGACCTCGCCCGCGCAAGCGCTTCGAATACCTTGGGATCGTAAGGCTCGGGCTTTTCGTTCTTAGAAATTTGCAGGTGAACATGACGCCAGTAGGCCGGAGCGATCTCATGCAAAACGTGCGCTTCGGAGAGCATATCAATCATGCGAAGCGCACGTTTTAATCTCGTTTTTCCGAAAGCATGGAGCAATAAATGCGCACCAGGTGTGACGCTGGGAATTCGGGTTAGCCTTTCTCCCGGTTGACCCGCCTGTGCGACAACTACGCGCCAAGATTGGGTGCCGTATTGGTCACCGCGCCAGCGAGCAAAGCCGAAGACTTGTAGAGGTTTGAAACGTAATTCTTCCGGCTTTTCAGACGCGCGAAGCGACTTTGTCGGGCGCCCAAAGAGCAACCGATCGTTCCCTCGCTTCCCCGCTTGTAACAGCGAAAGACGAGTTATTGGCCCTGAATTCTTCTCCACATCCATGCGGCACTACACGCAATTTGGAGGCCAGAACGGGCAAAAGACTTAGTGATTTTCGTCTGGTGAAGGTGATGCTTATTCCTAATTCCGGACATTAAATGATTGTCTTAATTAGGGTGAGGTTACATCGTTAAACCGCTCAAGCTATACGCTCTTAGGAAACGTTAAAAGGAGCTTGAGAACGGTCTCCGCCGCACCGCTGTGTGTTGAATACACAGGGAATCTCTCTGGCTTTGTAACACGGGCCGGTCCAGGCACCATAGAAGTTTTACGATCCAAGAATCGCTTTCGATTGAATTGTCACTCGCAGTCCAGGCCCCCGATTCCGTCAGCTATGTTTTGGGCAAGGACCCAAGTGTTCTGCGATCAACTGCCATTTATCCTGCATGCGAACTAACACGGCAGTGCCGCGGCCAGCGCCGGACGCCGCTTTTCCATTGATCAATCCCACCCACTGAAAATCGAATGTGTAGGTCGCACTATTCTCGGTCTCTAATACCCAATGAACGTTGGAAATAGTGTAGGTCTCGTTCTTAATCTTTTCAAAGTTGTTCTCGTAAGCGATCCTCACGGTTGTCTTACCTTTGTGAACCGCGCCATTCGAAAAAGTCACTGTTGCGTTTTGATGAATCAAAGGACGAACAGCTTCCCAGGTTTGGGTCGCTAAGGCGCGCTCATAGTCTCGAACGAATTCGTTTGGCGACATCGAAATATCCTCTTTGCTGTTTGCGAGTGTTGGCGCAGTCGCAGCCGCCAAACGCGCAAAGGTCGAAGCGATTTCAATACTGCGAGCGAAACGCGTGATACCTCGCCATTGGGAGCCATTCTTACTTGCATGGTGCCGCCGTCAATCTGATCTATCGCAAGAGACGGGTTCGGATTTGTTCAAGTTCGGTGTCCGTTACATCCAATTCTGACTGAATGAATGCGAGCGCTGAGCCATAATCATTTTCGAGCTTTGCAAATGTCGATTCGATATAGATCGGATGAGAGGCCATAAGGGGCGCAACTTTTTCGGGTGGCAACTGGAACAAGAACCCATAAGGAGAGTCGGGATTTTCCGCCGCCGCGGCCTGTGCTTCGGGCCCCAAGAATTCGCCCATATAGTCCACATAGTCGTCCGAAAGCGAATAATCGTGCACCACGGTCTCACGTGGGACCCCAAGCGCCGTCAGAATAAGGGCGGCTGCGGTGCCAGCTCGGTCTTTTCCGGCCGAACAGTTGAAGGCGAGCGGAATACGCCCAGCAGCAAGATCATCGAACATTTTGGTGTAGCCTTCTGCTTCACCAAATGCGATCTCCCAATATCCTTCCGCCATCGAATTCTTGACGTCTTCCGGAGTTGAATTTGGGTCAAGCAGAGCAGTGAACATCGAGTTCTCACTCGGGTCGCTCTCTGGGGCGTCTGTGAAAACTTGATAGTCAATGTCGCCTGCCGCCCAGACGGTCGGGTCTTCGACGCGTTCATCTGAATCGCGAAAATCGCAAATCGTCGTAATGCCAAGGTCTGCGAGATAGTCGTAATCATTGTCTGTTAGAGCTGACATTCTGCCTGACCTAAAAACATGACCCCATTTCACCATGCGGCCATCTTCAGTTTCGTACCCGCCAAGGTCGCGGAAGTTGCGTCCGCCCTCGAGGGGCAGCAACCGAGCGGCGACTAGGACCGATTCACCGTTTTCGGGTGTGATGGAGAAGTAACGTCGCTGGGGCTCGCCATCGGCCGTCCATGAGAGTTCAGACGCGCCCGCGTTCACGTCAATCGCCACACCGCTGCCAGGTTCAAACGTTGGCGTGTCCGACCACTCAATCGTCACCGCCGCGTCACTCGGTTCGGTTTCCCAGGCGATGCGGTAATCGTTTGCCGTTTCGCCGTGGGTCACTTCAGCGCTCAATACGGTTGCGGTTGGCTTTGGCTCTTGTACAGGCGTGCTCTTACCACAGGCGGCAAGCAAACCGAGCGATGAAACCAAAACGCCAAACCGAATATGAAACATGGACATACAGACCTCCCTTGGTGGACTTTAGTGCGGGTGCGACGGTCACTGGGCGCGCCACACGACGTCTATGAATTGAGGGCGGCGAACGACACATTAATATGAATGATCTTTCGCCGACCCCATTTAGATACGGATATTAGTAGTCGTAGCTGATCCCGAACATGAAGAAGCGACCATAGCCTTCAATTTGGTCGGCAAATTGCGGCTCACCAACATAACGCTCATCTTTGAAGTCACTAAGATTATTGGCTTCTGCGAAGACAACAGTTGTGCCACCGCCAAACTCAAAGGGCAGTTCGTACTGGATCTTAGCATCAACGCGTTCAGTTTCACCCCAGAAGAGCGGCTCGCCAGGACCGGCTTCTGTCGTGGTCAACCATTCGTCGCGATACTGATAGGCGAGACGCGCGGACAGGCCAAACTTTTCATAGAAAATCGAAGCATTGTAGATCAGCTCCGAGGTTCCTGGGATGGCCAGCGTTTCGCCCTGACCGCCATTCGCGGTCGGCGCGAAGAACTCACTGTCAAGGAAGGTTGCATTGCCCGACACACCAAACCCATCAAACGGTTCTGGCAAGAAAGTAGCTTGGCCAAGGAAATTGATCTCCAAGCCGGAGAGTTCCCCGTCTTCACCGTTCAAGAAGGTGCTGGCGAGAACCTGCTCACCTGGATTGAAGAAATCGGAGAATTGAGATCCGTCCACAAGAGTGGCGCCTTCATAGATCACATTGTCGATGCTGCGATAGAACGCTCCGACGGAGAGGATGCTGGCCTCGTCGAAATACCATTCGAGCGACGCGTCGAAACCAATCGATTCTTCAGGGTCCAGGAAGGGGTTACCACCGGAAAGCTCTCGCTCAATTGGATCGATGTCTTGTGACGCACGGAGCTCTGCATAGTTCGGTCGGCTGATGCCGGTCGTTCCTGAGAAGCGAAGCTTTACATCGTCGCTCAGGTCGATGTTGACATGGACACTCGGCAAGACGTTCAAATAGTCATTTGAGAGCGTTTGCGTTGCATCTGAACCCGCCATATCCAAGGTAATGCCTTCGGTTGAGAAATCTGTTGATTCCACGCGAACGCCGTAGACCACATTACCCCAATCAAAATCAGTCTTCGCCTGCGCATAAACGCTGATCAGATCTTCTTCGAGTTCGATGATCTCATCTGGGGTTGGGACAGTCGGAGGTGTAACACCCGACGCAGCAACCAGGGCTTCATTGCGAAAGTAGTAAGCTGGGATAGTATTGTCGAAATCCTGTTCCCAAAGCTCTGTTGTAACAAAATCGCTGATGTTAACGGTCAAAGCATCTCCGGCGATAATCTCCCGTGCGTCGCCTGTGCCGGAAACTTCGCGTTTATCATAGGCTGCACCGAATTTGACTTCCGTGTCGCGGCCAAACAGTGTCATTTCGCGCGTGACATCGTTTTGCAGCAGGACCTGCTCAATCGTAGTGTCGTCGATCAACAGATTGAACAAAAAGTTCGAGGGATTGTCGTATGAGAGATCATCGAACAGATTTATCGGGGTTGTTGTGCCGGGGGCATAAGGGATCAGAGCTGGATCATTAATGTCTGTGATGTCGTAAAACGCATCGAACCCAGTGGTAGCTGTCCAGAATCCAAGCGGCAGCCAGCCATAATTGGTGCTTTCTGAATAGGTGAGGCGAGGCTCCATGATCCACTCGCCAATATTCAGATCGGCACCGATTGTGTTGGTGAAGGTCGCCGTCTCATATCGGCCGGACTGCGAAAGAGCTCTGGCTTCTACGCCTGTCACAATCCCGGATGTGCCAAGTGGCACGTTGGGTGTGCTGCCGGGCAAGTCACCGAAGTCGAAGTCGAATTGGTTACGCAATTCATTGTCGCCGAACTCGTAATAGAGCGTCGAAGCGAACACGCGATCGATCGCGTCGCTCTCCGGAAGAAACTCAACTTTACCTCCGTACGAGTAGGTCTCGCGCTCGCCGCCATATTGACGGAAATCGAGATTATCGAGTGTTCCGGCTTCGGGATCGATACCGTATTCGCGGTTGTCGACGATCCGTCCGCGCTCATCGGAAGAGGCAAAAGCCAGCACACCGAATTGTTCGTTCGAATAGGATGCCCGCAGACCGTAGCGCTCAAGATCCGCGTCACGCAAAGTCCGTTCACCGCGCGCATAGGTGCCGGCGAACCCAAAGCCTTCTTTATCGAAGGGGCTATAGGTTTCGATATTAATGTGACCCAGCAAGGCGCCGCCTGGCGTTGCCGGCGTGATTGCTTTCGATGCTTCAATCCGGCTGGTGATAATCGACGGGATTGAGTCAAAACGTGGGATCCGGCCATCATCCGCGCCAGGAACGAGAATGTCATCGAAAGAAATTGTGGTGTAACGGAAACGACCGCCACGGAAGTTCAGGAAGCGCGCTTCACCTTGGTCGCTCTCAACAGCGAGACCGGGGATGCGTGTCAGTGACGCCGCGAGCGTCGCGTCTGGGAAACGGCCAATTGTGTCGGCAGCAACAACGTCTAGAATGTTATCCGCGTTGCGCTTCGCCGCGAGGGCCGCAATCTGACTGTCACGGATCGGCGTGCCGGTGACAACGATAGTCTCCTGGCGGGCTTCTTCATCCTCCGCTGTTGTTTGCGCCGTCATAAGCGGCGCGGTTAGCAATGCTGTGCTTAGAATTAAGCTGGTTTTGAGAAATGGGATGCGCATGATGAGCCCCTCTTGCGTTTGAAATCCATGCAGGGCGCTATGCGCGCGCGCCCAAATCGCCAAGAAAAGGTTTCTTGACGAAACGGCGAAGAAATTATGACGTTGATCTAGTGGTCTGTTTTTTATTGCTTTTATTGCTCTGCGATTCTCGCTAAGCCCGGGCGAGCATCTAAACTTGGCGACAGGTGTGGCTATTGGGAAACGACAAATTCGCGCCTTGTCGAAAGGCAAATCGGTCGCATCACGCGTCCGCCCACATTGTTCTGGACAGGAAAACGGCGGCTGATATGAACGCGGCGAAGAGTGGAGGGATACGTTGTGCCTTTTGGGTATCGCGGTGTGGTCGCGGGACTTCTGCTATCGGTTGGACTTTGTGCCTGTGTTCCAGCGTCTGGCTCCAACGCGAGGGATGAGGTGGCCGGATCTTCAGACAAGTCCGCCATGGTGACGGCGACCGAGCGTCCGGTTCGCGTCCAATTCCGGGATCTTTTCACGGGCTTGAACCCAAGTGACCAGGCCATTGATCTTTCTGGATCTGAAATAGAGATTGTCGGCTATCTCACGCCGCCGCAATCATTTCCGTTCCGCGTCCTTGTTGGCCTGCCAAGCGAGACCTGCCCCTATTGCGAGCCACCGGAGGACGAGAACGACGACGTGATTCCCTTCTTGCTGGTTCTTGGCGATTTGGATGAGATGAATTTCAGTTTCCGCTCCCGATTGCGTGTTAAGGGTGTGCTCCAGGCGCGGCGTAACGCCGTAGGTCCAGACGGGCGAAAGCTGGAAATGCGCCTCATGGAGGCTGTTGTAGAGCCCGACGCGCGCTACATCGACCCTCGAGAGAGAACTCGCGACCGCATTGCCATGTCGGCACATGCGCCGACGCGTGGCGTTGAAGGTTCGGATAATTAGAGCCGCAACGATTCGAAGGTGAAGACCATGGCAAAAGCGCCGGACACGTCCAGTGATGAGATCCTTGGGATCTTTCCAACGCCGATCATGGTGTGCCGCGGTGTTGTCGACGCCGTCTTGGTGAAGGCCCTGATTGAGCAATTCAACGTATCAGAAACGGGCGCCAACAATCGTACCGCCCTATTGCAGCATACACCGGTGACCAGTCCGCATACTCATCCAAACTTTCAAGTGGTTTGCGAACGGGTTGCCGGTCCCGTTCAACGTTACGGAGCGACGATGCTCGGCGAGACATTGAAATGGGGCATCAAGGAAATCTGGATGAACCGCATGGCGAAAGACGGGTCTCAGAAACTCCATAACCACGCGAACAGCTTTATATCAGGGGTGCTCTATCTGACGGACATTGCGGGTGTCTCGGCGACGATGTTCCATCGCAGTTCCGGCGCATCTGGATTTGTCATGGACAATATGAATGAGAACACAACGGTAAATGAATACAATGCACCGGTTTTCCGGGCGCCAGAAATGTCAGCTGGTGATGTGATCCTGTTTCCCAGCTATTTGATGCACGAAGTCCCGCCAAGCCCGGTCGATGGACGAATGTCTTTGGCGTTTAACGCCATTCCGGAGCGGATCGATAGCTGGGGCTATCGCCTATCATTTCGATAGCTTAGGCGATGAGTGATACCGCCAGGTACATGACACCAATCGCTGTAATCCAGCTGCTGACCGCGCGGGCTGCGATCTGTACCCAATCCGCCATCTCGGCAAGGGTGGCCACTGCTGCGATGAGAAGGATTATGAGTACCGAAGAGGTCGCAACGATCCCGCCGCCATATAGCAGCCAGTCAACACTGACCTCCCGGGCTGAGACCGCATTGATGAAGCCATGGACCACGGCCACCGCGCCGCCAAATGTTGCGAGGATAGCTGCAGGCAGGGGGCGTGCGGCAATCCCAACCAGTCCGGCAAGGATAAGCGTTAGGGCAATGGCTGGCTCCATCGCGATCTCGAACGGTGTGAAAGCGGCGAGCGCCACACCGGCGATGAGCCCAGCCGGTACGCCAAGCAGGATCCAGCGGGAAGCCTCACGCGGATGGAACGCTGCCAGGAGCGCAAGCCCCACCATGGCCGCCGCGTGTTCTGGCGCGCTGAGAACGTGCAAGGCGCCCGCATAGAAATCGCCGAATTCGACGCCGACTAAGTGCGCATGAGCAGGCTGGGCAACCAGGCCAACAACCAGAGCCGCCGCAAGGGGTTTCGCAACAGACCTAAGCAAGGCCAACGGCACCGACGAGATAATACAACCCGACAAGCGCGACGATCCCACCACAGCCGCGGACCAGCCAGGGACCCGCGGATTTCCAATCATTTAGCAGGCCAATTACGATGCCCGCCGCATGCAGCAGTCCAGTCGAGATCACAAAGCCGATGCCATAGGAGATCGGGCTTGCCGCCTCAGGCAGTTCCTGCCCGTGGGCGTACCCGTGAAAGATGGCAAACGCCGCGACGATTGCGACCGCCAACGCCGTTGGCACTCTAACCGCCAGAGTTGCGAGTAGACCAAGCACGACGGCTGAGGCGGCGATGCCAATCTCTACGGCGGGAAGCGGAAAGTCTGTCAATCCGAGAAGCCCTCCCATAACCATCATCAATGGAAAAGCGATCGGAAGCGCGTAGATCAGTGGACGACCGAGTTGCGCCCCCCACAGCCCGACGGCGACCATGGCCACCAAATGGTCTGGCCCCATGATCGGATGCAGGAGACCGCTTTCCAGGCCGCCTGCGACTCCTTCGGAGCTATGGGCGTGGGCTATGCCCGCGGCGCAGCTGGCGAAGATCAAGGCCGTGGCGAGTTTGCGAGTGTGGGTCATAAGATTAAAAGCACTTCTATCCGTTGAAAAAACCAGAAGGCCCCGAGGCTGCCAATGGTATAGGCGGCGAAGGCCGGCCCCTGGTTAGACAAGCTTACGCGCATCGATCGCAGGGCCCAACCAAGGGCTAGAACAATTAAAACGAATGCGATTTGGCCAATCTCGACGCCGAGATTGAAGGCGACCAGCGCCCAAGGCACAGCGCTGACTGGAAGGCCGAGCGAGATCAATGCGTTGGCAAAACCAAATCCGTGGAGAAGGCCAAAGAAGAATGATACCGCCCAGGGATGTCGAAGCGTGAATGTGCTCCGCCCGGCGCGGAGGTTGATGATCTCGACGCCGATATAGACGATCGACAAGGCGATCATGGCGCTCACGAAAGTCTCCGGCACGCCGATCCAGCCAAACGTGACGGCCGCCAGAGTGAGGCTATGGGCGATGGTGAACGCGGTAATCGTCTTGAGCAGCATACCGGGGGTGCGGGCGATATAGATCAGGCCGAGCACGAAGAGCAGATGATCGATCCCCAGCAAAATATGACCAATCCCGATCCGAACATAGGACGCCACAATGTTGGATATGCCCGCCCAGCCTTCGGCATCATAGATCTGGTCGACGACAATAAATGGTTGCGAAGGGGTCAGCGTGTAGACGGAGGTCTGACCTTCCAGGCTGCGGATCTTGAACAACGCCGCCGATTGTCCTGATCCAATCGCTTCGAAGCCGATCTGCCCAACCAGACCACGATCGCCGCAAAACAGCTGAGGTTCGTCGTAGGTGCAATGGTCGGGAAAGATCGGTTCGAGCGCCGCATTGCCGTCTACGGTCGGTCGCAATTCCCAGCTCACCGTGTACTGCCCCTCAGCAAATTCACTAATCCGAAGCACCGCCAGTTCAGTGACATGAGCCATGGCTTGTGCGCCCAGACTCAAGGCAAGGAGAAAGAGAATGAGCGGTCTCATCGCTCTGCCCCCTCATCCTCCATAGCCGATCCCTCGGATGTCGATCTGTCTGAGAGTAAAGTCGGTTCGTATGAATAGGTCTCGACCGGGTAACGTGCGAGAAGCGCGCGCATCACCCGATCTTCTTCTTTGTTTCGCTCTGCTTCGACCCAGTCGCCATGTATCGCGGCGCGCACCGTATCGAAGTCTTGCATAACCCGGTCAGTGGACCCCAGATATTTCACAACTTGCCATCCCTGCGGCGAAGGCAAGGGTGTCCATTCATCCAAGGTCAGTTGTTCAACAGAAGCGACAAAGACCTCATTCAGCAATTCCACCATGAGTGCACGAGGCCGGTTTTCAAATCGAGCAAACGGCGCAACAGGTCGCGAAAGCCGTGCACCGGCCGCATCCGCCGCATTGGCCGATTTCGCCACTTCAATAGCTTCGGACTGAGAATCCGTATCCAGCCCGATTACAACAAAGCTTATCAGGGCTGGGATCGCATAGTCCGCTTTTCTCTCCTCATACCAGGCACGGAGCTCCGCATCGGTCGGGGGCTGGATGACGATCCCACTGTTCATCATCAGCCGCATTCTCTGCACCATCCGCTCTCTAAGCATCTGGTCGCCATGATCGAGTTCTAGGTGCTTGGCTTCCCTGTAGAGGGCTTCGTTCAAAATATGGACACGCACCAAACGGTCCATTTCGGTTTTTGTCGGCAGTCGTTGGCGGTTGGTTTCAAAGATTTGCGCGAGTTCCGCCTGCGTGGCGGCATCAATGCGGATAAGGTTCGGATCCTCTTGCGGTTCTGAGACGAGCCGCGAGACGCCGAGTAGGACCAGTCCGATGACTGCAAAATGCAGAAGCGGCTCTTTTAGCACGTGCATCAACTTGTTCATTCGAACCCCAGAATGAAATCCTACACTTGTTCAATCGAGTGTCGGCATAGTGCTGCCTTCAACGCAGCCCAAGCGAAGGTTTCGTGACAGCGTAGCGACGGATTAGTCCGGCTCATCGAACGGTTTGCGGTCTCAAAACGACGGACGCTTGAAAGCCACCTAGCAGTTGCGATTGCTGAATGCCCGGAGAGATCAGGAACAGTCTTCACACAGAGAAAGCGTCGCAAATCCTTCAAAAAAAGTTTGCAAAATTGGAGATGACTTTGCCGTCCCACGCCCATACGCCTTGCACAAAGTAGGTGCGAAGACTCTCAGCAAATCGCTGACCATAAAAAATCATGGGGGCTTTCATGACAGGGTTTCAGAAACAATCCGTTCGGTTGCTAGGTACCGCCGGTGCGGCAGCGCTCATCGCGGGCTCGGCGATCGCTCAAGATATCTCTGCAGCAGAAGCCAAGGTTGAAACCCTCGCTGAAAGAGGCGGTTACCTCGCCGGAGACAAGCACAATCATAGCACCTGCTCCGATGGGGCAATGGCGGTTCAAACAGTCGTCTCTGAGTCACTGACCACTTATGGCCTCGACTGGTTTGCTCAGACAGGCCACGGCGGCTCATTCGACCGGGACTGCCGGTTCAGTGATCCCGAGTATGATGGCTCCGAAACGGGATCGGGTGCTTTCTGGGTCGACACGGTTGGCGAAGAGAACATTAAGGGCGACAAGAATGAGGGCCGAATGTGGCGCTGGCAAATCCTCAATGAGTTTTCCTACGACTTACAGCGCAGCGCCCGCGATCTGGCAGGCAAGGCCGCCTGGCTCGGCATCGAGCACAACGCACCTGGCCACGAGCACGTTTCCATGGCCATCCTCGACGGCCAATTCGATACGCCCGGACACTCCTATCACACAGGCCAATTCGATTATCTATTCGACCGCAATGACCGCGATACGTCCGGTGGGGAAGAGAATGATTTCGAGAACCCCGCCAATCGCGGTATCCCAAAGCCTGGCGTGATCGATGGCGTATTTGACAGCGAAGCCGTCACCGGACTTGCTGGTCGCGACGTTTCTGTCACGGCTGTGCGCTGGCTCGCTGAGAATTTCGGCGACAGCGCTTATTACGTCCCCGCTCATGTCGAACGTCAAGGCGGCTTTGTCTCCGATGACAATCGCGGCTGGAACGTTGAAGACTTGCGCGAACTATATGATGCAGGGCTTCTAACTGAGGGCCACGCGGCTGGCACCTCGATCGTGTTTGGCGGGGAACTGCTTCCAGGACATCAGTTCGCAAGCGGAGGTCGCGGGTCCTATAAGGTCTCCCGTCCGTCCTCCGGCTTCGGCACCTACGGGGGAGCTGGCGCATATATCGGCGCAGAAGTTTCGCGGGCTGGCTTCGACTTTGACGGCGAAATGGCGATCACCAATGCCCGCCTGACGGAAATACGTGATGAGTTTAACGCCTTGTTCGACAACCGTCTGACCCAGCCGTCCGGTGCCGACCAGTATGATCAACTCAATGCCTGCGCCGATTGTGAAGACGCTGCGCCAGAGGGCGTCTCCACGTCGTCGCGTGAGCAATTTGTTTTGGGCCGTCCAGGTCTCGCCACGATGTGGGATGCCCTTTTGGGCGAGGGTCGCAAGTTCTTTGCTTTCACATCGTCCGACTGGCACAATCGGGGGGCCTTTGGCCCGTTCGAGCCGCAATCGACGCTCGACCCTTGGCCAGGCGAGTATAACAAGGTCTATGCTTACGCCCATGCCGAAAGTGCCCCGACTCTTGCGGCGAGCCAATCCATCGTTGACGGTATGCGAAACGGCAACGCGTTCGCCGTTTTGGGGGACCTGATCGACGAATTCTACTTTGTGATGTGTCAGGGCTCTCGCTGCGCGACAATGGGTGAAGAGCTCGTCGTGCATGACTATGGTGGAGACGTGGTGTGGTACGTGAAACTTCGTGACCCCGCCGGCACGAACTTCTCGCCATACACGTTCAGTAACCCGTCGCTCCTCCAGCTCGGCATCAATATCCCGATGAACGAACCAGTTCTTGATCATATCGACATTATCCGCGGTGAAATTTCCGGTATGATCGAGCCAACTGATCCGGAATTCTCCAACAATGTATCGAACCCAACAGTGGTATTATTCGATCGCGTGTACCGCGCTGACTTCACCACCGATGGTGAGTACCTCATAGCCTCCGGAACAATCCCGCATTCGGACTTCTCCACTGACCAGTATTTCCGCATCCGCGGAACGAATATGCCCGTTGGCACCCCGAACGAAACGGATGCGGATGGCAACCCCCTGCTAGACGACTATTCCGCGCTTATCCCATGCACTGCGGAGCCCGAACAAGTACCGACCGCCATCGAGCTCGATCCGCGGTTTTCGCCATTCTTCAAATCGCGCGAAGCGACGGGTGGACGCGGCGGCGGTGCGCCTGGCGCTTTGTTCGACCCGACGGCTTGTCCGGAACACCTGCCGGTCGATGAAAATGGCGTGAAATATCTGGATGCCGATGTCGAGGCCTGGGCCGATCTTTGGTTCTACGCAAATCCGATCTTTGTAAACGTGAAATAATTCGGAGGTGGCGGTGCAGTTTGCAGACTAAGTGCGAACTTCAATCTGAACTTACTCCACCCACGGTTTAACGCCATTTCACCAGAACCGATCCTCTTTAAAAATACGGGTCAGTTTTTGTGAGGCAGACCAGATTGCTCATCACCAGAGGCTTAGATGGGGCGAATTTAAGCCACTTGTAGACAACCGAGCACGGATATTTTGGACCCTAAGCAGCCTTATCCAGGAATAGCTCTTAACGACCTCTCCCGATGTCGCTGCAGATAATAGCAGCGGACAGCGGCTCGGCCGCGAAAACCGCACAAGACCTTGCTAGTTAATTGTCGAGACCTATTCACTAGGCTCCCCAGTTACAAGGTCCATCTCTCTCGCCAATGTTGTGATAAGAGTGTTCGCTTTGATCAGCGACCGCTGATTCTGCTCGTGCTGTTCATTCCATTCTTCGGTGCTCGCAGCTTTTGCTTCAAGCGCAACGATTGCAATATCTTGGTTTTCCAAGACCTCTTCCCAAGAAAAGAAAAAAAGCTCGTCCGCGGTAGACTTAGAAGATAGTGCTTCAAGCTTGGCTATTTGGACTCTCATTTGAGCGATGAGTGTGACCGTCTCACGATTATAGCGTTCGTAAGCACGACGAAACCGCTCCTCATTTTCCGGTAGTTTGGACCCAAACCATGAGACATCTAATGCTACCGTTTCGTAGGTGAGAAAGGTTTGTGCGATGTCTTCCCAAAGGGCTTGTTTGGCATCTTGAAGCGATGCTTCTTGAATCTGCTGTGTCTGCAATCGCATTTGCCGGTTTTCAATCTGACCGTTGATGAACATCATAACAATTGGAATCAAAATGCCCGACAATAGAAGCAAGATGACCTTCTCAGCGAATGGCGACCAAAAATCCCGCATGGCTCTTTTTTTCTGAGAATCCATTTTGGCCTCCAGTATTCGGTCACTCCACTAGGATTAACTGATAAATCAAGCCGGATGACAAAGCTATTACCGATAAAAATTCGCGCTATTTCAGAAAGTTCTTAAGTTGTTTGTATGGCCTTCTGCGGTTCGCACCTGAGCTTGATGCACAAAGATAACCGCTATGCAGTGACGCAACCATTCGACTACCTTTGGTACTATTCCGTTCTCAGCGAAAAACTGTCAGAATTACAGCGACCGGTTTAGGGCGTTCTAAGCCTTTGAGCTAATGCCTGCTTTCGCTCGCACCAGTGATTCATCTGGCATTTCCTCGCAGACTCGATAGAGTATTGTGCTCCACGAAGAACAAAGCTCAGAATGAGGTTGAAGTGTCCAAGAACGAGAAAACATCGAGGAAGGTAGCTACAATTGCTGCCAAAGGGCTCAAATCGCCCGAGAAGCTAACAAAAGCGGAAATCAAAGCGCTGGCGGCATCAGCGCTCACCCAAGCACCAGATAATAAGAAACCTGCTAAGAAAACAACGGCGAAGAAAGAAACTACCAAAAAAACACCACCCAAGAAAGCTGCTGCTAAAAGGCCCGCAGCAAAGGCTGCTAAGAAGCCGGCTACAAAGAAAGCACCAGCTAAGAAAAAGGCGACATCAAAGTCTAAGAAAAAATGACTTAATGGCACTTTGCTTCAACAATTGAGACTGATGTGAACTGACATCGCACCTCGTCAAACCGGCGCAGGTCAGAGTATAGATCGATCATGTATTCCATGGATCATTTTCGAAGTGATTTGATCGAGCTCCTGCGCTTGGAACTACGCTCAAATTATCAACAAAATGAAATTGATCAGTTGAACCTGCTCGCCAGGAAAATTCGACACAAACTCAGCGATTGCGATTTTGAGAGCGCTTTGACCCTTGAGCTTTGGGAGAGCCTATCCGGTTTTGAGTTAGGACAGAATGATCCGAACTATCGCACGAAAGCAGCTGAAACTGCCTTGGCTGAAATCGAAGTGTTGAAGATAGAACAGTAGATCTTACAAGAAATCTCCGCGGAAGTTTTCACGCAAGATCTGCCTCGCATTTTACGTCTGATTTAGTTCGCTAAGCAAAGTTGATATGATTAGACGTCAAAGCGCCCCAGTTTTTACCAGCATACTATTTGGGCTTCGCCAATTGGAGTTGCGGACCCAATAAAGAAACTCCCATTGCGCTTGAACACCGAAACCGCTTTGTTCTCCGAGACAAAGTGGAAGCCCACGGTCCGAGTCTCTCCAGGTTTGAATTCTTCCAGGCCCAGCTGAAGCCAAGCAGTTTGTCGATGGAACTCGCCATCGACCTCGGCATAACACACATTCAGATCGCCTTGCCGAATGACTTTCGTGTTTCGACCGGTAGTTTCACCATACAATCGAACTTCCGCGATTAAGGTAGGTTTCAGATATTTTGGTCTTGAGCAATTTTCCACAATGCGCATTTACTCGAAAAATCTACATTCACAACGCTTTTGTGAACAAAACCCAAAACGGTCAATGGTTTAATGCAACGCGATTTACATTTTGGGGAAAAGCTCATGGCAGCTTTCCCTTACCCGCAGCCATGGCGGGCATTCGCATGCTCCACCGTGGCAACAGGCGATCTGTACGATGCCTTTGACTTGGATAAATCTGAGACGGGTAAAAAGCGGCTAACCAATGGAGAGGTTGTAGGCACAGCTAATCGGAGGTTTGAGACGACCGGTCCATATCGCGACAAAAATAGCCTGCGTTAGCCGAACCGCGTCCCTTTCTATTAAAAAGAGAACGTCAGCTGCGCGTACCCGAATGCTGTCCCATCGCCATCGGGGCCATCACGGACGTTTTTAGGAAAATCTCCATAAATCAAGCCCGAGGCGCCGAGTTCTAGCCGCAAACGATCTGGCACCATCCAATATCGCGCGCGGGCGTCTAAAACATGACCTATAAAATCGCCGGACTGTCCGGTCGGATCTCGGCGTCGCGCGATCACCCAGGAATCTGTTTCTGAAGCGAGATAAGCGGCGTGGTAGTAGAATCGCCCATCCCATCGGTTGTTCGGTTTGACCTCTACCCTAAACCCTGGTGCGTTCAGATTAGCAGGCGTGAGCGGGCCGTGAATGGACGTATTATTAAGATCGGATCTGCGCGCTCCGAAAAGGCGCTCGTGTTGATCAAACTTTAGATCGTTCGGATCATCGTCTCCGCTTGCCCAATAATACTCAAGTGCCAGTCGCGGCTGCCATGGCATGTCAAAAGTGTACCCAAATTCGGCGTGAAGCATTGAGGCGTCGACATCAAGGCTTTGAATATCTGCAGGGTTACTGGAGGCGTAGCGCGTTCCATGACGCGTCGCGCCTTCTAGATCTACGTCCCATCGACCGACTTTAGGCCCTCGATACAGGCGGAAGCCGGGCGCGATATAGGAGCGATCTGGCGTTTGAAAGGTCTCGGTATCGCGCTCATCGAGACCATAAACAAAGACCTCACCCCAGAGATCCGGCGCCAAATTCGGCAAGATGTCAGCACGCCGATAGTGCAAGCCATAAATTCGGCGTTCCCACTGTTCTTCGTCACCCGAGAGCTCATTGTCATCTAAGGCCGGTCTAGAATTTGGAAACCGCGCCGTTGGCACAACGTAAATGGCATGTAGTTCGTCACCGCGACTGTTTTCGGAGCGAAAGTTCACTCCGGTATAGGACTTGATCACATTCGCAAAATCAACGCGCTCAATCTGACGCTTGGACCCGATTGAGACCGTTTGCCGCCCTATCGTCATTGTGCTGCTTGAGCCCGGCCCAAGCAGTCCCGGTAAACTGTCAATTCGGCTATAGAGTTGAAGAAAATCCAGCGGATTTGCGATGCTTGATCCGAGTGGTGTTCCGTCATCGCCGAGGTATGTCCGACTATCTTGTAGCTCAAAGCCAAAGGACACAGGTCCAGTATCTGCTTCGACCAAAAGCAAGCTTCGAAAGAGCAGGAGTTGATCACTGCCGGATCGATTAGCCCGAAACTGCCCCTCAAGGCTTTCATAACGCACTCGGGTTTCACCCTCCAGCTTAAGCCAATCGGGTGTGTTCAGGACCTCTGCTAAGCGACCACTGCTTTGACCTAAAGCGTCTGTCGTCGAGAGACAGGTGGCGGCGATCAGCAAAAACGTACGAACGTTCATATCAGCAGCGCACAGACTGGATCGCGTCCAAAATCGGCGCGCAGACTTCGTCGCGTCCTTCGCAGCAGTCTTCAATCAGATATAAAACGAGCTCATTTAGCGCCGGTAAGTCAGCATTATAGACGATAGAGCGTCCACTTCGATAGCTCGTAACTAAATTCGCTGAAGACAGGATACTGAGCTGAGCCGAAAGTGTATTCGGGGGAATCTTTAACCGTCGCGCGAGGTCTCCCGCGGAGATTCCGGGCTGACCGACCTTCACAATCTCCCTGAACGCTCTCAGGCGCCCTTCATGCGAAAGACCGGTCAATCGCGCGATAGCATAATTTATTTCCATATTTCTTGAATTATCGAATTATCATTTCCCGTCAAGAAATGTGCGCCATAAGCTCTTGGCTAGATCTATTTCAGATCATTCACGCCAGGGTAGTCGGCCGAGTTATCAAACAAACGCTCGCTCATAGTTGAGGTCGACCCGCGCGTGATTTGTTTAACCCCATCGGTCTTGCGCATTTCGAAATCATCGTAGAGCTCATCGAGCGCGGTCCTCGCTTCATAGCTGAGCGTATCACCGTCGACTGTGATTATCTGAAAGAATTGGGTGTTTTCAGCACGGCGCGCCAAAGCTACACCTTCGTCCACATACATATCCCATCCATCTTCCTGAAAATCATATTGTTTCGGACCGCTGACCGAGTTGACGAACATAATATTCACTTGCCCGCCAGAATCTTTCCAACCAAGCCGTTCAGGCGTTTGTCCGATCGCTCCGCGCGCATAAGTGTGATCATGGCCTTGCAAGACCAAATCAACATCATGACGCTCTAGAACAGGTAACAAAACAGCCCGGCGGTCAGCGCTATCGCGACCTCGCCCCGAAGAGAAGATTGGGTGATGCATGGAGACGATTTTCCATGTTGCGTCACTCGCTGCCAATTGCCGATCAAGCCAGTCGGCTTGGATCTCAATTTGGCTGTTCTGCGTCGACAAGATGAAGACATGTAAGTCTTCAGAGTAGCGCATATCATACACAACTTCGTGGAGATCTTTAGGCAACTCCGCCTCGACAGGTAAAGTAAATTGTGGACGCCAGAAGATCGAAAGGACACGGTCGGTCTGGTTGGGCGACAAACCGAGGCGGGCATATTCATGATTACCTGCGACGGGGAGCGCCGGGATCATTCCGTGAATATGGCTGACCGCCTTGAACCACTCGGCCCACTCAAAATCGCGGGAGGCACGGTTAACAAGATCGCCGGCGTGAAGAATGAAATCGGCGTCTGGCGCGGCGGCGTACGCGGCGCGGATCAGGCGAGACCAATGTGACAGTACGCCGTTCTGAGCGTCGCCGACATAGACGAACTTTACCGGTCCAGATGCAGCGGCTGTCCGCGTTTGGAACCACTCACTCCAGGCCCCGTGCTTACCGCGTACGCGATAGGCGTACATCGTATCTGGCTCCAGATTGGAAAACGTGACGGAATGAAAATGCGCGGCTGGAAGACCCGCATTCATTGGCTCGGCATAAACTGTTCCCGCAAGCTCTGGCATCGCGGGATTGAGAGGCTCTGTGCGCGCGGAGACCGTAATTGCGTCCAAATCGAACCGCGCATCGTCCGTTGCAATAGCAATCTGCGCGATCGTTTCAGTAACGGTTTCGTCGGTACGCCACGTCACTGAAAAGCGACTCTGCGGTTGATCGGCGAGCGTCACAACAATGCGGTCCGGCCAACCGGTCGCTTTCTGCCACGGCGGCATCGTGTCACCATGGTGCCCGCCATGCGCATGAGCTGAGCCGAACATCAAAGTTAGAAAAAACGTCAAAACCAAAATCGCGCGCATGACTATCGAGCCTCTCATCTTTGCTTAAGCGTGTTTCGGAGACGCAAGGCGCTTTCCGACCCTTTCGGTCAGCCCTAATGGAAGCGTGTGAATGTGATTTGTCATTTCGCTCAGAAATCGACGACAAGCGTGCCGATTTGTTGATCTGTGAAAGGTCATCCCCGGGTGGCAGACCGTTCAAGGATTGATCTTTTTCTCCTGAAACTTGACCTTTAAATAATGTACATTCACTTCGTTCGTCATCTGCCCACAGTTCAAGATCCGAGTAGCCCATCGAGAGACTGGCTACTCGCCCCCGAGATAACAGCGCACGAAACGATGCTCACGAAGCGTCTGCGCCAGATTAGGTTCGATGCTCTGCTGACCAGCACAGAACCGAAGTCTCAAAACAGCGCAGCTCGCCTGTTTCCTGAAGAACTTCATTACCTTGCGGACTCGAGACTAAACGAACTCTCACGAGCGGGGTTTATTGAGGATTATGTCGGACAGATAGAGCGTGTCTTTGCAAGGCCAGAACAACCCATCAATAATTGGGAACCCGCTGCAGTCTGTCTCTCTCGGGTCTTACACCTCATCGAGGAGCTCCTTTCGAAGGAAAACCAAGAAGTCGGGCTCGTTGGACACGGATTACAAGCCGCTTTGCTTCGCGCTCACGCCTTGTCTCAATCGCAGGCGAGGCTGGAGGATTGGCAACGGATCCAAATGGCCGATTACATGCATCTCTCGGTTTCAAAAGAGATGAGGTTTGAGCTGATAGAAGACTTTGCGAACTTTCGAACACCATAAAAACCCACGACCGATGCTTATCCACCACCAACGGTCTGAGGTCCGGCAGAGACCTTGGCCACGACCTGATTTTGATAGGCAGAACGTTCCCGCAAGCGCGCGAGCCAGGCCCAAGTCGATGGGAGCGTGCTGGGTTTCACCTCTTCGGGGCACCGCCATAGGCGATGGCCCCAAACGCCGAGCGCAAAATCGGCAGCGCTGATCTCTGCGCCCATCACGAAATCCCGATCAAACAAACGGCGCTCTAGGATCTTGAGGACTGGCATCGACTGCTCAACAGCTTCGGCGATCTCATGCGCCGTTGCGGAAACCGGTTTATAAGCTTTTCGGATTGAAGAGACCGCCGATTGCAGCGCCCCAGCCCAATCCATCCAGGCTTCTAGATGGGCCCGCTGAAATGGATCTTCCGGGACAAAGCGCGTTTCTGGATCGATAGCGCATAAATACCGAATGATCGCATTCGATTCCCACAGGCTCTCGCCGTTCTCAAAACGGATCGCCGGGATTTTTCCAGAGGGGCACATGGCACGGTAATCCGCATCATCATTCCCGCCAAATGCGCCGCCCCAATCGACACGCTCATGCTCGAGATTGAGCTCTTCGAGCGTCCACATGACGCGCGCCACAGCGGAACTATCTGGGCGACCATAGACCTTGATCATCGCTTACGCCCCCGCCCCAAAATCTTGGATGGCATCGGCAAGGCGCTCATGGTCACCGCCTTGAAAATAGAAAGCGCGCCAGCCTAAAGCCTTCGCCGCCTCGACATTTTCTGCTTTATCGTCAATCAAAAACAGGTCCTCCCCTCGAGCGCTCAGCGCGCTTTCAATGGTCCGAAAGAACGGCTCTTCTGGCTTTTTATGCCCCATCGGACCGGCCGCAAAAAAATGGTCCATGCGCGCTTCGAACTTCATCTCATTACGAATATATGCCAGGCGGCGGGCTTCATTATTGGTCGCGAGCACATTGATGAACCCAGCCGTTCGCGTCTCATTTAAAAGCTGGATGGTCCGATCGTCCGGTAAATTGTCCTTTCCGAACCAATAGTTCAAAAATGCGGTCGGCGTGATGGCGCAGTCTGCCTGCTCGATCCACTCAGCTACCAAATCGATCAAGTCGCGCTTGCCAATGAGCACGTCATCAAACCTTCCACTCCGAAAGACGTATTTCGAAAATGCTTCGGCACTCACGCCGATATCGCGATCAAATGTGGCCTTCCAGACGAACGTACCGTCGATAAGATTGCGGTTGAGCACGCCGTCAAAATCCCAAGCAATAATCTTTTGGGTCATTGATGTTCCTCAAACAAGCACGTCAGTCTGCATATCGTGCAACGCGCGATAGATGCCGTTTTGATTGCGAAGAAGATCGCTGTGAGACCCCTGTTCGACAATCGAGCCATTCTCGAACACCAATATCCGATCGACATCTCGAACCGTTGAAAGACGGTGCGCAATGATGATCGTCGTGCGCCCGCGCATAAGTTCAGACATAGCATCCTGAATTTGCTTTTCGGTAATCGTGTCGAGACTGGAGGTTGCCTCATCAAAAATCACAACAGGTGCATCCGCCAGAAATGCGCGGGCAATTGCCACGCGCTGGCGTTCGCCGCCTGACAATTTGATGCCGCGTTCGCCAACCAATGTATCAAGCCCGTATTCCAGATTGGTGATAAACTTATCGGCGCGCGCTTTCCTCGCCGCCTCTGCGATTTCGTCAAAGCTCGCGTCACGGCGAGCATAAGAAATGTTCTCAGCCAGCGACCTGTGAAATAGCAGCGGGTCTTGTGGCACAAGCGCGACTGCGCGGCGCAACGATGCTTGCGTGACCTTATCGATGCCTTGCCCATCGATCCGGATCTCTCCTGAGTCGATATCGTATAGGCGCTGGATCAGTTTGACGAAGGTCGATTTACCTGCACCTGAGGCGCCGACCAAGCCAATCTTCTCTCCAGGCCGAATATCAATCGAAAATGACTCATAGATCGGGTGCGATGACTGTCCGTACGTGAAGGTAACATTGTCAAACTCGATCCGGCCGCCGGCGGGTTGGATATCTGGCGCCTTGTCCAAGTCTTTGACTTGAGGCGGGCGTTTATGAAAATCGACGACATCGGCAAATTCACTCGTGGTGCGCTGCAATTGTCGGATGTGATCGCCGACCTGACGCAAACGTCCGCCCAACATGAAGTTGACCGTCAACACGAACGTCACGTCGCCCGGGCTTGCTTGCCCGGCTTTTGCAAGTTCGATCAAAACAAAAATTGTTGAGAGCTGGAGCCCTATCCAAAGCAATTGCTGGATGGCTGCAAGATCTTGCCCTTTATTCCAGGAAGTCTCGGCCAGTCCCGACCACCGTCCAACTACCCCGCGAAAACGACTGTCTTCCCGGTGCTCCGCGCCAAACGCTTTGACCGCAGCGTTGTTAGTGATGCTATCGGCAATCGAGGCACCGATCGCACTGTCAGCTTCAGCGGATTTCACGTTCGCTGGACGGACATATTTGATCGCGAGCCAGGTGGAGATTGAAATGTATATTAAGACAGTGACTAGGAAGAGGATCCCGACAATCGGAAACCGCAATAACATGATCAGTGTAATCCCGCTGACCACTAATCCGAGCTGGAGGAAGTGGATCCAGAAAATATCTGATATGCCGTCATAAGCCCATTTGCCTCGGGTGATCTTTCGCACCGTAGCCCCTGCAAACGTGTTCGCGTGCCAGTCCGAGGAAAACCGCTGAACGCGTTCGAATGTGTCGGCCAACAGCTCACGCATATTGGCTGCCGCCATGTGATTCCAGACCCGCGAGTGAATCCAACGCAGTGTAAATCCGAAGACCCCCGCAGCCGCAAAAATCAACAGAGCGATATGGGCCGATGACATATCGCCATCACCCACAATGGCTTCAACAATCCGGTCGACCATCGCGCCCGCTGCCATTGGCATGGCGATATCTGCCGCCACCATGCCGACAATGATCAACATAGACAGGCCAAAGTTGACTGGGCGGCGCATCCAATATTGGCCCAGCAATGCAAACATATCCCAAGCGCTGGTTTTCAGCCTGGGATACGGTCGCAAAGGTCCGCGCGTCGATACTGCAGTTTGGGGCTCGGCACTCATAGCTCGGTCGATGCTCTATCTTGCTGCAATTGGTACAGCGCACGATAGCGACCATTGGCAATCTTTATCAGCGACTGATGATCGCCTTGCTCAACAATGCTGCCTTTGTCGAAAACCAGAATGCGATCTACGTCGCGAACCGTTGAGAGCCGGTGCGCAATGATAATCGTTGTGCGCCCTTTCATAAGCTCTGCCATCGCATCTTGGATGTGATGCTCAGTGATTGTGTCGAGGCTAGAGGTTGCCTCGTCAAAAATCACAATTGGCGCATCGGCCAAAAAAGCGCGAGCGATGGCAACGCGCTGGCGCTCACCGCCAGAGAGTTTAACCCCCCGCTCGCCGACCAAAGTCTCGTAGCCCAAAGGAAGCGCATCGATGAATTCATCGGCATAGGCTCGGCGCGCCGCTTCCTTGATTTCTTCGCGCGTCGCATCTGGACGCGCATAGGCGATATTTTCCGCAAGCGATCGGTGAAACAGATGCGGGTCCTGCGGCACCAAGGCAATCGACTGGCGCAGGGACGCTTGCGCGACTTGCGAAATATCACTGCCATCGATCCGGATTGCTCCGCCATTAACATCGTAAAGGCGCTGGATCAGTTTTACAAAGGTTGATTTTCCTGAGCCAGATGGCCCAACCAGGCCAACGACCTCACCCGCAGCAATCGACAAAGAGAAGTCTTGATAAAGCTGAGAAGCACCATCTTCATAGCCAAAGCTGACTCTTTCAAAATCGATCCGTCCCAAATCAGCCTTGAGCGGCTGAGCGCCTGGAACATCGGCAATCTGAAGCGGGCTTTGAACGATATCGACGATATCCGCGATCTCGCTAAAACTTTGCTGCAGCATCCGAATGTGATCGCCAATCGCTCGGAGATAGGAGCCGACCAAAATGTTCGCCGTCAGAATGAAGGTGACATCGCCAGGTGTTGCGCGTCCGGATCGCACCATCTCAATAAAGGCAAGCACCATAAAAAACTGAAGCACAGCCCAGATGATCTTCTGAATGAAGAACATATCGGCGCCGCGGTTCCAGGCGACCCGGCAAAAGTCACGCCAACGTTCTGTCAGACCAAAGAACCTGTGATCCTCGCGGTCCGCTGCACCAAATGCGCTGACAGCGGGATTATTCATAATCGTGTCAGCCATCGACGCGCCGATCGCGCTGTCCGATGTCGCCGCCTTGATATTCATGGGGCGCACGTAATACGTCGCGATGATCGCAGCCGTAATCGTATAGAAGATAACGACTGCCGCGAACATCAGGCCGATCAAGGGAAACCGATAAGCGATGAGGGCAGTCAGCCCGACAATGCTCAGGAAGATGGGGAAGAAATTATTCCACAAAATGGTCGTCATAGAATCGAACGCCCATTTTCCACGAGTGAGCTTGCGAACGGTCGCGCCCGCAAATGTCGTGGCATGCCAGTCCGCCGAAAACCGCTGAACTTGACCGAAGCCATCGCGCAGCAAGTGATCCATGGATTTGGTCAAAAACTGATGCAGCAGATGAAACCGAATCCAACGAAACAGATGAAAGGCAACTGTCGCGCCCGACAACATAAAGAGAGCCTGATAGGCAGGTCCAAAGGTTGCTGTCTCATTCAACGCGGCGATCACGCGGTCGACAAGCAAGCCAGAACTGATCGGAATGGTGAGGTCGATCAATATCTGAATCACGATTACACCGAGAACCGTGCCTAGCAGCGCCTTTTGCTGCCCCCAATAATATGCGCACAATCCGATCACTTCGCGCCAATTGACCGGGCGTTTTCGCTTAGCGCGATTTTGCACGTTGGATGCGATGCCTGTTCCGTCTGCCATCACGCGGCCTCGACCGAGATATCGGCGACCAGCGCGGCGTGATCGCTTGGATACTCGCCATGCGGGCCGCAAGGAGAAAGGAGAGCAGGAAACCGCCTCTTGAGCCGGGCCTTTAGATGTTTGCCCGACTTGACCTGTATGTGATCGATGCGCCGCGGGTCTGGAATCGAGCCAACGCGTTCGCCGATGAACGTGCCGCCTGGATCCTCTTCCACGGGTTCCGCCCAATCAAGTTCTACAAGAGCCTCCAAGTCCTCAGAGCCCCAAACCGCATTAAGATCGCCGCAAAATATGGTTGGATCTGTTTCAACGCGAAGGCGATCGGCAAGTTGCCTGGCCTGAGCTCGCCGGCCAAGTATCCCTGATGTGCCACGAATATGCGTGAAGTGAGTATTCACCACGCTTACCGAAACACCTGGATCAAAATCCAAATTAAGACGGAGCGCCCAACGATCCGGGTCTAAAGAGTGCGATACGAGCTTTACATCTCGCCGCTCTTTCAGGGTGGCATTCGATAGGATGGCAAGGTTGGACCATGACCGATGATCTTTGCCTTGAAAAGATCTGATCTTTTCTCGCGACCGAAGCACATGCACGCGCAAGCCGAGGCGTTTGGCGAGTGTCGCTACAGTATCGACGTTTGCCTCAAGACACTCAAAGGCCTCTTGCAAACATACAATATCGGGCGCAAGGGCGCTCAGCCCATGTGCCATCCACTCTAAACGATCACGGTATAGTCCATCGCACTTCCACGTATTGTAAGTGACGATGCGCCATGATTGCGGCATCTCGCTTCATATGAGGGTTACCCCACACGCTCCCCTTCAACCCAAACGCCCTTTATCAATGGACGCCCCTCTTTCACTTGCACTCTTACAAAATCTGCGCGCAGGCCCTCTTGGATCTCGCCGCGATCAGTCAGTCCGACACTCACCGCCGGGTTTGATGTTACGGTGGCAATCGCAGCAGGCAACGACCAATTAAACGGCTCGAGTGTGAGGCGGAACGCTGCTTCGATCATCGATCTTGGCACATAATCAGATGCAAAAGCATCAAGCAGCCCTTCATTCGCGATGTCTGCCGCTGACGCATTGCCGGAATAGGACCCGCCTCGCATTAGGTTGGGCGCGCCCATCACGACAGTCATGTCGTGCTCTTTGGCGAGCCTGGCCGCCTCTAACGTGGTCGGAAACTCGGCAATCGTTGCATCTATTTCAACCGCTTGCTCAATGTGTTCCGGCAGCTGATCGTCATGGCTTGCCAGTTTAAGATCGCGTTCCTTGGCGATGCGGTCCACAGCCTCACGGTTCATAGGCGTATACTTGGCCTGCTTTTCTTGAGCATTAGCAACCCGCGCCTCAACTTCGTCATCAGTTAGACCGAGATGCGCTTTCCAGCGCGCTTTGTGCTTTTCGATGTCTGGATATTGTCTTTGACCTGGCGTGTGATCCATAACGGATAGCAAGTGCGTCATCCGATGTGGAACAAGCTTGCTCATCAAGTCTTCTAGAACCGGGCTCGAGGTCTCGCAGCGCCAATGGAGCAAGTGGCTGCCTTTAAGCTGCTTCTTCTGATCAGCGACTTCCAGGCCCTCCACAAGCTTCAGCATGTTCTCAAGGTGCCGCGCTTCATTGTCAGACCAGGATCCAACTGAAAGGCTGTCAAACACGGTCGTAATGCCAACGGACACGCATTGCCCGTCGTGAATAATCGCTGCCGACTGAGCGTCCCAATCCACGCCAGGTCGAGGATAGAAATGCTTCTCCAAGTTGTCGGTATGAATGTCGACCAAGCCTGGGATTAGGTAATCCCCATCAAAATCGACGCCAGAACCATTCGGCTCAAACGCTTCAATCTTACCGTCAACGACAGCCAGCGAGCCGTCCACGACATCTGCAGCTGTTACAATTTTCGCATTCGTGATTCGGGTATCCATGGAAAGTCCTGTGTTCGAAAGTCTAGTCGTCGTAGCGTTTCGCGTCGTCCGTGCTCGCAATATCCAGTTCCATTCGATCGGATGCGAAGACAGCGTCGCCATACTCAAGTGGTTTGCCAAGCGGATCGACGTTCAAGGATTTTGTAACAATCAATGGGACATGCTTGGGGATGTTCAGGTGTTCGCATTCTTCCGGCCCGGGAAGACGCGAGCGCACCTGGGTCCACTTGCGAGTAAAGTCTAGAACACCGCAGTGGATCAGCGTCTGTGTAATGCTTTTGTGTTCCGGGTAGATCTTTTGAAACGTTGGAAATCGATGAAAGTCGAAGTGATGAGTCGCCATTGAAATAGGCAAGTCGCCCGCGTATCCGATCCGACTGACCACAATCACCTTATTACCGATTGGAATATCCAGGGCTTTCGCAACATCCCGGGTCGCGCCTTTGACCAAGACTTGTCGCGTCTTGGTGCAGGCTTTGATTGAATGATTGGTCAGCTGATCTGAAAACCGCGTCCTTTTGCCGATTGTATACCGAATCGCCGGGCGACGCACATAGCTCCCGCGCCCTTGCGTACTTTCGACCAGTCCAATCTCCTGCAAATGAGAAAGCGCACGCCGCAAAGTATGGCGATTTACCATAAACTGGCGAGAAAACTCCGCTTCTGTTGGAAGCTTGTCCCCAGGTGCGTATTCGTACTTACGAATACTTTCTTCTATTTGGCTTGAAACCCGTTCCCAAATTCTATTTGGCAATTCTTCGCTCCTAAAAAGGTTTTTTTATTTCCCTTTATACTGCTTTTAGACAAATTTTTCCTTATTTATAAATTCGTCACAGAATTTTGTATTGCTTTTACGCCCGTTCCTGAATATTTTTATTACTCACTAACTATCGTTTTTACTCAAAGCTCGCAACACTCAAAACGCCATGAACGAAAAATTTGTCGAAACTGACACACTTCCAAACGACGCTAATGCTGCCCGGCAATCCTGGATGAAGATCCTCGCCTGTAGTGACCCTGTGAACGTCGAAAGCGCCTGGAATAGTGCGCTGGGGCTCAACGAAGTGCCTTGCGAGATTATCCGCAAGCCCGAACGCGGACTGGTCATGGTCAGGGGTCGGGCCGGAAGCGCTGGAGGGCAATTCAATTTGGGCGAAATGACGGTGACGCGATGCGCCGTTCGGCTGGCAGAAGGCGAAACGGGCGTTTCTTACATTGCCGGTCGAAACCTTGAGCACGCTTTGATCGCGGCGAAAGCAGACGCTCTGCTCCAGTCAGAAACACATCACGACAAAGCTTTCGCGGCTCTGATCGAGCCGCTTCAGAGGCAAATTGACGACCGTGAAGCGGAGCGCGCTTCAAAAGTCGCCGCGACCCGCGTGAATTTCTTCACGATGGTCCGTACCCGGGAAGACAAAAAATGACACAGACGCTTGATTTATCACAGGTCACACCTGGCTTCGACGACCCGGTTCTCGACGCGCAGTCTTGCTTTCGTAAAGTTCTAGACGCGATTTCTCATCCTGGCCGCATTTACGCCCTGGATGTTCCGCCGGCACCTGCACCACTCAACCCTGCTTCTGCTGGGTTGGCGCTGACTCTCATGGACTTTGACACCCCTATCTATCTAAGCCCAGCCTTGCAGACTGACAGCATTGTGTCATGGCTCAGATTCCATTGCTCTGCCCCTATTACGACCGTACCGAATGAAGCCGCCTTTGCCTTTCTTCAAGAGGGTGATGTCTGGCCAAGCATCGACGAGTTCCATCCTGGCGACGCAAAATACCCGGACACATCGACGAGTCTCGTCATCCAGCTCTCATCGCTTGAGACGGGCCCGGCGATTACACTCAATGGCCCGGGCATCGAAACGCAAGAGACGATTCATCCGAATTCAATGCCAGAGAACTTCTGGAATGCCCGCGCAGAAAACGTCGCAGACTTCCAGCTCGGCGTGGATTGCTACCTCACAGCGGGCAATCAGGTCATCGGCCTGCCCCGCACAACCAGAACAATGCCGGCCTAGGGGATCTCGCATATGGCTTATGTTGCAGTAAAAGGCGGAGAGCGCGCTATTACAAACGCTCACAATCTCTTGGCGGAAGACCGTCGCGGCGATGTCTCCATTCCCGAGATCGACTCCGAACAAATCCGTGAACAGCTATCGCTGGCCGTCGACCGCGTTATGGCGGAAGGCTCGTGCTACGATCGCGATCTGGCGGCGCTCGCGGTAAAGCAGTCGCGCGGAGATATTGGCGAGGCGATCTTCCTGCTTCGTGCGTACCGTACGACGCTTGCTCGGTTTGGAGTCAGCGAGGCGATTAATACTCGTGAGATGCGTGTCGAACGCCGTGTTTCGGCAGCGTTTAAAGACATTCCAGGCGGTCAAGTCTTAGGACCTACCTTCGATTACACCCACCGCCTGCTAGATTTTCAATTGATGGCCAATGGCGAAACGCCGCTCGATCGCACAGAACTCGACGACGAGCATCTTCCTGAGCAGCTTCCGAACATTGAAGACGTGTTCGCACACGAAGATCTGCTTGAGCACGAAGTTGCGGCCGCAAATGAAAACGAGACGGACCCCTTCGACCTCACGCGTGAGCCAATGAGTTTCCCCGCTGACCGCGATCAAAGATTGCAGTCGCTGGCGCGTGGGGACGAAGGGTTCCTCCTGTCCCTCGCCTATTCGACACAACGCGGTTGGGGCGGCACACACCCGCTCTGTGGTGAAATTCGAATGGGCGACGTGGATGTGGAGTTCATTCCCGAAGAGCTGGGATTTCCCATCGCGATCGGTCAGATCACAGTCACCGAATGTCAAATGATTTCCAACTCTCGTTCGATCGGTGAAGAACCACCACGCTATGCGCGCGGATATGGTCTCACCTTCGGACACAATGAGCGCAAAACCATGTCTATGGCGATCGTTGACCGAGCGCTGAAGAACCGCCCAGCGGAGGGCGAGAAGCCAGAATTCGCCGCGCACGATGAAGAGTTTGTGCTCTACCATTGCGACAATGTCGAAGCGTCCGGCTTCGTCCAACATCTGAAACTGCCACACTATGTCGATTTCCAGGCGAGCCTTCAGTTCGTGCGGAAGCAGCGTGAAGAGTGGGCGGAACGTCAAGCTGCAAAGGAAGCTGCTGAATAATGACACAGGCTCAGACACAGTCTGCTAATGCCGGCCCCGGCCTCGCAGACTATAATTTCGCTTATCTTGACGAGCAAACAAAACGCATGATCCGACGCGCCATTCTCAAGGCGGTTGCAATCCCTGGATACCAAGTTCCATTTGGCTCTCGCGAAATGCCAGTGCCCTATGGATGGGGAACAGGCGGAATTCAGATCACCGCCAGCTTGATTGGTCCGAACGATGTTTTCAAGTGTATTGACCAAGGCGCAGATGACACGACCAACGCGGTGTCGATCCGCAGGTTCTTCGCTAAAGTTGGCGGTGTCGCGACAACTGAACATACCGGCGACGCATCTATCATCCAAAGCCGCCACCGAATCCCGGAGAAACCCTTGGTTGAAGGACAAATCCTGGTGTTTCAGGTTCCTCAGCCTGAACCGCTCAGAAATCTGGAAGCTCGCGAAACCGAAACGCGCGCAATGCATGCTTATGAAGAGTACGGGCTGCAATACGTGAAGTTGTATGAAAACATTTCCAATTTTGGCCGTATCGCCGCAACCGCGGGCTACCCGGTCATGGTGGACGATCGCTATGTTATGTCACCTTCGCCGATCCCAAAATTCGATAACCCAAAACTGCACAATAGCCCGGCGCTTCACTTGTTTGGGGCGGGACGTGAAAAGCGGATCTATGCCGTTCCACCTTTCACCAAGGTCGAAAGCCTCGGCTTTGAAGACTATCCTTTCGAAGTGCAGTCTTGGGACGAAGTTTGCGGTCTTTGCGGCGCCAAACATAGTTACATGGACGAGGTCGTCTTAGACGATGACAACAATCGGATGTTCGTCTGCTCAGACAGTGATTATTGCGCCGAGCGTCGTGCTCAGGGCCATGTTGGCCCGCACGCCGGTCATGAGCTCAGCGAAATCGCAGACGACGTCTCAAACGAAACACAGGAGGTAATGGCATGACCGCGCTTGCCACCGAAGAACGCCCTCTCAATCTCGTGCCCGATGCGCCGATCATGCGCGCAACAAATGTGACCAAGAAATATGGTTTGATCACCGGGTGCAAAGATGTCAGCTTTGATTTGTTTCCGGGCGAGGTGCTTGGAATCGTTGGTGAGTCCGGATCGGGCAAGTCGACCCTGCTTAATTGCATCTCAGGGCATCTAAACCCCACCTCAGGGACAGTTGAATTCGCAACCAAGAAACGCGGTCTAACAGACATGTTCGGCCTCTCAGAAGCCGATCGTCGTCGTGTACAAAGGGAAGAACTCGGCTTCGTTCACCAAAACCCGCGCGACGGTTTGCGCATGCGGGTTTCCGCAGGTGCCAATGTTGCAGAACCGCTAATGAACCTTGGCAACCGGCACTATGGCAACATGCGAGAAGACACGATCACGTGGTTGAACCGCGTCGAGCTTGATATTGCCCGCATCGACGACAATCCGCGTAATTTCTCAGGCGGCATGCAGCAGCGCATTCAGATCGCGCGCAATCTTGTTCATGGCCCACGCCTTGTGTTCATGGACGAGCCAACTGGCGGCCTAGACGTCTCCGTTCAGGCACGTTTACTCGACCTTTTGCGCCACCTGGTGCGTCGCTCGCAGCTTGCTGTGATCGTGGTTACGCACGACCTCGCCGTCGCGCGCCTGCTCGCAGACCGTTTGATGGTCATGAAGAATGGGTACGTTGTTGAAACGGGCCTAACCGATCAAGTTTTGGACGACCCTCAGCATGCTTACACGCAGCTTCTGGTGTCAGCCGTCCTCCAAATTTAACCTAGAGCTAGGAACGTTCTCAATGTCGGGACAAGTTTTCATCGAGATCGAAAACCTGGAAAAGCACTTCATCTTGCACAATGCGGATGCAGCAAAAATTCCAGTCTTCGAGCGCCTCGACCTTTCTGTAAAAAGTGGTGAGTGCGTTGTCCTTGCCGGTGTATCAGGCGTCGGGAAGTCAACGCTCATGCGCTCTATATACGGCAACTATTTGCCAACTGGTGGCGCTGTGCGCGTTTTGCATGAAGGCAAAATGGTGGACATCACTACCGCCCCTCCTTTCCAGCTGCTTGATATTCGCCGTCGCACGCTTGGCTATGTCAGTCAGTTTCTGCGAGTGATCCCACGCATCTCGACACTCGATCTTGTCATGCAACCCATGCTCGACAACGGCGTCGATGCAAAAGAGGCTGAAGATCGGGCGTCTTTCATGCTGGATATGTTGCAACTGCCAAAGGCTCACTGGGCATTACCGCCGGCGACATTCTCTGGCGGCGAGCAACAGCGTGTAAACATTGCCCGCTCATTCGTCTTGGATTTCCCCGTTATGCTGCTCGATGAGCCAACGGCTTCCTTGGATGCGGCCAACCGCGAACGGGTGATCAAGCTGATCGAACGCGCGCTCGGAAATGGCGCAGCTCTAATCGGGATTTTCCATGATGAGGCTGTCCGCGAAGCGGTTGCAACACGTTTCTTCGAAGTCTCAGACTTCGCTGTGCGCGAGCCTGCCTAAGATGACCATCCGAGCTTTTGAGAATGCCCGCATTGTAACGCCGCAAGGCGTCGTCGAGGGCGCGATGACCTTTGACGGCGACACAATTACCTCCGTGGGAAATGGCAGCGCTGCAAATGCCTTCGACGCCGAAGGTGATTTAATTATTCCCGGACTGATCGACATCCATACCGACAATCTGGAAAAGCACTTGATGCCTCGCCCGGGCGCGCAATGGGATTCTGCCGGGGCCGCGCTCGCGCATGATGGGCAAATGGCGACGGCAGGTGTCACGACTGTGTTTGATAGCTTGTCGCTGAGTGGCCAGAAAAACGGCCTCGATCGAGGTGAAGCTCTGACGGTCATGATGCGCGGGATGGACGAAGCGGAAGATGCGCATGCGCTTCGGATCGACCATCTGCTTCATCTGCGGTGTGAGGTTACGAACCCGGAGATTGAAGCACTTGTCTCTCCATACCTTGGCACCAAGCGCTTGAAGATGCTCTCCGTTATGGACCATACACCAGGAGGCAATCGGCAATCCGGGTCACTTGAGGCTTGGAAACAAAAGATGCTAAAGCGTGGCCGGACAATCGAAGAAATTGAAGCCAACCTTCAAGCCTCTATGTCCTGGCGCGATCTGGACGGCGCAGATGCCCGTCGGCGGCTGATCGCTGAATTCGGGCGCGATCATAACATCCCAGTGGCGAGCCACGATGATGCGACTGCTGATCATATCGAGACCGCGGTCGGACTCGGATGCCAAATCGCAGAGTTCCCCGTATCATACGAAGCAGCCGAGACCGCAAAAGCGAACAATATGATCACCGTTATGGGCGGACCCAACTTTGTTCGCGGCAAGTCTCATGGGGACAATGCTTCAGCGCGCAAAGTGGCTGAAGCGGGTCATTTGGATGCTCTGTGCTCGGATTATGTGCCACTTTCAATGATAAGGGCAGCGTTTATGCTCGCCGAAGGACCATTTTCGTGGCCGCTCGAAAAGGCCATCGGAACTGTTACAGCAGAGCCTGCGAAAATGGCAAATTTGAATGATCGAGGAACCCTGGAAGCCGGAAAGCGCGCCGACTTCGTCCGCGTCAGCTATCAGCCGGGGCACTGGCCGGTTATCAAGGAAGTCTGGTCTAAAGGACGCCGCGCTGCATGAAAACTTCAGCCCGATACGCGATCTACTACGCGCCACCCGCCGATGACCCGCTTTGGGCATTGGGGTCGGAATGGCTGGGGCGAGACGCTTATACGGGCGAGAACCTAACGCGACCAGATTATCCAAACTTTGCGATTGGCGATATGGACCGGCTCACCAGTTCACCTGCGCATTATGGATTCCACGCAACAATGAAAGCGCCTTTCGAGCTAAAGGCCGGCGAGACTGAAGAAACACTGCTTGATCGACTTGAGGCCTTTTCGCGATCCCAAAGCGCTTTCGATGTCGATCTTGCCGTAAAACCCCTGGGTCAGTTTCTGGCACTCCAACTGACGAGTAATGTTGAAGCCATGAGAGCGCTTCATGAAGCGTGTGTGAAAGATTTTGATCGCTTCCGCGCGCCCATAAAACAGAGTGATATTGAGCGCCGCCGCAAAGCCAACTTATCCTCTGAGCAAGATGCACGTTTGCTCGAGTGGGGCTATCCTTACATCTTCGATGAGTTTCGTTGGCATATGACCCTTTCAAGCCGCATTGTGTCGGACAACACGCGCGACAAAATGCTCAGCCTACTGACTGAACATTTCAGTTGCGTCATCGCCAAACCTCATAAGGTGGATGGAATAGCCGTATACAGACAAGTTGATCGTTGCGCCCCGTTTAACATTATAGAACGCGCAGTTTTCCCGACTTTGGCTGAGCAACCTGCTTAAAGATCTGCGTCCATAGGGTTCTTATGCAAATTTTCGATCAGTCGCGAAAATCGGGCAATTCCAACCTCGACGCTATCGTTGTTTAGGAAGGTCGTTACATTATCGCCAGCGACTTGAAATGCAGTGGCGCGGGCAATCCTTTGCTCAATATCTTTTTGGGTTTCCCGCCCGCGTTGCATTAACCTGGATCTGAGCAGGGTTTCCTCCGCCATGACCGAAATGATAGCCAAACGATCAAACTGATTTCGCGCGAGTTCGAGCACTGACCTTGAGCCATTTGCGATCACGCTCGTTCCACGCTCTAAGGGTGCAAGTTCTGATTTCGGCAAACCATATCGCAGATCATGAGCGTCCCACGTCAGAGCATAGGCACCGATGGCTCGATTAGCCTCAAACTGCTCTACGGTAACTGGATTATGGTCTTCGCCTCCCGCTGATGCAGGTCTGGTAATATCCCTCCGCAAGAAATGCACCCGGGGATCTTTCGAGAATGCGACACGCGCGCCGTCGAGCAGCGTATCCTTCCCAACGCCTGATGGGCCGACAACGAAGATTAGCGTTCCCGTCATGCGCGCTCAATCTACTCGATTATTGGTACTTTTGCACGAAGGCTTCAGCTTCAAGTTCACGAAAGTCGGCGAGTGCGACAGCGAGTTTATCGTGCTCCCAATCCCACCAGGCGAGGTCGAGAAGGCCTTGTTGAACCTTTTGCGGAAACCTCTCTCGAATAGGCTTTGCAGGAACACCAGCCACAATGGTGAATGGCGGCACATCTTTGGAGACCACAGCACCCGCCCCGACGACGGCGCCTGTTCCAACTTTTACGCCCGGTAGAATCGTTGCGCCATGCCCGACCCAGACATCATGGCCAATATCGACTTGGTGGTCTCGCCGCCATTGGAAGAAATCATAATCATCTTCCTCGCCAAGCTCGTAAGATACCGCTCTGTAAGAGAAATGATGCTGGGCGGCGCGCCAAGTGGGGTGGTTGCCTGGATTGATCCGTGTTTGGCGTGCAATCGAGCAGAACTTTCCGACCCGCGCATAAGCAATTGAGCTATCATTCACGATGTAGCTATAAGCTCCAAATATCGTCTCGCTCAAAGACGTACGCGCTCCAATACGCGTCCAAGGGCCGAGAACGGAGTCTCGTACAGATCCGCCTGGTGCGATGAACGGTGCACCGCCCGGTGGATATCCTTTTGGCGCATCAGGATCATCAGGGACCCGCTGACTGGCGAAGTATTCGTAGCCGGTTTCAAGCGGATGATCCGCGAGCAACATGCTCACGCCGCACTCCCCACAACCGGTGGCTCTGTGATAGGCACCAATGTCGGCTTGATAAGCTCTTCCGACGCGTCACCGTCATAAATTGTTTCCAATGCTTGATCTGTCAGTTCGCTCATTGCGCCGTCGAAGACGACTTTGCCGTCGCGAAGCCCGATCACACGGCAACAGTATTCACGTGCAATATCAATCGAATGGAGATTGACCAATACGGTGATGCCGCGCTCTGTATTAATCTCACGAAGCGTCGACATCACCGCATGTGTGTTGCGCGGGTCCAGCGATGCTACAGGTTCGTCAGCTAATAGGATATTTGGATCTTGCATCATTGCGCGAGAAATCGCGACCCTTTGCTGTTGACCGCCGGATAAAGTCCCTGCGCGCTGCAACGCCTGATCTTTCATACCGAGCTTGTTCAACTCGATTACGGCTTTGGCGCGATATTCAGCTGGGAAGTATTTGAACATAGAGGCCCAAAACGGCCGCCCACATAGCGATCCGACCATTACATTGGTCAGAACATCAAGCCGTGGAACTAAGTTGAACTGCTGAAAAATCATCGCACAACGCGCGCGCCACTCATTCAGCTTTTTTCCCTTCAGCGCCGATACGTTTAGCTCGTCATTCGTGATTTCGCCCTGGCTTGGGGCTTCAAGCATGTTGATGCATCTCAGCAGCGTTGATTTTCCCGCACCGGATCGACCGATGACCGCGACCATTTCACCCGTATCGAATTTCAGAGACACATTATCCAATGCCTTCACGGCACCGAACGATTTCGTAAGCGAATTTATCTCTAGCAACTATCCCGCCCCTCGCTCCAAATTGTTGCATAGAATAAACCACAATTAGCCTGTGGATTTTAGTCAAACTAATGTGACAGTACGCCGATTTGTTAGGACTCTTTATTTCGATGCTGGCGCATTTTTTTGCCGTAGAACCAAGAGGTTCGCACCTATAATCATGACCGCGCCGAGCCAAAAAATGTAGCTTGGCACTTCCTGAAAGATGAAAAACCCCAGCAGAGTGGCTGTAATCAATCTGGTAAAGTCGACCGGTGCAAGACGACTGACATCGCCGATGCGATAGGCCAGCAGATTGATCGGCTGCACGCACAAAGCAATCACCCCCATCAAGACGAACCAGATGAGGTCACTCGATTGCGGAGTTTGGAATACAAACAGTGTCGGAATGCTTGCAAACAAACATTGGAAGAGCGCGCCATGGGTCATCAATGTCTGACGCGAATGTGTCGCGACCAATATTTTGACCATGATCGTACTGATTGAGAAACAAAACGCACTGGCTAGCGCATAGAGCGCAAAGCCATTTAAGCCCGTTTGCGGCTGAGCGATCACGACAACCCCCACAAAGCCCAGAATAATTGCAAACCAGCGTAGCTTGGTGATTTCTTCGTTCAAAAATATCAGCCCGAGCAGTGCAATCATGAAGGCTCGAGAGAAGCCGAGCGCTTGCGCTTCCGCTAGCGGAAGATTGATGATTGCCAGAACACCGAAAACCTGGCCAGCGAAACCTGAAACAGCGCGAACAAAGATCATCACTGGACGATCCGTCTTCAATATTGAGAACCCTGTACGCAGCATAAGAGGTAACAGTACTGAAAGGATCACACAGCTCCGAATGAAGACGATTTGGAACGGTGAAAAGTCGTCGCCAAGGAAACGAATGCAGACAGCCATACCGCTGCCGAAAAAAATCCCGCAAAGCAAAATCAGTGACGCACGAATGTTGCGATCTTCGGGTAGCCTTGTCGAAACCTGAAGGCGGACAAATTCCAGATATGTCAAAATCTGCGTCCCTACTAAAGGGACTTAAAAGCGAGATGCGCCTCACTTGGCAAGCGAAAAAGGCTCGATAAATGGCGCGATTTTTAGTTTTTGGATCAGTCGGCTGGGATTGCCCGGTTTGGCTGGATCAACCGCTCGATTCCGGACGTCGAATATTGGCATTTCGCCCGCAACCTGAGCAAGCAGGCCTGCGCGAAGGTAGGCTGGGCGGCGGCGCGGCGAATGCAGCCGCTTGCCTGGTCAATGCCGGACATGATGCGGCTGTTTGGGGCGTGATCCCTAACTCACCTGTTAGCGATCAAATCGAAAACGCACTGTCTGCGATTGGTATCGACTATTCCTTTCTTAAGCGCGCGGATCTACCGAACGGAACAACGCTGATCTTGATAGAGCCGAGTGGCGAACGCACGATTATGTTCGAGCATTCTGATCCGAATCTAGACCGCTCCATCCGCCGCATGATGAAGCAAAACATCGGTGAGATTCAAATCGGGCCCGTCCAGGTCCATCGCCCAGATGGGCTATTTCTTCGCGCACTCTTTAAGGGCTTCGAAGGATTAGCAGAGCTTGAATCGGTTCCGATCGTCGCACACTGGCCGCAATCCAAGGCGGTAGACTCGATACCAGCAGACGTCTTGATCGGATCAAAAGACGACTTAATCGGAGCTGACCTTTATCCAAACGCCTTTCATCATGGTCGCAAGGCGTGTACCCGTCGGCTCCAAGCTGTGATCGTGACGGATGGTCCACGCGGCGGAGAAGTCTTTCGTGCAACAGAACACTCCGTCTTCGAAAGCATCGGCGTTCAACAAGTCGACGCAACAGGCGCTGGCGATTCCTTTGCTGCAGGCGTTCTAGATGCCCTCGCATCAGGTGCCCCAATCGAGGAAGCTGCAGCGCATGGTGCGCGATGGGGCGCGATGACAGCGAGCCTGCCGGGCAGCGCAGAAAAAAGAGCAGTTGCAACTTACAAAAAGTGGACGCGCGAGAATTGCGTCATTTAGGCGAGCTTGCCTCTCAGATGACCCGAAATCGTATCCAAAAAGGCGACAGCAATCATAAAAAGCAAAATGATGAAGGCGACTTCGTCAAACGCGAAGATACGGATCCGTTCTTCAAGCTCAAACCCAATCCCGCCCGCTCCGACCACGCCGAGGATAGCAGCATTCCGGAAATTAGATTCCAGATAATAGAGCGCTTGGCTCAAAATCACCGGTGTGACTTGAGGAGCGACACCATAGCGGATGACATCCAGCCGCCCACAGCCTGCGGCACGTAAACCTTCAATCGGCTTGCGATCGACATTTTCGATGGCTTCTGCATAGAGCTTGGACAGAACCGGGATATCTGCGAGCGCAAGCGCAATGACGCCTGCGAATGGCCCTAACCCAAAAGCCGTAACCAGGATAAGCGCCCAGATCAGCGCCGGAATGCCTCTGAAAAAGTCAAAGATCCGACGGATGATGAAATGCACGGGCCCGAATGAAACAATGTTTTTCGCCCCAATAATACCGAGCGGGACGGCGAAGATCACGCCCAAGAACGTTCCCGCAAATGCCATCCCGAACGTTTCGAGGAGCGCGTTGAGAATTCTGGGCGTTTGACCACCAGAACTCGGTGGGAACATGTTCCCAAGAAAGTTTCCAAGTTTCTCGAAGCCTGCCAAAAAGGTCGCAGGAGAGATATCGATATCAATGCAAATCCAAACAAAGACCGAGAGACCGACCAAAAACGGCGCCACTGAGCGCAGGCGATCTAGCAGTGTACGTTTCACAAGGCCTGGGACCAACGCTTCGGCGTCTTCTATCATCGAGGCTTGCGACGCACTGGTCATTAGATGGCTCCGCTCGCTGAGACGCCGATCAAACGGTGACGGATCCACTCAGACAGCATGTCGATGACAAAAATCATGCAGGTCATCAGCAGTAAGATTGCGAGGTAATCCGCAAAGAGCGTGTAGGTAATCGCGCGAGACAATTCGATCCCAATGCCGCCAGCCCCAATGATCCCGAGCGCCGCCGCCGCGCCAATATTGCCCTCAAACTTGAGCATCGCGTATGAGGCATAGTTTGGAACAACCTGTGGAAAAATGCCGTACCGAACCTGGCTCCACCATCCCGCACCTGTAGATTTCACGCCTTCGAGTTGGCGCATGTCGGCGTTCTCATTCACCTCGGAATAAAGCTTTCCGAGACGCGCAGTGGTCGAGAGGGTAATGGTAATAATACCCGCGAGCGGTCCGACTCCGAAGGCGGCAACAAGGATCAGCGCCACGATCAAGTCCGGTAGCGTACGAATTGCCTCAAGTAGACGACGCAGGAAAAAACGTACCCACGCAATCGGCATCAGATTGCGGGACATCATCATCGCGATTGGTACCGCAAAAATGGCCCCCAATACTGACGCTATGATTGCGATTTGTAGAGTCTCCCACAGTGCAGAGAACCACAATTGCCAACCGTAGAACCAACTCAGGAACGATCCTTCTGTCGTTGCGTCTTCGAGCAGGGTTTCGGTTCTGAGATTTGGGTTCATTCGCGCAAGAAAGTCGCCCAGCCTCGATAATGGGTCAGAACTATGCGGCGTGCCGATAACCTCAGAGATCGTGAAAGACCAAAGGAATAATGCGCCAATACCCAAAAAACCGAAGGCAAATCCCATACGCCGACGTCGGAGCATGGCCTGGCGGTCGGTCTCAAATTGCTCAACGACCTCTCGCGAAGATCCACCTGGCATCCCGCGCACCATCGTGGCTGTTGTGGCTCCCGTATCCGACATGCTTAGAACGCGACGGCTCGATCGGTTGATTTTTCGTTCATTGCCGAGGCCTCAGTCGGCTCAAATTCGAAGCCTTCTCCTTGGCGCAACCAATCGTGAGCCGCCGGCAAATCTAGGTGCAGCGCAATGTGCACGCCGATCAAGCGATAAAAACGCTCTCGATCTGTATCTGTGGGAAGGATGAATCCAATGTCCGCGCGTTGGCGGTCATAGAGCATGACCTCAAAATGATCGCAGAAAGTCGCATCTGGGTCGAGCACGGCACAAACGCGCCCCCAGGTTCCGGCTTCAAGAATTCCGGCAGGAATCTGTTCAGTTTCAACGGCCTCGAATAAGGCTTCGTGGGTTGGATATGAGATAGGCTCTACACCATTGTCTCGGAGCAGATTAAAATCCTTCAAAACACGCTTGGCGAGATCGATGTGGAGCGCTTGGGGCGGGCGGTCAATCAATCCGATATCACTCGCCTGCAGCGCTGATAAGTTCCCGACTGACTGGCTCCCTTTCAGGGTGAACATAACAAATGGAACGCGGCCCAGACCGTTTTCATACCGAAGCGTCAGTGCCGGCCTCCAATCGCCAAGAATCGGAGCCGCCGCTTCCTTGGTGACCCAAGCAAAGTTAACCTCGCCCTCTTGCGCGAGCGCCACGACCTCTTCGGGCGTGTCGGTCAGGCAAATCGTAACGTCCGTGTTGAACCGGTCTGCCAATAGCTCGGCATAGGACTTTGCAACTGGGTCAAGTAAATCGGCGCTGGATTTACAACCAACGCCGTCTTGAGTTTGGTTCGCGAGAGGTAGTCCGACCGTAATTGGCTCAACCACAAAGGTGTCGGTTTGCGCTTCGGCCGGATTCAAACACCACACCCAGAACGCCAACATCCCGAGCCAAAGATAAACCGAACGCGCAAGGTGAGAGGCCATGATCTTACTTTCCTCCAGCAATCGCGCGTTTGCGGTGCGACGCGATTTCCTCGGTGCGCATTTCGAATAGGTCGGTGTAATAGTCGCGGCTGACTGCTTTATAGGCTGTGCCAGGAAGGCGAGCCATGTCGTTAAACGTCTCGGGTTCCTCAAACGGCATCGCCGCCAGCGCGCCACTGATCAGGTCCCGCATTTCTCTTGGAGCATCTGTGCGAATAACGAATGGCGAATTTGGGACAGGACCCGCGTGCCAAATCGTACGATAGTCCTCAGGCGCTATGATACCGCGCCACTGGAGTCGTTTCAGCGTTCCACCAGCGAACCCGATTTCCGGATTACCGCCATTTGCCAGCACCACAGTCGCGTCGAACTGCCCATTAGAAAGCGCCATCACTGATTGTAGATGCCCACCCGCCATCGCAGCTTCGGAAAAGAACGTATCAGGCTCAATGCCTTCATTTCGCATTGCCCAGCGCGGGTAAATATACCCAGAGGTCGAATTGAAATCGACATAGGCGAGCGACTTTCCTTCGAGGTCCTCAATACTCTCATAAGGACTTTCGGCTTTCACAACGATGGTCGAATAATAGCCAGAAATCCCATATGAGTCGCGCCGCACCAGAAACGCTTCAGCTAGTTCGCCGATTTGCGCTTCGACATTAGAATAAGAGCCGCCGCCCATGGACGCGATTTGGATCTGACCCGATGAAATCGCCTGGATCACACCATTATAGTCGCTGGATTGATAGACTTTGACCGGGATGCCAAGAATACGCTCCAAATAGTCTTGGCGCGTTTTGATACGAAAAAGCGCCAGAGGCGTGTCCTCTGACGCAGTTGTGCCCATTTCCAGACGAGGTAGCTCAGCACGCCAATCATCCGGATGTTGACGTTCTGTCGGCCCCGACGCACCCGAACAGCCAAAGAGGGCGATCGAACATACAATCCCTGCAAAAATGCGTGTCGACTTATTAGGCACCAAAACCAATCCCCGATTGATTGCTGGCGTCTTAAATCCTCATCATGTCACCCAGATGAAATTCCTTAACAAGGACAGCCACGAACAGAAGATTTGTCTAACTCCTTCGAGAATCCCAAGACGTGTGCGTCGATTTGAGCTTGACGAAATCGCCTGCTCGTCGCCGACTGGGAAGAGATATGAGGGGTTCAAGCCATGCCCGTTCTTGTTTCCTTTTCAGGGCTACCTGGGGTTGGTAAAATGACCATCGCCAAAGCGTTGTGCCGCCGGACCTCCGCTGTCTTTTTGCGCGTAGATGTGATCGAATCTGCCTTGCGCGAAAGCATTCTGAAAATCGATCCATGTGAAGATGCAGGCTACCTAGCTGCATGCGGAGTGGCGCGCAGCAACCTACTTTTAGGCCGCAATGTGATCGCCGATACAGTGAACCCTGTCGAAGCTTCTCGCAAGCTCTGGAAAAGTGCCGCTGAGGCCGCCGACGCGACTTTGTTTAATATTGAAGTGATCTGCTCCGACACTGACATGCATCGAAATCGCATCGAAACCCGCACAGCCGACATAGACGGTCATCCTCTGCCCAACTGGCGCCGGGTCCAAACACGACGGTATGAGCCTTGGGAAAACGTAGATCTCAGAATCGACACCGCCGTGAGCCCCGTTGCGCAGTCCGTCGAAACCATTCTCAACACATTGAAGCCCCATCACCTAGACTTCGTATAACCGTAACAACTGTGTCACAGCGGTTTCGTACCGAAGTTCGGCTTAGTTCGAACGGGGGGCGTCACGGTGCGCGCAATTCTTCTTTCTTTAGTCTCAGGAATACTTTTGAGCGTGACACCTGCATTGGCCCACCCGGGCCATGATGAAGCGCCATTAGAAGCGGAATTGGAACGCACTGCAACTGTCCCACAAGGGCTCATTAAGGAGTGGCTGTTCTGGCCCACTTATATTCTGCCGGGCCGCTCGGGAGTCCTTTCAAACGGGGTTCCGATGTTCGATACGCTACCCGCACCGATTTCAGATAGACTGTCGCCGCCGCGAAATTGGCTCGGTCAAACAGCGACGGATCGACAGCGTCGCCTTTTGAGATCCGATCAGTTGCCCAAAGAAGATTTCACGATCGAATTCTGGGTCACCTATCACGTCGATCAACCCGTCGGTGGAGGAGCAATGGCGTTTGATGCGGACCACAATCTACCTGCCCTCTGGCAGTTTGGATTCTGGCAAGGCGATCTACAATTTAGCGTGGGTGACGCCTCGATCTCAGCGCCAGTCATGGAACTCAAAACCAACCGTATCCAACAGGACCTGGAAAGCGGTGACTATAAACGTGGCGTCGATCGGTATTGGCATCACCTGGTCGGCGTCTTTGATGGCGACACGTTGAAAGTGTATCATCAAGGCGACCTCGTCGCGACGCAGAACGCAGGACAAGCCACCGTCGCTTATCCGAGCGGAACAGAGTTTGAGATCGCCGCTTATCTGGAAAACGAGCCATATATGGAACTCGGCAATCTCATTAGAAAGGTTGGTCTCTACGATCGCGCACTATCTCAGGCGGAAATCGCGGCGCGTTTCGAAGACCATCGAGAATTGGTTCAAAAGGCGGTGCATTTTCGAGGCGTCTTCCATTTTACAACGGCTGCACCACACGTGGCGTTGCCAACCACATCTAGCATTCAACTCAGCTGGGAAGCGGATCGCCGACATGAGACACTCATCGAATGGGGCACGACCCCAGCCCTTGGAAACGCAACGCGGTTGCCGCTTTCGAGCGGTCGTATGACCAAAACCCAGCTGACAGATCTTAAAGCCAATACGGCCTATTATTACAGAGTTGTCCTGACCGACTCAGAAGGTGAAGAGCTAAATTCTGGCCTTCTCTCGTTTCGAACCGCTGTAGAACCAGGCGATCCGGTGATTTTCGCCGCCATTTCAGACACTGAAGCACGCCCCCACGTAAATGCGCACCTGGCCGAATTGATCTGGCGAGAAACGCCGCACTTTTTGATAAATGCCGGTGATCTGACCGATGGTGGACGGCACGACCAAAGAGTGGAATGGACGCATGAATATTTTGCCGCCATGGGGCACTTAATGGCGCAGCTGCCTGTGCTTCCAGTTATGGGAAATGGTGAAAGCGACTATATTTGGTTCGATCGCTATCACGCGGATCGTGGCCCCGCGCGATCGTATTATAATTTCCGCTATGGCGATGTTGAAATATTCGTTCTCGATTCAAATTTGACGGCGCGCGAGGATCAGCCGAGCTTCCGAGAAGATCAACGTGCTTGGCTTGACGCCGCACTTCGCCAGTCCGATGCGAAATGGAAGATTGCTACGCATCACCACCCCGTGCTTTCTGAACGATATCCTGAACTCGTTTCGGACTTTGTAGATTTGTATGAAGCTCACAAGGTCGACCTCGTTTTGGTTGGGCATCATCACAACTATCTTAGGTCCTGGCCATTGCGCGGTGACATGCCAGTCGCAGAGGACGGCGTAATTTACATTCAACTCGGAGGCGGAGGTGGAAATCTGTCTGACCGCCCTCGCCAACCAGACCTTCGATGGGCAAAAACGTATCAAGGATATGGCTATTCGATCATCTCAGTTTTCGGCGATCAGCTTGACTATCGCATGCATGATGATCACGGCGCTTTGCGGGATACGCTGACGATTACGAAGTAGACAAATTTCAGTAAAGTTGTGTCGAAATAGCCACACGCAACCACACAAATCGCCTGTGTTTTCAACACAACCAAGCGTTTCGGGAGTAGGCTAATCACTCCTTCGACAAATTAACTATTCGTTCATGTTTGGCGATGGAAATTTTCTACAAATCTTCGCTTAACCGTCGTCTTTCTTTTTGAAGCGGAAACTACTCGTCCCTCCCTGAACGTCTCCGTTCCAGGACAATCAAGAGGGAAGTCCATGAAATCTCTATTTAAGAAAGCAACGCTTGCAACCGCTGCTCGAAGTCTTGCATTGGGTGGCTTGGCTGCCGCCTCAATCTCAGCCTTGACGGTACCCGCCACGGCGCAATCAACGGATATTGGTCGTGTGAATGGTGTCGTGACAGATGCGGGCCAGGGATCTTTCTTGCGCGGCGCTTCGGTTCAAATCCCATCGCTTAATTTGACGACCGAAACCGACTCCGAAGGTCGGTTTGCTCTTCGCCGCGTGCCCGCGGGCACGTATGATGTGGTCATCTCCTATGTTGGTCGTGACGATGTGGTTCAATCTGTGACGATCGCTGGCGGGCAGGTTGAAACGCTCGATGTTGCAATGGTTCGCACCGGCGACGATCTCGTTCAAGACACCATCGTGGTGCTTGCACCAATCGCCGATTCAGAAGCGGCCGCTTTGTCACGTCAGCGCAATGCCGATAATGTTTCAAATATTGTGGCGTCAGACTCTATTGGACGTTTTCCAGACAGAAACGCAGCTGACGCACTTGGTCGTGTTGCCGGTATTTCAATTGAAAGAGACCAGGGTCAAGCGCGATTCGTAAACGTGCGCGGCGCGCCTGCGGGACTGTCCACTATCGCGTTCAATGGTGTCGCCGTTCCGTCTGCAGGAAACGGCGCGACCCGGTTCGATACCATCCCGAACGATGTCATCGGTTCGATCGAAGTCGTCAAAGCGATTACGCCGGACTTGCCAGCGGACTCCATCGGTGGCTTCATCAACATTGAGACGTCGGGTGCGTTCGACAAAGGCGAAGACCTCTCAATCGATGCCGAGCTTGCCCTCGGTGTGAAGCAACTTGGCGGTGGTGAGCTCTTCAATTCGCAGTTGACCGTTTCCGACGTTTTCTTCGACGGAAAGCTCGGTGTTTTGGCATCAGGCAGCTTCTTCCACGACAATAAAGTGACCGACAACACTGAGAACCGCTTTATTGGCGAAGGCGACCGGCTATTCTCTCGACAGGCAGATTACCGTCTCTATCGCCTCGAGCGGCAGAACACATCCGGGAATCTTCGCTTCGATTTCCGTCCGAATGATAATCACAGCTTCTTCTGGAATACGGTGTTTTCATCCTTCTCGGATTTCGAGCAACGCGATCAACACATCTATGACCTTGATGACGCTCAGTTCGGCGAGATTGGCAGCGATGAGTCTCTGGCGATTGGTAACACACCGGTTCAGGGCGTTGTCTATGGCGTCGAGTTGGACGCCACATTCAACATGCGCGAAGATATCGAATCGATCTTCACCACACAGCTCGGCGGTGAAAGCGATTTCGAACGGTTTAGCCTCGAATGGAACGCTGGCTTCAACGAATCCATTTCTGAGCGTGATCCAGACAGCGCATATTGGGAATATGACATCAACAATTCGGATGACGGCATCTCGGTCACGTACGATTACTCAAATCCCGACGCTCCGATTGTCCAAGTCTATGACTCAATTCTAGATCCTGCCGCCGTGACCGCAATCAACCCAGATGGATATGCACTCGGTGACCTGCTCACCGGCCCTCCAGTCTCTGCCTTCATTTTTGAAAACTTGGAGATCTCCGATACAGAAGAGGCGGTAGAAGAATTCTACGGACAGTTCGATATCGAGTATCCATGGGCGCCATTCGGTTTAACATCAGACCTGAAGTTTGGCGGCCGTGTCTCTCTGGCAAACGCAACGCTGGAAGACACGGACCTGGAAGTTAGCGATGACATCAACGATTTCGTCAACACAGACTATGACCGTATTCTCACGGATCGTTTGTCGCGTGCGACCTTCCCACAGCCAGCTATGTTTGAGTTTGGTGAAGATCGCTCGTTCAATGGTAGAGATGAAGTGTTCGCAGCAGCCCGTGCGAACAATTTGATCCTCACCCAAGCCAATGTCTGGGAGAACTTCTACGACGTCGATTTTAACGTCTATGCGGGCTATGTCATGAATACGTTCCGCTTTGACAATTTCGACATTCTCGTCGGTGGACGCGTCGAACTCACTGATTGGGAAGCGACTGGCAACAATGCTTTGAACGAAGATGCGCTCGAGGAAATTCTTGAAGCGGGTTCAAACCGAGGGATCACCTTAAACGAGCTTTATGCGGCGCGTGATGAGGACGGCAATCCAATCCTCGAGCAAGTGGTTGCGTCTGACGATTACATCGATTTTTTCCCGAGTGTGCACTTCAACTACCGCCCCCGGGAAGACCTAGTTTTCCGCCTGGCCTACACGGAGAGCATCGAGCGACCCGGTTATGAGGACCTTGCGCCAAACCGTATCCTGGATGATGATTCAGACGAGAACCCAGGCGGCATCCTTTTCATCTCGGGTGGCAACCCTGCCCTTGAACCTCTGCGCGCAAGGTCGTTTGATGCCTACGCCGAGTGGTATTTGCCGCATCGGGGACTTTTGAGCTTCGGCGTGTTCCACAAAGATATTGATGACCCAATCTTCAATGCGGTCCAAGAGCTCGACGGCGCTGCATTTGGTTTTCCACAAAACCGGGTGCGTCTATCCGGACCGTTAAACGGCTCGGATGCTTCGATCACAGGTTTCGAGTTTAACTACTCTCAGCAATTTGGCTTCTTGCCGGAGCCCTGGGACGGTTTCGGAACGTCAATCAACTACACGCAAGCTGAAGACGAAGCGCAAACACCGCCTTTGTTTAATGAAGCGACAGGTTTGAATGATGGTGCTTCACGCGAGAGTGGTCTGGCAGGCGCTTCGGATGAGACCTATAACCTCTCGATCTTCTATGAGAAGTACGGCATCTCTACACGCCTAACCTATCAGTATCGCTCGGCCTGGTTGAACGCCATCAATCTGAGCAATCCTGACCAGGATCGTTTCTGGGATGAGCGTGCGTCTTTGGACTTCTCTTTCCGCTACGCTCAGAACGAGAACATCACGTACTTCCTGGATGCCAATAACCTTACGGATGAGTTCGGACGTCGTTACAATGGCAATACAAACAACGTCTACGAAGTCGAAGGCTTCGGCCAGTCTTACCTCGCTGGTATCCGTGTTTCTTTCTAAGATACGATTAGTGATCTAATGTATAACGCCCGGCCGAAGGTCGGGCGTTTTTATATTGGCGAATTTTGGTCTTCAACTCAGTAGAACAGTTTGCGCAAGCGAAGGGTAAAGACGCGTCCCTGCGGGTCGAGCAAATCCGCCTGGTAGCGGATCGGTATTGTCCCAGCTGCGTCTTCCGCGTTCTGCTTCTCATCGAACAGGTTATCCACTCCTATCGAAACGCGGGTACTATCGAGGAATGGATAACGCAGAAGTAAGCGCGGATTATTGCCGAAATTGTATTGAAGGCGTAGATCCGTTGTGCCCAAATCATCGAACCGCAACACATTACCCCTGCCATCTTCTATCTCGGTTTCACTTTGCCAATTGAACCGCACAAAGCCGCCAATGGCTCCTCGATTTACCCCGGCCTGAGCTGAAACCTGATGCTTTGCGGTGCCGCCCTGATCACTGATCGCATCACTGTCAAGCAAGTCTAACCGCGCATCACCTGGGTTTATCAGAAGTAAGTCTTCCAACACCCAAGTATGGTAAAGTGAGGCAAACACCCGGTTGCTGCCGCGACCACCACGGCCCCCGCCCCTTCCTCGTCCACGCCCCTGACCTAGACCCGTCCCTCGCCCCGCACCAGCGGATCGATTTGCCTCCCGCTGGGCAATGCGCTGCTCAGCCCGCGCGCGATCTTCTTCATCCAATCGACGGAGAAGGATTTGACGCAGTTGCTGACGCTCTTCGCGGGTCAGATTATTCTCGGGGCGCGGCAAGGGAAGCGACCAATTGAAGCCATATCTCAAACGCTTCGCGGTCCGTTCAGAGATATTTATAGCGCGAACATCGAGGCTCAATAGGGCTCCATCCAAGCCTCGGACAACACGATCAGGAAAGGCCCTTTCGATTTCGGGGGATAAGCCCGGGAAATCGAGAATGGCATTGTCCGTTTGAGTTTCGATAAAAACGAGATTCAGCGTAACATCATGTTCGTCAAACGGTTCCCAGGACAGATTGACTTGATGCTCAATTCTCGTCTCTGCCTCAAGGTCTGCAATGCCGCCGTTGATGCGGGTGACGCCTTCGACGGTTTCGCCAGTGCTAAAGTCGAAAACTGTGGCATTCTCGGTAACTGAAATCGGGTTGGCTAAAAGCCTGAGACTTGGTGAGAGCTCCGAACGAGCCGTCGATGCAATAATTTGAATCTTCCCAGACGGCTTCCATGTGACACCGCCGCCATAGGTTGATAGGGTCCCGACATCAGAAACTTCATCCCATCTGATATTACAATTGAGTGTCACAACACCGAGCGGATTGGTGGCCATGCTTCTGTCGAGCAGCGGCAAATCCAAATTGGCTTGCAGGCTGGTCTCATCACGTGACAAATCCGTTCGGCTCGTAAGACCGGACTGATCTGAAAAACTTGAAACGCTTTGTGTGTCAAAGCCTGCCTTTATAGTAGTAACTAAGTCACCCGCAGGTAGCGACATGAGGTTTCGGAATACGATACCTTCAATACTGAATGTCTCAGCGGTCGTATCCGTAGCCTCCTCGAAACCCGAGATCGGATCTCTCGCCGTTTTACGGGTTTCGTCCTGATAGGTATAGTTCGTGTTGAGCGTCCAATTCCACTTATCATGCACTTGGTTCAGAACGCTGCTCGCCTCGAACCCTAACTGGTCTCTGTCTCGATCAATCGTATCATTGAGATCGCTTTGGGCGATTGCGCGCTGTTCTGAAATCGCATCTGCGCCTAGTGTGTACGTGGCGCTGATATCGCCAGGCAAGAAATGACTGAGACTCGCGGTTAGACCGAGCTCATGCATTTGCGGCAGCAATGTCCGGTCCGCGCCGGTAGAACCGATCTCCCGGATCACATCTCGATCGGACTCAAACAGCGCGTCTTGGTATTCATATTCAATATCGATGTTCCAGCGATTATCATTTCGGATCCTCAGGTTCGATGCTTCGGCTTCTCCGAGCTTTTGCCTGCCATCCGTCGGACCGCCAAGTCGAGACCGCGTGGACAAGGCATGAAACCGATCGCGCAAAATGAAGTTGGTGACTTTCTGGTCCGCTCGAAACCCGAATTTTAGGGCGACAGCTTCGGGCAGAACTTCAACCCGTGCCAAAGCTTCAGGGGGATAGTTCCGAATTTCACGGAGGCTCGATATGCGCCGGCCGTTCAAAAGAATGGCGGGCGGGCCTCCGCGGGCGCTTTGAGTGAGAGGCGCAAGGTCAGCCAAAAGCTCCTCAAGACTATCGGCTCCATAGGCGCGGATCTCGGCAAAATCCAAAGACACTTCGGGGGTAACTCCACTTAGCATCGGATTGTTCCGGCTCCCCGAAACGATCACCGTATCCTGCAAGAGCGGATCTTCCTGCGCTATAGCGATACCCGGCAGCAGGCTGCAGTGAATGATTACAACTATCTTGTAGAAATTGGATCTCACGTCAGCGATCCTTTTCATCAATGTTGGAGGAGGAATCTGTTCCTAAAACGAATAGGATTCGGTTCTCCGTCTCGGAAATACTCAGCTAGCGAGGAATTGTGACCGCAGAACACGCGGCTCAAGGTATTGGTTTGAACAAATTTGGAACTTGTCGCGATTATTATCGCTTATTTCGAACGCACAGATTGCGTGCCACTAGCAGCGCCACTCGAACTGTAATGAACATTGATAATCAGACGGCCTACCAAGTTCGTTAGCGTTACAGAGTTTATCGCGCCACCACGATTCATTTGTCCCTTTTTGCCAATTAATCGTGGGGTCATGAGAGGCTTCAACGTGTAACGCAAGTGTAACGCAAACTATGCTTTTTTGCGGTTTTGCGTGACACTTTACGATCGCAGTGGATCGCGAAGCTGCTGTTTTTATTGTTTATTTTTCTTTGTTTGTTTTCCGGAATCTGACTCAGAGTCAGGTGCTATCGCATTGGAACCGCTGCTTACCAGCCACCATCTTCAAGACTTCGTCTGCCCACCAATCAGCCATCTTAACCCGCTCTTCCCAATACAAAGCGCGGTGATAGATCCTACGGACTTGATTTGGATCCGCATGTGAAAGTTCGGCTTCAATAGCGTCCTGATTCCAAAGGCCGCTCTCATTTATCAAACTAGAAGCTGATGCTCTAAAACCATGGGATGTCATTTCATCCGGTGAAAAACTCATTCTTCTAAGCGCTTGGTTCATCGTATTCTCGCTGATCGGCCGGTCTCGACCTGTGAGCGATGGGAAGACTCGGCTATGCCCTTCTGAAACTGAGCGATGTTGTTTGAGCAAATCGATGACAGGTTGAGAAAGTGGCTTGGTGTGCTCACGGCGCATTTTCATACGTTCTGCCGGGATGGTCCAAACGCCATTTTTTAGGTCAAACTCATCCCAGTATGACAGTCTGAGCTCTCCCGGACGAGTATAAAGGAAGGTCATCAATTTGAGCGCAGTAATGATACTCTCCGAGCTACCCTTAAACGTCCAAATCGTTTGGACGAGATTTTTGAAGTCATCCCGCTTCGTCATTGCCGCTCTATGTTGAACACGCGGAGTGATGAGCGCGTCGCGAAGCGCAAAGGTTGGATCGGTATCGGCGCGCGCAGTCGCCACCGCATAGCGAAACACTTGCCCAATAGTGGACCTTAGCCGCCGAGCGGTTTCGTAGTTTCCTCGATCTTCCTGCTTTCGAAGCGGAATCAAAATGATGGGCGCGGTGATTTCTTTGATTGGAATTTTGCCGAGGTCCGCGCACGCCAACTGAATGAACCACTCCTTCTTCTGGATCGTAGTCTTAGACAAACCTTCTTTTCTGCGCTTCTCCACATATTCAGCTGCGATCTTCTCAAACGTATGTTCGGTTTTCGCGATTTGCCGTGCTTTGACTTCCGCAGCCTGCGCGCGAGGGTCTATGCCTTCCGAAAGCTGACGCTTTGCGTCGATACATTTTTCGCGAGCCCGCGAGAGCGTCACAATCGGATATGCACCAAAAGAAAGCAACTTCTGCTTACCGCCAAAGCGATACGCCATTTTCCAAAGCTTCGAGCCTTTGGGCGTAACCTCGAGAAACAAGCCGTATCCGTCACTGTGCCGAACAGGTCTACTCTCTGGCTTTAAGTTCCTGATTTTTCTATCATTTAGCTTCATTTGTTGGTATTTTTTTCCGTGTTGGTATCGAACGCAAGGATTATACCAACAAAATACCAACAATCGGCTCAGATTGCCACAAATGCCCGTGGACAACCATGGACGCCAATCCAGCTCTTTACGCTGTTTTTAATGAATTTTTTGGACTTCGATGGACGTCTATGGACAATCCAATGGTACCTCCCGCCGGACTCGAACCGGCACTCTGTTGCCAGAAACGGATTTTGAATCCGTCGCGTCTACCAATTCCGCCAGGGAGGCACGTGTCAGGTAGAAGGCCGCTTAACTGCCGCAGCCGGAGCCATCCGTCAATCACCGCTTTGCGGCTGGCACAAAACTGGCTAGGGACCGAGTAATGACGGATACGACACGCCCCCAACGCACCTTTTTGCAATCGCTCGAAGCCATGGCCGAGGAAGCCCCTGAGGCCGGACTCAGTCTGCACAACATTCTCGACCGGCTCGAAGAGCGGGCCTTCGGGGCCATGTTGTTTATCCTCGCGCTGCCCTGCGCCATTCCGTTCCTGTATGGCGTGCCGCAAGTGGTGTCTCTGCCCATGATGGCGCTCACCCTGCAAATGCTGGCGGGACGCGAAGAACCCTGGCTGCCGGAAAAATTTGGCGCGCGGATGATCAACAAAGACGGCCTGAAACGCACCTCCGGTTTTGGACGCAAATGGTTTGGCTGGCTGGAAGTCATTTCGCACCCGCGTCTGACCTTTCTCACCGGTAAGGCCATGGAACGCGTCGTCGCCCTGTTCCTCACCGCATTCTGCGCCTCCATCCTGGTGCCGCTGCCGCTGACCAATTCAACCCCGGCCATCGCCGTCGCCATTGTCGCCTTTGGTCTGATGGCGCGTGATGGCATTCTGGTCCTGTTGGGCGCCATTCTGGGCTCGGTCTGGATTGGGATTCTGCTGACCGGCTCGACCTGGATTATCACGTCCCTGAAGACCATGATCACGGGCTGATCGACTGGATGACAATTCTGTAAACCCCCGTGCCCGGTTGCCGCATGGACTCTTGGCGCTCAAAGACCGATTCTATGGGCATGCTGGACCGAATTGATCCCTTCCTGAAAACCTGGCGCTGGCCAGCCCTGGCGCTGGCGGCCGCCGTGTTCATGCTGGCGGCGGCACATGCGTTCGAGACATTCGCCTTGCTGCTGCCCTGCCCGCTCTGCCTGCGCCAGCGCGAAGTCTATTGGGCGATCGTCGCGATGACCATGACCGCGCTGGTCCTGTGGCAAATTCGGCAGAATCCGCGCTTTATCCTGGCCTTCAACATCATGCTGGGTCTGGTCTTTCTGACCGGTGCCGTCGTGGCCGCTTACCATGCCGGGGTGGAATATGGATTCTGGCCAGCGCCGAGTGGCTGCACGACGGTTCAAATCGATATGGATGCGATTGATCTGTCCAATCTCAATCAGCGCCAGGGCGTCCCTTCGTGTACCGACGACCCATGGAAGGGGCAGTATGGCTTGTCCATGGCGGGGTGGAATGCGGTCTTTTCCCTGATGTTGGCAGCGATCAGCTTCCGCGCAGCCGGCGTCAGCCTGCCAACGCCGCGAACGCTACGCCCCGCCGAGTAGGAAAAAAGCAAGCAGCAGCGACAAAACCGCGCCAAGCGTCGGCCAGAACCGCATCTTGCGATACCAGATCGGCAGTTCGGGCGAGATGCTGTCATAGACATAATGCAACACCATGGCCCCCGCCATCGCGCCAAAGATAGACGGCAAGGCGCCATACCGGAACGAGGCCATGACCAGGCCCCAGCCGATCAGGGCGCCTAATGTCGCTGGTCCGAGTTCGGCAAATCGCGGACGTTCGCGTTTGGCGATTTCAGCGCCCCAGCGAACCCCGCCAAGGAAACTCAGAATGACGGCGGCATAAACCAAAAGCCATGGCGCCATGGTCACTTTCAGGGCCGGATCGTTGCGCCATACCAACATCAGACCCGAGGTCGCAACGAACGGGATAACACCGGCAAACATAAGCGCCATGGGCACTTGGGGAGGAGCAGATCGAAACATAACGCAATTCCTTCGAAGATGTTCATCGCATATCAATTTTACGGGTCTATTAAGAAAATATGCCACGACGACTGATCGCCTTACTGATTGCGCTATATGCAATTGCCTTTGCTTTTGGAGCAATGGCCGCGATCCGCTGGCCGAGTCTGATGATGGTCGCCAGCTTCATGCTGGAAGAAGAAGCCATGGCGGGGTTAACCGGGATTGACTGGCGCGAGCTTGGAATCGCCTATGGTGCGCCATATTTCCTCGCCGCTTTGTGCTTCTATGCGGCGGCATTGAGCCTCGGCAATAAGCAAAAAGCCGCCCGACTTTGGTATTTCATGGGCGCGGTGGCAGGCTTTCCATGCGTTTTCCTGGTCGATTTTGAAGCCGGCTGGTGGCGCGATCCAAGCGCCGGCGAAGGCGCCGTCGCAGGTGCGGCAGCAGGCGCCGTATTGCTCGGCATCGCCGTCTGGGAACTTTGCCGCAGTCCAAAACCACCCCAAAGCCCGCACGCGACGCCGGAACCGGATGCACAGCTCGTTGTCCTGCCAGAGCCCGCGATCGAACCGAAACGCGCTCCTCGAAAGCGGCAACGTAAACCGTTGCCGGCAGCCATTCTGCGTCAACGCGCGCACTTTGCGGCTGAGGGTCGGAAAATGATGGCGCGCCAGCGCCGCCACTAATCCGCCACATTCGCGCCCAGAAAATACCGCGACTCCTTTCCTGTGCGTTTGCAAATCCCTGTCAAATCCGCATGATAGAGGATTGATGGAGAGATAATTCATGATCAGACAAATCGCCGGATTGGTCATGCTTGGCTTGGGGTTATGGCTCGGTTGGGGGGCGCTTGAAGCGATCCTGGCATTTACCAGCCGCGGTGGTGACATTGCGAGCGCTCTGTTTGAACCCCCGACCGGGATTATTCGCGTGGTCAGCACGTCTTTGATGACACTCGGCGGGCTGATCATTGTTCTGAATGTACGCCTGGGCGCAACGATCGCAACGATTGGCTCTGTCTTATTCGCAATCCTGGGTGGATTGATGGCGATATCCGGAGCGGATTCCGGACTTTGGATGGACGAAGTGATCTTTGGCCTCGCCGCGATAGCCCTATCTGTCCTGTTGCTGACATTACGTCGCCCCTAGGGCGTTTCTCGATTGCAATTGCCGAAGACCACACTAGGTTGCCGCCACATTCTACTGGCGAGCTGAAACAGGCAAACAATCCATGGCAGAGACTTATGACGTCGTGATTATCGGCGGTGGCCCAGGCGGCTACAATTGCGCAATCCGGGCAGGACAGTTGGGGCTAAAGACCGCCTGTATCGAAATGCACGATAAATTGGGCGGCACCTGCCTGAATGTGGGCTGTATTCCATCCAAGGCTTTGCTGCATGCGTCGGAATTCTATGACGCCGCAAAGAATGATTTCGCCAGCATGGGGATCAAGACCGGTAAGCTAGAGGTCGACCTGGAACAGATGATGGCGCAGAAGGCAGATGCTGTGGACGGCCTGACCAAGGGCGTGGCCTTCTTGCTCAAGAAGAACAAGGTCGATCACATTCATGGCAAGGGCCAGATCAAGGGCCCGGGCCAGGTCGAAGTGACAGGACCAGACGGCAAAACTCAAACACTGACCACCAAGAATATCGTCATCGCCACGGGGTCCGAACCGTCCACCCTCCCCGGCATCGAGATTGATGAAGAGCGGATCGTGTCCAATACCGGCGCGCTCAGCCTGAAAGCCATTCCGAAGAAGCTGGTCCTGATCGGGGCGGGCGTGATCGGTCTCGAAATGGGCTGTGTCTGGTCACGGCTCGGATCCGAGGTCACGGTGATCGAATATCTCGACCGGATCCTGCCCGGCACGGATAATGAAATCGCTAAGGAAGCCCAGCGCACGTTCAAGAAACAGGGCCTGAATTTCAAGCTTGGCACCAAGGTCACCAGTGTTGAAAAGCTGAAGACCAAACTCAAACTGACTATGGAACCCGCTGCGGGCGGCGAAGCGGAAAGCGTCGATGCGGACATTGTCATCGTTGCGGTCGGGCGCCGCCCTTATACGGAAGGGCTCGGCCTCGAAAACGTGGGCGGCAAGACCGACCGTCGCGGCGTTATTGAGACCACAGATCATTTCAAGGTCGCCGCGGGCGTGTGGGCGATTGGCGACTGTATTGCCGGTCCAATGCTGGCCCACAAGGCCGAGGATGATGGCGCTGCAGTTGCTGAACTCATCGCCGGCAAGGCCGGGCATGTCGACTACAATCTGGTACCGGGCGTGGTCTATACAAATCCGGAAATCGCCACGGTCGGACAGACTGAAGAGCAGTTGAAGGAAGCTGGCATCAAGTACAAGAAGGGCAAATTCCCCTTCATGGCCAATTCGCGGGCGCGCACCAATCATGAAACAACGGGCTTTGTGAAGATCCTCGCAGAGGAAGGCACGGATCGTATTCTTGGCGCTCACATGATTGGCGTTGGCGTCGGTGAGTTGATCCATGAGGTTTGTATTGCCATGGAATTTGGCGCCTCGTCCGAGGATGTCGCACGCACCTGTCATGCCCATCCGACCATGTCCGAAGCGGTCCGTCAGGCGGCGATGGGCGTTGAAGGCTGGACGATGCAAATGTAAGCCAGATTGGCACGCCAAAAATTCATTTGAACTTGTGCAATCTGGGATAGTGACCATTCCCGCGAACCCTGTTACGCGCGGTGTCGAATTTCTAATTGCAGACGCTTCAGAGCCTATCGATGCTTCTATTTTCTCTCTTCACATTCCTGGCCGCGACGGTCGGCGTTCAGGAGACCTATACACGAGGTTGGGTCGAGCATGCCCGGATCATGCCGGACCGATTATTGATGTCGGCCAAGCTCGATAGCGGCGCTCAGACCACCTCGGTCCACGCCGAGATTCTCGCTGCTGGCAGCGCCGATCTGGTGCTTGAAGATCAGAGTCTGGCTGAACAGCTGGCCGATACGGAATCCGATGCCCGCGCGATGCTGAGCATCCAGATGATGGAAGGCCCCGCGCCGGATGATCCACCGGCGCTGGAAATCTCGCCGCTGGAAGATGCGCTCGAGACGGGCGAGATGCCGGAAATGATCACCTTCCGGCTGACCAGTCGCGGTGGCAAGGAAGTCATCTATACCGAACCCGTCGTGCGCTGGGTGTCCATTCGCCGGCGCGGCGGCGGATTTATTGTGCGCCCGGTTGTGATGATGGATCTGTGCATTGCTGGCGTGCGCGTCCGCGGCGAGGTGAACCTGGCAGATCGATCCGGGTTCAATTACCCGCTTCTGATCGGTCGCAACATGCTGAGCGATGCTGGTATCAGCGTCGACTCGCGGCAGATCTTTGCTGCCCGCCGCGCCTGCCCGGAAGACGATTAACAGACCTTTGGGGCCGCAGCGCGCTTAGGTGAGCCCTTCCTTGAAATTCGCAATAGGCTGGCTACGGACGCGGACGCCCGTCGCGGCAAACACCGCATTCGCCAAAGCAGGCGCAATGGGCGGCGTTCCTGGCTCGCCCCCACCGCCGACTTTGGCGCCGCTATTGATCACTTGAACGGAAATCTCCGGCGCTTCTGACATCCGCAACATGGGATAGTCGTGGAAGTTGGATTGTACGACAGCGCCCTCTTCAATGGTGATGTCGCCATACAGAGCCGCGGTCAGACCATAAATGATGCCACTTTCAATCTGGGCGATGAAGCCATCCGGATTCATCGCAAAGCCCGGATCTGCGGCGCACCAGACATGCACAACTTCTGGCTCTGGTCCGGTGACATCCACCTCGACCACTTGCGCGACAACAGTGCCGAAGGAATCGACCAGAGCGATGCCCAGTCCGCGCCCTTCCGGGACGGCGCGGCCCCAGTTTGCAGCCTTGGCCGCCGCATCGAGCACAGCCAGATAGCGCGGTGAATGTTCCAGCAATTTGCGGCGATACTGATAGCCATCCATGTCGGCCTGATCGGCCAGTTCATCAATGAAGCTCTCAATGAAAAAGCCATGCTGGGTATGATCGACGGATCGCCATGGCCCGAACCGGACATGATGGTCGACATGCGCATAATGGATCAGCTGATTGTCGATCTTGTACGGGATGTGAGAGGCTTCTGGCGGATCATGTTTCTGGGTGAACAAATTGTCCCAGGAGACTGGCATACCGTCTTCGTCCAGACCCGCCCGGAAGCGGCTGACCGAGGCAGGGCGATACCAGTCCTGTTGCGTATCCTGCTCCCGTGACCAGATCATCTTCACCGGATGATCAAACGCGCTGGCAATCTCGACCGCCATCAGGGGATAGTCGGGATTTGACCGGCGACCAAAGCCACCGCCCAGCATCACATTGTGAACCGTCACATCATGTTTCTTGACGCCGGTCGCGCCGGCAATCTCGTCTCGCACCGCCAGAGGGTTCTGCAGGCCGGACCACAGATCGACTTTGCCCTCGCGCACCCAGGCTGTGGCATTGAGCGGTTCCATCGCCGCATGCGCCAGGAATGGAACGGAGTATTCCGCTTCGTAGACGCGCGCAGCCGACTCGGTCGCCTGGCGCACATTACCCATCGCGACATCTTCCTCGCCTTTCTCGCCCGCATCCGTCATGGCAGCGCGCAATTGCGTAAAAATATCGGCCTGGCTGAGATTTTCAGCGCCGGTTTCTGACCAGGTCACATCGAGTTGTCGAATGGCATTCTCCGCCTGCCAATACCCATCGGCGACCACAGCCACGAAACGGCCTTTATCCAGCACTTTGATATTGCCCGGCATGTCGCGCGCATAAGTGTCATCGACCGACACCGTCTCTGCGCCCAGGACGGGCGGACCTATTACCGCGGCATATTTCATGCCGGGCAGGTCGACATCAATGCCAAACTCGGCAGTGCCATCCGTTTTGGCGGGAATATCAAAACGCGGCAGCGACTTACCCATCAGCGTGTACTGGTCTGGCGTCTTCAACGTCGGCTGTGTGGGCGGTGAATATTTGCCCGCCTGTTCGGCAAAACTGGCATAGGGCTCAGATCGCCCGCTGGCATCGTGGTGGACGAAACTGTTCGCGGTGCGCAATTCGCGCGCCGGCACATCCCAGGCTTTGGCCGCCGCCTTGACGAGCATTTCACGCGCCGCCGCGCCAGCGATCCGCATGCCGCCCATGCCAGTGAACCGGACCGCTGTACTGCCGCCCGTTATCTGCAGCCCCATGGACTGGGCAATTCGCAAAAACCCGCCATTCAACGAGTCCTGAACAAAGCCGGGAACCTTCGTATCGCCCATCAGGAATTCCCGCCCGAGCGGGTAATTGGCGTAGGCTTCATGCGCAGGCGCCTGTTCAAACGTGACGGTTTGCCAGTCGGCATCCATTTCATCCGCCAACATTTGCGCCATCGAGGTGAAGACGCCCTGACCCATTTCACTGTGCGGGACGATGGCGGTGATCGTATTGTCCGGCGCCAGCTTGACCCAGACATTGACCAGCGTTTCGCCATCTTCGGTCATCATCTCCGCCAGTTTCGGGGCGCGATGACCTTCGCGAATGCCGACCCCGACCATCAATACTCCGCCGCTGACGACGCCGGCTGCGATAAAACCTCTTCGGGTCCATTTTCCCATGATCTGATCTCCTTGCAGGCGTGCGACTATGCGCTGGCAGCTGATTTGATAGCGGCGCGGATACGGCCATAAGCGCCGCAACGGCAGATATTGCCGCTCATCGCGGCATCGATATCCGCATCTGTTGGGTTCGGGATGTCGCGCAGCAAGGCCACGGCCGACATGATCTGGCCGGACTGACAATATCCACATTGCGGCACCTGGTATTCAACCCAGGCCTCCTGAAGCGGATGGCGTGATCCATCTTCGTCCGCCACGCCTTCAATCGTGGTCAGGGCCGCGCCGTCCGCAAGCGCCAGCGGCGTTGAACAGGACCGAACCGGAGCCCCGTCGAGATGGATGGTACAAGCACCGCATTGCGCGATTCCGCAGCCAAATTTCGTACCGGTGAGTTTCAGTTGTTCGCGCAACACCCAGAGCAAGGGCGTTGTCGGGTCCATGTCGACGGATTTTTCCTCTCCATTCACAGTGAATCTGGTGTTCGCCATGGTCGCCTCCTTAGCGCTGAATGATTTGTATACTATTCAGTACACAGGTTTCACGATCCCGAAAAGCAAAATCTCGACCCGTCACCCGGTTTTTGCGCGATCGCTCAATCATCGCGAGCATTGCCAGAGCGGGAGACCACGATAAGAGGAGCGGATGACCCATCATTCCCTCTTCGCCACACGAATTGATCAGAGCCAGATCGAAAATGCGTCGCTCCTGGACGATTTAGAGGCCGCTTGCTGGATGATTGAGGACGGGGATCAAGCAGGCCATGACTGGTGCGACCGCGAAGGCTACCCGGGTTACACCTCTTATGCCTCGCTGGACGATTTACCAGATCGCGCGCCGGCCTTTTCAGATCTGGTGACGGTCCTCGATCAAAAAGCGGCGATGTTTGCGGAGGGCCAGCATTGGGATCTGGGACGCGGCCGGTTGCAATGTGACAGTCTCTGGATCAACATCCTGGGCGAAGGCGGCCACCATTCCGGCCATATCCACCCGAACAGCGTGATCTCAGGCACCTGTTACGTGATCGTGCCGGATGGCGCTGGACGGATCAAATTCGAAGACCCGCGCCTGCCAATGCTAATGGCTGCACCGCCGCTGAAAGCGGACTCTCCGGCAAATTCCGGGCGGTTCTTCTACATGGCACCAGCCGCGGGGGACGTCTTGATGTGGGAAAGCTGGCTGCGCCATGAAGTCATGGCCAGTCGCACAGAAGATGCGCGGGTCTCCATAAGCTTTAATTACGCTCTGGTTTGATGCCGCTATTCGACGCGTGTGACGCTGTATAGTCGGTTGATTCCAACAATCTTCAGGCGAATGCCGCCCATAATGTTCTGAGACAAGATCACTTCCGCAGGTAAGGTTTTCGGCGCGCGAATATCGCCGATATCTGTCTGTCGCCAGACCTGTCCTTCCGCCGTCGTAAAGAAATGCCGTCCAAGATTGTTCCGCTGTATGCGCGTAATCGTGGTTCGGAATTCGTCCGGCTCTTTTTCAACATCGCGATCGCCGCCGAAGGTGATGCGCGGGATCCATGACGGCAGACGTGACCCTGTCGGCCCGTCGGCTTCGGTCGGGGCTTCTGTCGCGGCTTCTGGCGCAGCCGCGGTCGCACTCGCCACCTGGATGGGGGCAGGCGTTTCAGCGACAGGCGCAGGGCTCGCAACGGCCGCAACCTCGGTTGGCGCGGCCGGAACTGTGGCCGGTTCAGGCGCCGTGGCCACTTGCGGGACGGGCTGTGCCAGAATCGCAGACAATTCCGTGGCTGCCGTCTCAAAGCACTCAAGCCGGGCAGCACCGTCTTCAATGGCTTGGCACGCAACAACTTTTTCTGACGCAGTCCGCATATCCTGCGCCACGACCGGAACCGCGAGCAGGCCGAACGAAACCAATAAGCTGGCCGATTTTCCAAGCATTTTCATTTTTGTACTCACACTTCTTCAATTGCCGCCAATTTAAGCACCGCTCCGGGCTCAGGCCAAGTCAGAATGACCGCTTGACGTTTTGGCAACAATCCTGCACGGGCAGCGCCAATAGAGCTTACGCAAAAGGGCTTCCTCCCATGGACATCTCCAAAATCATCTCCGGACAAAACCCGCCAGACGATCTGAACGTGATTGTCGAAGTGCCGCTTGGCGGGGACCCGATCAAATATGAGATCGACAAGGATTCCGGTGCGATGTTCGTCGATCGCTATCTCTATACCGAGATGCGCTATCCCTGTAATTATGGATTTGTCCCACACACGCTGAGTCTGGACGGAGACCCGATCGATGTCATGGTGGTTGGAAACCGGCCCCTGGTGCCTGGCAGCGTCGTGCGCGCACGTCCAGTTGGCGTCCTGATGATGACCGATGATAAAGGCCCGGATGAGAAGATCCTGGCTGTGCCGCATCCGAAGCTCACCGCCTATTACGACAAGATCGCAACCTATCATGATCTGCCAGACATTCTGGTCCAGAAGATCACCCACTTCTTCACGCACTATAAGGATCTGGAAACCGGCAAGTGGAGCCAGGTCGATGGCTGGTCCGGTGTCGAGAAAGCGCGTGAGCTGATTGCTGAGGCGGTTGAACGCGGGGCGTCAGACGCGGCCGCAGGCTAGAACCGGCCGGGTCTCAGCACCTCCACCTCGGTGACCGTCACAATGCCGATATGCGCGCCGAGCAGATTGCTGATCTCGGTCATGGTCGCGCGCACTTTCTCTTCGTCTCCGACAGAGATGATGACGACCATATCGCCGCTCGCGGACAGGTCAGTGTCACGGCTCCAGCGCTTGGAATTGCCATAGCCCGCCATCGCCGGCAGCACGGTATAGCCCGTCATTCCAGCCGCTTCCAGGACGCGGCATGCGCGCTTATGGGCCATGCGTTCTATGATCAGTTCAATGCGAAGATGTTTGGTCATGGATCAGGCCTGTCCCGTGATAAGCAATGCCAGATAGATATAGATGGGGATGCCAATGGTGACATTGAACGGAAATGTCACGCCCAGTGACAAGGTCAAATAGATGGACGGTTTCGCCTCCGGCAGGGCAAGGCGCATCGCCGCCGGGACAGCGATATAGGATGCCGACGCCGTCAAGGTGATCAATAGAGCCGCATCGCCGGCCGGCATGCCGATCAGCGCAGCAATCGCCGCCGCAATCGCGGCGGATATAAGTGGCATATACAATCCAAACCCGACGGTCATGACGCTGAGCTGGCGCCAGCCCTGCCGTAGGCCGCGACCCGCTGACAGCCCCATATCCAGCAGGAACAGACACAAGACGCCCTGGAACAGATCGACGAAGAATGGCTCCACTGTCGCTGTCCCCTCCTCGCCCGCGACCCAGCCAATGATCAGGGCGCCGACCAGAACAACGATCGAAGCATTGAGAAACACTTCGCGCACCAGTTCGCCCTGCTCTGAGCCGGCAATCGGCGTTTCGCGCCTGGCCTGCCCGTGCGCGGCAAGCACCAACGCCGTGATAATAGCGGGCGTTTCCATCAGAGCCGCAACGGCGACCAGATGCCCGCCACTGTCCAGTCCGGAGAGGCGCACCGCCTCGGTTGCGGCAACGAAAGTGACGATGGAGATTGAGCCGTAATGCGCCGCTGTGGCGGCGGCATCAATCCGATTCAATCGGGTTGTCAGGCGCAGAAACATAAAAGCGATGGCTGGAATCAGAAAAGACAGCACAATCCCCGCCACGAGCACCAGCATGACTTCCGTGGTCAGCGGGTTTTTCGACATTTCAACCCCGCCCTTGAGGCCTATCGCCATCATCAGATAGATGGCCATGCCTTTGGCAACCGCTTCTGGCACGCTCATCTGAGAGCGCAGCAACGCAGCCGCCATGCCGAGGGCAAAGAACAGGATAATCGGTGACAAGAGCGTCGAAATCGCAACGTCCATAGCAGCCCCGGATGCAATCAAAGGAAGTTCGACCCCCAATATAGGTCGCGATACGCGAGTGCCTACAAGAATGAAAAACTTCCGGTCTTTTTGTCGCGCTGCAACGTCCACACGGCATAAGATCTCGACAAACCAGGACTTATGGGACCCGCAAAAGGCGCGAAGAGAGGTGCAAGTCTCGAAAGACAAACGCATCGTTCCATGCTAACGCGATCTGCAGCAAAACCAGCCGATCGGACATCATGACGCAAACGACTTCTTCGCCCCGCAAGGGCCAACGCAGCAGCGAACAATCGCGCGCTGCGATCCTGCAAGCCACGCGCGAGGAAATGGCGGAAAATGGCTGGCGCAAGTTCAGCGTCGACAAGGTCTCGCGCAAAGCCAAGGCGTCAAAACAGACAATTTATCGCTGGTGGCCGGCAATCGGAAACATGTGTGTCGAGGCCGCCACGGATCTGGTATCGGAGCGATCCAAATCGGGGCGCGATCCAATTGAGCGAATCTCGGCCCTTATCCAGTCGATCGAGGACGCCACCCGGATTGGCTCGGGCCATGCCGTCTTGCGTGTCGCGATGATCGCCGCCAGCGACGATCCGGCCGCGGGCGACACCTGGCGGGCCTGGCTCAAGGAACACGTTCGGGCGCCCTTGCGGCTGATCCTGGCTGAGATCGCGGCCAAGAAAATCGTCCGGCGGGATTTCGATCTCGACGAAGCCGTTGATGGGCTGACCGGACAGATCTGGTCCCGCGTCATGATCATGCGAGCGCCGCTGCCGGAAAACTTCTCTCAGACACAGGCACAATTGCTGCTCAAGTCCCTGGCCCCCTAACCGGCGCGACGACTTTTTTTGTGAACAGTCTGTCAGTAGTTCTTGTGACGACAGAAGCGAACCGCTATCGATTTTCTCAAGGTTGGGAGCCGGTAGAGTATGTCCATTGTTCGCATCGCAGTGATCGGCGCTGATCAACTCGATCCCGATCATCATCTGGCCTTGAATCAATTATCGGAAATGGAGCGGGTTTCCGCCTTCGCGCTGGATGCTGACGCCGATGAATCCGGGTTCCAGATCCTGCAAACCGCGATGCAGAGCGATGCTCTGGATGCGATTATGCTGACGGGCGCGCGTAACAAGCTGCGCGATTGGGCCGTATTTGCGCTCGAGCAGGGCTGGCCCGTCTATTGTACGCATGCGATTCCCGCGACCGTCGAAGACATGGTTGAAATTCGCCGGGCCGAACAGTCGCGCGCGGATGCGGTCCTGCAATTTGGACTGACCGCGCGTCATCATGAGTCGGTTCAGTCGGCCCTGGCAAAACGCGAATCCGGTGAATATGGGCGCTTGCTGACCTTGCGCGGTGTCTGCGGATGCCCCGTGATGGACTCGACCGAGGGCGTCGCGTTTGATCCCGGGCCGCAATTACTGGATCTGCTCAACCTGTTTGCGGGCCCTTTCCAGGAGGTCTCGGGCTTTTCGGATCTGGATCGTTCGGTTGAACCCGGCAGCGAGACCAATGTCTTCGCCACTTTGCGCACCCATTCCGGGACCCTGGCCAGTCTACATCTGTCAGCGACGCAATGGCGCCCAACCTTCCGCCTCGAATTGGGTTTCGAGCGCGGCTTCATGTGGCTGGAAGGCCTGAACACAAAGCGCCATGATTTTGGTCAGGAAGTCCTCGTATATGCGCGGACAGATGGCACCCGCGTGAGTCACGAGACCGTCGACCGGTTTGATCAGAGCCAGGGCGCGAAACGGTCGCTAGAAGCATTTCTCGATCGATTGAGCGCACCGGGCAGCACCACAACAGGGACCAGTGCGCAAGCCTTCGACGTCCTGAACACATTGCAGCGCATCCTTGCCGCTGATCCAATCTTTGCGCCGATAGAAGAAAGGCACGCGTCATGAGTCTCACTGGGGATATTCTTGCCCGCATCGCCCTCGATGCCGGAGCGCTGATCATGCAGGTCTACGCGACCGATTTCGATGTCGAGCGCAAAGGGGACGACTCGCCCGTGACGGAAGCCGATGAGAAGGCCGAGGCCTTGATCCTGGCGGCACTTGCAGAAGCGGACCCAGCCTTGCCCGTCATCGCTGAGGAATCTGTTGCGGCTGGCAATATTCCCGAACATGGCAACCGTTTTGCCCTGGTTGATCCGCTGGATGGCACCCGGGAATTCATCAACAAGCGCGGCGAGTTTACCGTCAATATTGGGATTATCGAGAATGGCGTGCCCGTGATGGGCGTGGTCTATGCGCCGGCGCTGGATCGCCTGTTCGTGGCCGACAGCCGCTTTTCAGCCTGGCAGGCCACGGCCAAGCCTGGCGGCGCCGTGCCCGCCCCTGCTGATCGCAAGGCCTTGCGGATCCGCCGGGCGCCAGAGGCCGGGCTCACCGCCATCGCCTCCAAGTCGCATCGCAGCGATGAGACCAATGCCTTTCTCGAAACCCAGCCTGTGACAGACATTATCTCGGCCGGTTCATCTCTGAAATTTTGCCTGATTGCCGCTGGCGAGGCCGATTTGTATCCCCGGCATGGGCGAACCATGGAATGGGATACGGCCGCAGGCCAAGCCGTTGCCGAAGCCGCCGGCGCGCGGGTCACTGAAACCGACGGGGCGCCGCTGCTTTATGGCAAGACGGCGCGGGGTTATGACAATCCACACTTTATCGTCTGGGGCGATGTGACCGTACCGGTTTCGGCTTGAGCCAAACCTGACAGAGAGTTCACGCGCCAGCATCTCGACAAAATCAATGATTTGCGGTGTTTAGAAGCGCAAATGCTGCGGGGGCGAGCAGTTGAAAGCATATCTGTATGAGTTCTTTTCGATCCATCGCTCTGCTGGCGAGTCTGTCCATCTTTGCCGCCTGCGCCAGCAACCCCCTCACCCTGAATGACAACCGGATCATTCCCGGCGAACGCGTCGGAGATGTCGAGATTGGTATGCCCCTGGATCAGCTCCTGGCGCTCAAGGGCGTTCCAACGCGAACCACACCGATCCCAGGCACAGCGGCGACAACTTATGCGTTTGAAGGATTAACCGTCGCAGCACATGACAAGGTCTATTGGATCATTGTGCATGACAGCCGGTTCCAGACATCGAACGGAATAGCCAAAGGCAGCGAACAGATCCGTGCGCGTGCCGCTTTCGGCGTCCCGGATTGCGTCGTCACCAAAGGCAGCGCGACCATTTATGATTATGGCGACATCTATTTCGATGTCGACAATGGCACCGGCCGCGTGAACCAGCTCGGCGTCATGGACAAAACGCAAAACTGCAAAAGCTGAGCGCGCGCATGAACGCCAGATAATGTAACAAGTTTACATACTGTCATATTATGACATAATGATCCTCCTGGAGGGTCAAATATGCGTGGTCGTAAACTCAAACTGTCAGACGAAGCGAAGGTCGATCTGACACCGATGCTGGATGTGGTCTTCATCCTGCTGATCTTTTTCATGATCACATCCACCTTCATTCAGGAAGACGCGATTGCGCTTGAGCCGCCACCGCCAGCCTGTCCAAACTGTCCGACACCTGAAACGCAGGCCATTCTCATCTATGTGGATGCCCGGAACACGGTTCGAATTTGCGGCGATCTCTATGATATCAGCGCAGCCAGATCTGGCATTGAGCGCAGACGCGCCGAATCCCCGGACGCTGCAGTCATCATACAGGCGCACCCAGAGGCGCATACCGGCACAATCATTCTGCTGCGCGATGCGGTCTACGATGCCAAGGTCGAACGCGTGAACATCGTCCGGTCGAGCTAGCCTTTGATCCTTGCCCTCGCGTCCGGATTGGCAAGCCCGGATCGACCTCCTACGCTTTGCGCAAACAGATGGATGGGAGGATCAGATATGCAGGATTTTAGCGGGAAACTCGCCGTAATTACGGGCGGCGGCACCGGGATTGGCCGGGCGCTTGCGAAACAGCTGGCCTCGGAAGGCTGCAGTGTCGCCATGTGCGATATCTCTGAGGAAGACATGGCGGAAAGCTGCGCCCATGCGATGGAGGGCGCCCCTCAGGGCGTTCGGGTCACGGGATTTCGCGCCGATGTCGCGATCGAAGAGCAACTGATCGCGTTCCGGGACGATACGCTGGACCAGCATGATACCGACCACATCCATCTTCTGTTCAACAATGCCGGCATTGCGGGCGGTGGCAGCTTCGTGAACATGTCACGCGATGTCTGGGAACGAACCTTCGGGGTCTGCTGGTATGGCGTCTATTATTCCGCCCGCGCCTTTCTGCCCGCTCTCCAGCGCGCCGATGAAGGTCATATGATCAATGTCAGCTCAGTGAATGGCTTCTGGGCCAGCCTCGGCCCCGAGACGGCGCATACGGCTTACTCGGCCGCAAAGTTCGCCGTGAAGGGGTTTACCGAAGCCCTGGTCAATGATTTCCGTCTCAACGCGCCGCACCTCAAGGCCAGTGTGGTCATGCCGGGTCATATCGGCACCAATATCGCGCTCAACACAATGCGCGAATTCGGTGAGCTCGCCGCCGACGATATCCCGGCCATGGACCCCGAACTGGGTGATGATCAACAAGCCCGCGGCGAAGCCTTCCGCGACAATGGCCTCGACCCGGCAGAAGCCGCGGACATCATCCTGCAAGGCGTCCGCGATGAACGATGGCGCATCCTGGTTGGTCCCGATGCACAAGCGCTGGACCAGGCGGTTCGCGACTGCCCGGAAGACGCTTATGAAACGGAATTCATGGAAACGCGCGTGGCGCCAATCTTGCCGACGCTGATGCAAACGTAAAATTCCAGACGGCCTGTAAGCCGGGTTCTGTTCCCCCTTTACGGGTTCAGCAGTCATTCCTCTGCGATGCCTGTTGCCAGGCACCTGATGCGACACACCCGGGGCGCGGGCAGAAGACGGCCCATATACGCCCCCTATTCGGTCTTGCTCCTGGCGGGGTTTACCATGCGGGCCGCGTCGCCGAAGCCCCGGTGGGCTCTTACCCCACCCTTTCACCCTTACCCTGAAACAAGTTCAGGGCGGTTTGCTTTCTGTGGCACTTTCCCTCGGCTTGCGCCGGGTGGACGTTATCCACCGCCATGTCTCCTTGGAGCCCGGACTTTCCTCCACCCCTGATCAAGTCAGAGACAGCGACTGCCCAGCCGTCTGGAGCAGGCGATATATGCGTAAAACCCGCTTCATACCAGTGCGTCACACATGGTTCGCATGAATTCCACATTGACCATATGTGCAAAGTACCATATATGTGATCCATACGGAGGAATAAATGGCGCTTCGAGATGCAATCCTTGTCAGCCTGAGCGATGGCCCGATGTCGGGCTATGACCTCGCCAAGCATTTCGATCAGACGGTCGGCTTCTTCTGGCGCGCCACGCATTCGCAGATCTATCGGGAACTCTCGAAGCTGAAGGATAAAGGGCATGTCTCTGCCGAAGACGTGCCACAACGCGGCAAACCAAACCGCATCCTTTATTCGATCACGGACGCCGGGCACGAAGCCTTGCGGGCCTGGTCTCGCCAGCCCTGTGCGCCGGATCCGGTCAAGGATGATTTTCTGGTACGCCTCTATGGTCTGGAACATATGGATGTTGACGCCTTGCGCGAACATCTCTCCCAGCGTCTGGAAGGTCATCGCGATCGATTGGCAAAGTTCAAGGCGCTGGCCGAGTCGACAGAGCCAAATTCCGTCGCCGCAATCGGGCGCCTGCGCGGACTTGAGATTGGTCTGCGCTATGAACGGGAATGGGCGGCCTGGTGCGAAGAAACGCTCACGGCCCTCGCGCCCGAAAACCTCGCCCAGTTCAGGACGATTATTCCTTTCACCCCGGGAACGCAGGAGGAGATCGCATGACCCAACCGCATACCGCCCACGAGATCGTGGTTCGCAAAATCCCGTTCGACTTTGATGAAGGCATCAATCCTGTCTGGCACGCGGACCAACCGGAATGGAGCCACATGTTGAATGGCGCCTCCTTGACCATGCCCTATCTCGAGCCGTTCCTGATCCGCACGGTTCGGGAGGCCATGACCCAGATCGAGGAGCCCGGCCTGCGCCAGGACGCCAGAGCGTTCAATGCCCAGGAAGGGCAGCATTACCAGAATCACCGACGCTTCAATGAACTCATCAAGGCCAATGGCTATGCCGAGCTCGCAGATATCGAAGCCGAAATGGAAGCAGACTATGCGCGGCTACAGAAGAAATCGCTGAAATGGCGCCTCGCCTATACGGCCGGGTTTGAAACCATGACGATGGGCGTGACAGAATGGTTGATCAGTCAACGGACGAAACTCTTCTCTGGCGCCGATTCTTCGGTGACCTCATTCATTCTCTGGCATATGGTCGAGGAGACGGAGCATAAAACCGTCGCCTTCGATCTGTATCAGAATCTGTATACGGATTACTGGGCGCGGGTCTGGGGCATTGTCTGCGGCAGCTGGCACGTCGTGAAGTTCAGCCGCAAAGCCTATGTCCAGACCCTGAAAAAGGATGGCCGCTGGCCCAACCCGATCAGTCGTTGGACGACCCTCAAGCGCAGCATGAATTTCGCCTGGAATGTCGGCAAAATGCTGATTCAGTCAGCTCGGCCGGGTCATCATCCGTCGCGCGTGACCGACCCTGCCTGGGTCACCCAGTGGATGCATGCCTATCAGGACTTGCCGGAAGATCGCATTCCTTTGCTGAACACAGACGATCCAGACATCCCGGCGCAATTTGCGTGACAAAAAAACAAGAACAGATCGGGAGGAAATCATGGCGGAGACATCAGAGACCAAAGGAATACAGCGTATGCTGATCGGACATGGCGCCCTGCTGCTCTTTGTCGCCGGTGTGCTGGGCTTCGGATTTTTATTCTTCCTGATGGGAAGAATCGCGTTGTGGCCGATCCCGTGGGAAATCAATTATCAATTGCCCGGCACATATGATGCCTGGCGCATGGCGCATATGGAAGGCATCACCAACGGCCTCCTGCTCTGGCTGACCGCCGCCATCCTTCCGCTCATGCCGTTTGAGACAAAAGGAAAAAGACGCCTCGCATATGCCATGCTGGTCATCACCTGGACGATTGTGATTGCTTCGGCGCTGGACCCGATCTTCCCAGACAGTCGTGGCCTGGAGTTTGGCGGTCCGATCACCAATCAATTTGCCTTCTTCCTGTTCTATATCGGCGTCGGGGGCGCCATGATCGTCCCCGCCCTGATCGCCTGGAAGTGTCTGCGCCCGCAGAAATAATCGGCGAATTCCCGCCCTGCTCCCGCACCGAGACTGGTCAATCCTGACGCGCGCGTCATTTTTCAGTTGAATGACCCAAGGACAAGCACGTCTAAATTAATTGAATCTTGAACCCCTTGCCCCGCAATGGGGGGATCCGGATTTGAAGGACGTTAGCGGAGCAACCGTATGAAGCTGATCAGCGACGATATCATGGTCGACAATTCCACGGATATGCCGGTGCATGACCTGGCTTATCCGATGCTGGAAACCGATTTCCAGCTGTGGAACCCGAACTCCTGGACCCGCGGACATCCTCACGATCTTTATCAGCGGATGCGGGATGACGCGCCCGTCATGTGGTCAAAGATGCGCAAGGGCGCCAGCGGCTTCTGGTCGGTGTCGCGCTATGATGACATCAAGGCGGTGGAGCTCAATCCGAAAATCTTCTCATCACAACGCGGCGGGATCAATCTGGCGGTCCCACCGCGCGAGCATTGGCGCCCGGAAGTGCTGGTCCGTGCTTCGATGGACAATCTGATCTCGATGGATGAGCCGCAGCATATGCAGATGCGCATCCAGCAAAAGGATTTCTTCATCCCGGCCTATGTCAAAGAGCTGTGCGAAAAGGTCAGCACCAAGGTTGAGTCCCTGTGTGATGATCTTGAAGCCAAGGGTCCGGTCGTTGATTTCGTCAAGGTCTTTTCCGATCAATTGCCGCTCTACACCTTGTGCGAAATGCTCGGCGTTGACGAACAAGATCGCCAGAAAATTGTCCACTGGATGCATTATCTAGAAATGGCGAGCCAGTTTCTGGCCAACCCGCTCCGGACCTTTCTGGGCGAGCCCCTTTTCCCGCTCCGGTTCAAGAAAGTGGTGGAAGAGATGTTCGCCTATGGCGCCGAGGTCATGGCGGACCGCCGCGCCAATCCACGCCACGACTTGCTGTCCGTGATCGCGCATTCAAAACTTGAGAATGAGGACCTGCCGCAGGAATATCTCGATGGCTCCTGGTTGCTGATCATCTTTGCTGGCAATGACACGACCCGAAATTCCTTGTCCGGCACGATCAAGCTGATGACGGAATGGCAAGACCAGCGGGCCATGGCGCTCGATGATCCGTCGCTCATCCCCCGCATGTCGGAAGAAGCGCTGCGCATGGTGTCACCAGTCAAGCATATGCGCCGCACCGCAACGGAAGAGACCGAACTGAACGGGCAGCTTATCGCCAAGGATGAGAAAATCGTGATGTGGTACGGCGCGGGCAATCGCGACCCGAACGTGTTCCCGAATCCGGGTGTGTTCGATCTGACCCGTGACAATGTCGACAAGCATATTGCTTTTGGACATGGCGTCCATAAATGCCTCGGCTCGCGCGTCGCACAGATGCAGCTTCGGGTGGCCTATGAGCATATCTTCCAGCGCTTCCCGAATATCGAATTCACCGGCGACATCAAATACGGCCCGAACGCGTTGGTCCATGCGATCTCGAAGCTGAAAGTGAACCTGTATGGCAATGGTAATTCACGGCCGACCAAGGTGCAGGTGAAATCGCTGGAACGCGCTTAGACTGACCGAGTCAATTCAAACCAGTCGCTCTTAGTCAACGACCCGAATTTGACGTTCGCTTTCCAGCGGTCGATCCAGGCGTTCACGCAACGCCAACTCACAGGGACGCATCGGGTCCGCCCCCAATGGGCAAATGCCCATTCGGAACTGTGACGCCAGAAATATGCACTCACTTACTATTTCAGAACGAAATTCGCCGTCCGCAGAACAGGTTTGAGAAATCGCCCAGCGGATTTCCGCTTTGCGCTCTATTTCCTTAAAGTGTTCGAACACGATCCCGAAAGCGGAAAAAAAGATAATCGCGCAGACAAGCATCATGGTTGCAAATGCCATACTGTTCGCGTCTTCACTCGATTCCGAAAGCGCTGACCTGAGCAGATGAGCTATGTATCCTGGAATCAGAAAGATAAACATCACGTACAAGGGTAGATGCTCTCCTCCACCTAACGCCAGATAAAGAGAAATTGCAGCGAATCCGATCACGAGCAGTATGCTGGTAAATGACAGGACTCGTAAAATAGTACGCCATTGGCGCGGATAGGAATTATGAAGAATGTGGTCAAACATAAGTGGAACTCCCCCGTTTCGCTTATGTGGATCAAATCAAAGGCGCAACTTTTTCTTCCAGGATCTCGATCAATTCCGGATCCATGAAGCGATACAGATCCGGAATATCCAGGCTTTGCATCGTCTTGTAGCGCACTTCATCCCGGAACTGCGCCCGCAGACGCGCGCGATGCTTGTCCTCCATGACCAGGATCATGTCAGCCCAGCGAATATCCACCACTGATATGGTTTTCCTCGCATTACGAGACGTGCCCGCAGAGCGGACGGATACGCCATCCACTTTGCGAAAGACGGCTTCCGCCGTTGGGCTGCGCCATTGGTTTCTGGAGCAGACAAACAGGACATTGATCGGTTCGGCGTCGCGCAAGACACGCTCCCATTCGCGGTGCGGCCAGAAGCGGCCGAGCTGCTGGGCACGTTTCAACTTGGCGGCACGAAAGTAAAGCAGGCGCCAGGGTTTTTCCTGCCAGCCAGCGCGTGGCTCGGGCTTGTGTGTGCGTCCGCCATGCTTACGACGCTGCGCGCGCCGCCAGGCTCTGCTGCAGAGGGTCATCGGTCTTATCCTCGTTTGGGGTGCGGGTCAGCAGCCGCAGCAATACGAGGAAGCGCGGTCTTACAGGGTGAAGAGCGGGTGGACAAGCCCGATCATTTGCAAGGTGCGAATGCCGGCCCAACCTGTGACCTGGTCCTGCAGCCAGCGCCGCTGAAAGGCGCGCACCACGGATTCCGTGGCGCTGTCATAGATCCCAGAGGGATCGAGCGCGTAACCAATCTCCGCCAGCATAGTCTGCATTCGTTCGACGGCTTTCTTATCGTCGCCTGGGCCGAGGCCACGCCCGATCAGGTGCGGGCCGTTCGTCGAGGCGTCGGTTGATGGCTCAGCGGGATTATCTGAAATCGAAAGCGGCCATTTGCCGATGCCCGCCCGCGCCAGCCGATCCCACGGAAAATGCTCGCCCGGATCATCCTTACGCGCGGGTGCGATATCAGAATGTCCGACAATACGATTGAACGGAATGTCCCAGCGCTCGAGAATCCCTTTGCTCAGCTCGATCAGCGCGTCGATCTGCTCCGTTGGGTAGGGCGGCAGAACATCGCCGGCCAGCGGCCAGTCATGCCCGCCATTGACGATCTCGATCCCGATCGAACGCGAGTTCAGATCCTGGTTGCCTTGCCAACTCGACACGCCAGCATGCCAGGCGCGCTTGTCTTCGCCGACCAGCTGCACCACGCGGCCATCTTCCCAGATCATGTAATGGGCCGAGACTTCTGCGGCCGGGTCGCACATCCGGTCGAGCGCCTGCTGCCCCGTCTCCATGCCGGTATAATGGAAGACCAGCATGTCGACCGGGTGTTTGCGGTCGTTAAAGTTCGGGCTTGGCAGCGCCTCAACTTTCATTCCCTTGTGCCTCGTACTTTATCGCCCAAAGCCGCCTCTGGCATAACCTGATTTGGCCGGATGAGAATGACAAACACGCCGCCGAGAGAAATCGATGCGCCGACCACGAGCTGCATGGTCAATACCTCGCCCAGCATGACCACGCCCAACACCACGCCCCAGATCGGCGTCATCAGGGTGAGCGGCGACAAGAGTGAAATATCGTACTTCTTGATCAGGGTGTAGAAACCGCCATGCCCGAAGACGCTAACACCAACCACAGCAAAGACCGTCGCCAGCCAGACCAACCAACCGCCCTCAACAAAGGCGCTCCAACCATTCTGATCACTCTCGACCAGTCCGGAAACCGCGAATAGCGGGGCGAAGCTGAACAGGCCGATCCAGGCTTGCATCTGCATCGCGCTGATCGACGGCATACGCTTCATCAGGATCCCAGCGCCTGACGCTACCAAAGCCGCGAAGACGACATAGACCAGGCCAAAGCTTAGCTGGAAGGTCTGCGGGTCAACCGCAATCAAGATCGCCCCGGCAAAGGCCAGCATGATGCCGAGGCCGCGGCGCCAGCCGACAACCTCACCCAAGAAGGCCATGCTCATCAGGGTCGAGAACGGTACGCCCAATTGCCCAACGACCGAGACCGCACTGGCTTCGGCTTGCGCCAGGCCCTGAAACAGGAGCGCGAAGTGCACCGCGCCCATGCCCATCGCGATCAGGAACAGCGTGCCGAGATTCTTCGGAATCGGCCGCAAGAACCAGAGCAGGACCAGCGCAATCCCAACAAATCGCATGGCCGCAAAGAAAAGCGGCGGCACGCCCGCATCTGCCACCACCCAGCGCGTCACCACAAGGTTCAGGCCCCAGACAAAGCAGACCGCGGCCAGCAGGACAAAGTCGCGAAAATTCATCGCCCTGCCCTAACAGGCTTTGACGACAAAGCCATCACGCATTTTCGGGCAGCAGGGCTTCGAGATTTTCAAGCCGATCCGCTTCCGCCGTCGGCTTGTCCCAACGGATGCGGTGAATGCGCGGAAAGCGCATGGCAATACCTGACTTGTGACGTGGGCTGCGTTGCAAGCCTTCAAACGCCACTTCCAGCACCAGACCATGCTCCTTCGTCGCCGTCACCGACCGGACCGGTCCGAACCGCTCCAGCGTGTTGTCGCGGACGAATTTGTCGAGCTGTTTCAGCTCCTCGTCCGTGAAGCCGAAATAGGCCTTGCCGACCGGCGTCAACTGATCCGCGCCATCCATTTCGCGCCAGACCCCGAAGGTGAAATCGGAATAGAAGCTCGAGCGTTTGCCGTGGCCGCGCTGCGCATAGAGCAGGACCGCATCGACCAGGAACGGATCACGCTTCCACTTGAACCAGGGCCCTTTCGGTCGCCCGGCCTCATAGATGCTATCCCAGCGCTTCAGCATCAGCCCTTCAATCTCTGGCGCGGGTGGGGTGTTCCGGGCGGCTTCCAATTGCTCAATATCCGTAGCGTCGACGAGGGGCGACAGGTCAATCCGATCAGTCCCGAGGCCACCAATGAAGGCTTCCAGGCGCGCGCGTCTTTGCTTGAAGGTCAGGGCCCGCAAATCCTCATCGCGCTCGGCGAGAATGTCATAAGCCCGGATGAAAGCCGGGCGGGCGTCCATCTGCTTCTTGCTGACCGTTTTACGGTTCAGCCGCTGCTGCAGCTCATTAAAGGGTGCGACGCTGCCATCCTCGCGTCGGACCAGAAGCTCGCCATCCAGCGCGGCGTCAAACTCCATCGCGGCCAGAACGTCCGGGAACGTGTGGCTGATATCGTCGCCGGTCCGCGTATAGATGCGCCGCGTTTCGCCTTCCGCCACGGCCTGGACGCGGATGCCATCATATTTCCATTCGGCCGCGAACGCGTCGGCCGTGATCAGGTCCGGATCGATCGCATCTGGATTGTCGCGATCTTTCTTGGCGACCAGGGGATGCGCCAGCATCACCGGTCGAAACGGCGCGGCGACATCCGGCTTTGGCTTGTCCGCCTTGCCATCCAGCCAGGCAAACAGGCTGAGATAAGGCGGCTCCAGGCCATGCCAGATCTCTTCAACCTCACTGGTCTCAACAGATCCGAATTGCGCGGCGGCGACTTTGGCGAGACGCGCTGAGACACCGATCCGCAACCCGCCAGTCACCAATTTCAACAAGGCCCAGCGCCCACGCGCATCAAGCGCGTTGAGCCAACCCTCAATCAGCCGTTCACCTTCCGACTTGGTCGCATCGGACAAAGACTCCACCACCTCGCTCAAGGTGGGCACATAATTGGCGCCATGTTCCGCCGGCCAGATCAGGCTGACTGTGTCGGCGAGGTCGCCAACATAGTCATAAGAGAGACGAAACAGCTCATGATCGACCTTGCTCTCAACCAAGCGGCGGACCAGTCCGGCCTTGACCCCTGGCAGATCAATTTCATTGGTCAAAGCCGCCAGCGCCCAGCCCCGCTCGGGATCCGGGACCGTGGCAAAATAGTTCGCCATCAGCGCCAGTTTGCCATTGCGCGAGGGCGTCAGCAGCAGGCGTTCCAGAAGGTTGGCAAAAGCTTCCATGGCAGGTGATATGCGTGCGCGCGCGGAGCAGGTCCAGTCTCATCCCCGCATTCCTGACGAAAGTCAGGACCGATGGCGGTCGAGCACGCATCAGCCAGCCGCCATGGGTACCAGCTTCCGCTGGCAAATCGGATACTGTCTCTACCTGAAACGCGGTTAAATTGCCCTAACGTCAAGTTTGTGCTAGCGTCATCTCTGTTGGAAGCGCGAATCGCCAGTCCGCGCAGGCTTTCAAAGCCACGTATAGTATCCTAGACGAGACAAAGACTGTACGCGGACTGGCCGCTTTCAAATTCCCTAGACCTTGAACACGCCGAGCGAATTGCCCTCCGTGTCGATGGCGTAAAAGAATGAGCCAGCGGGAATCGTGATCACCTCCGAAACGACTTCGCCGCCAGCGTCCCGGACGCGATCCATAGCCGTGTCCAGGCCACTGGAGACCGCGACGTGGGCGGTGATGCCTTCGCCGCGCTTGGCTGGCGTCCCTGGATAGAGATGCCCCGCCGCCCCGGTGCCGCCTGGATAAGGAAACATCGCGGTCGGGTTCGGCTCCTCATCGATGAGGTTCAATGGCGCATCAAACAAGGTCTCGTAGAATTTCTGCGCCCGCGTCATGTCGGCGACGGGAATTTCCGCCCAGACGAGGCGATTTGGATAAGATTCGGTCATGGACTTGCTCCTGTTTTGCTTCGGACCAAGCCCACTATCTCATGGCCTTCCTGCCATCTTATGGCAGCAGGTCAGACCCCATCGATCGCCTAATATCCGTCGGCATTGCCATCCTTGCGCATCTCGGTTGCGGCGATCCAGGCGCCGCTTTCAAAGTCGCGCATAATGGCTTGATAGCCACCGCCATTGGCCCGGCAACATTCGACCGTGTGGCCGCGACGTTCGAGTTCTGCGCGGGCTTCGACCGGGATGCCGCTTTCAAGATGCACGGTGCCCATATCGGTTTCGCAGGCATCGCCGTTCAGATCATCGGTCGGCTCGCAGCCACCACGATGTTCCCAGCGCGCCGCGTCGCCGGCTTCCTGCAGACCCATATCGAAATCGATCAGGTTGAGAATGACCTGAACATGGCCTTGCGGCTGCATACCACCGCCCATCAGGCCGAAGCTGAGCCAGGGCTCATAGGGACAAGCCCGCTCGATTGGTTCCGCGCGGACCTGACAGCCCGGCATATCCTTTTTGAAGGCAAAGGCCGGGATGATTGTGTGGAAGGGACGTTTGTTCGGCTCGAACACATTTGGATGGTCCGGATCGAGGCTGAACAGCTGCCCCCGGTCCTGGAACATGAAGCCCAGCCCGTCAGCAACCAGACCAGAGCCCATGCCACGATAATTGGACTGGATCAGCGAGACCATCATGCCTTGATCATCCGTAACGGTCAGATACGTCGTGTCGCCATCATTGAGCTTAGCGTCAGCCTCGAGCATCGTCTGATACCGATCGAGATTGGGATAGTGCGGTTTCACGCGACGATTGTCGTCTTGATCAAGCTCGATCGCCAGTTCTTGAAAACCCCAAGCGAGGTCTGGGTTTTCGCGGTTAACATGCATATCGAATTGCAGAGACGATAGAGTTTCTGCCGTTGGCATCGCTTTATCAACGTCGATTTTGCGACCTCTCGAAGCGGCGTAAAGCGGGTCAATGAATAAGCTCGGCTCGAGACCGCTGAACTTAGGGTCTGCATAGCCTACTGCCCGGTCCGCAAAGGCTAAACGCTTTGCTTCAACCTGCGCCATCAAGCTATCGGCTGAGCCATATCCCATGCTCCTCAGATCGAATCCTTCTAGCATTTGCAACATTTGCAGAGCCGCCACGCCTTGTGTGTTCGGGCCGAGCTCGCACAGCTTGACCAGGTCGCGATACTCGACGCAGAGCGGGTCGACCCATTCGCCATCATGCGCCGCGAAATCTTCAAAGCGCAGATAGCCGTCAATGCGCTCAAAATAGTCGCCCATCGTTTGGGCGATCTGACCCGTATAGAAATCTTCTGGCCCTTCATTAGCAATCCGCTCTAATGTGTTGGCAAGATCCGGGTTTTTGAACAGGCTGCCCTCGACGGGCGTTGGTGAGAAATAGGTCGCTTTGGCATTCTCATATTCTTCTAGCATGCCGCTTTCCGCTGCCGGGCCGAACCGACGCGGCCCGAACTGCCAATAGAAGGCAATTACTTCCGGGACCGGGGCGCCGTCCCGAGCATATTGAATGGTCGGTTCCATCAGCATATTGAAAGGCAGCGTGCCAAACTTTTCATGCAAGGCGCCCCAGGCTTCGACAGTACCGGGAACCGTGACAGGGGCGGCGCCAAAGGGTGGGATTTCCTCGCCATCCATGAACGCATCGGCCTTGGCCTGCATATCGGCCAGCGTTGCGCCCATGGGCGAACGTCCGGAGCCATTATAGCCGTAGAGTTGCTCGGTCTTCGGATCCCAGACAATCGCGTACAGATCGCCGCCAATGCCGTTGCCGGTCGGTTCGACCAGGCCGAGCATCGCATTTGCCGCAATGGCGGCATCCATCGCTGTACCGCCGCGTTTCATGATATCCAGGGCCGTCTGGGTGGCCAGAGGATGCGCCGTGGCGGCCGCCGCATTAGGGGCGACAACGGCAGAGCGCGTGCCCAGCGCGCGTCCAGAGGGCATGCGATCGCCTGGGCCGAGGATCGGCTCCGGCGTCTCAACCACTTCGGTTTCCGCTAAGTCTGGCTTGACGGATGGGGCATCCGCAAAATCGACTTCAACATCAACACTCGCACAGGCCGTCAGGCCTATGGCCGCGACGCTGGCGACCATCCAGTTTTTTAGCATAGCTCATCTCACCCTGATTGCTTTCGGGAGAGCTTAGCGCGGTTTGCCCACTTGGCGAGTCACGAAAGCGTGGCGGGGCTTCGTCGCGCGGCGTCCATCCGCGCGCGAACCCATCCAGATAGGCTTGAATCAGGCCCTCAAGCATAACTGACCACCTCATATTCGATATTGTCATGATCGTGGAAATAGAACCGGCTGCCTGGCGCATAGGTCTGATGACTATGCGTCTTGATACCGAATGCGAGGACCTTTTGCTCCGCCGCCTCCAGATCATCGACCAGAATACCAAGATGATTGACCGCGCCCGCCATGCCATAATTTTCGTTTTCGCCGAGCACTTTCGGGTCGCCTGTGCGATACAGCGCAACATAATCTGCATCATTTCCAACATGGACCGTCCGCCCATTATTCAGCGACGCGCCGGACCATCGGATTTTCCATCCAAACAAATCCACCAGCATTTGCGCCGTTTTATCCGGGTCGCTGACCGTCAGGTTCACATGCTCAAGAATAGCTTTTGACATTGTCAGTCTCCTTGTCTTTTGTTTCAGGAGACATTCGTGTAATTCCTAAACCTAAGTTTAGGTCAAGGTCTTATCTGGAGTTTTTTTATGGTGATGAAACGCGGGCTTTCGATTGGCGATTTGGCGGTTCGAACCGGGCTGTCTGTGTCCGCGATCCGCTTCTATGAAAAGAAAGGTCTGGTCACCCCGGATCGAAATGAAGGCAACCAGAGACGATTTGAGGGCTCGGACATTCGGCGTCTCTCCTTCATCCTGATCGCCCAGCAAATCGGTCTGTCTATCGATCAGATCAAGGACGTTATGGCCGACTTGCCCGAGGGACGGACGCCGACCAAAGCAGATTGGAGCAAGATCAGCCGTCAGTTTCGCAAGACGCTGGATGACCGCATCGCGATGATGGAGCGCATGCGAGATAATCTCGATGGCTGTATTGGCTGTGGCTGCCTGTCGTTAAAAGTCTGCCAGCTCTACAATCCGGAGGACAAGGCGTGGCGGCTCGGCGTCGGGCCGCGCTACATTATCAGCGATGAACGTTAGCCGTAACGCGACTGCAACGTCTTCCACATGGCCCGCAAGCCACACGCCGCGCCACCCGCCGGGCGACCATATTTGCCTTCGCGCCAGGCCCAGACATCCAGATGGACCCATGACTTGGCCTCGACAAACTGCTTGAGAAAGATCGCCGCGGTGATCGATCCTGCCATGCCGCCGGACGCGCTGTTCACAATATCGGCGATCGGGCTTTTCAACATAGCGCGATACGGATTCCAAAGCGGCATGCGCCATGCGGGATCGCCGCTAGCCGCCGCGCCTTGCGCAATTTCTGCCGCAAGTGTTTCATCGTCAGTATAATATGGCGCCAGGTCCGGCCCCAGCGCGACGCGGGCCGCCCCGGTCAGGGTCGCAAAATCAATCACCAGGTCAGGTTCGGATTCGCAAGCCCGGGTGAGCGCGTCGCCCAAAATCAGGCGTCCTTCTGCATCCGTATTGTCAATTTCGACGCTCAAGCCCTTGCGGCTGGAGAGGACATCGCCGGGACGAAACGCGTCGCCGGCAATCGCATTCTCGACGGCGGGGACATAGAGCTTCAAATAGACCGGCAGATCATGCCCCATGACCAGTTCGGCCAGCGCAATCGCATGCGCCGCGCCGCCCATATCCTTTTTCATCAGGCGCATATAATTGCCGGTTTTCAGATTGAGGCCGCCCGTATCAAACGCGACGCCCTTGCCGACAATGGCCAGTTCGGGATGATCGGCATTGCCCCAGCTGAGTTCCATGATGCGCGGCGCTTCCGGACCGGCACGGCCGACGGCATGCACCATTGGGTAATTCTGCTCCAGCAGCGCTTCGCCGATAATCGTCTCCAGGCTGGCGCCATAGCGCTCGGCCAAATCGCTGATCGCGCCCTGAATTTCCGGTGGCCCCATGTCTTCGGCGGGGGTATTAACCAGATCGCGCAGCCGGTCGACGGCAACCGCGACCCGTATCTGCGCTTCGCCGTCTGAATCATCGCCCACGACCAGTTTTGGCGGATCGGCCTTTTCGCTCAAATAGCGGTCAAAACGATACGCGCCATCCGCCCAGGCATTCGCAATCTGAGCCGCCGTGAAACCGCCAGAATGCGCGATTTGATACGTTCCACGCGGTAATTTTGCGCTCAAGGCCGCAACCGCGAGGGCATCCGTCGAATCGCCAAGCCCGAACAAAACCCCGGCGACGCCCCCTTCGGCATTAGCGGTCAGCGCGGTTTGCCCGGATCCACCCTTGAAATCCTGCGCATGTGCCATCGCCATCAAATCCTCTGGAAGGCCGGTGGCATCTGCCCAATCCGCCTTTGAGTAAAGGTAGACTGGGGTGGCTGTGTCAGCCCGAGAAATCAAAGCGGAATGGGTGGGCATAAAGTGCTCCATACAAGTTAATTCGGATGCCAGTTCTGTTAACCTCGTCTTGACCAGGTTGCTGGCATGATCAGCGCTCTAACAGCCTCGGAGCCTGAGAAATGTCCAGAGCCAGAACTGCCAAATTTGCACTGCCCTTGCTGGTCCTTGTCGCAAGCGCTGCGTGTGCCAGCACACCCGATGCAATGTCTGCAGAAGATCAGGCGATGCAAGACGCCATGGAGGCTGCGCTCGCCCCTGCAACCGCGGCAGAGATGGCCCAGGCGAATCGTTCAGATCCGATCACACGGGCGAATTTCTGGGCCGGTGAATATCAAAAGGACGGAACCAATCTCGAGACGACGGTTCAGTTCATGCGCGCGTTGAGAGGTATTGGCAGTCATGAGCGCGTGCTCGAGATCGCCACCGCCTCTGTTCCCCTTCACCCGGAAGGGTACGAAATTTTCCTCGAATTGGGGCGGTCTTTCATGACACAGTCCAAATTTGAGCAGGCGGCCCAGGTTTTTGCTCGCAGCGCAGACGTCGCGCCGATGACCGAGGCCACACCGCTGGCAGCGCTTGGCCTGGCGTTTGATCGGCTAGGAGAGCATGAAAAGGCCCAGCAGGCCTATCAATTCGCCCTCGATCGCGATCCGGACCGGGCCACAACCTTATCAAACTATGGCATGTCACTGGCCCTGACCGGACAATTGGAGGCGGCTGAAACCTCCTTGCGAAAAGCCGTTCTGGCGCAGGGGGCGGATGTGCGTATCAGACAAAATCTGGCTCTGATTCTCGGCCTGCAGGGGCGATTTGACGAAATGATTGCGGTCGATCCGAACGCACCGCCGCGATCAATCGAAGCCAATCAGCGCGCCTTGCGCGAGATGATCGCGCCACGTCGCAATTATGATAATTTGCGTAATCTGGATGATGTGCTCGACACGCTGGAACGCACCCCTGGAATGGCGGAACCCATGCCCGGCGTGCCGGAAGCACAAGTCGATGCGGAGAGCATGCAAGACCCGATATCAGAGGCAAACGTCCCCAATTCCGAGCCGGCTTTGGCGGGCGATGGTCTGCAACCGGTCACAGGGAAACTGCGTCCGACCTTACGCGGCTCACAAGGACGCTAAGCGCCCCTCGCCCGGACATCATTCTGAGTGAATAGACCGCCTTGGGTCGAACGCGCTTAGCTGTTTTCGGCCTGCATCCGCATCACCTTGATCACCGCTGGTCCCAGAACCACAAGGAACAGAACCGGCAGGAAGAAGAGGATCATTGGAACGGTCAGCTGGGCGGGCAAAGCCGCCGCTTTCTTTTCAGCGGCAGACATCCGCATGTCGCGGTTTTCTTTCGCCATGACCCGCAAGGCATCGCCGAGCGGCGTACCATAGCGCTCAGCCTGTACCAGAGCCATGGTGACGGCTTTCACACCCTCATGGCCGGTCCGCCGGGCCAGGTTTTCATAAGCCTGCCGGCGCTCCTGCAGATACGACAATTCGGCCGTTGTCAGCTGAAGCTCTTCTGCCAGTTCAACCGACGCTGTGCCAATCTCGGCCCCGACCTTGGCAAACGCCATTTCGATCGACATGCCGGATTCGACACAGATCAACATCATGTCAAGCGCATCCGGGAACGCCCGCATCACCGATTGCTGGCGTTTCGACGCAATATTGCCAACATAGAGATTGGGCGCATAGAAACCCGCCGCCAAACCAAAGATGATGGAGGCAAACTTCATATTTCCCTGCAAACCAAAATCATTGACGAAGAAAATGAATAAAAAGACGATGACGGCGAACAAGAATGGCAAGGCAAAGCGGCAGAAATAGAAAATGGTGAGTGGCCGAGGCCCCCGTAAACCCGCCTGTTCCAGCTTGGCTTCAATATTTGGATCCTCCAGCATTTTCTGAAGGTCCAGCTTGTTCGTGATGTCGCTGATTGTGCCCTTGTTTTCGCGCTTCAGGCCGGTCTGTTCAATGTCCGCGCGCGACGCGCGACGCAGCCTGTCGCGTTGCTCGGAAACCTGTTTCAATCGGGTTTCCAGCTTGTCCCCCTTCAAAGCGGGCAACATCACGCCAATCACGGTCATAAACATGGCCACCGCCACAGCCATGGACAGCAGGGAGGCCGGGTCACTCAAGGATTGTACGAAATCGCTCATGCCTGCCCTCCCCTAGAAATCGAAGCTGATCATTTTACGCATCACAGCGATGCCGATGGTGTATAAGCAGAAACCTACAAACAGGACGGCGTGTCCGCCGGAACTGGTCCAGAGCTCCGCGATGTAGGATGGCGTGGTCAGATAGACCATGAATCCAACCGCGAAAGGCAGGCTGCCAATAATATAAGCTGAGGCCTTGGCTTCAGCTGAAAGCGCCTTGATCTTTTCGCGCATCATCTTCCGCGAGCGAATGATCGTGGAAAGGTTACCGAGCGCTTCCGACAGGTTACCACCGGCCTTGGCCTGAATGGATAAAACGATGACGAAGAAGTTCACTTCCGGCAGCGGCACGCGCTTGTAGAATTGTTGCAAGGCGCGCTCTGTACTCATGCCCATTTGCAAATTGTCGGTTAGCAACTGGAATTCAGGGCCCAGCGGGGCTGGGCTTTCCTTGGCGATGATCCGCAAACACTCGGTCAGGGGCAGACCGGATTTGACACCGCGAACAATAATGTCGATGCCGTCCGCAAACTGGTTCATCAGCTTCTTATTGCGCCCGCTGGTGAGAAATCCGAGCACCATGCGGGGCAGTCCGATCCCGGCAACAAATGCCGCGCCACCAATCATGGCCGGTTGTGACTTGAACTGAAAACCCAGGATCATCGGCGGACCTTCGGCGCCGGAATACCACATAACAAAAGCTGCAATGACCCCGAGAATGACAGAAATGATCCAGAACACCTGCGCCGGCATTTCCAGGCCAGCCTGGTTGATTTTCGACTGTATGTCATTCGCCACCAGTGACTTTCGGCGGCTTTCATCCTGCTCGCGCAGCTTTTTCAGCATTTGTTGCGTTTGTCTTTTCCGCGCCGCGTTCGGATCACTGCGTTGTGTGCGCCGACCCGGTGTCTCATTGGCCGCGAGCTGCCGAGCGCGCTTGGACGCCTTCTCCGCCCCGCTATCGCCGGTCAGAACAAATCCGATTCCCGCTATGCACAGAAAGGCCAGGCCGCCAATGGCATAAAGGACGAGATCGTTGTTCAGATCCATCGTCTATTCCAATTCATCCAGGGCCGTCGCCAGGTCGCGTTCCAGATTATAGTACTGAGCGCGTTCCCAGAATTTCGGGCGACCAATGCCGGTGCCACGATGGCGGCCAATGATCTTGCCATCATCGTTTTCGCCTTCGATCTCATATTTCAGGATATCCTGAAGCACGATCGTGTCGCCTTCCAGTCCCATCACTTCGGTCACACACATGATACGGCGCGAGCCGTCGCGCAGACGTGAAGCCTGAACAACCACATCGACCGATCCGACAATCATCTCGCGAATGGTCTTTGCAGGCAGGCTGAAGCCGCCCATGGTAATCATCGATTCAACCCGTGACAGCGCCTCACGCGGACTGTTGGCGTGCAGCGTACCCATGGAACCATCATGGCCCGTATTCATCGCCTGCAAGAGGTCAAATGCCTCGGGTCCACGCACCTCGCCCACGATAATGCGCTCAGGTCGCATCCGCAGACAGTTCTTGACCAGATCCCGCATCGAAATCTCACCTGAGCCTTCAATGTTCGGCGGACGGGTTTCCAGTCGCACGACGTGCGGCTGTTGCAATTGAAGTTCGGCCGAGTCTTCACACGTGATGACGCGTTCGCTTGGCTCGATGAAGCCGGTCAGACAGTTGAGCAGCGTGGTCTTGCCTGAGCCCGTACCGCCAGAGATCAAGACGTTACAGCGGGCGTGACCAATAATCCGCAGGATTTCGGCACCCGCCTCGGAGATGGACTTGAAGTTGACCAGATCCTGGAGCTTCAGCTTGTCCTTCTTAAATTTACGAATGGTCAGCGCAGGCCCGTCAATCGAAAGCGGCGGTGCGATGACGTTCACACGTGACCCATCCAGCAGGCGCGCGTCACAGATCGGACTGGCATCATCAACCCGGCGACCGACCTGGCTCACGATCCGCTGACAGATATTCATCAGCTGCGCATTATCGCGAAACCGGATATTGGTGCGTTCGATCTTGCCGTCGACCTCGATATAGCAAGTGTCCGCGCCGTTCACCATGATATCGGCGATATCATCCCGCGCGAGCAATGGCTCCAGCGGCCCATAGCCGAGCACGTCATTACAGATATCGTCGAGCAGATGTTCCTGCTCGGATATCGACATGACGACATTTTTGATCGCGATGATTTCGACGACAATATCGCGGATTTCTTCCCGGGCGCTCTCCTGATCGAGTTGCGCCAGCTGGCCCAGGTCGATCGTATCAATCAGCGCATTGAAGATCGTCGTTTTGGTTGCATAATATTCTTCAGAACGATCGGTGACCTGCGTCACCTTCTCTTCTTGCACCGGAGCGGGCGGTTTGACCGCCGCGGGCTTCGGTTTTTCTTTCGGCTCGGCCGGGGGTTTAGGGGCTTTCGCAACAGGCTTCGCAACCGGCGGCTTCGGTGCAGCCGGAGGCGCGGCTTTGGCCACCGCTGGCTTTGCAGTTGCAGGTCCGGCAGTACGTTTGCCAAATGCCATGTCTTAGCCCTCTTCTGTGCCTATTTCCCGAGCAGCTTCTGCAGCAGTGATTTGGATTGTGCGACGATTTCGCGGCCGGAGATCTGGCTCGCGAGCTGATCAATCGCGGCAGACGGCGCCGCGCTGGAATCAGTTTCGGAAATCATCTGTCCATTATTTGACGCTGTGCCGAACAATTGCGGATCGAATGGCAGTACGATGGACGGCTCGACTTCAATCGCTGCGGCGAAATCCTTGGTCGGAATCTCCGGGCGTTTCGGGACGCCCATCATATTCACCACAAGCCGCGGCGGAGCATCATTCGGGCGCTGCGCCTTGAGCTCGTCAATCATGTTCTTGCCATTGCGCAAGGAGGCCAGATCCGGCTGACAGATCAGGATCACTTCGTCCGAGGCCAGCAAGGTCTGATAGGTCCACTCGGACCAGGCGTGCGGAATATCGAGCACAACGTAAGGCATCACGCGGCGCACCGTATCGATAATGGTCGTATAGGACTCGGTTGGGATATCCATGATCTGCGACACCGTGGCCGGCGCCGTAAACAGAGACAATCGATCCGTGACCTTGGACAGCAATTTGGAGACAACCGCATCATCAACCCGTTCAGGGGCCAGCAAGGCATCCGCCACCGTCTGTTGATTCTCATGGTTGAAATCGAGCGCTGTGGTCCCGAAGGACAGGTCGAGATCGATCAGCGCCGTATTCACCTCGGCACTCTCAGACAGGGCCCAGGCCAGATTGTGCGCGATCGTAGATGCGCCAACGCCGCCTTTGGCGCCGATGACCGAGATGGATTTTCCGACAAACGGGGCATCCGGATCAGAGAAAAGCTGGCTAATCGAGCGAACGATCTGAACCGGCGCGATCGGAGGCACGAGATATTCGCTCACGCCGCGCGCCATAAGCTGGCGATACAAGCCGATATCATTGGTATTGCCGATCACCATGACCTGCACGCCCTCATCACAGTGTGAGGCCAATTCATCGATTTGTGCGATCATGGATGTGTTGGCCGCTGAGGATTCCAGGATCAGCAGATTCGGCGTTGGGTTTTCAACCAAATAGGCAATCGCGGCTTCCAGTCCGCCCATCTGGGTCTGAACATTGGCCTGCTGCATGCGTCGGTCATTGGACACCGCCTCGATAAGAGACACGGTTTTCGGAGACTCGCAAAATGCCATGGCTGCAATCGCCGGAATGGCGCGATATCCGCCCTCATCCTGATCCGAGATCACCATGGATGCCTCGTCGGCAAGATCGGAGCTTGGATCGAAATCGTCCAGTTCCTTCATCGGCGCATCAAGACTGACCGCTTCTGGCTGCTCTATGTCTTCAGGTTCGTCATCAAGAACCGTCGCCAAAGCAGAATCGAAATCGTCTTCGAATTCCATATCGAAATCGTCTTCAAAGAGAGCACTATCGTTCGACATTCTACTTCACTCCTTGTGCGTCTTCGCCGCCCTAGTTCACCGCCGATGAAATGGCTGTCGTCTCGCCTTCGCCGCGCGTTGACGGGGTCGGTTGACCCTGTAGCCACAGATCAAGCATGAATTGTTGACGTCCAATCATGCCTTGATCCAGCGCCCGTTCTCCGAGCAGATCGGCAGGCTCGGCAATCATGGCGGCCATATTGGCCCGGACCGCGCAGCCAAACGATGGCATCTCGCTATTCGATACAGCATTGGCGAGATCAAATTCCGCCAGAGAAGGACAGTCGGGCGCAATCGCCTTATAGGTCTTGAAAGCCATGATAATCGGCGTGGACCCTCGGCCTGAGGCGTCATAGGCAGCACCAAGCATCTGATCATAGTCGATACCGGTTTCCCAGGCGAATTCACGAATTTCAGACACGGCACCAACCGCCAATTGCGGGGCTTCAGCGCTTCTCGGCATCGAGATCACGAGCGGGCCGTGACCAACATCCGCATACGCGTCGAGAAACGCGCGAACCTTCTGCACTTCGGAAACGCGCAATTGGGTGTCGCGCGGGTCGAGTTGGACTTCGAGATATTCGCGATGCTCCTTAACACCGATCTCATAGCGATCCAGAGGCGTGCCGTAATAGTCTGAAATCGGAACCTTGTTATTCGTGTTCCGACCCTCGGATGACTGGCACCCGGACAGAATGAGCAAACCAGTGGCCAGAGCGCTGAAAATAGCTGTTTTTGCACGAGTCATGATCGCATCTATTCCTCTATAAAGCCGACAGGAGCAGAGTAATTTTCCCGCGACAGGCCTTCGCCTGAATCCGCGTACTGAGCGTTCAGCTTGCCAAAGAAAATCGTCTGTGGATCAGACGCGTTGACGAACCCGTCGGCAGGCGTTTTCAGCTTTTCTTTCTGGGTCGGATCGACCAGATATGGCGTGACGATGACGACCATTTCGGTTTCCTGGTTTTCAAAGTCGCGCGACTGGAACAGTGTTCCCAGAATTGGCAGTTTCTTCAGACCCGGTAACTGGTCCAGCGTCTGTCGACTGCGTGATTGAATGAGACCGGCCAACATTGTTGAACCGCCGGACGGAAGCTCGACCACGCTCTCGGCGCGGCGTACGACCAGTGCAGGAATGGTGAGCCCAGGGACACTTGTCAGCGTCCCATCGGCGTTGATCGCCACACCCGAAACGCCTTGAAACGCACCCTGGTTGGACAGTTCGGAAATCTCCGTAGAGATTTTCAATGATATGCGGCCCTCCGAAAGAACCACGGGTGTAAAGGCAAGTCCAACACCGTAAGGTTTGAACTCGACCGTGACGCCGTCTTCATCAGAGGCAACCGGGACGGGAAATTCACCACCGGCCAGGAAATTCGCGCTTTCGCCGGAAACAGCCATAATATTGGGTTCGGCCAGCGTTCGAACCACGCCCACCCGCTCGAGCGCGTCAATCGCTGCACCTGCGGCAGACTGCTGGGCGAAACCGTTATAATTTGTGTATCCGATATCGGTGCTTAAGCCGCCCAATGATCCGCCAGCAACACTGAACCCATTGGAGCTTGTCAGTCCAAACTGTTGTGAGAAGGGAGTCGTTGGCGTCAATACCTGGAGGGCGTTGCCAACGCCCTGCGTGTTTGTGCCTATCCCGGGAATGGTAATAATATTGACATCACCGGTGATCGGGTCAATTTGCGCCGTTCGAACATCAGGATCAAAAAACTCGGGCCGACCGGTTAAAGCATCGATGGCTGGCTGAAGACTGCTCGTGGCAAACTCCCCAAGGCCAAACTCGCCACTCAGATTGATCCCGAGCTGCTTGATCACGGAGCGCTGCATTTCGACAATGCGCACCTCCATCATGACCTGGTCCTTGGCCCGGATGCTCATCATATTGATCGGCAGGACGTCCTGAGACATGTAAGCTTGGACCAGACGCATGACCTGATCCGATTGCAGCAGGTTGTCGACAGTCCCGGAAATGATCAGATTCTCGTTCGCGCCCTCGACTGTGACACGCGCGCCGGGCACGTAGCGTTTGAGCATCGCGTTGATCTCTGTCGTGTCGGCCGCAACCGAAATCTCGAGGTTCAGAAGCGGGCGACCGCGATTGTCAAAAATGAACGCATTTGTCTGTCCGGCTACGACGCCTCGGAAAATGATCCGCTTGGCCGTTTGCACGGTGGCATCTGCAATTTCGGGATTGGTGATAATGACATCCGCGGCCGGGCGATCCAGATCGACGATAATGGATTTGTCGACGCCAATGCTCAGACTCCGCGAAACCCCGGTGTCACCGGGTTCAAGCGTGCTGACGCCCATTGGGTTTTCGGTTGGATCGGTTTGTGCAGACGCAACAAGAGGCGTCAGGCACAAGCCAAACGCCAATGTTGAGGCTGTAATTGCTTGCTGCAAGCGTTTCATCTAGCTGCCTCCGGCCTCAACTTTATTGCTGCGATAGATCATGACTTTTCGACCACCTGACTCGATATCATTGAGTAACAATCGATTGGCGAGCGCCTCTCCTTCATTGAAGCCTGCATCTGCAGCACTCCGAAGCGTCAGCGAAAGGGTTCCGGACCGCGCCGCATTGGCCAGCAGCTCGGCCTGTACTTGCGTAATTTCCATCGTCGCGGTGGAGCCGGTCAAAGTCGGAATACCGTCAACATCGCCAAACGTCTGATCAATGGCGATGACGCGGACGTTTTCCATAATCGTGTTGGTGATCAGCTGCGGT
>JBCBBC010000008.1:0-97547 GCA_038532145.1 Pseudomonadota bacterium | reverse complement strand
ATGGTGGAAAGGTTTCGCTCCAGGCTGTTCAGGCGTTGGCGAGCAATCGTAACTTCGCCGTGCGAGAGGCTTCTGCATTACGCTCCAGCTCGCGCAGGCGAACGCTGGCACGATTGTTCTCGGCCAGCGTGGCCCGCATGGTGGAAAGGTTTCGCTCCAGGCTGTTCAGGCGTTGGCGAGCAATCGTAACTTCGCTTTCCAGGTTCGAGACGATCCGGCGGATTTCGCTTTGAATCTCGGAATTCACATTGGCGATTTCCTGATTGATCCGCTGGATCTCAGGGTGGTTCGGCAAATAACGGTTTTCCAGATCAGCCTTTTCGCGATTGATCTCAGCTTGCTGACGACGCAGGTCCGCAACGACCGGCGACTGCAGGGCTTCAGAACTCGCGGCGGCGGATCCACCGCGCTGAGCGATTTGCCGCACAGATTCCAAACGCGCTTCGCGCTCGGCCAGATCCGCTCGCTGCACAATCAACTGCGCATTAAGGTCCGTCATCTGCTGCTCGTTGAGCGTCGTCGCACCAGACGTGAACAGGCCGGAAGCTGATCGATAGGCTTCAACCAGGCTTTCGGCATTATTCAACTCTTCGCGCAACTCGGCCAGACGATCCTCAATCCAGGCATTCGCGCGGCGAGTCGCTTCATATTTCGCATCGAGTTGTTCGAGCAGGTATTGATCCGCGACTTCATTCGCAATCGATGCTGCAAGTCTTGGATTTGTGCTATTAGCCGAAATCGCTATTCCATAGGTCGTGCCAATTCGATACGCACCGGTTTTGGACAGGAAAGTATCGACCACGCCATCCATCTCTGCGCGGGCTACGGCTTCGGCATCGAGAGGAGCTGCTGGCGCATCTGGTCCGCTAAATACGCCATTGAGAACCGACTTCAGCCCAGCCCGGAATTGGTCCATCGTGCCTGGCTCGCGAAGGCGCGGATTGAACTCAGGCGATTTCACGAGATCAAGACGTCGCACAATCTTCTCCGCGAGCGTGCGAGATCGAATGATCTCAACTTCTGTATCGACGACCGCCGAGTCTGGCGGCAGGCCAGACAGGACTGAGCCAAAATCAACTACATTGGTTTCACGCGCGTCAATGATCACGGATGCGTTGGTTGAGAAGACCGGCGTGGCCTGAAACGTCCAGGCCGCAACCGCACCAAATACTGTGAGCAAGGTGATAAAGAACAGTGGCAAACGACGTCGAAACGCACGAAGAACCTGATTGGGATCCGTGATCTTGTCTTCGCTCGGGAGCCCATATTCTGAATGATAGACCGCCCGCGACTGATCACGGGCGGCTAGGCGAAACGGCTTGTTCACAATCTACTTCCCTCAATGGCACAGAGTCTTGCTTCAATGAGCAAGACTCGGGCCTAAATTTTTTCCTGCTCTTACGGGAAAATGCGCAGGCCAAACAGCACGCGATTTTCAGTGAAATCTTGCACGTTTGAGGATTGGTCAGTCAACTCATAAGAGCCATCTAACCAGAGATTTGGGTTAATTTTCCAGGTTGCACCGACTCTGGCGGTGAATCTGTCATCATCTCGGTCAATATTTTCGAAGTCGAAATTGGTGAATCGCGCTTCACCGGTGAGAATCACATTGCGGCGCAACTCATGATCAGCGCGTGCAGAAGCGGTGGTTTCGATGGCAGCATTACTGAGCACCAGACCTGGATCGATGACATTGCGCTGGGCGTTGCCGGAGATGGTTGTGAGCTGCGTCACGAACCATTGCAGGTTACCGACAACGGAAACGCCATCTACGTCTTCGAACGCAGGGTCGTCATATTCGTATTGTTGGTAGCCGACGCCAATATCGCCGCGCAACAGGCTGGCGAGTTCGAAATCCGAACCGACACGCAGCGCTGTGCCCTGCGAATCCCGGTTGAATGCATTGAAGATGTTTGGTGGATCATAATCATTTTCTGTACGGACGGCTTCTGCGAACAGCGCCCAGTCACGTTCAACCGCATAAGCGAAGCGACCAGAAATGGTTGTCTCATCGCGATCCCGGAAATCCTGATCTTGAATCAGACCGCCATCGAGCTCGATATCGTCAAAATCGAATGTCTCCAGACCAATCGCGCCGCGAAGCTGGATCCGACCGGATTCATACCGCACACCGGCTTCACCACCGATGCGACTGAACTCGACCGGCTCTGCGGCGTTTTGGAGGCTCGCAATGTTTGAACGTGGCTCGGTCAAATCATCAACTCGGAAGGAGCCGAATAGCGCCACCGCATTGCTGGCATCAATCCGACCATCCGCGCCGAACCCGAAATTCGTACGGCTTTCGGAACTGATGTCTGTGTATTCAAGGTGATCCAGAGTGGCATTGATGCCAAGCGCATGGCGGCTCCAGGTTGAGTCCAGATCAACGCTTGGTGCAATGCCGACAAAACTGTCATCGGTCTCGTTTGCGGTGGTCGCGAACAGATTGTCCGTAAATCCAGCCGAGAAGCCGACTTGTGGCCGCGCTTCAAACGCGCCGACGCGAACCGGCAGCGGATCAAACTCTGGCTGCGCGCGTTCGGTGACGGCTTCATACTTGTCTCGGATGAAGAAATCTTCGTCTTCTTGTGCCGCGACTGTGCCAGTCCCCAAAGCGAAGCTTAGCGCAATAAGGGCGCCAAATTTGATATCACGGTGTGTCATTCGTCTTGTGCCTAACTCTAATTATCCCAATTCCCAGCCTGGGTTTGACGTAAAAACGTATCGACGCTCTTAATGCCAGTGAATTCTTAAAAAATATCCGGCCCGAAGGCCGGATTTGGTTCACTGATAATCCGACTCGCTGGACGGAGCGCCGCTGCTTTCCGGCGGTGGCGTGCTCGCCGCCTCCAGAATGACGCTGGCATGAGACTCACCGGCCCCCTCTGGCTGATCGCTTCCAAACACGGGCGCTGGTGGATCGTCGAAGGTCAGCAATTTCGCCTCAAATGACTCCATGTCGGTCGTCGCGAGCTGCTGCATGTCGATCGCAAATGTGGTTTTCATGCCACAAACATTATTGGCGTCCGACAGGATGGCGAGCGCCGCCATGACTTCGGTAAAGTCCGATTGAAGCACCGCCGCTTCCTGTTTGAAGTCCACTTGCAATTGGATTTCGTCTTCACACGACCCGTATGCTGCCACTGTCCAGGCAAGCGCTTCACCGGTCTGCTCGAGGCGGTCAGGTTGATCCGCCAGGGCTGTCAGGCTCAAACCCGATGCCACAATAATGGACGCAATTACTCTACTCATTGTCTTGTTCACCCTTTATTCTCTTCTGTTTATAATACCAAATTTGCCGGTCAGGCCAAATGAGACTCTCGATTGACGCGAGCTGTTCTAGAAAAACTTCTCCATCACGCGAATGGTGTCGCCTGGAAGTATGGGCGTATTTGGATCCAGCCTGACGCGATATTCTTCCGTGTCGTCAGCGCCGCGGATCAGGATCACGTCATCATTTGCACGATAGGTAAATCCACCCGCCGTCGCGACCGCATTCAAGATTGTCAGACCACTGCTATATGGATACTCGCCTGGCGTTCGGACTTCGCCAAGAATGTAGAAGGGCCGATAATTCATTACTTCCGCATTCACGCGCGGATCTCGTAAATAGCCGTTCGAATAGCCATCCGCGATGGCGGTCTCGAATTCACGGATGGTCAAATTTAAGGCCGTGACTTCGCCAATCAACGGCAAAGAGACTGTTCCAGAGCCGTCCAAAAGATACTCCCCGGAGAGTTCGGGCTCACCGAATACGGTGATGCGAATCTGGTCGGAAGCGCCGAGGCGATAGTCCCCTACGACCCGTTGCGAAATCGCGTCATTTCTGCTGACGTCGCGCACCGGGGCGCTCGATTGGCAAGCCGCAACGATCAACATGGACGCAAGTGCGATACTGATTCCTAAGCGCATATTTCCGTATTTCCTCTCAATTCCTCAAGTCTGCGTCGCGATAAACTCGACCGTTTGTCCTGTCAGTTTCACCGCCGTCAAGCGGCCTGTAAAGTAGGCGCCGGTATCGACATTAATGCGGCGCGCATCATTATATGGCGCGTCCGTTGGCGTATGCCCGTGGACAACTTTGACGTCAAAAGTCGAATCCCCGCGCAAAAATTCGTCCCTTATCCACATCAGATCATAATCGTTTTGTTCGTCAAAGCTACGCCCTGGACGCATACCGGCATGCACAAATCCATATCCACCGATCTTAACGCGCGTGGGCAATCCACGAAAGAAAAGCAGGTGGGCGTTTGGAAAACGCTTCAGAAATTCATTGTGCGCCGTTTCCCACTCCGAGTTCAGGCTCATACTTCGCGGCGGTTTTACACCATAGGACACCATCGTCTCGCGGCCGCCATAAGCCGCCCATTTCGGACCAAAATCCGCGTCGGACAGGAAAGACAGAAGGGCGTCCTCATGATTGCCCTTCAAAAAATGTGTCCGATAGGGTCGCAAGCGCTCGCTCAAGAGGATTTCCACGACCTGACGCGACTGAAATCCGCGATCAATATAGTCGCCTAGAAAAACAATATAGACGTCGCCCTGGAAGCCAGTTGCATCTTGATCAATACGATCGAGCAGATTGGCGAGCAAGTCTGCCCGGCCATGAATGTCCCCGATTGCGTAGATCAGCGTCGCATCATCCAGAATCCCGTCGGGCGTTTCAGCAGCGGCCTGCGCGGCGACAGCTGGTTTATCCTGTAGTTTGGGCGCGGTGCGATCCTCAAAATATAACCAGCGCTGCAACCCATGCGATACTCGTTCCACCAAATCTTGGAGGTTTCGCTTGAAACAGCGAAAAATGGTTCGCGGCCAATACAACATTTCGCGCCCGATAGAATCCTCGGATTAACTATACCTATAGGTGTTTCAGGGTCAAAACGCACCGTAAAACGGCATTGCATTCAAACCTCGCGACACCAGGCATGCACAGTCTATACCATGTTGTTATCCAGGCTAAAAAATCAACGCAAAAATCGCGATCCAGAAGGCGCTGCATAGGGTTACAACAGCCAGCGTAACCCAACGAAGAGGCCACTTGCGAGATCGCGATCGAGGTTGCCGTTCGGGGACGAGTTCATCGTGTGTTCGCAGCGTCCCCGCCGTGCCTGATCTAACTTCTTCCTGACGCGTGAAAAAGCTCATTCATCTATCATCCGGCTCTGCTATAAGGGAAGTGTAAGGCGCGGTCATTTATGACGTATTAATCAAAAAAGAACCCAGAAACCGTTTTCTGCTTTGCTGTGACCTATATCATAGTTAGCATGTTTCCAGTCGATGGGGATATAAACTTCTGTAATGACTTGGATTACAAGAGAATTAATGTCTGATCGCCTGTCTCCTCTCTATGCCCTCTTGATTTTTGCGGCCCTTCTCGTGCCAATCTGGTCAGCTCTATCTACTCAACGCTCGGTCGGACGAATCGAGGCCATTAAGAGCGGTGAAATGGATCCCGTCGAGCACGCGCAACGCCTTTCCAATCAGAATCGGGTTCAGGACCCAGCAGAGTGGAAAGCGACCGCGCGCGCGCTTGATGCCAGCGCCCCGGAACAGTCTGCATTGACGATCACACTCCTGGAACGTGCCTTGGTGCATGCACCGAATGACTACCAAGCCTGGGCCTTCCTGGCTTTTGTGAAACGGCAAGCGACTGATGAATTCTCATCAGAAGTGGATGCTGATCTCAAACGGTCCTTTGAGACTTGCCCCTTTTGCGACAAAGCGCTCTTGCGCTGGCGATTTACTTTGGTGCTCGCGAATTGGGACGATGTGAGCGAAGAGAACAGGTTGCACGCCTTTTCAGGCGCAGACTTTTTACGTTGGTGGCACCTCGATTATGACTATCTGGAAGAGGTGCGTCAGGCCGCAATCGCGCGCAAAATTCCATTTGATGATTATCGCCGCAAAATCGATACCCCTGTACGACCAAATGAAATTGGCCTTGAAGAGAATTAGACCTCGATTCCGTTTTGAGACAGCACGGCGCGAATACCGTCCTTGAACACCTGCCCCGAAAACCCTGAAGCATGTCGATGAATGGCGTCATCATCAAAAGACACGGTCTCAAACCGCGACACGGCTTCGATGAGTGAGTCGACCGTTTGTTGCTCAAACAAGACTCCAGTCTGACCATCGACAACGGTGTCCAGTGCGCCGCCGCGGCCATACGCAATGACAGGCCGGCCCGCGGCCATGACCTCGACCGGGACGATTCCGAAATCTTCTTCACCCGGAAAAACCAAGGCTTTGCACTCTCCGAACCGGCGTTTCAATTCAGTGAAATCTACGCGCCCGAGAAACTCGACATTTGCTCCGGCGCGGTTTTGCAGATCTTTCTTTTGCTCGCCATCGCCAATGACAACCAATGGCAATCCCAGTTTGGTGAACGCATCGACAACCAGATCAAATCGTTTGTACCCAACCAGCTCACCGGCCGCCAAAAAATAGTCACCCGGCGCGTCGACACGCGCCTGGGCGAATTCGGATACCGCGACTGGCGGGTGAATGACAGTGCTGTCGCGCCGATAGAATTTCTGGATTCGCTGTTTTACAAAGTTTGAATTGGCCGCAAACTGATCGACCCGCGCAGCGCTTGTAACATCCCAAGTGCGCAGGCGGTGTGCGATTCCAGGAAAAGCTTGTCGAGCGAGAAAACCGGCACTGCCCAAATAGTGCGGATACAGATCCCAGATGTAGCGCATGGGAGAATGACAGTAACAAAGATGAAACGCATCTGGCCGCGTGATCACGCCTTTCGCCGGGCCGGACTCGGAAGAGATGACAAGATCGAATTCTGATAGGTCAATCTCTTCTAGAGCGCGCGGCATAAACGGCAAGAGCTTCTGATATTGCGATGTCGCGAAAGGAAACTTCGAAATGAAGGTCGTTTTTATTTCATGCCGATTGACGATCGCGCTTAGTTTCGAACGATCGACGACATGGGTAAAAATGGTCGCTTGCGGGAACATTTCGCACAGGGCCTCGAGGACCCGCTCGCCACCGCGCATATTGGTCAGCCAATAGTGTATAAGTGCGACGCGCATGCCGTCTCCTAAACTGCTCCGGCTTCGGAACTTTTGAGTCCGTGCTCAGATAAACGAAGGAGTTTGTCGCCCGGTAAACGCGCTGAAAGTACGATGTCTTACCGAGCTTTGTATGGTGACTAGCGCGCGCCGTCTGACAGCAGAACCGCAGGAATCGTCATCGCCATGATCTTGATGTCGCTAACGTAGGACCAGTCGGAAACGTATTTGACATCCAGCGCAACACGCTCGCCATAGCTTGTGTCGCTTCGACCGCTGACTTGCCAAAGCCCTGTCAAGCCGGGACGAACCTGACAATAATGACCGAAATAGTCGCCATACTTCTCGACTTCATTCTGCACAATGGGTCGAGGACCTACGATCGACATTTCGCCTTTCAGGATATTGATCAGTTGCGGCAATTCATCCAGCGACGACTTGCGCAGGATATGTCCGAGCGTGGTGATCCGAGGATCATTTTCGAGCTTCTGCGTGGCTTGCCATTCACGGCGCGCAACAGGGTCGGCCTCTAGCAACTTCTGCAGCCGAACGTCGGCATCAATGACCATGGAACGAAACTTGAAGCACCAAAATTCTCGACCGTCGCGCCCGATGCGCTTCTGTCGGAACAGAGCCGGACCGCCATCTGACAGGCGAATGAAAACTGCCAAAGGCAACATAATCGGAAGCAAGAAAATCAAAGCAGCCACAGCGACTGCAAAGTCAGTAATTCGCTTCAATGCGCCATTTGCCCCATTCTCGGTGCCTAAATTTTGCACTGCAGCATATTCCGCATCTTTTAAGTCGCGCGTGTAAGACTGAAATCCCATTTTACGTCCCACTTCTCCATCAAACTTTGCCTTAACCCTTGCTTGCTCAGCATGACTGCAAGTTCCTTGCCAGCCGGACGCCAAGCCCCACCCAAAGGTTAATTTTCGTTTGATGACCCAGAATCTACCAAATCGTGAAAGTCTTATGTGCTCGGTTTTGATGTGAACGCAATCGGCTTCGCCTGATAGGGGAAAAATTACCTGATAGTTAATCTTTGAGGTCGAAATTTGTGCACTTTTGGCACGACGTTCATCGAATAAAAAATATTTGCACGCAAATCGAGCATCGATATAGCCATGACTAGCTTCATTTTTTGGAGGTGATTCGATCATATCGATTCGTAAGATGCAGGCCGATGATTACGAGAACCGGCAAACCGTTCGACTGTGGGGGTTGCGACTGTTCGCTGTGCTGGTTCCCGTCTGGATGCTGCTCGCCCATCTCGACCGCGGTGCAGACGCCAGAGACACGGCGGCAGTTTACAGCTTCGGCGTGATGGTGACCTTCGTGCTATTGGTTTTCACATTGGGTCGAAAATCTGTTCCGGTCGGCATGGCCATCGCTGCGATTGCATTTTGCGTCTGGTTGGCACTCGGCCTGTTCGGGCCCTGGTCCAGCGCGCAGCAGGAAATACAGGTCCTCGCAGCTGCTGGCGCGATGGTTGGTCTCGGATACTTCATCGGGTCGCAGAGAAAACTACTATCATTTGCATGGATGGCGCTGAACTGGAGCCTGTTGGCTTTCTGCGTCGCCGCGATTTTCACATTCACCTCAGGGGGCGGCGCAGCACCTTCTAGCGAGACGATCAATTTCGATGGTCGTTTGTCGGCGCTTTTTGGATCTCCGAACACGGCGGCCACCTTGTTCAGCCTGGCGCTCGTCCTGGCAACTGGCAGGCTCTTGCTGCGGCTGAATAATTCAAGGCTAACCCGACTTAGTCGACCGGATCAAATCTATTATTTCGCGCAGGCTGAATACCCGAACTTCGCATTGTTGGTCATCGCAGCCGTCTGCCTCTTATTGACCGTCTCACGGGCTGGTATTTTTATTGGCATGGCGAGTGTCTTCGGATTGGTGATCATCGAGTTTGTTCGCCTTTCGCGCTCCGACATATTCCGTTTTGTGCGGCGAAAAAGATACATGATCCCGCTTGGTCTGGTATTTGGCTCCGTATTAGCGCTGTCCTTGACCGGAGATATTAATCCGTATGCTTCAGAAGCGCTCTTCCAAAACACATCATCACGGCTGGTTCTGTATGACACGTATTTGTCGATCTGGCTGGAGCGACCATTCTTCGGTCACGGCCTGGGCAGCTTTAACGCGTTGAATGACTCTCATACGACCCTGAACAATGCAGCGCATCTGGTCACCATTGGCGCGGCGCATAATTTCGTATTGCAATGGCTGGTGCAACAGGGAGTGATCGGACTCCTGATCATGGCGACGATCCTCGGCCTCATCCTCAACACAATTGTACGCCCCTTTGGTTGGACCGTCAGCATGCCAAGAGTATTCTTGCGCGTAGCATTAGCAGCATCCTTGCTTGTATTCACGCATGGCCTGGTTGACTATGCTCTGGAAATACCGTCCGTGATGTGGACGTATTCGTATATTCTGGGATTGGCGGCAGGATTTGCCACCACGTTTTCAGCAAAACCGGGATCGATTGCTGACGAATAACTCTTTCGAGTTGCCAACAGATATGCCAAAAACTCGCATACTGAGAGGGATAGTATGTCTGCAACGATCGCGGCGATCGCGAACCTAAAGGGCGGTGTCGGAAAATCGACCACTACATTGATGCTGGCAGATGGCTTGGCATATTACTATGGGGCCAATGTCCTGGTGGTCGATTTCGATCCGCAAGCCAATTCTAGTCAGATGCTGCTCACCGACCGAGGCCTGCAAATGGCGTTCAAGCAGGGCAAGGGCGTCCATCATCTGATCCATCAATTCATGGACAATCAAGCCCCAAACATTGCCAATCTGATTCTCCCCAATGCCGTCACGCTGGAGGAATTGCGCCGCGCGGAAGAACGCGATGAGCGCAATGGGTGGATTTCCATCCTGCCCGCACACACCCAATTGCGTCTGACGGAAATGGAGCTCGAAGAGAAAGTCTATTCCAAAGGCATGGCACCGAGCCGCCTGGCCAGCTATCTCGCGGGACACCTGGAAAAGGCGATTGAACCCCTGGCCGGCCTTTACGATGTGATTCTCATCGACACGCCGCCTTACCTGTCGCCAATCGCGCGCGCGGGTCTCGCAATCGCGAACACCTATGTGACGCCAACCCTGGCCGATTCTGTTTCGATATGGGGTACGAAGCAATTCACCGATTGGGTGACAGCTGAAGTCACCCCGCATCTGGCATCGCGTAATTTCGTCGTCATTACGCGCTTCAAAAATACGCGCTACGCGCGCAATGCCGAAAACGAACTGAAAGAGATCTATCTCAAAGATCGAACATTCGGTCCGACCATTCCAGAATCGGTTCAGGCACTCAGCGCGATGGACCGCCCAGATCTCGACAGTTATGATTCCATGCGCGGGAAATACGGTCGTCTGCGAAATGAAGTAAAGCGCCTGGCGGAAAGCTTCGCCAATTTCCTGGCCAAGCGTAGCTCGGGCGACGCCCCCACCATGCTCCGCGATTGATTACAAAGCGCGCAATGCGGTCTGCAGCGATTGCAAGTCTTCTGGCAGCGGCGCTTCCGCGGAAATGTGTTCACCCGTCACCGGATGGATGAAGGAGAGGCTTGCCGCATGCAGCGCCTGTCGCGTCAGTTTGCGCGCCGATTGTGTGGCTTCGTCAAATGCAACACCACGTCCGGTGGCCTTGATACCGCGATGTCGAGCGTAAACAGGATCGCCAATCAATGAGCACCCAATATGGGCCATGTGCACGCGTATCTGGTGCGTGCGCCCGGTTTCCAGCTTGCACTCAATAAAAGCGGCGGCGGGGCGGGCTTCGACCTTGCTGATCTCGCCATAAGTCTCGAGCGCGCGATAATGCGTAATCGCATGGCGTCCGGTGCCAGATTCGACCACAGCCATTCTTTTTCGGTCGCGCGGGCTTCGTGCGATATCGGTTTCGATGGACCCCGCGAGCGGTCGAGGGGATCCACGCACCAGCGCCAAATAGGTCCGGTCAATATCATGCCGTGCGAACAGATCAGACAGACCGCGATGCGCGGGTTCTGATTTCGCCACGACCAGAACGCCAGTCGTCTCCTTGTCAATCCGATGGACGATACCCGGTCGTTCAACACCGCCAATGCCCGGCAATCCGCCGCGGCAGTGATATAGCAAAGCATTGACCAATGTTCCCTGCCAGCTGCCCGGCGCCGGATGCACAGCCATTCCGGCTGGCTTGTTAACCAGAAGCAGGTGCTCATCTTCAAACAGGATCTCCAGCGGAATGGCTTCTGCTTGCGGAACTGCCGGTACTGGCGCTGGCATATCGACAATATATTCACTGCCGGGGGCCACTGGCGCTCTCGGATTGTCCTGGACGACTTGCTCGCCTGCCCGCTGCTCGCGAACATGCCCTGCTTTCACAAGAGTCTTGGCACGAGACCGCGAGAGAGCCTCAATATGCTCGCTCAAGAATCGATCGAGTCGGGTTCCTTTATCGTTTTCGCCTGCTAAAGCAGATAAGACTGTCATAAGAACGCTATACACCGACAGATGCGAAAAGGTCATGCTCCAATCGCAATACAACGAGGAGACCCCGGTCCATGGGAAAGATAACACGACGCGGCTTATTAGCTGCCAGTACAAGCGTCATCGGACTGACAGCCTGTAGCCGTGACCCCATTCTCGAACCGGAATCCCGCATCACGGTCAGCCCGGATGACCGCGCAGCCTATCCGGGTGTGGTCAATTTCATTCATGGCGTTGCCTCGGGCGATCCGTTGCCGGACCGCGTAATCATCTGGACCCGTGTAACTCCGGATGCGGCTTATCCGGATCTTCCCGTGCCGGTGAGTTACGGCGTCTTCGAAGACGCGGAACAGCAGCAACCGGTCAAGTATGGGCAAGGCTATGCCCGGGCGGACCGCGATTATACCATCAAAGTCGATATCGGTGACCTCGAGCCAGACAAGGAATATTACTTCCGCTTCGTTGCCAATGTCGCGTCCGGGGATGTCGGGTCGCCGGTGGGGCGGACAAAGACGGTCGCGGCGGCTGGGGGCACGCCGGTTAAACTGGCAGTGATCTCCTGTTCAAACTATCCCTTCGGACGCTTTCACGTCTATCGGGATATTGCGAACACAGACGGTCTCGACGCCGTCGTTCATCTTGGCGACTATATCTATGAGTATGGCATAAACGGTTATGGTGGCAGCGTCGGTCAGGCAATCGATCGCAATCATGAACCGCCGCTGGAAATTATCTCTCTCGATGATTACCGCACCCGGCACGCGCAGTATAAAACCGACCCGGATCTGCAGGCCGCTCATGCCGCCGCCCCGTGGATCTGCACCTGGGATGATCATGAAAGCACCAATAATTCCTATCGTACTGGCGCGGAAAACCACAATCCGGAAGCCGGTGAAGGCAACTGGTCAGACCGTAAACAAGCCGCGGTTCAAGCCTATCTGGAATGGATGCCAGTCCGCGACCCGGAAATGGGCAAGGCGCGTGAAGCCTTGTATCGCCGGTTTGACTTTGGCGATGTTGCCTCGGTGATCTGCCTCGAAACGCGACTGACGGGGCGATCTGACGAGATCTCCTGGTTTGCTGAACTCGGCGGATTAGAGCCAAGCGCAATCCCCATGGCGGCAATGAATACAATGGTACGAGTTCAAAACCCGCAACGAACCATGCTGGGCGCAGCGCAGGAAGACTGGCTCGATCAGCAGCTGAGGGACTCCACGGCGAAGTCGAAGGCGTGGCAGGTCCTGGCCAATCAGATTGTCATGGCGCGCGTCCGTCCGCCAAATTTTGAACGGACACTGACAGACGATCAAAAAGCCGCGCAGGATGTCGGCTATGTCCAGCAATTAATTCCGTTCAGTCAGCTGGGCCTGCCCTGGAATCTCGACGCCTGGGACGGATTCCCCGCCGCACGTGACCGTTTGTATGAAGATGCAAAGGCGGCCGGGGCAAGACTCGTCACCTTGACCGGCGACACACATACGGCCTGGGCAAATACGTTGCGCGATGCTGATGATGAACAGCGCGGCGTGGAATTTGGCTGCACCTCTGTCACATCGCCCGGATTTGGAACCTATATGAAAGATGTCCCGGACATTGGTGAACAGTTTGCCGACGCCAATGATGAGGTCGACTTTCACGATCCGAGTGGCAATGGCTGGACTCTGGTCACTTTGACCGCCGATGATGTTCGGGCGGACTTTCGGAAAGTTACCGACGTTCGCGCCGAGACTTTCACAGCCAGCGACGTTACTGCCTATGTCAGCCGCCGCACCGAAGACGGGATGACACCGCTCGAACAGGCCTGATCAGGTCCGCGTCGCGGCACCCTTGCTCAGCCCCCCATTCCATGCTGTCTCGCCCGATTGAAGATAGCATTTGGAGAGCATGATGGGTGTGTTGGACGGCAAGGTCATTCTGATCACAGGCGGTGGCAATGGGATTGGGAAAGAGTGCGCTCTGCTCGCTGCGAAAGAAGGCGCGAAAGTTCTGGTCAATGATCTTGGCGGTGCGCTCACTGACGCTGGTGACGCCTCCGGCGATGCCGGTCTCGCTGAACAGGTCGCGCAGGAGATTCGCGCGGCGGGCGGGGAGGCTGCGTCAAACTCCGAAAGTGTGACCGACATGACCGCCGTGCAAGGCATGGTGGAGCAGGCCAAGGACACGTTTGGCGGTCTGCACGGCATTATCAATCCGGCCGGCATCCTGCGCGATGGCATGTTTCACAAAATGAGCGAAGATGACTGGCGATCCGTGATCGATGTGCATTTACATGGCTCGTTCAACGTGACTCGCGCAGCCATCGAGCATTTCCGCGAACAGGAAGAAGGCAGCTTCGTCCTCTTCACCTCGACGTCCGGATTGATCGGTAATATCGGACAGGCCAATTATGCCGCGGCCAAGATGGGGATTGCCGGACTGTCGCGCATCATTGCCATGGAAGGTGCGCGCAAGAATGTACGCTCAAACATTATCGCGCCCTTTGCCTGGACCCGCATGATCGCCTCCATCCCGGTCAAGGACGAGGCTGGCGCCGAACGCGTCGAGCGGATGCGCACAGGCATGCGCGCCGATCAGGTGGCACAGCTGGCGGTGACGCTCTGCGCGGATGGCGCCAAACAGGTTTCTGGCCAGATCTTCAGTGTACGCGGCAATGAAGTTGTTCTGTTCAATCAACCACGCCCGGTGAAATCTGTGTCACGTCTGGAGGGCTGGACCCCGGAAACGCTCATAGAGCAGGGCTTTAGCGCAATGGAAGGCAGTTTCACGGATCTTGGCGCTACAACATCTGTGTTCCCTTACCCGCCTGTCTAAGCTATCCCCGCGGCGAAGGATTTCGCCGAGGATATGATGCAAGACGACACGCCTGCGCAACCAGTCGACCAAGTCGAGACACTGCCCGACGGGGCGCAGGCGATGAAACTGGTTCAGGGACCCGATGGCGAATTCTATCTGGTGCCGGATGACAGCATCGCTGTCGCCGACCTCCCCGAACCCGCCGCCCCGGAAGCCAGCGGCCTATTTCGTTGGGCCGACCCGATCCTGGCGGATCCGCTGGGCTGGGCGCAGACCTATCTATTGAACGCCGACCTCATGTGGCCCTATCTGGTCCAGGTCGGCGTCATTCTGGGCGCGTTGGTATTCGGCATGATGTTGGCCCCGCAACTGCGCCGCTGGGTGATGTCCGGGGTCGAACGTTTGCCGGAAAACCTTCAGCCCCTGGCGCGAGAAACAGCACCGCGACTTGTCCGACCGGCCATCTGGGCCGCCTTGCTCTATGCCAGTCAGGCGGCGATGGCGGGCGGTGGGATGGACAGCACACTGGTGCGTATCGCCACGTCTTTATCTTTGGCCTGGTTGCTGATCCGGCTGGTGACGACCTTCCTGCCCGCTGGATTCCGAAAGCCAGCGAGTTGGGTGATCTGGGTTTTTGCGGCGCTCTATGCCTTCGGGATTCTGGACGAAGTCATGACCTGGCTCAGCAGCATCGGTCCGCCCTTCGGGGACCGCATCATCAGCCCGGTGTTTGTGGTTCAGGCGATTGCCACAGTGGCGCTCTTCATGTTCGCGGCCAATTGGCTGGCCGGCAAGCTGAGAACACGGGTTGACGAATTGCCACAAGTCGAGCCGTCCCTGCGCATTCTGATGGGCAATGCCGTGCAGGTCGGCCTGTTCTTTGGTGCGGCTTTGCTGGCGATGGCGGGTCTCGGGATTCCGCTTTCAGGGCTGGCTGTACTTGGCGGCGCAATCGGCGTCGGTCTTGGCTTTGGCATGCAGCAGATTGTAGCCAATTTCATTTCCGGTGTAATCCTGCTGACGGATCGATCGATCAAGCCGGATGACGTCATTGAAGTCGACGACACCTATGGCGTCGTGAAGTCTCTGGGCTTGCGCTACGCGTCGGTGATCACGCGCGATGGCAAGGAACACCTGATTCCGAATGAAATGCTGATTACCGACAAGGTCGTGAACTGGTCCTACTCAAACAAAGAAGTTCGTGTGAAACGACGTTTGCGGGTCGAGTATGAGACCGATCTGCGTCAGGCGGTCGACCTGGTCCAAAAAGGTGCCATGGAAACCGATCGCGTCCTCGCCAGGCCAGCGCCGAAGTGTCTGGTCATGGAGTTTGGCGATGAAGCGATCGAGATCGAAGTCCGCTTCTGGATCAATGATCCGGAGAATGGCGTATCAAATGTGTCTTCCGCAGTCATGCTGAACATTTGGGACAAGTTCCGCGAGGCCGGAATCGATATCCCGCTGCGCCATGAAGACGTCCTGATCACGCCTGGCTCGACGCTCAAGGTGGAAATGGTTAACACTAAGGAAAAAGACCCGGCAAAATAGGCGCCACTCAAATAAAATCAGTGTTAATCCCATTCGTCTATGACGGCGTTCGACACATCCAGGACGCGTCATATGATAGCAAGCTTCAGAACTCATTGGCGGTTATTCACGATCGCTGTTTTTCTGAGTCTCGCGCTTGTCTCAATTCACTATTTCATCGAGACCCCGCGCGGAGCGTCATTCGATTACAACTTGTCTTGGTTCGAGGCGTTTCGCACCGCTTTCTGGCAAGGCGATCTCTATCCCAGGTACACGTCTGAGCTTTGGTATGGAAAAGGCGGACTCGACTTTCTCTTTTATGGTCCGCTTCCCTTCTGGTTCACCAGCATCATGGCAGAGATTACATGTGCCGGGTGCAGCACCAGTCAGGCTTTCTCAGTCGCCTCAGCCTGGATACTGATCCTCTCCGGCGTTTCGTTCTTTCTCTTCGCTCGACGGTTCTTCCCGACCGCTTGGGCCGGCTTCGGCGCCATCATCTATGTGGTTCTACCCTTCCACTACATTATCAACTGGTATTTTGGGCAGACCATCGGAGCAATTACAGCGCAGGCTTTACTCCCGCTCCTGGCACTTTCAATGTGCCAAATTATCGAAGACAGGAAAGGCGGACCGCTGTTCGCCGTCAGCATCGCAGCTCTGGCATTGAGCCACCTGCCTTCTATGCTGATCATTGCCCATTTTATTCCCGTTTTCGTGATCTGTGCTGCTTTGACGAAACATCGCGAACGCCGCGAACAGCTGGCCCTATTGGTTCGGTTCATCCCATGGGGATTATTGGGCATAGCTTTGAGCGCATTCTATTGGGTCCCTGCCATCGGCCTGCTCGGCAGCGTATCTGCCGAGATGCTGCACACTGATTATTATGATCCAACGCACTGGTTGTATCTCGACGGCGTGCGCGAGAATGACCCGTTCAGAACCCGGAACCACAAATCCGTTCTAATCTCTGTCGTAGCGTGCGCGCTCGCAGCGGGTTCCTTGATGCGCGCGCGACAAAACGGATCCAGTTTGTTCTTATGGATCATTGTGCCAAGCGCCTTTGTCGCCTTCGCAATGACCATTGTGTCTTACCCGATCTGGAAATTCTGGATCCTTAGCAAAATCCAGTTCCCGGATCGAACGCTTGTGGTGGCTGACTTAGCCCTCGCACTCGCTGCGATCGTCGTAACCAGGCACGTATTATCAGGCCTCTGGCAATCCACGCCGTTCCGGAACCGGTTGATGATCTATTTCGCGGGCGTTGCATTCTTCGGAGCATTTGTACTGCCCTTGAATGAGGCCGGTAAAGTCCTGGAGCAAGGGCGCACAGCGCCGCGCGAATATTTGCCCGTGGCGCCGTTGGAGTATATTCCCCCAACCTTCAAGCAACTGGCCTATGATCGATTTCTGCAACGCGACCTTGACGGAATATCGAACGCAGATCTGTTTCATGTCTTTTTTAAAGAAATGGACCGTGGCTTTCAGCTTGCCGAAGCGGCATTTGAATCGGATGCACCCAATGCCCGACTGAACGCTGAAATCCACGATCGATATTCACTGCAGGTTGCGCCGGCCGGCGCCCGTGAGATTCGATTGCCGATCATTTATTGGCCATATTGGCAGGCATTCAGTTCAACAGGCGACTCATTGTCGGTCTCCGAAGATCCTGAGCTCGGCATCATTCGCTTGACCGTTCCAGAAGGGGTTAGCGAAATTACGCTGGAGCTGGCAGAAACGGGGCCTCAGAAAATTGGATCAAGCCTAAGCGTGCTGGCACTTTTCATATTTTTGCTCGCGGCACTGGCGCCACGCATTCGGTTTCTAACCCCCAGCGAAAAGCCTTTAGCAACTTCTTTGCCGTAATAAAACGCGGTGAAATCGGAACGCTGTACGTGACAACTCTTTCTATCATCGTCCCCATGTATAATGAGGAAAGCGTCTTAGACAGCTTCTTCAAGCGCGTTCAACGCGCGCTTCAAACCGTGACTCAGTCCTATGAAATTGTCTGCGTCAATGATGGCAGCCGCGATGGCACTTTGAGTAAATTGCGTATCGCAGCCAAGCAGGATGAGCGCATCAAGATCATCAATCTATCGCGAAACTTCGGTAAGGAAATCGCACTGTCCGCGGGCATAGATCATGCCACAGGCGACGTCGTAGTCCCCATCGATGCCGACTTGCAGGACCCGCCTGAGGTCATTCCATTGATGATGGCCAAATGGCGCGCGGGCGCGAAACTGGTGCTCGCGAAACGCCGGGATCGGTCCAGCGACACTTGGCTGAAACGAATAACCGCGAACGGTGCCTATTGGCTATTTTCCAAACTAACGCACCCGAAAATCCCCCAAAATGTGGGAGATTTCAGACTGATGGATCGCGATGTCATTGAAGCAATCAAGCGCTTGCCGGAACGCTCCCGATTCATGAAAGGCCTGTTCACCTGGGTCGGATATGAGCCGGAAATTGTCGAGTATGACCGCGAACAGCGCAGCGCTGGCGACACCAAGTGGAATTACTGGAAACTCTGGAATTTTGCGATTGACGGCATCACATCCTTCTCATCTCTGCCGCTTCGGGTCTGGTCTTATCTCGGTTTTGGCGTCAGTCTCTTCGCCCTCGCCTACCTCGCCTTCACTGTCGTCAAAACGATTGTATTCGGGCTGGATACTCCGGGCTATGCGTCGCTCATGAGCGTCATCCTGTTCTTTAACGGCATTTCTCTGATCGGCATTGGTGTGATCGGCGAATATCTCGCGCGCATCTTTACTGAGGTCAAAGCGCGACCCCTCTATATTGTCGCAGAGACGGTTGGGTTCGAGTCGATCCAGAACGTCGACCGTCCGGCTGAACATCGCTCAATAGTTTAGATGCTGGTTGCGCGAGGAATCGCGCCAGCCGAGATGAAAAATGAAAGGCGTTCCAGATGGAATCGCCTCCATTCTCCCCACGCGTGAAAAAATAACAAAAGAGTCATAAATACCCCATTGACCACATCTGTAGTCAACGCTATTGACCACAACTGTAGTCAAAAGGTGAGATGATGAGTCTGCAAATTACGCCTGCTGAGTTAGAAATAATGAAAGTGCTGTGGAAGCGGCCTGGCATCGGGGCGTCGGAAATTGTCGACGCACTAGACGGTGAACAGGACTGGAGCCCGCGCACAGTGAAGACCTTGCTCTCGCGCCTGGTTGAGAAAGGCGCGCTCGACACTGTGGCAGATGGAAGGCGGTACCTGTACCGCCCCTTGATTGCCAAACGCGACTATCAAAAGAAGGAAGCCGGACAGCTGATCGACAAACTGTTTGGCGGACGCGCGGCGCCTCTGGTCGCGCAATTGGCTGATGCCCGCGGGCTCAGCGATGACGATATTGAAGAACTCGAAGCTCTGTTGGGGAGACTGAAGCAATGAGCTGGACCGAATTTCACCCATTCATTCAGGAAGCCACACTCACCACACTGGCCGTTGGTCTGTTGGTTCTGCTGGTCCTGGTCATTCGCAAACCATTTGCGAAACGCTATGGCGCCAAAGCCGCCTATCTGCTCTGGGCGCTGCCACTGGCGCGCTTTGTGACGCCGCCTTTGCCAGGCAATTGGTCGCTGGCCGGACTGTTGGGCTTTTCACGTCCGGCGCCGACCTCCAATGCCGCGAGCGATCCCAACACCTTCGTCGCGGTCGAAGCTGTTGCGCCACCGGCTGAGCGCGTGTGGTTCACCCCCGTCCCATCGGCAGAGCTCGGCGAAGCAGCACCGGTGCTGCCGACGATTGAGGAAATGTCGATCACCACATCTCCGGCCCCGGTTGCTGAATTTGCAGCGCCCTCCGGACCCAGCTTGCTAGAGGCCACCCTGGCCCAGGCGCCCCTGATCCTGACGTGTGTCTGGATAACCGGGGTGGTCCTCTGGCTTGGACGCTCTTTCTATCAGCAGCGTCAATTCCTTGAGCTCATCGCCGCGGATTCTCAGCCGGCAGAGTCAGCAACGGTTGCAGAAACCACACGCATTGCCAAACAGCTCGGCATCAAGCGTGTGCCGGACGTGCGCGCCAGCCTGCTGTGCAGCGGTCCGCTGGTTACAGGCCTGACCAAGCCGGTCATTCTTCTGCCCATGTGGTTTGAAGAAGATTATGAGGCCGCAGAACGCCGCGACGCCCTGGTTCACGAATTGATGCACCTCAAGCGCCGCGACCTCTGGGCCTTCCAGGCCGCACGGATTGTCGCTGCCACGCAATGGTTCAATCCCTTGGCATATATGGCGCTGCGGGCCTTCCGCACCGATCAGGAAGCAGCGTGTGACGCTGATGTGATCGCGCGCGCCAAACTGTCTCCAGCCGCTTATGGCCGGACACTGGTCAAGGCCGCACGCCTTGCCCGCCCCTCGGATCGTCGCATCGCTGCGGCGAGCCTGACCCTCGCTCATCCCATAAAAGAAAGACTAATAATGATGACGCACCCCACTCCCACTTTGCGCAGCCGACTCATGGGCGGAACCCTCGCGGTCGCCCTCGGCGCTGGCGCAATCTTCGCCACGGCTTCCTGCACCTCTTCGGTTGCTCAGGAACTTGAAGGCGCTCCGCAAGAAGAGACGATCGTGACCAAGGATGGCGAGAATGTCTTCGTCATGAAGGGCGACCATGACATGAGCTTTGCCGTTACGGTTGATGGCGAGACGTTCGCCTTCGACATGTCAGACCTGCCACCGATGCCACCAATGCCGGCCATGCCGCCCTTTGATGGCATAGTGTTCGAGCAAAATGGCAACAGTTTCCACATGGAATTCGACACCGAGAAACTGCAATCCATGGAAGACAGCCCGGAATTCGCCGAATGGGAAGCCAAAATGGAAGCCTGGGGCGAAGAGATGGAAGTCTGGGGCGAGCTGGTCGAAGAGCGCGCGGAGGCTTGGTCAGCTGAGATGGAGCCTCGCATTGAGGCCTGGGCAGATGCTCAATCAGAGCGATGGGAAAATCAGATCGAACTAATGGTCGAGCGGGCCGAGCGTGACTCCGAACGCGCTGAGGCGCTTGCCGACCGGGCCCGCGAGCGCGCCGAGCGCGACAGCGAACGTGCGAAACGTAATATCGAGCGAGAACATCGCAAAAGCTGGACCTGGTATCGCAGCGAGAATGACCAGGGCGGCGGCGCTTATGACGGCGTTACCGCTCCAGAAACCCGCGACTTTGGCACCAAATCCTTCAACAAGATCGATGTCGGCAGCGGGATTTCCATGGTCTACACGCAAGATCCGAATGCTTCGGTTACCGCAACGCTTGAGCGTGGCAAGTGGGACCAGATCGAAATCATGGTCGAAGGTGACACACTAGTAGCCAGAAAGAAAAAGAACTCTAATTGGGGGCGCTATGGTCCACGGATCACGGTCTATGCCGCTTCGCCAAACCTGCGCGCTGTCGACGCCTCGTCTGGATCATCCTTCAAAGGCAATGTGGTCGCTGGAGATCTCGATATTGACGCTTCAAGCGGATCGTCGCTGTCTATGGAAGGCGCGTGTAAGAGCCTTGATCTCGACGCCTCTTCAGGATCCAGCATTTCACTCGACAAACTGGAATGCGAAACCGCCGTGGTCGACGCTTCCAGCGGCTCATCGATCCGAGTCTATGCCTCTCAAAGCGTCAATGTCGATGCCTCAAGCGGTTCTTCGATTTCAGTCAGTGGCAAGCCGGGCGACGTGACGACGGACAAGTCTAGCGGGGCATCTGTTCGCATCCGATAGACGAAACAGAATCGCTCTCCTCCCTGGAACCCTAACGCACAGGTTTCTCTTGAGAGCGATAACCCCGCCATCTGGCGGGGTTTTTCGTGGGTAAAACATCCATGCTGATTGTGCATAATTGAATTTAGCCACTGCCCGCTACTCACAGCCCTTTGAGTCGCCATCTTGTTCGCAACGCAACAGAATAGGAGACTTTCATGATTGAGATCAGACGTTTTTCCGACCTTGGAACATTTGAGAATGACTGGCTGAACGCCCATTATCATTTCTCCTTCTCGCACTATCACGATCGGGACCGTATGGGCCATGGCAAATTGCGGGTTTGGAATGATGACACGATCAAGCCGAATACCGGTTTTCCACCGCATGGCCATCGTGACATGGAGATCATTACCTATGTCCGGACCGGGGCAATTACGCACCAGGATTCCATGGGCAATAAGGGCCGCACCGAGGCCGGCGATGTTCAGGTTATGAGCGCCGGCAATGGCGTTCAGCATTCAGAATGGAATGCAGAGGACGAGAACACGACCATTTTCCAGCTCTGGATCGAGCCAGCCGAAACCGGTGGCGCCCCTGACTGGGGGGCGAAAGCCTTTCCAAAAGCAGACCGTTCCGGAGAATGGGCTGTGCTGGCCAGCGGTCACGGTGAGGCCGAAGCGCTACCGATCCGTCAGGATGCGGCCGTGCTCGGCGCCACGCTAAAAGCGGGCGAGCGCCTCGACTATGAGGTCAAGCGTGGCCGCTTTGGCTATCTCGTCCTTGCTGCCGGTGCCGTAGAGCTGAATGGCGAAATTCTGAAAGCCCGCGATGGTGCGGCCATTTCCGGCGGCACCATACTGACCCTCACCGGGGTCGAAGATGCGGAAATCGTGTTTGTTGACACAGTTTAATCTAATGCTCGCATCCCTGTGATTGGAACAAGATGGAATTTTGCCCTATATTCTATCTTGTTCTGATCATGAAAAGGAGCCCGCCATGAAAACCATCTTCGCCGCCATCGGCGCTTTGGCCATTTTGCCAACCGCTGCCGCAACCGAAGTCGCAGTGACCTATAGCGATGATTTTGCTGAGGAATTGGCTGATAATTATGGCGAGCGGGAAGGCGAAACCCTGACCGAAGAGATTATCGAAGATCTCGACCGGGCCTTTACAAAAGCCGGCGTTGAGCCCGCGCGTGTCGATGTCACGATCGTCGATGCCAAACCAAACCGACCGACCCTGGAACAGCTTTCGGATCGTCCGGGACTGGACGCCTTCCGCTCGATTTCCCTCGGCGGTATGAAACTGGTCGGCACCGCCTATGACGGCGAGGGCAATGTCATCGCGTCACAGGAATATGGCTGGTTTGAAAACAATCTGCGGGATGTCGTTGGATCAGGCGTCTGGACAGACGCCAATCGGGCCTCGCGTCGCTTCGCCACCAAAATGGCGAAACAGTTGAGCGACAGCTAACCGCGCTCACCCGGATAAATCTCACGCCCGTCGACCTCCAGGCGGAACAGGTCGGGGCGTGAGTAATGGCCGGCCGGGTCACTAGCGACCTTGCAGGCCCGTGCCAATGCCAGATCCGCATCGGCGACCAGAATGCCCTCTTCATCTGTCAGAACCCCGGCGACGATTTCTCCGCGTGGATCGATGATCGCGCTGCCGCCATTATGATCAAACTCGTAAAGCGACTGGAACCGCTCCGGCACATGTTGCTGCAAACGCAGTCCCGCTGAACAGATCACCCAGGCGCCGGCCTGGCTGGCGAAAGCGCGGCTCAAGAGAAGTTGCCGGGCCCAGACCGGCTGGCTCGGCGCCTCATGCGGTTCTCGTCCGGGCCAGGCGGCGACATGCACATCGACACCCTGCGCCATCAAGGCATAGGCGGGCAGCACAGCATTATGTTCCCAGCAGTTGAGAGCAGAAAGCCGACCCCAGCCTCGCGCCACCGGCTTCAGGCCTTTGGCGTCGCCATCTCCCCAGACCGAACGCTCATGATGCGTGGGCTTTAGTTTGCGGTGGCGGTTCAAGATCTCTCCATCGCGCCCAATGGTCAGCATGGTGCAATACAGCGTCGCTTCGGTTTGCGGGTCGAGCTCATTGACGCCGATGACCAGATCTGCGCCGGCGCGTTTGGCAGCTTGGCGAAGCGCCACGACCTCGGGCCCATCCAGGCGCACACCGTTCTTGAGCAGCTCACTGGCAGCGCGCCACCAGGTGTCTGACAGCGGACTATCAATGAAGAACGGATAGCCCGGCAGCCAGGCTTCGCCAAAAGCGATAATATCGGGCTTTTCCTTGGCCGCCTCGTCAATCCAGTTGATTGCGGCCTCAAGGCTGGCTTGCTTGTCGAACAGGACAGGTGCGGCCTGAACGGCGCACAAACGAACAGTATCAGTCATGCGTTCGGATACGCTGGATGCGGGCGTCTAGACAAGGGCTTCACGCAAACTGTTATCAGGGACCAATGACTAGGCCAGGTAGGCACTCTGCAGTTTTGCGACTCCTGCAGCATCCACCCCGAGCGTTTCACTCAAATAAGTGTCGAGGTCGCCGGACTGTTCGCGAATACTGTCCAAGGCCGCCTCGAGAAAGCTCACGTCTACCCCGACAAAGGGATGATAGACGGCGTGATCATAATCCTTGCCGATATGATCATTGAACATGCGCGCCATTTCCGGCAGGCGGCTGGCGACATCGGCCGCTTGATTGGTCAATTCATAGTCGGCGAAAATAGCCTCGCGATCAACCCCAAGCACATGATGAGTCAAGGCGCAGAGAATGCCCGTCCGGTCTTTGCCTGCGGCGCAATTGACCACGGCCGCGTCATCTGTAGCCAGTTCGGCAATGGCCTTGAACCAGGCCGAGAAGGTCTCGATATGCTGCTCTTTGTATGGTGCGGCACGATAATAATCGACCATCCAGCCATGCGCCTTTGGGGCGTCGACAGCGACTTCGGTCAAGAATCGCACATGCGGGGCCTGTGTCGCCTCGCCCTTGTCGCTTGAGATCACCTGCACACCATTGACGGGCCAGCGATGGCCGTGCCGTTCGCGCTCATCCGGGCGGCGCAGATCAGCCTGGACCTTGATATTATACGCCGCCAAAGCCGTCATGTCAGACTCGCTCGCCTCTCCAAACTGGGCAGAGCGAAACAGGACTCCGGTGCGAATGGCCCGTCCCCCCGCGCCTTCATAGCCACCAAAGTCCCGGAAGTTTCGAATATTCTCAAACGTTTTTACGCGGTCCTGCATACCTGAACTCCTGAGCGTCCTGCCGCTGAACTAGGGCGAAAACTGCGGGGCGTCCACGCTGACGCAAGGCAAGGCGATGCGGTTTGAATCAGTTAAACACGTCTACATCGTGCCGACCGGTATAAGCCAGCTCGCGGTAGATCGCCGTCGTGAGATAGATACCGATCAGTGAAGTGATGACATCCGTCAGCGACTCGAAAGCGAGCAATGGACCAGGCGCGCCATCATCACTGCTCAACCCAACCATGATCTGGAAAATGATCAGGACAACAAGTCCCAGCAGATAAATCATGTAAGCGCCAAGGACTGGCCAGAAATGTGGGCGAACGTAGTCAAAGCTCGACCTCAAGGCGTCGGTCGGTCCTTTATTCTCGGTCAGCATAACCGGCAAGGCGACCGCCCATAAGATTGACAGGGCGATGCCTGGCAGGATGAGCATCACAAATCCGGCGATAATCCCGATATTGGCCAGAATGGTCAGGATCAGGAGCGCCGGATAGCGGCGACTAGCTTCGCCCATGACCTGGATGGGGCCGCCGCCATGATCATTTAGCGCGACCAGATAAAGCACGCCGATGAAGAAAGGATCGAGCAACATCGTCGTACTGAAAAAGCCGAGCCCTTGATTCAGCCCCAGCATGTGATCGAGCGAATAGAGCGCAAATGTTGTCAGGACCCAGAAGGCGGCAAAGCGCATGATCCGAAACCCGTCACGATCCAGCAGCCACCACCAGCCTGACAGGACGCGACCAAGGTCAAATGAAGTTGGCGATGCCTTCATCAACGGAACGGTGGTTCATCAAAGGCGCGCAGTTTCCGGCTGTGCAATTTGGCGTCACCGCTGGCCAGTTTTTCCAACGTCGCGACTCCGATCTGTAAATGCTGCCCGATCGACTTCTCGTAGAACTTGTTCGCCGCGCCCGGTAGTTTGATCTCACCATGCAACGGCTTGTCCGAGACGCACAGCAGAACGCCATAGGGCACCCGTAAGCGAAAGCCATTGGCCGCGATGGTGGCACTTTCCATATCGATCGCGATCGCGCGTGACTGGTTGAAACGCCTTGCGCTGTCAGAGAAGCGAAGTTCCCAATTGCGGTCATCCGTGGTCACGACCGTCCCGGTACGCAGGCGTTTCTTCAACGCCTCGCCAGTATCGCCCGTGACCTCAGCGGAGGCTTCCTGCAAAGCCATCTGGACTTCGGCAATGGGTGGGATCGGGATATCCGGAGACAGGACATCGTCGAGCACGTGATCATCCCGAAGATAGGCGTGCGCCAGGACATAATCGCCAATCGCCTGACTGTGACGCAGACCACCGCAATGGCCAACCATGATCCAGCATTCCGGGCGCAGGACCGCGAGATGATCGGTAATCGTCTTCGCATTCGACGGACCAACGCCAATATTGACGAGCGTAATCCCGGATCCATTCTCTGCCGTCAGGTGATAAGCTGGCATCTGAAACCGCCGCCAGGGCGCATTGTCGATCTGTGCCCGCGCCTTCTCAGTCGACTTGTCGACGACGAGGCCTCCGGCCACGGAAAGTTGCTGGTAACGGCTCCCCGAGCGCAGTTGATCCAACCCCCAGTCGACAAAGGCATCGACATAACGATGATAATTGGTGAACAGCAAATAGCGCTGAAAATGCGCCACCGGCGTCCCGGTATAGTGTTGCAACCGTTTGAGCGAGAAGTCCGTTCGCGGGCCATCGAACAGCGCCAAAGGCCGATGATCGAAGGGCTCATAGAGTTCGCCATCAGCGATTTCGTCACCAATATCGCTAAGCTGCGGGGCCGGGAACCATTTTGCCAGTTCAGCCGGATTGATTTCATCCAGGCCACTGGCCTGGCCCTGTTCCCAGACATAAGCGTATGGGATTTCGGCCACGGAACGTTTGACTTCGACCTCAATGTCATAGTCGCGCATCAGCGGCTCAAGCTGTTCAATCAGATAATGCCGATAGAATTCCGGTTGGGTTACCGTCGTTGAGTATGTGCCTGGTTCGGACATTTTGCCGAAGGCACGTGAAATTGGCGGTGGCGGACCATCCGGATTGTAGCGGATAATCAGTTCGGGATAGCAAAACGCGCCATTGGCCCGGGCTTCCGGGTCGGGCGTCTTACCTTCATGCAGATAGTCTTGCAGGGCGGCGCAAAGGGCCTCCACTGACTGGGAGTAGAGCTTTTCCAGCTCGCTGATAATGTCTTTTGGATTTTTTAGTTTTGTCATGGCCTCCTTTGGCGCAAACCCGCCACAGGGTCAACGCCTCGGCCAGACGGTTCATTCGGATGTCACGCGATACAGACGAACCACGCCGTCCGTTTCGGTCAGCTCGTCAGCAGGCTCCAACCAGTCGGGAATTTCACCGCGATTCATCTGAGCTGCGAAACTCTCTGGCCAGAGATTGCCATAACGATTGGTCTCGCCCAGGCGGTAACAATAGGCCAAATGGGTTGCACCCATATCCAGGAGGCGCTGCTGCGCCAGGTCAGGCGCGCCGATCAGAACCAGATTGGCCCGCTCAATCCCTTTTACATTGCGATGATATGGCCCGACAAACACATCATGCGGTGTTCGAAGCAGGATCGGTATACCCAGATCGATCGGCGTATGGATCCGCATCTTCGGCAGGTCTGCCATGGCGACAAAGTTTTCCGGCGCGACGCATTCGCTGCTGAGGGATTCGCGTTCGGCGTCGGCCTCGGACACGGGTGGCTGGGTGGCAGACCCGAACGATCGCCAGGCTAAGGGAGATAGTAAAATGGCCGCGGCGGCAAAGATCAGCAACGGACCAACCCCCTGTCTTGAGCGCCAGACCTCAAACCGTTCGCCGGCAAACCAACCTGCGCCGATCAGAGCGAAGAGATGCGAAAAGGACTGCCCGCGCAATTGCCAAACCGTTGCGGCAATCGCGAGCGCCAGTAGCAGGCCCACGCCAATGCGCCCCAATCGTTCTTGCGGTTTCGCCTGAACAATCATCCATACGCTGGCCAGACTGGCTGTGGCGAGGAAACCGAAGACCCAGAGCACACGCGGGAGATCATCCTCCAACAATTGCGGCAGGGTCTGCGCTTCTGCCACAGCGCTCAGCCAGGACGCCCGAACAGAGTCCGGCACAGCGGCATAAGGATCGCCGAAGCAGGCCGGATTCACAGCAACAAAAACACCCAAAGTCAGCGCAGCCGCCACCGCGCCTGCGACAAGACGTTTGGGCCAGGACGCAAGCCAGCCACCGAATACGCCCAGCAGCGTCAGCAACACACCGCCAGAAGCAAGGGCGGCCCAATGCGATGTGCCATAGGCGTCACAGACCATACGTCGATCACCCAGACCGGGAGCATCCAATGCCAAAAAAAGAGACGCTGAAACAATCAGAGCGAGCCCGAAAGACGCCAGCCTTACGCCTTCCAGATGTCCGCGAACGACCCAAAACAAACCAAGCAAGGCGATCAGACCGACAACATAAGGCAGTGCTTCGATCGCAATGGTCAGGGCTGCGCAGACACAAAGGGCTGCAATGATCCCGGAGCGAGCCGAGAACTCTCTCGATAAAAGTGCGGCCAGTCCGGCCATGATCAGAACCGCTACAAGACCGTGATGGTCGATCCGCCCCGGCCAGAAATTAAAAAGGGCAGCCGACCCAAAGAAAAAGAACAGGGCGCAGACCTGTCCGGCTCGGCTAATGCCAAGGCGCTGCATGATTAAGCAAAGGAGCGTGATGACAGCGGCAAACAGCATCAATGGCCAGACTGCAATGGCCAGCGCTTCCGCTGCGGCTTGTCCAACCAAGGGCTGCATGACCAAAATGAATCCCGCCAGGAACAGATCCGGCAATCGCGACCAGTGCATATTGCCCCCTTCGGGCGTCAGCAAGCGCGCCTGATCCACATCAAACCAGGATTGACCCGCCAGCAAGTCGCGCACTTGCTGCAGGCGCATCATGTCATCGAGACCGGCGAGCACGCCGGTCATCAGTTCCGGTATGCGGAAGGACAGGATCGCGATGGGCACCAGGCCCAAGCTCCATAAGATCCATTTACCATCGCCGAACGCGCCATTTTGGCGGAAAAGTGAAGAAGCCATTAGGGAATTGTCGCCTTAGCCTTACCTGTCTTTAAGTTTAACCGAGCTATCACACATGGAAGTTACCGAAAGGCTTCGACCATGAGGCAAGAGGCAAGCGCCCCGCGGCCGGTTGCGATCGCCGAACCCCGTCCAGTCCGGATCGCGGTGACCATTCCGTGCTACAATGAGGCCGTCACGATCGCGAAAGTCATCGCGGATTTTCACTCGGCCCTGCCCGACGCGACCATCTATATTTTTGACAATAATTCTACCGACAATACGGCTCAGGTAGCGCGTGAGGCTGGCGCGGTTGTGCGTACGGAAACACGCCAGGGCAAAGGTCATGTCGTCCGTCGCATGTTCGCCGATATTGATGCCGATATTTATCTTATGGTCGATGGCGATGACACATATGATGCCTCGATCGCCCCGACCCTGATCGAACTGCTGAAACGCAACCATGTCGACATGGTCGTAGGTACGCGCGCAGATGTGACCAAGGATGCGGGCCGTGAAGGGCACGCTTTTGGCAACAAGCTGTTTAACAAGATTTACGGGCGCCTGTTCGGCAAGCAATTCTCGGACATCTTTTCAGGGTATCGCGTCTTCACCCGCCGGTTCGTGAAATCATTTCCCGCTGTTTCAAGCGGATTTGAAATTGAAACGGAAATGTCTGTCCATTGCAGCCAACTCGGCATCCCTACGCTGGAGCGCCCAACCATTTACGGCGTCCGACCGGAAGACAGTCAATCCAAGCTGCGGACCTTTCGCGACGGCTTCCGCATTCTCGGCATGTTCGCCATGCTGGCTAAGGAAACGCGGCCCGCAGCCTTCTTCGGGACGATCGGCATGGGTCTGGTCCTGTTGGCGGCCGTACTGGCTGTGCCATTGCTCGCCACTTATGCTCAAACCGGTCTTGTGCCGCGCTTTCCAACCGCCATTCTTGCCACCGGCCTCGTGATTACGGCAACGGTGCTCGCCGTCTCGGGGCTTATCCTCGACAGCCTTGCGCGGGCACGTATCGAAGCCAAACGCGCCGTATTCCTCAGTCTGCAAAACCCGGATTGGAACAGATGAATCGTCAACTGCTGGGGCAGTTTGGAAGATTTGCGTTTGTTGGCACGATCGGTTTCGTCGTCGATATGGGCGTCACCCTGCTCTTGATTGCGTTCGGAACCCATCCGCTGCTGGCACGCATTGTTGCAATCGCGCTCGCAATGCTGACGACGTGGCGCCTGAATCGCGCAATCACCTTTGGCGCCAGCCAGACCAGTCAGGTCAGCGAAGGCCTAAGGTATTTTGTGGTCGCCATCTCTGTCGCTGTGATGAATTATGCGATCTATGCCGCCCTTCTTCTGAACATCCCGACGATATCGCCTGCGCTGGCGGTGCTGATCTCGGTCGGGTTTGCGACTGGCCTGTCATTTTTCGGTTATCGGCAATTCGCATTCAAGACAGACGCCTGACCACATGCCCCATTTTGCGCCCCGGTTTTGCATCGCGCTTGCCGTATAGAGTCACAACTGAGCCTGCCAGTAATTCAGCGGGCGGCGCGAAAGCCTCGTCACCCAGCAAGTTTAGCATTTCGACATCATGATAGCGGGTCACATCGCCAAGCGGCCAACCCGCGACGGCGCGAACATGCTGCTCGAACTGACCCGTTGCACAGGCTTCTGGCGTCCAGTGGCCGGAATTGTGAACGCGTGGCGCAAACTCATTGGCCAGCAGCGCGCCGTCTTCCAGCACAAAGAATTCGAGCGCCAGAACGCCGATATAATCCAGTGCATCGGCCAACGCCTTTGCCGCCGCACAGGCCCGCTCGGCCACGTCGACGTTGATATTTGCCGGTGCCGTCGAGGTGCGAAGAATGCCGTTCACATGCTGATTGCGAGGAACGTCATAGCAGATAGACCGGCCCGTCACGTCACGCGCGATGATAACGGAAATCTCGCAGGCGAATGGCACCATCGCTTCCAGAATGCACGGTGCATGCCTCAAAGACCTGTGCGCGGCTTCGAAGTCATCGCCAGCTTCCAGTCGCGCCTGGCCTTTTCCATCATAGCCATCGCGCCGCGTCTTCAGGATGCCCTGCCCGCCAAAACGTTCAATTGGCGCGGTGATCTCACTGGCCTGATCAATCGTTGCAAATCCAGCGGTTTGGATGCCGCAGGATTGCAAAAAGGATTTCTCAACAAACCGGTCCTGTGAGACTTCCAGCGGCTTGGCACCTGGCCGAACGTTGATCCCGGCGGCAATCAGGGCTTCGGCGGCACTGACCGGTACATTTTCAAACTCATATGTGACCACGTCGCATGTCTGCGCCCAGGCCAACAAAGCCTCCGGGTCATCATATGCTCCAACCACATGACTGGCCGCAACACGGGCCGCCGGACAATCAAGTTCGGGACAATAGATAGATACGTCAAAGCCGAGCTGCGCCGCTGCACTCGCCAGCATCCGGCCAAGCTGGCCGCCGCCGAGAATGCCAATCGTCGCGCCAGGTTTCAACGCACTCATGTGTCAGGCGTCTCCTGCACCGCCGCAGACTGAGCGGCGCGAAACGCGTCGAGCTTGGCCGACACGTCCGGGTCCTCAAGCGCAACAATCGAGGCGGCGAGAATACCGGCATTGGCAGCGCCGGCCTCGCCAATCGCCAGAGTTCCAACTGGAATGCCCCTGGGCATTTGAGCAATTGAGAGCAGACTGTCGATCCCATTGAGCGCCCGGGACTGGACAGGTACTCCAAGAACCGGCAGGGGCGTCATGGACGCAGCCATACCCGGAAGATGCGCTGCGCCGCCAGCGCCCGCGATCATCACTTTTAGTCCGCGACCCTTGGCGGCCTTGGCATACTCAAAGAGGCGATCCGGTGTACGATGAGCCGACACGATACGGGCTTCGAACGCCACGCCCAGCTGATCGAGAATATCACACGCTTTCTGCATGACGGGCCAATCGGATTGACTGCCCATGATGACACCCACCACCGGCGTCTCACTGTTCGAGGTTGGGGCCATTGGCTCCCCCGTTTCAAAGCGCGCAACATAAAAATCTTCCTTGCGGCGTCAACCATGTCGCCACTAGGCGTTGCAGTGCATATCCATTAGGCTTTCAGCATGGCAGAATCAGTCGAACGCTTTCCTGATCTGACGAAACCGGACGACCGGCAAAAAGCCCGGCGGGATCTGGTGGCGGCCATCGGACTTGATCCCGACAGCTTACCCCGACATGTGCGCGCGGCGGTGGAAGCGCTGGCAGGTGAAGTCCTCAGCCTCCGCGCCGACCGCGCCCGTTTGCGCGAGGAATTGGAAAATGCGGCGCATCTCGCAGATCGTGACACGCTCTGTCCGATCTTCAATCGCCGGGCTTTTGAGCGCGAAGTGACCCGTGAAATCGCCTTGTCCGAGCGCTACGGCACGCCGCTCTGCCTGATTTTCATAGATCTGGACCGGTTCAAGCTGATCAATGATCGGTTTGGCCATGCCACCGGAGACCGGGTCATCCAGCATGTCGCTCAGACCCTGTTGGACCATGTCCGCCAAAGCGACATTGTCGGACGATTGGGCGGCGATGAGTTCGGAGTCGTGCTAACCCATGCGGAACTTCAAGACGCGCAAGCCAAAGCGCTCAGCCTGGAATCGATCATTGGCAGCCTGACCGTGCGCGATGCGGAAGATACACGAATCGAATCGGTTCAGCTGGGCGCGTCCTGCGGGGCGGTGCAATGGCAACGCGGACGCGATGCCGCGGCTCTAATTGGCGAGGCAGATGAAACCATGTTTCGCCGGAAAAACGAAAAAAAGCGGGCGCCCTAATCTATCCGCGCGCAAGATTGTTTTAAAATCAGGAAAGATCGCGCCGGTCTCGTGACTCGTTGTTCAACCTATGGTTATCTGTTGCCCGAAAGACACAGAGATCATTTCACCAAGAAGGAGCATGCCTATGTCACTGCAAGGTCGGATCGAAGAACTCACCAAGCGACATGCCAAAATCGATGAAAAGATCCACGAAGAACAAAAACGACCGGCCAGTGACGACATAACCATAAAAGATCTCAAGCGACAGAAACTTCGGCTTAAAGAAGAGATTGGTATGCTGCGCGCAAGTTAGGCGCTGATCGGCTCAATCGCGGCCCGGTCAGCTCTTGACCAAGAGCTGGCGGGAGCGCGCAAATGGATAAACCTGTAACCCTGATCATCGGGCTCGGCCAAACGGTCGGAGATGCGATCGTGCGCCGTTTCCTTGACGAAGGCCATGCCGTATTGGCCGTCGACCCGGACGCCGACCTGCTCGACGAGTTGAAAAAGACGACCGGCGATAAGATCGCCTATCATCACGGCGCCGTTCACTCCAAGCTGGGTTTGCGAAATGCCATGGCTGCGGCGCTGGAATCCTACAATTTCGTCGACAATGTCGTCCTGATCCCGCCTTTGCCGGAGCCGGACCAGCTGCTCGGGCTGGATATGGAAGACTTTGAAACCGTGCTGATGAAAACCGCACGGGGCGCCGTCCAGGCGCTGCGGGTGTTTGCGCCGGAATTGATTGCCGAGCGCCCGGAAACCGAAAATGCGGCCGATCGATCACGCCAAACCGGAACTTTCACCTTTGTGCTGTCGCTTGGCGCAAAAATGGCGCAACCCGGCTGGTTCAGTGAAGTGGTCTCGCAGCACGCCATTCTGGGCATTGTCAAAGCCGCGGCGATCGAACTGGCGGAAGAAGCGGTGCGCGTGAATGCGATTGTTGCCCTGCGACCGCGGGCTGAGGGGCGCGAACCGTGGCTCAAGGATCGGACCCCGATGGGTCGCCCATCCCTGGCGGAAGAAATCGCCGAGACGGCTTGTTTCCTGGCCAGTCCGAACAGCGCTATTATTACAGGCGAAGCCATCACCCTGGATGGCGGGCGTCGCTTCTTGTCTGGCGTTATTGAGACGGAAGAGGACTAGGCCTCGGTCCGCTTATTTTGGGTGACAGATCACCGGCATCCAGGTGTAGCCTTTAACAAAGGCGCCTGAGGTCAGGCTTGGCTCGTCCAGCACTTCAATATGGCTGAACCGGTCCATGATCTCTTCCCAGAGAATGCGCAGCTGCAGCTCGCCGAGGCGGTTGCCGACGCAGCGGTGAATACCAAAGCCGAAAGACAAGTGATTGCGTGCCTGCTTCCGATCGATGATCAGGCGATTTGGGTCTTCTTCCCAGAAGCGCTCATCACGATTGCCCGAGACGTACCACATGGCAATCTGGTCGCCTTTCTTGATCGTCTTGCCATGCATCTCGACATCTTCCAGTGCTGTGCGGCGCATGAAGGCGAGCGGCGTTTGCCAGCGAATGACCTCTGACACCATGTTCGGGATCAGGGATGGGTCTTGCTTCAGCTTGGCATATTCTTCCGGAAACTTGTTGAGGCCATAAATAGAGGCGGTCATGGAGTTCCGGGTCGTATCATTGCCGCCCACAATCAGGAGGATGACATTGCCGAGCAATTCCATCGGCGTCATATTCTTGGTCTTTTCACCATGCGCGAGCAGGCTCATCAGATCATTGCGAATGGGCTCCTGCTGCTTCTTCTGGAACAATTCCATAAAGGTGCCGAGGCATTCCATTAATTCCTGACGCCACTGCTCCTCTCCGCCAGGACAGATGTCAGGGTTTTCGCGATTGGTCGAAACATCCGACCAGCGGGTCAGTTTACGGCGATCTTCGAAAGGGAAGTCGAACAGGGTCGCGAGCATCATCGTGGTCAACTCGATCGAGACGGTATCGACCCAGTCAAATGGCTCGCCCACCGGCACCTGCTCAAGAATTTCCTTGGTTCGGTCACGGATAAGTGGCTCAAACTCTTTCAGCATGTTTGGCGCGACCGCTGGCTGCACGGTCTTGCGCTGTTCGGAATGCTTGGGCTCATCCATTGCGATGAACATTGGCAGTTCGAAATCCTCGATCGGCTCACCCAGAACAATGCCGCCATGTTCCCAACTGGAAGAGAAGCGCTTGTGATCAATGTCGATCTTCATGACGTCTTCATAACGCGTCACAGACCAGAATCCGCCAGCAAAACTATCTTCGGTCCAGTGCAGAGGATCTTGATCCCGCATCCGCTTGAACAACTCCCAATACGCCCCTTTGCGCCAAATTTCAGGGTCGATAAGGTTCATCTCATCGAGCGGGATCGTTGATGTGTCCGGGAGCGGGGCATCAAACTCGAGATACCCCGGGTGAAGGGGGTCACGCGCCGTAATTTTTGGGCGGTCGAGATTATGCGAAATCTTGGTCAGCGTATCAGCCATGTGGAGCCTCCGTGAATGCGATCTTGTCTGCCGCAATTATGACGTTCGCGTCAGCGTAACACAGCTGAAATGAAAAAACTATGACGCATGCGTCACTTTTTTGCTATTTATGTCGGAAATCGCTCGTTTCGAGCCCGCCAAATGGCGGATTCAAGCGCAGATTTGAGGGTTTTGCGCTCGCCAGGCGTCAAAAATCGGCCAATCACCCAGGCTTTTCCAGCATGAGCCAGCTTCAATTCGCTGGGCCGGCGATCCGGAAACTCCAGCCGAACCTGTGTAAAGGCGGTTGGCAAAGACGCTTCGCGCGGCTTCTGGCCGGGCCGTGTATGGGACAGGGCAATCTGTTCCGCGGTCACGCGCACCCGCGTTTCCTGCCTGAGGGTGCGAAAGCTCCATTGAAAAGCCAGCCATATGACCAGCGCATCAAGACCGAAAAATCCGATCACGGGAAACGCTCCCATCGACATGAAGGCCAGACCGGCAATGAAGCTCATCGCAACAACCACCAGCATGACAATGGTAAAGGCCCGCGGGCTGAGCGACCGGTTCGGGGTCAGGGTGGCATCAAAATAGACGGTTTCTGTCTCGTCAGTCATGGTCAGAAGTATAGGGCAGAAATCTGCGCCCGCCACAAGCGCGGTGTCGTGTCGCAAGAATCAGATTTCCAGCCCAGAGCAACTGCCCTAGATAGCGAGCATGACCGCTGTACGATCAAACCGCAAACGCGCGCCGCGCACATTTGGCAAGGAAAAGGCGGCGGAGCTTTACGCCCGCCTGGCAAAGGATCGGCCCAATCCGAAGACGGAACTGAATTTCGTCAATCCTTATACGCTGGTGGTCGCTGTGGCGCTGTCTGCGCAGGCGACCGATGTGGGCGTCAACAAGGCGACAAAGGAGCTGTTCAAGCTTGCGGATTCGCCGGAGAAGATGCTGGCGCTCGGCCTCGAACGTGTCGAGCAGCATGTCAAAACAATCGGCCTGTGGCGCAACAAGGCCAAGAATGTCATTGCCCTCAGTCAGATGATCCTGGATGATTTTGAAGGGTCTGTTCCACAATCGCGGGACGAATTGATTCGGCTTCCCGGCGTCGGACGAAAAACCGCGAATGTGGTCCTGAACGAAGCCTTCGGACACCCAACCATAGCCGTCGACACGCATATTTTCCGCGTTTCAAACCGGACGGGTCTGGCGCCGGGGAAGGATCCGGATCAGGTTGAGGCCAGCCTGGAACGAACAACGCCGGACGAATACAAGCTCGGCGCCCACCACTGGCTGATACTGCATGGCCGCTATACCTGCGTCGCGCGTAAACCGAAATGCTGGGATTGTTCCATTCGCGATTTATGCAGGTTCAAGGAGAAAACACCGGACCCGGCCAAGACGTCTTCGCTGGGGCCGAAAGCCCCGCGGCGCAAAAAGTCGACCAAGGTTTGAGCTTGCACTTCGCGCTGATCCCGCTTTAAAGCGCTGCCATGCTCAAGACCCGCATCATTCCCTGCCTGGACGTCAAGGATGGCCGCACCGTGAAAGGTGTGAACTTTGTCGATCTGCGCGATGCTGGCGACCCGGTCGCGCTGGCCAAGGCCTATGACGCGCAGGGGGCAGATGAGCTTTGCTTTCTCGACATCACGGCCAGCCATGAAGGTCGCGGCACATTACTGGATGTCGTCAGCGCGACTGCCGAACAGTGTTTCATGCCGCTGACTGTGGGCGGCGGCGTCCGCAGCGCCGATAATATGGTTCAGCTCTTGCGCGCGGGCGCTGACAAGGTCGCGATTAACTCGGCCGCCGTGGCGGACCCGGATGTGATTTCGCGCTGCGCCGCAAAAGCCGGCAGTCAGTGTGTCGTGGTCGCGATCGATGCCCGCAAGACGGGTGACCATTGGGAGATCTTCACGCATGGCGGCCGCAAACCCACGGGTATAAATGCGGTCGAATTTGCGACACTCGCCGAATCCAAAGGCGCGGGTGAGATTCTGCTCACCAGCATGGATAAGGATGGCACCAAAACGGGCTTCGACCTGCCCCTGACCCGGGCGGTGACGGATGCGGTCAATATTCCCCTGATCGCCAGCGGCGGCGCGGGCAGCGCCGAAGACCTGGCGCCAGCCATCCTCGAAGCGGGTGCGAATGCCGTTTTGGCGGCCTCGATCTTCCATTTTGGCGAAGTCAGCCTAGAACAGGCGCGCGCCGCCTTGTCCGCGGCTGGCGCCCCGGTTCGACCGCTTTAGGAGCACAAGCATGACAGATGCCCCACTCGGAACAGCCCATGGCCTGGTCGACATGATCGGCTATCTTGCGCTGACGATTGATGATCGCGCCGGTGACGCGCCGGACAATTCCTATACCGCAAAACTACTTGCCAAGGGGCCTTTGCATTGCGGCAAGAAGATTGCTGAAGAGGGTGCTGAACTGGCCCTCGCGCTGGCCGCGCAAGGGCAAGGCGAAACGGCGGCTGAAGCGGCCGACCTGATTTATCACATGCTGGTCGGATTGCGCGCCAAAGGCGTCAGCCTGGATGATGTCGCCGCTGCGCTGAAAGCCCGCCAGGGTGTCTCCGGACTCGACGAAAAGGCGGCGCGGTCCGAATAGGGATCCAGGCGCAGATGCGGCGCATTCATTGCGCCTTTACAGGCGTCGGACTATAGTTGCCCAAATGGTGCGCGCGCTAACCTCTGTACTTTGGCTGATTGCCGCCCTCGCCCTCGGGTTCGAAGCGGTTGCAGAACCGTGCGATCTGAAAGCCGAAATTCAGAGCCCGACAGCGCATGACATGATGTCGGACATGCCCTGTCACGATCATATGATGCCAGTGTCCAGCGAGGATGACGCCCCATCGCATCATGACTCTGAGACCTGTTGCTGCGCAGCCCTGCTGGGCAATGGTGTCACGACCGAGGCACCGAATCTGAGCCAGCCCATCCCTGGTTTGGCCTTGTGGGCCATACCCATGCCCGACTCGGCAAATAGTATCCTGCTTGAATATGAGCCGCCGCCGCCGCGCGCCTGATCCTTTCGCTTAAGGATCAATTCAACAAGGATACAATCAATGAAATGCATCCAATATGCAGGCCCTGTGCTTGCGATTGGCTTTGCGTGGTCAGCCTTCGTCGCTGAAGCCCGGCCGGTGTCTTATCCCGGCGGGTGGACAGCAATGCAGAAGAATAATGGCGATTTCTCTTCGCTACACCTGCATTATTCGCCCACTTTCCGGGATTCGATCGGGCTCTATTCTGAACGAAATTGGCTTGGCGACTGGCATTTTACCGGCGTGCAATACAACCGCCTGGTCAAACGCTGGAATCAGCCAAATATGCAAGCCAATCTCTATATCAAAGCCGGGGCCGGTCAGGCCGACCCATTTGGCGACGGCGCGGATGTCGAAGCCGCTGGTTTTGTTGGAGTCGCCGCGGACTGGGAGACGCGCCGCTGGTTCGTCTCTTATGAAGGCCGTGCCTATGATCTGGGTTTCACCCAGGATGCGCGGCAGGCCGCACGGATCGGGGTCGCGCCTTACATTGGCGACTTTGGCGACCTGCACACCTGGCTGATGCTGCAGGTCGATAACCGACCGGAAGCTGAAACGCCCACCACGGTCACGCCGCTGGTGCGCTTATTTTATGACGTTCAGATGCTCGAAATCGGGTATACACCCGAAACAGAAGAGCTGATGCTGAACTGGATTGTCCGCTTTTAAGAAGGAACAGGACAGATGAAACATATTTGGATCGCGCTTGCCGCGACGACCCTCGCAGCCATCACGCCGAGCGCAATGGCGGAAACCGACCCTCAATCCGGAACCACCATCTCGGCGCAGACCCTGGTTACTGCCAAGGTGAATGGCATGGTTTGTGACTTCTGCGCCCGCGCGGTGACGAAAGTCTTCGGCAAAGAAGCGGCCGTGGAAAACGTCCATGTCGATCTCGACAAGGGCGAAATTCATGTCACGCTGAAATCCGGCGCTGAGCTGAGCGATGAGCGGGTCGCCTCGCTGGTCAAGAAATCAGGCTATGACCTGGTTTCGATCGCGCGTGACGTCGCATGACCACACTTCAGGACGAGGTGAAAAGCCCAAGCGTGCTGCCCGCCACGCTGGCTTTATTCACCTCAGCGACAACGCTGATTTGCTGCGCGCTGCCGGCCATGCTGGTTATGGTCGGCATGGGTGCGGTCTGGTCTGGTGTGATCGGGGCCGTTCCCGGAATTACCTGGTTCGGCGCCCATAAAGAGCTCGTCTTTGGCGTCACTGGTCTGGTGCTGATCGCCTCTGGCGCCTGGCAATGGCATGCCCGGACCCTACCCTGCCCCGCAGACCCGGTGAAAGCGCGGGCCTGCACCCGCCTGCGGCGGATCAGCTGGACACTTTGGGGCATCAGTGTCGCGGCGTTCGGAATTGGCGGCTTTTTCGCCTTTTTCCCGGACGCCGCCGCCAGCCTCTTCCTCTAAGGCAGATCTGGACAAAACGCCGTCGGGCGTTCACCGTTTCAAAAAAGCGGAGGACGCCCGAATGGCAAACGCACATGATATTCCCGTGACCGGCCATCAGCCGAATCTTCAAAGCTGGTTCGATTATATGATGGGCGGGCATAGCAAATCGCTTTTGCTCGACATGTTGCACGATGATGTCGTGTTCCGCAGTCCCGTCGTGCACACGCCGCAGGAAGGCAAGGAAATCACCTTTGCCTATCTGTCCGCGGCCGGAAACACGCTCGGCAACGGAACGTTCAAATATACCAAAGTCTTTGATTGCGGTGACAAGGCAGTGCTCGAATTCGAGACCGAGATGGATGGCATCCACGTCAATGGTATCGATATGATCGAGTGGGACGAGACCGGCAAGATCGTAGATTTCAAGGTCATGGTACGCCCCTTGAAAGCCATGCAAACCGTCCATGCCGCTATGGGTAGAATGCTGGAACAGATGAAAGCTGAGGCTTGAGCGCGCCGAGGCTGCTGACGACACGGCTGGAATTGTCCGCGCCCCAGGCATCCGATTTCGAAGCCTTCGCCGCGACCTGGGCCGACAAGGAAGTGGTCCGCTTTGTCGGCGGCCAGACCCGGGATCGGCAGGATTCCTGGCTGACCCTCATGCGAAATGCGGGATTTTGGGACTTGCTTGGCTATGGCCCGTGGATCGTGCGCGAACGGTCCACCGGTGACTTTGTCGGCGATGCCGGCTTTGCCGATTACCGGCGCGGCATGGATCCTGATATTTCCGGCGTGCCCGAGGCCGGCTGGGTTTTCGCGCAGAGACATTGGGGCAAGGGCTATGCGACCGAAGCCCTGACAGCCACGCATGCCTGGCTGGATCAGCACCATCCCGGTCGCTCTGTCTGCATTATAGAACCCGATCATGCCGCCTCGATCCGGGTGGCACAAAAGCTTGGTTATCGGGATTTCGAAAGCTCTGATTACAAAGGTGAGCCTATGCTGATCTTCGAACGTTACAGCCGCGAAACCTAAAAAAGCTAGCGATTTGAGCGAAGCACCGCTATTTAGCGGTCATGGTTACGACATATCTCGACTTCGAAAAACCGCTCGCCGAGCTTGAGACCAAGATCGCCGAGCTGGAAGCCGTCGCCGCCCAGGAAGGTGGACCGCAAATCAATGATGAGCTGAAAAAGCTCAAGGACAAAGCCGCCAAACAGTTGAAAGACACCTATGCGTCGCTCAACCCCTGGCGCAAGACGCAAGTCGCCCGGCATCCGGAACGGCCGCATTTTACCGACTATATTGAAGGCCTGTTCGAGGATTTTCAGGAATTGGCCGGTGATCGTGTCTATGGCAATGATGAGGCTGTGATTGGCGGTCTGGCCAGCTTTAATGGTCAATCCGTTGTCGTCATCGGCCATGAAAAGGGCCGGACGACGGAAAGCCGCCTGAAGCACAATTTTGGCATGGCGCATCCGGAAGGCTATCGCAAGGCCGTGCGCCTGATGGATCTGGCCGACCGGTTTGGTCTGCCAGTTATCTCTTTTGTCGACACGGCCGGGGCCTTCCCTGGCAAGGCCGGCGAAGAACGCGGTCAGGCCGAAGCGATTGCGCGCTCGACCGAGCGATGCCTGACGCTGAAAGTCCCGATGATCTCGCTGATCATTGGCGAAGGCGGCTCTGGCGGCGCGATTGCGATTGCCGCGGCCAACCATGTTCTGATGATGGAGCATTCCATCTATTCGGTGATCTCGCCAGAAGGCTGTGCGTCCATCCTGTATCGCGACGCAGCCAAGGCCAAGGATGCCGCCGAGGCGATGAAGATCACCGCGGGCGACCTGAAAAAGATGAAAGTCGTAGATGGCGTGGTCAAGGAACCCGTCGGCGGCGCCCACCGCGCCCCGGACAAGGCGATCAAGGCGGCCGGCAAGGCGATCGACAAGGCGCTGCAATCCTTGCTCGAACTGAGCGAGCAGGAATTGAAAGTACAACGCCGCGAACGCTTTTATGCGATCGGGCGTGAAGGGTTGAATTAAGCCGGTCGCCTAATCGATTGAACGTCAACCCGACACAGTTCGATTAAAAAAGGGCGGCCCTAGAGCCGCCCTTTTGGTTTGGCTCGCGCGATCGATCAGAATTGCTGAACGATACCGACCTTGATGATTCGGCCAAAGGCGCTGTGGACATAAGCATCATAGTTCAAGTCCGTTGACGCGAATGGTGGATCCTCATCAGTTAGATTGAACACGGATGCCGACAACCGTGTAGAACCATCGAACAGGTTCAGATTATAGGTCACGTCATGAGTGACATGGCTATCGATCTTGCCCAGCTCAGGCGTTGATGGCGCAGCATCGTCATATGAAGACACGTAGCGCAGATTGTAGGTCAATGTGTGATTGTCGCGTTGAGCACGCGCATAAGCATTGCCTTGCAACTCGACCAGTGTCTGGAACGGCGTGCCTTCGTTCAAGAAGCCAACAAAGTCTCCGCCTTCGGCCAGTTGGACGCCGTCAGCATTCAGGAAGTCATCAGAGTCATACCCCAATGTGTAGGTCCCTTGCGTACCGAGCGCGAGGTCGAACTCACCTGCCTCCCATGCATATTCCGCTGACCAATCGATCCCATCCGTGACCAGATCAGCCCCGTTGATGATTTGCCGAGAAATGCGCTGGATACCAGCTGCCGCTGTACCGGTTGGAAGCACCTGTGCCCGAAGCGAGTCACATGTCGGGGTTCCGACGCCAGCTCCGCCATCGGCACAGCCATTGGCGATATAAGCATTGACGATCTGGTCAGAGCTCTCGAGCTGGAATGGATCCTCGAAATCGAAGCGCCAATAGTCGAGGGAACCGGTGAAGCCGCCCTGACTATAGAGAAGGCCGAAATTTGTCGCCAGCGCAGTTTCTGGATCCAGATCTGGGTTTCCGACGGTATCGATCGCCTTAAACGCAGTTGTCGGAGCGACAAAAGCAAGCGAAGTCGTACGGCCACGCAGGCTTTCCAAAGTTGGCCCACGGAACGTTGTCGACACGGAACCGCGAAGTGCCAAATTGTCGTTCACTTCCCATTTTGCGGCAATCTTCGGATCGAAGGTCTGACCGCCATTCTCTTCGCCATAGTCTTCGAACCGTGCGGCGACCTGAACGTTGAAGCGATCGCTGAATGGAAGGTTGAATTCCACAAAGCTACCGTAAACCGTCCGCTCAAGATTGTTTGGAACACTTCCCGAAAGGAAGGCAAACAGGCCGGTGGTGCCATCGCCGCAATCCAGAGATGCGGTCAAGCCGAGCGTCACAGCAAACGGGTCGTTAAACGGACAAGGATTGATGTTGAGGTTGTAATTGTCAGTGATATCGAACTCAAAGGCTTCATTTCGAGCCTGGAAGCCAACCGCATATCCGATCGTACCACCTCCGAGCGACCATTTCGTATCGCCAGAGAAGATCAAATCCGTCACCAATAGCTCATTGGTGGTAATTGAAGAACCGCGATCGGTGAGCCAATCGATCAACTCAGGCGAGTTGGCAACCGTCGGGTCAAAAAACGGATTGACCTCTCCGGTAATCGCTGAAAACTCAATCGCATTCGAGAATGGATTATAGTATTCACAGGGTCCGACACCAGGTGTGCCCGTCGCTGGATCACAGTTTGGTCCGCCAAGACCCCGAAGGGCAAAGGCGGAATTTTGAACAGACATATCGTTAAAGCCGTTCAGCTCACGATCACGGATCGAGTAATTTACCGACAACTCATAATTGACCGCGCCGTCAAACAATGGACCAGACAATTGCGCGCCATAACGTTGTTGCTCGGTCAAGCGCTGCGCAACTTCGGGCTGTCCGCCATTAACGCCGCCAACACCTGTATAGCGACCCCAGAACAGGATCGGCTCAGCCGCACCAAAGTTCGCCGCAAAGTCTGGATTGTCTGCAAAAAAGGCAATCCGACCCGGGTGGTCCGGGAGCACCAAGCGGTCTGCGCCGGTCAGCGCCTGTGGCGGATAGGCTGGAGATGTGTTCCACTCTGGAATATCCACCTCACCATAAGCTGCTTCTAAACGCAGCTCTTGTTCGCCAAGCTCAAAGGTCGCGACGCCAAACAGTTTCAGCGTGTCCGTGTCTTCGATCAAATTGTCGAATTGGGTGAACTGGAACCGACAGAATGGCGGGGCGTCAGCCACACCACCCAAAGCGGCACAGTTGGGATCAGGGAAGAACCCACCCGTCAGCGCTGGGATAAATGTACCCGGGTTACCGATGGACGATATTCCGCCCTGCGGGTTCTCTGCGAAGCTCCGGATCGCCCAATCGCGATCACGAATTTGAAGCTCGCTGCGGTGGCCGTATTCCACGGTCCCCATGACATTGATCGTGCCCTCATCATTGGCCCAACCAGCGGTCGCGCCGAGTTCATATTCACCGTCAGTGTCTTCGATTGCTGTAAAGCTGCCGCGAAGCTCGATGCCTTCGAAGTCATCGCGCGTGATGAAGTTGACAACCCCACCAATGGCATCAGACCCGTAAAGCGCAGCAGCACCGTCTTTCAAAACCTCGACGCGTTGAACGGCGCCAAGCGGCAGGAAGCCGACATCCGTTCCGATCGTGCCAGAGCTGACGTGACGTTTGCCGTTGAACAGCACGAGAGTACGTGCCGAACCCAAACCCCGTAGGTTGATCGCCGTCACACCCTCATTGCCTTGACCGCCGCGCGTATCAAACTGGTTGGTTTCACCGATCAGGCCCTGCGCCGCGGGCAGATTCCGAAGAATTTCATTGATCGACGGCGAGCCGATCTCAGCAAGATCCTCGGCGCTAAACACCTCAACCGGCAGCGCCGCATCTTCTGGTGTGCCCGCGATGAACGAACCGGTGACGGTGACCGTGTTCTGGCGAAGCTCTTCGCCTTCATCTTGGTCCTGTGCGACCGCCGCTCCACCAGCCATCATGGCTGCGAGCGACGCGCTAAAGACCAGTTTTCTTCCAAGCGTCATATTTTTCCTCCGTGAATATTCTAAGCCGCCAAATCTCGTTTTGCGGACCGGCGTCTGTCTCCACCCTATTTTAGTGAAAGGGTTGTTAAAGGGGCGATTTATGCTGCGCTGCAGCAGAGTTCTGTTGACAGCGTTCGACATTGATTACCCACATTGCGTATCGAGGAACGATAATGCCGATTTTCCCTGTCCAAATTGCCTGAAACACGCTTAGACACCTGCATGACCGTACCTATCGAGGAAATATCTGCCCTGTTCGCAGATGCAGCAGAGCCCGCGACGTTTCCAAAATCGGTGTTGCGCTTTCGCAACACGCGTTGGGGCGATAAAGTTGGCTTCCGCGAGGGAACTGAAGACGCCTGGATTCAACACTTTGCGAAATTCGATTCGCTGCCGGGGAATCTGCAGCAACCATTGGCGCTGCGCTATCATGGGCATCAGTTCCATGTGTATAACCCGGACCTTGGCGATGGCCGCGGATTTCTGTTCGCTCAATTGCAGGATTCGAGCGGGCGATGGCTGGATCTCGGCACGAAAGGATCCGGGCAAACCCGCTGGTCACGCCAGGGCGATGGCCGCCTGACCCTGAAAGGCGGCGTGCGGGAAGTGCTGGCCGCCTCTTATCTCGAGGCGCTCGGCGTCAACACATCAAAAGCCTTCAGCCTGATCGAGACCGGCGAAGAGCTGCACCGCAATGATGAGCCATCCCCGACTCGATCTGCGGTGCTGGTTCGCCTCAGCCACAGCCACTTGAGATTCGGCACCTTTCAGCGCGCGGCCTATTTTGATGATACGAAATCCATGGCGGCGCTGATCCAGCATGCGATTGAATATTATTATCCCGATTGCTCCGACGAGGCATTGGGCAAGGCAACGCCTGCCCTGTTTGAACGTATGGCAGAAGCCACGGGTGCGATGATTGGCCAGTGGATGGCGGTCGGCTTTGTCCACGGCGTCATGAATACGGATAATTTCAACATCACAGGCGAGACATTCGATTTCGGTCCCTGGCGCTTCCTGCCAAAAAGCGATCCGAATTTTGTCGCGGCCTATTTTGACCAACAGGGCCTGTATCGGTTCGGCCGCCAGCCTGCTCAGGGATTATGGGCCCTGCAGCAATTGGGCGGCGCCCTGAGCCTCGTCGCCGAAGCCGAGGATCTCAGTCAGGCCATGTCAGCCTATGAGCCCGCCTATCAGCGGAGTTTTGCGCGGCACACATTGGCTCTGCTCGGACTCGCACAGAGCTCGGACCTCCGAGACGATTTGCTTTTCCTACAGGACTTCTACGGCTGGATGACGGAAAGCGGCGCCAACTGGCCGCAAACGTTCTTTGATTGGTTTGGTGGTGAAGCGAGCCTCGATCGCGCGGCCCAAAGCCCGCAATCAGATCTTTATGCAGCCACCGCCTTCGCGCCGATCCGCGAGCAATTGACGGCAAGAGCGGGCGAGCGAACGGACCGGCTCGCGCACGCCTATTTCCAGCAGTCCAAGCCGGTGGACCTGTTCATCGATACCGTAGAGACGCTGTGGTCGGATATCGCCGAACACGATAACTGGGATCCGTTGAATGCGCATCTCGCCGAAATGGAACGCGCGCGGCAGGCCTATGTCTGGTCGCCCGGATGACGGACTCAGTAATGTGAAAAGAGCGGCTCCCCTTTCTGGAAAACCGCTCTTCTAATCCCTGACGTATGGCCAAACACCGGCCCGTGGAAAGGGGGGGACGCAACACAGGTCTTACTGATGCCCAGCCCGCCAAGGATGTTCTGTCGACAAAGCGTCCCGCATATCGGTCGGACCGCTCTCAGACATGCTTCAGGCTTCGCCCGCTGATGTCTCATCGAATATTGGGAAAGACAAAGAACGCTTCTGCGTCTGTCACAAGGTGTTAATTAACCCTAACAGAAGGTTAATTCAATACTTGAAGGGTTAATAAATCGACCCTTTTTGTTAACCAATTCTTAAAGCGATCAAACACGGCAAGGCGCGGATCGAAGGGTGCGCGCTCGATATACTATGCATCTACCCTCGCGGCATGCTTCGCTGCGCCGCAGCAATGGCGCCGTGACTTTCGCGGCGCGTAAATCTAGTCTTAGACCAGATATGGAGGATCGGGTCGTGGACGGATTGTCGAACGTAAAATCAAGCTCAGTGCTGGATGGGCTGACGGGTCTGCTCCAGGACGCGGTTCGCGCCACTGACGTTTACAAGACCGATATCCATGCCCGTGTCAGCGCCGTTCTGGCGCCCTCCGGCAAGATTGATCGCGCTGCCTTTTCCGCCAATCAGCATCTGGCGCACGGCTATGCCTGGATCGTCACCTATGTCGAAACGCTGCGCGAAACCGCAAACTGGGCGAGCCGCCTCGAAAGTGACGGCAAGTTCGGCGAAATTGATGCACTGTTAGCGCAAATCCTGTTCAGCAAGTATCTCGCAGATCTGGTCGGCGGCGTGCCGATGAATCAGGGTGAGACGGTCCGACCACACGAAATGGATGCCCTCTCCGCGGTCGATACCCTTTTCGGGAATGCCGCCGTTCGCACTCTGATCACGGACGGTTTGACCCCCGCCTCCATGGCTGCAGCCGCCGCGCATCTGCCCGACAGCCTCGGACGCGCCACGGTGGAGAATACCGGCGAAGACGAGACGATGAGCATGATCCGCGATCAGTTTCGTCGCTATTCCGATGACAGGATCGCCCCTCACGCGCATGAGTGGCACCTGCAGAATGACTACATCCCGATGGAGGTCGTTGATGAGATGGCGGAGCTCGGCGTCTTCGGCCTGACCATTCCAGAAGAATTTGGTGGGCTTGGCATGGGCAAGACGGCCATGTGCGTCGTCTCCGAAGAATTGTCCCGCGGTTATATCGGCACAGGCTCGCTCGGAACCCGATCCGAGATTGCCGCAGAACTTATTCTGATTGGCGGCACTGACGCTCAGAAGGCGAAATACCTTCCGGCAATTGCCAGCGGCGAGATCCTGCCCACAGCCGTGTTCACGGAACCGAATACAGGGTCTGATCTTGGCGCGCTGCGCACCCGCGCGGTGAAAGACGGCGACTCATACAAGGTTACCGGTAACAAGACCTGGATTACGCATCCCGTCCGCGCTGACCTGATGACGCTGCTGGCCCGGACAGACCCGGCGACGACGAATTTCTCCGGCCTGTCCATGTTTCTGGCCGAGAAGCCCCGCGGCAGCGATGCCGAACCCTTCCCGGCCGAGGGCATGACCGGCGGCGAGATTGAAGTGCTCGGCTATCGCGGCATGAAAGAGTATGAAATCGGCTTCGATGAATTTGAGGTGCCCGCGAGCAACCTGCTCGGAGAGACCGAGGGCATGGGATTCAAACACTTGATGGCAACGTTTGAATCCGCGCGGATCCAGACCGCCGCCCGCGCCGTGGGTGTGGCGCAAAATGCCTATGAACTTGGCCTCCGCTATGCGTTGGATCGGAACCAGTTCGGCCAGTCGATTTTCGAGTTTCCGCGCGTCGCCAACAAGCTTGTCATGATGGCGGCGGAACTGGTGGGCATTCGCCAGCTCACCTATTTCTCGGCCAGGCAAAAGGATCAGGACAAGAGATGCGATCTGGAGGCAGGCATGGCCAAACTGCTTGCGGCCCGGGCCGCCTGGGCTGCCGCCGACAATGCTTTACAGATTCATGGCGGCAACGGATTTGCGCTCGAATATCCGATCAGCCGCGTCCTGCAGGATGCGCGTATCCTTAATATTTTCGAGGGCGCTGGTGAGGTTCAGGCCATGGTGATCGCCCGCCGCGTGATCGCCGAGGGCAACTAATCCTGGCAATCTGAATTGCCCAATTCACGCCTGGAAATTTGATGCAAATTTGCGGGTCCCCGTAAGGATTCTGTTTGTTAACTGATTGTAAACAAACGCCTTGCGTACAGGGGACAAGGCTTATGGCTGCGTTACAAAAGCTAAATATATTTGCGAAGGATTGCCGTGCGAACGCGGTGATGATTTTTGCCTTGTCGGTTATTCCGATATTTGCGGTGGTCGGATTTGCCATCGATGTGAACCGACAACACACTTATCAAAGCAAAGTTCAGAACGGACTTGATTTCAGCGTTGTGGCGACGGCACGGTACGCGCTGAAAAATCCAAGCGCTGATGATGACCAGCTTAAGATCATCGCCCAGAACTTCTTCGATGCCGAAATCGCGAACGCTCCGGAAATCAATCTCGGAAACATCAATTTCCGACGCGATGGTGATTTGGTCACAATTGCAGTCTCGGGAGACATGCCGACCAGCATCATGCAGGTCATGGGCACCGAGACCATGCCGCTGGGCAGCGAGGCGGCGGCGGTTTTTGGGGAACCATCTTCAGCCGAGATCGCGCTGGTGCTAGATACATCCGGGTCAATGGCAGGCTCGCGCCTTTCGACACTGGTCACGGCTGCCAACGATATGGTCGACACGCTTGTCAAAGCCGATAGCGAAGCGGTGAAAATGTCGATTGTCCCATTCGCGACTTATGTGAACGTCGGAACCGATAAGAAGGGCGAGTCCTGGCTGACTGTGCAAACGGATCGGACGACATCAAGGGAAGTCTGCTCGATCCCGACCGCCTGGAAACGGGAAAATTGCGAGCGTGAGCCTTATAGCTGCACACGGGACGGCGTCGCGCAAACCTGTAATCGGTGGGCATGCGATGATACGAGTGATGCTCCAGAAACCTGCAATACCGTACCACGCACGCAAACCTGGCACGGATGCGTGAAATCACGCAGCGATCCTTACAATATCAAGGACGAGCATTTCGCGACGCAAAAGGTGGTTGGCATTCGGACCAATAATGCTTCGGTTTGTCCTACGGCCATCCAGGAATTGACCAATAATCCCACCGACCTGAAGAATAAGATCGGGGCCCTCCGCGCCAATCAGAACACGTACATCGCCACCGGTCTAACCTGGGGGCTTCGTACGCTGTCCTCGACAGCACCCTTTTCTGAGGGGCAATCCTATGCCGATTCGCAGGCGATCGGTGGCCGCAAGGCGCTGGTCCTGATGTCAGACGGGGCAAACACCAAAGCGCCAAATGCCAACGGCCTCCACAATAGTAACAGTAAAACCCAAGCCAATACGATCACAACCGCGGTCTGCGACGAGATCAAATCGAACGATATTGAGCTCTATACAATTGCGTTCGAGCTGACGGACACGGTCACCAAAGACCTGCTGGAAGATTGCGCCACAAGCCCGGATTTCTACTATGACGCCACCAATGCGGCTGACCTGAAGGCCGCGTTTGATCAGATTAGCGACGAGTTTCGCGACATCGCCCTGGCCTATTAGAGTTATCGCCGGAAAAGCTCACGTCTTATTAAGAGCCCTTGTGGCATAATCGCCTCGATTGTTTGACGATGAGAGTATTCCGCCATGCGTGTCTTGCCGGTCCTGTTTGCTGCGTTGGTCTTTACGGGCCCCGCCCTCGCTGAAAAGCCGAAGCCCGAGGTGAACATCACCTATGAGGCGGACACTTACAGGTTTGGCACGACCTATCGATCCGAACGCGGCACAAGTATCGAGGACTGCGCGATGATGTGCAGCCGTGATGGCAGTTGTACGACCTGGTCGCTGACCCCGGCAACGTTCCGGATGGGACCGCGCTGCGAGTTGAAGTCATCCCCTGGCACGGCCAGCCATCGCCCGGGCGCCGCGTCCGGCATGTCGGAAATCTGGCAAATGGACCCCGGTCGCCATGCTGAGGTGCGTTATCTGAGGCCGGTGCCGGCCAGCCGTCAGCCGGCGGCTGTGCCACTCGATCAATTACGACCATCGCCTGTTCCCCGCGTCTTTGGCGACCCGCCACCGGTCCGCGAGCCGGAACTGATGGGGGGTCCGGAGACAAGAGTTTCAGCCGTGATGCGCCCGGCGCCTGCACCCGTTGCGACGCCACCGGAAGTGATAGTCGTACCGCCACAAATCGTGGCTGCGCCTGCGATAATCGAAGTCGCAGCAGCTCCGAAACGGTTGGCCCCCGTCGCAGATCCGACTGAACCGGTGATTACGCAAGTTGCCGTAGCGCCGACACAGCCGATCGTTGCTCCCGAACCGCCTGTCGAAATCCTGCGGGGTCCGCGCAACGGTGAAGCACCGACCTATGTCAAGCAGCCGGTCCCGGAAGAGCCACATCCGCTTTACGGAACGCCAGCCCGCACCAACCCGGCCGGATCCGCGCGCATGGTGTTCAAGGACCCGTCGCTCGACAAGGCGCCTGCCGTCTCGACCACCGCGGACTATAATGCCGTCCTGAAACGCGAAAGCCAGACGCCGAAAGCGCAACCGGCCCTGGCGCCAGCGCAACCTTTGCCGGCACCCCGCGCCCCGTGGACTGAGCGGGTGGGTACCGCGCCGGATTATTCCGTCGGTGGTACGGATTACATCCCTGGGGACGAAGATGCCACGGCTGGCTTTGTCGACGGAGTTCCCGAAGCGGGATCCTAATCGGACTTAGGCGGCCGCGAACGGGCCCGCTTCTGCGCAATCTCTCGCGATTTGTCTCTATTCGGCTTGGCACCGCCTCGCCCGACGAAGCTGCGTCCCTTGCGAATGGGCTTGCCGGACTCATCCGTGACCCGTTTTGTGCGCGGCGGCAAAGACGCTGCAATCAAGGCCGCCCGTTCTTTCGCCTTCAGAGCCCGCCACTTGCCGAGCGGCAGATCATCGAGGTCCAGCGGGCCAATGCGGATACGTTGCAAATCGGTCACCCGTAGTCCGACCAGATCGCACATCCGCCGAATTTGACGCTTGCGCCCCTCTTTCAGGATGAAACGCAAGACCTGCCCGTCTTCGCGCGTCACCTTGGCGGGTTTCAAACGGCGTTCGTCGAGGCGTAAGCCATTGCGCAAAAGCGTCAGTCGACCATTCGTGATCTCCCCGGCAACCTCGACCAGATACTCCTTTTCCAGACTATGCTGCGGACCGATAATCGCCTTGGCCAGGACGCCATCATCTGACAGGAGAAGCAGCCCATGCGAGTCCTGGTCGAGCCGACCCAGTGGCGCCAGGCTGGCATGTTTGGCCGGACCGCGTGAGCCATCCGTGGCATTTGCCGTCTTGAGTAAGCGCACGGCAGGCACCTGATCCCCTTCGGGTTGGGCCGAGACATAATCGACCGGCTTGTTGAGGACCGCGGTGAATTTGCTGGCAATCGCCCGTTTTGCGGTCTCGGCGAGTTTCAGGATCTGGCCGGGTTCGATCTTGTGCCCCGGGCGCTCAACCTGAACCTCGTCGACGAACACGCCGCCGGCGTCGATCAGGGCTTCGGCCTCGCGCCGTGAACACAGGCCAAGTTCGGCCATCCATTTGTTCAGGCGCACCGGCGCATTGCCGCGATACGGATACTCATCTGCCATGGCCGCTCGTGTGGCCGTGCACAGCGCGCGCGTCAATCGAGAAATGCCATATTCGGATATTCCCTTTTAGGCCGACTCCCTGCTAAAGGCGGGCGAAAGCTTCAGGAGTGGCCATGAAAACCGCTGTCATTGTCTTCCCCGGATCAAATTGCGACCGCGATGCCGAAGTTGCTCTGCGCCAGGCGACGGGACAAGACCCGACCATGGTCTGGCATAAGGATGGTACGCTTCCGGAAGACACGGATCTGGTCATGGTCCCGGGCGGATTTTCCTATGGCGATTATCTGCGCTGCGGCGCCATGGCCGCGAATAGTCCAGTCATCTCGCAATTGCATGCACATGCCGAACGGGGCGGCTACATCCTCGGCGTATGTAACGGGTTCCAGATTCTGTGTGAGACCGGCCTGCTGCCGGGGGCCCTGATGCGCAATATGAGCCTCGACTTTGTCTGCAAACCGCAGCCACTGAAAGTCGAAAGCGCCAATAGCGCCTTTACCAGCGCCTATGCAGGCGGCAGCGAAGTGACCATTCCGATCGCCCATCATGATGGCAATTATGTTGCCGATGATGAGATCCTCAATCGTCTTGAAGGCGATGGCCGCGTCGCCTTCCGCTATGTCGGCAATCCAAACGGCTCGGCCCGTGATATTGCCGGTGTGATCAGCGAAAATGGCCGAGTCCTGGGAATGATGCCGCACCCTGAACGGGCGATTGGCGGCCATGAAGGTGGCACAGATGGGCTGGGCGTATTTGAGAGCCTGCTTTCAGCGGCTTAGACGGCCCGGATTTTTCAAAACCTCGCGATGAAGCTATGCTCGCCGGATCAAGGGGGATGAGGGCATGAGCTATTTACAGGAAACACGGAATGCGGGGCGCCACATATTCCCGGATCTGGCACGAGCCTGGGCGCTGATCGGCATTGCGTTGGTCAATGTTGGATTGTTTGCCTGGCCGGGGATGAAGGGCGGCTATGCCGCCGGCGGACTGGAAACCGGGTTCGACCAAGCCGCCTTTTTTGGCGTCAATGCCCTGTTCACGATGAAATCCTACACGCTGTTTTCCTTCATGTTCGGCGTCGGTTTTGCCTATCAGATGGTCTCCGCTGAAAAAGCAGGCGCCTCCTTTGCCGGTCGGTACTGGCGCCGCATCCTCGGCCTTTTCTTCTTCGCCGCGATCAACATCACCCTGTTCCTTCAGGGCGATATTCTGTTTGTCTATGGCGTACTGGGCAGTTTTCTGTTCCTGTTTCGAAACGCCAGCGCAAAAGTCCTGATCCGATGGGCGATCTGGCTATATGTTTTTCAGGTCATCTTGCTGTTCCTGTTCACGGGGTTCACGGCTATGGGCCATGCGTTCGACCCCGACGCCATGGCCCAGGAAATGGAACGGATGTCGAAATTGGGGGCCGAGGCTTACATCGTCTATTCTGAAGGGACCTTTGCGGACACGGTCGTGGCGCGTGTCACGGAATGGCGCGATAGCGTTGGCTTCTTCTTTCTGATCCAGGGCGTCGGCGCGATGTCCTTCTTCCTGTTTGGGCTGGCCGCAGTGCGTAATGACACGATCGCCGAACCAAGCGCCGCATTCTGGCGAACCAGCCGCCGACTGTATCTACCCATCGGTCTGGCAATCAGTGCCGCCGGGGCCTGGGTGATCATTAATGCGCACAGTGTGATGGACACAAGCATGATGTTCGGTCTGTCCCTGATTGCGCTTGGAAGCCCATTCGCGACGGCTGGCTATCTCGGCATTCTCGCAAAGTGGGCGCTCGCCCCGGATGGCCCGATCAAGACTTTTCTGGCGCGGGGCGGGACGGCCTCACTGACCGCCTATTTGCTGCAGAATATGGTGTTTGGGCTGATTTTCTATGGCTATGCGCTCGGTCTATACGCAACGCTCGGCGCGGCCTCTGTGATCGGGATTGCCATCCTGGTGGCGCTCTTCTCCATCGCATTCACCAGTCTCTGGCGCACAATATTCAAGCGCGGGCCGCTCGAGTATGTGCTGCGTGGGTTCACTTATCTTGGCGCTCGTTGATCCGGCGCAGAAACGCTCTAGCGAATCCCTGAGACTAGCGTTAAAGCGCGCGCATGACTGACACATCCGCGATTGTCGCCGCTATGCAAACGGAACAGGACGAAACGTCCGCTGCAGAGCATGGGATCAATGCTGAAGAATGGCATCGGCTGATCACCAGGTTGAACCGCAAGCCCAACCTGGTCGAACTCGGCATCTATTCGGTGATGTGGTCAGAGCATTGCTCCTACAAATCCTCGCGCCGGCATCTATCGAAATTCCCGACCAAGAATGAGCATGTCATTCAGGGCCCGGGCGAGAATGCGGGCGTGATTGATATTGGCGATGGTCAGGCCGCCATTTTCAAAATGGAGAGCCATAACCACCCATCCTATATCGAGCCCTATCAAGGCGCCGCGACCGGCGTTGGTGGGATTTTACGAGATGTTTTCACCATGGGTGCGCGGCCCATCGCGCTGGTCAATGCGCTGCGCTTTGGCGACCCGAGTCATCCGAAAACGCGCAGCCTGGTGGCCGGTGTGGTCGCGGGCATTGGCGGCTATGGCAATTGCGTCGGCGTGCCGACCGTGGCGGGTGAGACCGAGTTCCACGAAGGCTATAATGGCAATATCCTGGTCAATGCGATGGCGGTCGGCCTCGCCGATCAGGACAAGATTTTCTATGCCCGCGGCGCGACGCCCGGCAATCCCATTTTCTATGTCGGCTCGAAGACCGGCCGCGATGGCATTCATGGCGCGACCATGGCCTCGGCCGAATTCTCCGAAGGCGATGAGGACAATCGCCCGACCGTGCAAGTGGGCGACCCGTTCACCGAAAAGCTGCTGATTGAAGCCTGTCTCGAACTGATGGCGACGGACGCGATCCAGGCGATCCAGGATATGGGCGCGGCCGGCCTCACCTCCTCTTCGGTTGAGATGGCCGATAGTGGCGGCGAGAATGGCGAAGGCATTGGCGTTGAGATGGACCTCGACAAGGTCCCGCAACGCGAAACCGGCATGAGCGCGTATGAGATCATGCTGTCGGAAAGCCAGGAGCGCATGCTGATGGTGCTCTATCCGGACAAGATCGAACTCGCCAAGAAAGTGTTCGAGAAATACGATCTCGACGCCGAAGTCATTGGCATGACCACGGACACTGGCCGCATGGTGCTGAAACAGTTTGGCGAGACCGTGTGCGATATTCCCGTCGCGCCGCTGGCGGAAGACGCCCCGAATTATGACCGGCCCTGGGTCGAGCCGCCGAAGCGCGCGCCGCTCGACATTAGCCAATATCCTGAGCCTGAGGATTATGGCGAGGTGCTGCTCAAGCTGATGTCCTGCCCGGACATGGCGAGCAAACGCTGGATCTGGGAACAATATGATCGCCACGTCATGGGCGACACGGTCGACAGTTCGCAAAGCATGGGCAATGCCGCGATCGTTCGCATTCACGGGACGAATAAAGCGCTGGCGATCACTTCGGATTGTACACCGCGCTATGTCGCGGCGGATCCTTATGAGGGCGGCAAACAGGTTGTCGCTGAAGCGTATCGGAACTTGTCTGCGGTTGGCGCGAAGCCGATTGCCATCACCGACAATCTCAATTTCGGCAATCCGGAGAAGCCGGAGACGATGGGCTATATCGTCAAGGCGATTGAAGGCATGGCCGAGGCTTGTCGTGCGCTCGATTTCCCGGTCGTGTCGGGGAATGTGAGCCTGTACAATGAGACTGATGGGATCGCGATTCCGCCAACACCGGTGGTTGGAGGCGTCGGGCTGATTGAGGATCTGGATAAAGTCGCGACGTTGAAGGGAGTGCAAGAAGGGGACGTTTTGGTTCTGATTGGAGAGACCAAGGGACATCTTGGCGCGTCACTATATGCGCGAGAGATTTTGGGGCTGGATGGGGACGAGGCTGGACCGCCGCCAGAAGTAGATTTGGAAACTGAACAGCGCAATGCGGATTTCGTTCGGGAGCTGATCGAGCAGGGGCTGGTGAATGCCGTGCATGATGTGAGCGATGGGGGGATTGCCTGCGCGGCAGCGGAGATGGCTTTGGCGAGTGGTTTGGGTATGTTCATTGAACTCGATCGCCTTCGTTCCAAGACGATCGCTCCAAACTACTCTGAATCAGAACCTATGGACTTCGCGAATGCTTTGTTCACCGAAAATGTCGGGCGATACCTGATTTCTCTTCCGGAAGAAAATATCGCCGTCCTACAAAGTAAAGTGCTTTCTCAAAACATCATAGCAGGGGTTCATTCAGGCTCATCATTTTTTGAGCTCGAGCCAGAGGGCGCCCACGGGTTACTAGATATTCGGATCAGCGATGACGCAAGCTCCAGCGCCTTCGCGGACCCCAAGCGTCACGTAAACATTAAGCTGTCTTCCCTTCGCGAAGCGCATGAAGGCTGGCTGCCCACTTATATGAGCGCCGTCGACTAGTCGCTCATCCCCGCGCAGGCGGGGATCTGGTGCCGCGAGTCCCGACCAAGATTGCCTGAGATCCCCGCCTGCGCGGGGATGAGCGAGTGAAGCCTAAAACCGGTAACTCAGCCCAACCTGCAGGACCGGCCAGAGCTCATAATCCTCAATTTCGTCTTCAATCTCCTGCACCTCTTGCGCCAGCTGCGCTTGCAGGATCGGATCATTCGAGAACGTGCCGCCCACCGAGTCCAGCGTCACATCGCCAGAGCCGAACAGCGCCGCGCCAGCCATGACGTTAAAGCCCCAGTTTCCGCTTCCCGTAAACGTTGTGTCGAAGCCAAGGCCCAGGAATGGCGCAACATCCTCAAAAGACACATCGCCTTCAAGCTGGCCATATTCAGCCGGCGTGAACACCACGCCACCAATCTCAATCGGGACGGTTGAGGAGGCGACCAGGTCGATATCCTTGCCGCCGGCATAGGCGCCACCGGTAATGAAGAAACTATTGCCCAGCGGATGCACATCAACAAAGGCGCCAAAACCGGAAAAGTCTACGTCACCGTCATAAGTGATATCATCGACATCTATGTCTTCATCGAAAGCAAGATAATTGGCGCCGGCCCGCAATTGGAAATAGTCATTGATCTGGAACTGGCCTTCCACCGTGCCGCCCAAGGTGCCGATGCCGCCCGTGATCGCGAAATCGCCCTCGGCCGAGGCCGCGGCGTTGAGCCCGCCTGTCAGCAAGGCGAGTGCAAGAAGTTTCGAAGATAGGCGCATGGGGTGTCTCCTGGCTTTATCAGCCGGGACAATCCGGGATGCACGTGAAGCAATCGTGAAACAGATGAAATATTACATCGAATTCACGCAAGTCCTGCCTAACTATATCAGCTCATAGTCCTCAAGCTTCACTTCAGCCACCGCCGCCGCATAATCGCGGGTGTGCGACGACCAGTTCTGGGTGATCTTGCCGTGCGCGTTCTTGTACCAGCTATTGCAGGCCGGATCCGCCCAGACGGTCTTGTCCAGGTCGGCCTGGACTTGTGCATTGAACCGGTCTTGCGCTGCCCGGGTCGGCACCATCGCGGCTTTACCAGCCTCACCCAGGCCATCCAGGGCTTTCACGGCATACTCGACCTGGCGCTCGAGCATAAAGGTGATCGCATTGTGCCCGAGATTGGTATTTGGCCCATACAGGACGAACAGGTTCGGGAAGTCCGAGACGGTGATGCCGAGATAGGCTTCCGGATAGTCTTTCCAGACTTCATTCAAATGCGCGCCATCGCGGCCCTGCACATCTACGGACCAGCGCCAGCCCGTGGTCTCGAACCCCGTTGCATAGGCAATCGCGTCGAGCTCATGGTGTTTCCCGCCCGTGGTTTGGATCCCGGTTGCGTCAATGGTCTCAATCCCATCGGTTTCGAGTGTGACATTGTCTTTCATCAAAGCCGGGAAGTAATCATCCGAGATCAGGATGCGGCGACAGCCAATCGGATAGTCCGGCGTCAGCTTGGCGCGCAGGTCGGCATCCGGCACCTGGCTTTCCAACTGGTTCATCGCAATTCGATGATAGGCGGCGCGGCCTTCCGGCGTCCATTTGAACGCCTGCCAGAAAAAGGTGTCGGCCTGCTCATAAATGATCTCTCGGTTCATCGCGCCAATTTTCACGGCGAGATCCGGATCCGTGCCGAGCAGGGCGCCCTCTTCCGCACTCATTGCGATATCACGGCGTGGAATAACCCAGTTGGGACTGCGCTGAAATACCACCAGTTCTGACACAGTTTCCGCAAGTTCGGGAATGATTTGCACCGCACTCGCCGCACAACCAATAATACCAACGCGCTTGCCCGCCATGTCGATGGAATGATCCCAGTCGGCTGAGTGGGTGATCGTGCCCTGAAACGCGTCTTTGCCAGGAATGACAGGCCAGTTCGGGCGGTTCAATTGGCCCAGTGCGCCGATCACCGCATCGCCCGCATAAGTCGTGCCGCTCGCGGTCGTTACGGTCCAGGTCTTGGCGGTCTCGTCCCAGACAGCACGGGTCGCCTCATCATCCAATTTCACATGCGGTCGCAACTGATAGCGATCGGTGATTTCCTCGGCATAGGCCTGGATCTCGCCGCCTTGCGGATAGGCGCGAGTCCAGTTGACACTCTGGGCAAAGCTGAACTGGTATAAAGCGACCGGGACGTCGCACGCGACGCCAGGATAGGTGTTCTGCGCCCAGGTGCCGCCGACCCGGTCCATCTTTTCCACGATAGTGAACGTGTGCCCGGCCTCTTGCAGCTTGATCGCCGCACACAGGCCGCCGAGGCCTGCGCCGATAATGATGACGTGCTTACCCGCCATGTCTCCATCTCCTCCGTCGTCTTTATTGTTTTGACGACAGGATGGCGGAACCTGACCTTAAGGCAAGGGTCACGCCGGGAGAGGGCGAACGGACCTAGCCGGCCTGCAAACCGTCCCGCGCCGGATTGCGCGGATAGACGCCGAGAATTTTCAGTGAATTGGAAAAGAAGCCCAATTCCTCGAGCGCCAATTGCACCGGACGCTCATTCGGATGTCCCTCAATTTCGGCATAGAATTGGGAGGCCGCGAATGAGCCCTCAATCTGATAGCTTTCCAGCTTGGTCATATTGACCCCATTGGTCGCGAACCCACCAAGCGCCTTGTAGAGCGCCGACGGAATATTGCGGACCTGAAACAGAAAGGCAGTGATGGCAGGTCCGTCTTCAGGGCCAATATCGACGGGCTCCGGCGCCATGATGACAAAGCGGGTCGTATTGTGCGCGGCGTCTTCAATGTCCTGGGCGAGGATTTCGAGGCCGTATTCTTCCGCCGCCAAGCCTGGAGCAATCGCCGCAGCGGTCCGGTCGGCGCGTTCCGCCACTTGCCGGGCCGCACCGGCTGTATCCGCCGCGGTACGAGCCTGGATGTCATGTTTGCGAAGGAAGTTCCGACACTGGCCCAGGGCCATAACATGGCTATAGGCCCGTTCAATCTCTTCGATCCCCGTCCCAGGCAAGGCCATGAGCTGGAAGCGGATTCGCATCAAATGCTCGCCAATCATATGCAGGCTGGTGGCCGGAAGCAGATGATGAATATCTCCGACCCGGCCAGCAATCGTGTTTTCAACCGGGATCATGGCCAGTTGGGCTTCACCTGTTTCAACCGATGAAATCACGTCTTCGAAGGTTCGGCAGGCCACAGGCTCGAAATCAGGATACTCTTCCTTGCACGCAATGTGCGAATTCGCACCGCGTTCGCCTTGATAAGCTATCTTGCCTTGCGCCATTCACGGCCTCCAAATCTGTCGACCGATCCGTATCGATCAATCCGCATATATTGAAGATCTGGTTATCAGACCTGCGCGCTTTCGCCGCTGAAAAGCTTAACGCGCGATCTGCCACATCTGTATATATTGATCGCGAACGCATAGCGTGTCAGAAGGCGCGCGCAAGAGTTGGAAATTGAGGGATCACCTATGGGCGAACTCGGACTGAATAAGATCTTTGGGGCACTTTTGGCAATTGCCCTGGTGATCATGGGCCTGAAAGAAGTCTCGACCATTGTCTTTGGCGGCGGACATCATCACCATAAAGAGTATGAATCGCTGAACGCGTGGGCCGAATCAAACTTCAAGGGCTATCGTATCGATATTGCTGAAGTTGGCGGTGCCGGAGAAGTGATTGAAGAGATTTACGATCTGGGCGCCCTGCTCTTGAGCGCAGATCTCGCCCGCGGCGAGCGCAGTTTCAAGGCGAAGTGCGCCTCTTGTCACACGATTGAACAAGGCGGATCTGACGGCACCGGACCGAATCTTTACGCCACCATGGGCGCCGCCAAGCAGAGCCATGGCGGGTTCGGCTATTCCGGCGCACTCGGCAATACCGACGGCGACTGGAGCTGGGAGAACATGGACGCGTGGCTGGAAAACCCAGGCAGCTATGCCCGCGGCACCAGCATGGCGTTTGCCGGTCTGAAGCGGGATGATGAACGCGCCAGCGTGTTGGCCTATCTTGCGTCATACAGCCCCGATGCCCCGGCGCAGCCTGAGCCCCTGCCAGAAGTCACGGCCGAAGGCGATGCTGAGGAAGCCGCTGGCGATCTCAGCGAAACCGACGAAACCGTCATCGATGGCGGCGAGGCCAGCCCTGCAGAAGGTGCTGCGATTGCCGCGGAAGCGGCTGCTGATCAAGCGATCGAAGAGGCGGCAAATGCCGGCACCGTGGCGGTCGCGGAAGCGACTGAAGCAGCTGAAGCCGTCATCGCTGATCAAGCAACAGACGTGGCTGAGCAGGTCACGGACGTCGTGGAAGAGGTAACTGAGGCGGCTGACGTTGTGGCCGAAGACCCTACGCCGGACGAGTAAGCCAGGGCGGCGTGACGCCGCGCAATCCATCAATGTCGATGCGGCGGGCCCCCTGTGGCTCGCCGTATTCCGTTGCGATCCTGGCAATGGCAGGCAGGAGCGGTTCCTGAATGGTCTGCATGAATGTGCCATTGGCATGCAACAGGGTCTTTGAGTCGAGCATGATGCCGATATGTCCCTTCCAGCAAATCAGGTCATTCCGCTGCAGAGCGCCGGGGGCCTGCCAATTCTCAATCGGTGCGCCCAACCAGTCCCGCTGCATGTCGCTGTCGCGCGGCGCGGCGATGCCACAGGCGTCGAACGCGATCTGTAACAGACCTGAACAATCGACCCCAAGCGTATCGCGCCCACCCCAGAGATAAGGCGTGCCGAGAAAGCGTTCCGCGACACTCGCCGGATCGGTTTCAATCATGTCCAAAGGGGCAACCAGATGATCAATGATCCAGCCGGCGCGTTCAAACTCTATGTATCGCCCATCTTGTTGCCCGGTTGCCGTTAGGCGGGCGCCCGTCCCAAGCACGAAATGGGGCGCCGCCGTAATATTCGGTGCTGCATAAGTGTGCAGGCGCGGCGCCATGACCCGGTGGGTCGGCGCCAGGACAGGCGCCGAAAGCGCGTCCATCAGTGCCCAGCCGACATAGCCATCGTGATGGCATTGAACGAGGCCGAATGCGCCCTCCTCATGATGCAGGGATACGCCCTCGCCGAATAAAGCCTGACTCACTTGCGTGGCATCTAGCTCAGGCGCGGCGCGCAAAGCGGTGACACCGGCACTGACTTGCATGGACTCGCCTGTACCGCCTTCGGGCAGGCGCAATCTTTTGTCATCATAAAGCTGCATCGCTCACCTCGCTGGGCTCACAATTACAGTTATAGGCTGAAAACCAAGGAAAAGTTTAGGCGACCGCGCGGCCAAGATTGGACTCGGCGTCAATTTCGCCGGCTTCCGCCGCCTGGATACGACCGCCAAAGGCGCGGAGCCAATCCATGCCTTCGGTCGTGCGCTCAATGTGCACGCTGCGCAGGTCATTTTCATCCGGAATGCGCTTGATGAAATGATTTCGCTCCAGCACGTCCAAAGCTCGCGTTACGGCGGGCTTGGCAATGCTCAAATGATTGGACAGTCCGCGGACCGTATGAGGCCCAGGGGTAAGGGCCACGGTCATTAGGACCGCCTGCTGGCGCGCCGTCATATCGGACTCGTCGCTGCGCACATAGGCTGTCAACGCACACCGCCAAAGGTCCAGAGCCTGCCGTTGTGTCATTGCCATTTCGCTCACCTCAAAATCGTTTGATAAGCGAATCAGAATCCGATTTGCGACTCGCGTAAAGAGTCCAGTCAATTTTTTTGAGTGGATAGACCAGAGGCAAGATCGGGAAGACCAAACATGGCTAGTTGCAGGCTCTGGGCAATGCGTTCTGCACGTTGCATGAAGTAAGAAACCGTATCCGCCCTGGGCGACAGATCTTCAAGCGTGTCCCTGAACAAGCCCAGCCAGATCTCGAAATCTTCCGTCTTCACGCCATTCAAGACCTTGTGGGCTGGCACGGGTTTGCCGGAATAGCGCCCGGAATTGAGCGCCACCGAAGACCAGAAATCCTTCATCTTCGGCAAATGCTCCGTCCAATCATCAACCGCCCTTGTGAATATCGGTCCCAGTCCAGGGTGAGATAGAACGCGTTGATAGAACTGCTCGACAAGCGTCGAAATGAACGCCTCATCAATACCGAGCTGAGCTGCGTGTGCCTGGATTTCAGCACGCCTTTCCTGGGCGCTACGTATGCGATAGTTCATGCGGTCGGGACTTTCAAACAGGTTCAGGGCATGCCTTTCGGCACGCTCCGAGACCATCCGTATTTATCCCTAGAAGTTCAAGACTTTCGCATAACGAACATGCGGCAGCGATTTGAGCTGCTTGACCAGATCAGTAGAGGGTTCGCTATCGATCCCGATCAACGCAATCGCTTCGCCCCCCGCATCCGTCCGACCGAGATGGAAGGTCGCGATATTGATCTCTTCCTTGCCGAGCAGCGCGCCAAGCGAACCGATAAAGCCAGGTTTGTCGAGATTGTTCACGTACAGGACCGTGTCGCTGAAATCGCCTTCCAGAGCCATGCCCTTGACCTCAACAATGCGCGGTTGTCCGGCAATCAAAGTCCCGGCCAGAGAGCGCCAGCCGGGTTCCGGATCATTCTCGGTCCGCTTGGTCAACACCTTGATGCGGATCAGACTGTCATAGACCGGGCTGTCTTCGGTTTTGGTTTCGGCCAGTTTCACGCCGCTTTCCTGCAGAATGGCCGGCGCAGACACCATGTTCACGTCGCCGCGCGAGGCGCGCAACAAACCCGCCAGCGCCGCCGCCGTAAGCGGCTTGCGATTCAGGTCAGCCACCTCGCCTTCATATTCGATAACGACTTCCTCGAAGCCATAATCGCTGATCTGGCCAGCAAACAAGCCGAGATTTTCTGCCAGAGCTGCAAACGGCTTGATCCGCGGCGCTTCATCCGCCGAGATGGACGGCATGTTCAGCGCATTGGTGACCGCGCCGGTGAGCAAATAGTCGCTCATCTGTTCAGCCACCTGCAAGGCGACGTTTTCCTGCGCCTCGGATGTTGCGGCGCCGAGGTGCGGCGTCGCAATGAAATTCTCGACGCCAAACAGGACGTTGTCCTTGGCCGGTTCTTCGGCGAACACGTCGAACGCGGCGGCGGCAATGTCGCCGGACTTTAGCCCTTCCGCGACTGCGGCTTCATCGACCAGGCCCCCGCGCGCACAATTCACCAGAATAACGCCCTTCTTGGTCTTGGCCAGCGCTTCTGCTGACAGGATGTTGCGGGTCTGATCGGTGAGCGGCGTGTGTAGCGTGATCACATCAGCCCGGTTCAGCATTGCATCAAGGTCTTCAGCTTTCTCGACCCCCAGCTCAAGTGCCCGCTCCTCGGTCAGGAAGGGATCATAGGCAAGGACCTTCATCTGCAGGCCCTTGGCGCGTTCGGCAACGCGGGCGCCAATATTGCCGCAACCGATCATGCCAAGCGTCTTGTAGGAGAGCTCAGTCCCCATAAACGCCTTTTTCGGCCATCCGCCAGCCTGCGTTCCGGTATTCGCGGCAGGGATTTGGCGCGCGGCAGCGAACATCATTGCGATGGCGTGCTCCGCGGTCGTCACAGCATTGCCGAATGGCGTGTTCATCACCACCACGCCTTTGCTGGTCGCGGCCTTGATGTCGATATTGTCGACCCCGATCCCGGCCCGGCCAATGACTTTCAGATTGTCCGCGACTGCTATGACATCAGCATCCGGCTTACAGGCCGAGCGGACCACCAGGCCGTCGAATTCGGGGATCTTGGCAATCAGCTCATCCTTGCTGAGGCCGACCGCGGTTTCAGTTTCCAGGCCGCGATTGTGGAAGATTTCCACTGCAGCCGGGGCGAGTTTATCTGCAATCAGAACTTTAGGCATCTGTGTCTCCAGGGCACCAATCGGCGCGATCTAATCTGTGAACAAGGCAATCATCGTCTTCAAACAGACGACGTTCGAGGGGGCGAAAGCCCAGGCGCCGGTAAAAGCGATGGGCATCCGTATTAGAATTCAAGGGATCGATGATGATGGCTTCGACCTTGGGCTCGGCGAAGGCGCGATTGATGGCAATGGTCATCATTTGCGTGCCATAGCCTTTGCCGAGGCAGTCTTTCTCGCCGATCCAGATGTCCATGGCGCGGAGGTTTGGCGGGCAATCCTTGCCCCAATAATGGGTCCGCTCCAGGGCCGGATCGATCACCTGCATGGCGCCAATCGGACACCCGGAAATCTCGGCAATAAAGAAGGCGCTGGCCGGATCATCGCCGTTTATTTCGGCTTGCCATTCCGCATCCTCGAACGCCACATCGGCGTCAGGATCGTCGCTTGTCGCGGCGATCACATGCGGCTCGTGATCCCATCTCTCGAGATGAGGCACGTCCATTGGCGTGGCAGGTCGAAGGATCAATGACATGGGCCAGGCCCACCCGCTTACAGAGCGGCAAGCTCTTCAGCGAAGGTCCAGTCCAGCCATGGAGTCAGCTTGGCGACATCATCCGGTTCCACCGTCGCGCCACACCAGATGCGCAGCCCGGGAGGGGCTTTGGCATAGCCATTCGCGTCGAAACAGGCATCTTCGCCCTCCAGGCGGGTCATCATCCGCTTGAGAAACGCGCGCTGCCCGGCTTCGTCCAGTTTGGCAAAAGTCGGATGGACGATCGAGAAAGTCACCCCTGAATTCGACCGGACGGCATCATCAGTACAGAGAAATTCAATCCACTCAGTCTTTGCCACCCAGTCGGTGAGGATTTCCAGCGACCGGTCAGACCGCGCTTTCAGGCCCTGATAACCGCCGCATTCCTCAGCCCAGTCGAGGGCCTGGAGATAGTCTTCGGTGCAGAGCATGGATGGCGTGTTGATCGTATTGCCCTCAAACAGAGCCTCGTTCAGCTTGCCGCCTTTGGTCATCCGGAAGATTTTCGGCAACGGGCGGTCCGGCTTGTAGCTTTCCAGACGGCGGACGGCATTCGGCGACAGAATCAGCATGCCATGCGCAGCTTCGCCACCCAGCACTTTCTGCCAGCTATAGGTCACGACATCGAGCTTGTCCCACTCCATGTCCTGGGCGAACACAGCCGAGGTTGCATCGCAAATCACGATCCGGTCCGGGTTTGGCTTGATCCAGTCAGCATTCGGAACGCGCACACCAGACGTCGTCCCATTCCAGGTGAAGATGATATCGGCATCATCGCGGGCCTGCTCGAATGGCGGCAGCACGCCATAATCGCCGATATGAATGTTGCAATCGTCGAGTTTCAGCTCGTTCACGGCGTCCGTGACCCAGTCCTTACCGAAGCTCTCCCACGCGAACACATCCACTGCGCGCTGGCCCAGCATGGACCACATGCACATCTCAACTGCGCCGGTATCCGAGGCCGGGACAATTGCGACGCGATAATCCTCTGGCAGGTCGAGAATATCCTTGGTCCGTTCGATCGCCTGTTTCAGCTTCGCCTTGGCGGTGGCTGAGCGATGCGAGCGTCCGAGCGCTGCGGTTTCAAGTTTTTCGAGGGAGAAACCCGGGCGCTTGGCCGTGGGTCCTGAAGAGAAGTGCGGGCATGCAGGGCGCACGTCCGGCTTGGCGACGTCAGTCATCTGTTTGTACTCCTATCCTTACAGATAGGCTGACTCTCGTTGGGGAGAGCTGGCCCACCGCGCATATGGCGCAGGTTGAAGCAGAACGCAAGGCGCGATTGGTGCTGAGGATGGGATGGCCTTTCGTCGTCAAACCGGAGGGGCTGGTACTCCTCGCCCTGGTATGTTAAGAAATTGAGAATGACATGCATTCTCATATAAGGGGTGGAGTATGAACACGAATACGGCTGCGTCCAAAAAACGTGCTGCGTTTGCATTGGCGCCCGGCTTGATCGCCTTCTCCATGGGACAAACGGTATTATTTGCGGTGGCAGGGCCGGTTATTCGCGAGATCGGTCTGACGGAGTTTCAACTTGGATTGATCGTTTCCGCAGCCGCCGTCATGTTTCTGCTGGTATCACCCATATGGGGCGGACTGTCTGACCGGTTCGGGCGCAAGCGGGTGATTGTCTTCGGTCTGCTCACCTATACGCTGATCAGTTTCGCATTTGCCCTGGTCATGGATGTCGGGTTACGCGGCGGTCTTGCCGCTGGATCAGTATTTGTGAGCTTGCTCGGGCTGCGGCTCCTATATGCCGCTCTGGGCGCGGGCATTCAGCCCGCTTCCATCGCCCTGATGGCAGACCTGTCAGAAGAAAAGGACCGTTCTTCAGCGGTTGCCATTGTCGGCGCATCGTTTGGATTCGGAATGATTCTTGGTCCGGCCGCGGCCGCCGCCCTGGTTGGCTGGGGTGTGCTGACGCCGCTCTATGCGATTGCCGGGCTCGGGTTCGTCTGCATGCTCGGAGCGGCTATTTTTCTACCACAAACCAAGGCGCATCGCAGGGATGAGTCCGAAGCGGATCAGGTGCAACTCGGAAAGCTCGCGCCGGTAATGGGCATCGCGCTCTTTCTCTTTGTCGCAGTATCAGCATTGCAGCAGACGATTGCATTCTATGTGCAGGACTATTTGAACGTCGACGCGGCCGAGGCCGCCAGAATGACCGGCTATTGCTTTGTCGCCATGGCCACAGCGAGCTTGCTGGTGCAAGGCGGCTTGATTCAGGTCCTGAAACCCGGACCCAGCCTGCTTTTGAAACTAGGCCTGCCCATCATGGCAATCGGCATTGGGCTTTACGCATTCCCCATCGCGCTCTGGCAGATCATTGTCGCTTGCGCGATTATCGGCGTTGGATTTGGTCTCGCAAATCCGGGCATCATCGCGGCGGCGTCACTCCGCACTGGAACCGAGTCTCAAGGCGCCGCAGCCGGTATCATACAGGCCATGATGTCGGCGGGATACATTTTTGGCCCCTTAGCGGGCACCGGAGCGTATGAATACTCGCCGCTTCTAGCCGCGATGATCATCGCCGTGTGTTTGGGGATCGCAACGCTGATTGCACTCTCGCTCAAGAACATGAGCCAGTCCTGACAGATCAGGTCTTTGCCAAATTCAAATCCGGGTGAAGGCGGGATACAGCCTGTTAAGCCGCGACAGCGATCTTACCTTCCGCACCCGGCATCTGTTCGAGCAGGAAGTCGTGGAAGGTCTCGGCCCGCTGAATGAAGCGGTTAAAGGGCAGATTGGCCTTGAACACGGCTTTCGGAGCGAGGTTGGCGCCGCATTTGAGGGCGGTCTCGACCGCCTGATCCCGCTCGGGTTGGGCGGAACATACGGCGATCCGGTGTTTGCCCATATTGGCGACGCGCGCGATGGTCATGTCACCATCGAAGCTGTCGGGCAGAGTCAGATCGAGAATGACCAGATCAAATCGTTCCAGACGCAGGCGGTTTTCCGCCTCCATCAGGGTCGTTGCCATAACCAGATCAACGGGAACGCGTGCGCGCGCCGCCTTGTCCGCTGCAACCATTAACAGCTCGCGAACCGGCTCGTGATCCTCGACCCAAAGAACTTTCATCAATCAACCCTTATGACTCTACCATGTTTCCCCGGCGCTTCTCGCCTAGCCCTCTTCTGAAACCCACATTGCCACGAGGGGATTACGGGATGGTAAAGCGAAAGTGACCAAAGTGTTGACAATGTTACAGATTCGGAGGCGCTGAGCCCCATCGTCGCCAATCTGGCACGAACTGTGATAGAGTTTGCACAATCTTCAACAAGCCCAGTAATAACAGGACTTATGACCAGTAAATCGCTCCCAGCCCCGACCACACATGCGGCCTTTTTGGCCGAGCTGGAGTCGAGCGATGATCATATTGTCGATCGCTTAATTAAAGAGCGCTGCCCGAGTTTTGTGGATCATTTTTCCTGGCCGGTGATTCGCCCCATGCTCTACACGCTGCTGGGGTATGACCGAGCGTGCCGAACGACCGACTATTTGCAGACCTTGAATGGCGGCGACAGTTTTGACCATTTGGCGGAAGAATTGTCGGTCGACCTGACGCTGAACGCCATCGAGCGCATGCCCAGGGAAGGCAGGCTCGTCGTCGCCGCCAATCACCCGACCGGTCTGGCAGACGGGGTCGCAGTCTGGGATGCCTTGCGCCGGGTTCGCCGGGACATTGTATTCTTTGCCAATGCCGATGCCCTGCGGGTCAATCCGGGCTTTTCCGATGTCCTGATTCCGGTCGAATGGGTGCTCGATAAGCGGTCACCGGCCAAGACGCGAGAGACACTGCGCCTGGCCAAGGAAGCCTTTGCCGAGGAAAAATGCGTCGTCATTTTCCCATCCGGCAAACTGGCCAAGAAGATTGATGGCGTCCTAACCGAGCAGGACTGGATGCCGACCGTGGTCAGCCTGGCTCGTAAGCACAAAGCCCCGGTCCAGCCCCTGAACCTGCAGGCGGCAAATTCCTGGTTGTATTACTTCTTTTCCAAGGTGAATGGCGAGCTGCGAGACATCACGCTGTTCCACGAGTTGCTCAACAAACGCGGAAGCTCATTTGAAATGACGTTCGGACCGTTGATTGATCCCGAGCGGTTCGAAGGCGATGCCAATGCGCATACGCTGGCGCTTCGCGAATATGTCGCCACGCATTTGGCGGCGGGCCCCGAGACCGCATTTAGACCCGCTTAGGCGCCTTTGACGTTCGCCGTCAACAGGCCGTGACAATGCTTGTACTTCTTACCAGAGCCACATGGGCAAGGCGCATTGCGGGGCGTGTTCTTCCAGCTTTCCTCGGCTTGCGCGACCATGGAATGCGGGGCCTGTTCGGCAACACTTTGCGGCGTGCCCGGCTGTTGGTTCTGACCTGTATCCGGGTCGAGGCTGGTTTCAAACGTTGGTTGCGGTGCGGCTGGCACAGGACGCGGCTGTGGTGGCTGAACCTGCGCCGTCATGAGCCAGCGTGTTACTTCCAGACGCATTTCTGACAGCATATCATAGAACAGCTTGAAGGCTTCTTCCTTGAACTCATTCAGCGGGTTGCGTTGCCCGTAAGAGCGCAAGTGAATAACCGAGCGCAGCTGATCGATTTGCTGAAGATGCTGACGCCAGCGGCCATCCAGCACTTGCAACAGGATCTGCTTTTCAACCATGCGGAACTGACCGTCAGCGGCAAGTTCCGCCTTGGCATTATAAGTTGTGTTGGCGGCGTCGCGGATGCGTTCAGCGATTTCAGCATTTGCGACTCCTTCCTCGCCGGCCCACTCGGCAATCGGCAATTCCAGACCCAACATTTCAACACAGCGCTCGCGTAAGCCTTCGGTATCCCACAACTCGGCATGAGCCTTTTCGGGCATATGATGCGCGACCATGCCGTCAATCACCTGTTCGCGCATGTCTTCAATCTCATCGAGGACACTATCCGCATGCATGAAGTCAATGCGCTGCTCAAAGATGACCTTGCGCTGATCATTGATGACATCATCATATTTCAACACGTTCTTACGAATATCGAAATTACGCGCTTCGATCTTTTTCTGCGATGTCTCAATCGCCTTGTTCATCCAGGGATGGGTGATACCCTCGTCTTCCTTGATGCCGAGGCCTTTCATAATCGAATTAAGTCGTTCTGCCGCGAAGACCCGCATCAGATCATCATCAACCGAAATAAAGAACTTTGATTTGCCCGGATCACCCTGACGGCCGGTCCGGCCGCGCAGCTGATTATCGATCCGACGGCTTTCATGACGCTCGGTGCCCAAGACGTACAGACCGCCCGCATCCAGCGCTTGCTTCTTGGCAACTTCAACCTCTGCGACGAGCTGATCGGTGATCATTTGTAGCTCGCTTTCAGAGGGCTCGCTGCCTTTCTTGTCGATATGGTCCTGGACCGCTTTGGCGACGCGCATATCGAGATTGCCACCCAGCTGAATATCGGTGCCGCGGCCCGCCATATTGGTGGCCACTGTCACCGCACCAGGCACTCCGGCATCGGCGACAATTTCAGCTTCCTGCGCATGGTGGCGCGCGTTCAGAACCTTGTGCGGAATTTTAGCTGCCGTGAGATAGGTCGAAACAACTTCCGACTTTTCAATCGACGCGGTGCCGAGCAGGACCGGCTGACCCTTGGCGCGCGCTTCGCGCACTTCCTCGACGATTTCCTTATATTTCGCACCGGCGACGCGATAGACGACATCATCATCATCAATCCGCAGAATTGGTTTGTTCGTGGGCAATTCGAACGTTGCCAGAGAATAAATGTCAGCAAATTCTGAGGCTTCCGTCATCGCCGTCCCGGTCATTCCGGCCAGCTTGTCGTAAAGACGGAAATAGTTCTGGAACGTAATCGATGCCAGCGTCTGGTTTTCGGGTTTGATATCGACGCCTTCTTTGGCTTCGATGGCTTGGTGCAACCCTTCTGACAAACGGCGGCCTTCCATCATCCGACCCGTAAATTCGTCGATCAGCATGACCTGATCATCTTTGACAATATAATCCTTGTCACGATGGAACAGTTTATGCGCTTTCAAGGCCTGGTTCGAATGGTGCACGATCGAGACATTTGAGGGATCCCAGAGCGAGCCTTCGATGATACCGTCTTTGGTCAGGCGCTCTTCCATCTTTTCGAGGCCTTCCTCGGTGAAGACGACGGAGCGCATTTTCTCATCGAGATCGATATCTTCATCCTCGAGACCGGGGATCAGCTTGTCGACGGTGCGGTAGAGTTCCGATCGATCATCGGTCGGTCCGGAAATAATAAGTGGCGTCCGCGCTTCATCAATCAGGATGGAGTCAACTTCATCAACAATCGCAAAGGCGTGACCGCGCTGGACCATTTGATCGAGCGAGTATTTCATATTATCGCGCAGATAATCGAACCCGAACTCATTATTCGTGCCGTACGTAATATCGCAGGCATAGGCCGCCCGCCGGTCTTCATCCGACATCCGGCCACCGCCGGGGACTTCCCCGCGAATGACGCCTGTGGTCAGACCGAGGAATCCATACAGCTTGCCCATCCATTCGGCGTCGCGGGCGGCAAGATAATCATTCACCGTCACGACATGGACGCTGTCATTGCTTAGGGCGTTAAGATAAACGGGCAGCGTCGCCACCAGAGTCTTGCCTTCCCCTGTCCGCATTTCGGCGATCGCGCCATTGTGCAGCACCATGCCGCCGAGCAATTGAACATCGAAGTGACGCATGCCGAGCGAGCGTTTGGCCGCCTCGCGGACGACCGCAAAGGCTTCATCGAGAATATCGTCCAGCGTCGCCCCGTCAGACAAGCGCTTGCGGAATTCATCGGTTTTGGCACGCAGCGCCTGATCAGAGAGCGCTTCAATCATGGGCTCAAGCGTGTTGATCTTTTGCACGCGGCGGCGCAAAGGCTTGAGCTTGCGATCATTTACGGAACCGAAAAACTTCTGAGCTACAGACAACATCGAAGGGGATACCACACTGTTTGAATTGACCCTAGAAATCACACAAATCTTTCTAGGGAGTGGACGCGCTGACATGCGCGACCGCAACAAGTCTCTCGACCACCACGTCATGCCGACTTAAGAACGCCGCAAACCCGTGTCAATTAGCCGAATGCGTCAAAGAAAGGCGTGAAATGTCAATAAATCCTCGTTCGATCGGACTTTTCTCTGTCATCGGGCTTATTCTGATCGGCCTCAGTGCCTGTGATGGCGACCCGGGCACTGTCGCCACGCCTGCCAGCATTGACAGTGCGACGGCGGCGGTCGTGAATGGTGAAGCTATTTTTATTCGGGATGTTGAACTGGAAGCCGTCGCGCAAGGAATGATTGAACCGGGTTCTGACTTCGGCACATCCCACCCGGATTTTCCACGAATACTCGAACAATTGATCGATCAGCGCCTGCTCGCACAGGAAGCGGTAAGGCGCGGCCTTGACTTGCAACCGGATGCGGCACGGCGGCTCGCCGCGGGTCGGGAGCGCCTGTTGGGCAATATTCTGGTCGAAAGCCTGGTGGCGACCGAAGTGACGGACGCCGCAATTGACCGGATGTACGAAGAACAGGTGAAGCTGCAGCAACTGGATGATGAAGTGCGCGTCCGTCGGATCGTTGTCGAAACTGAAGCCGAATCGATCGCTATTCTTGATGAACTCAATAATGGCCGCGACTTCACCGAAGCCGCGCTGGAGTATTCGACAGATCTGCGGACTCGGCTCGAAGGCGGCGATCTCGGCTGGATCAAGCCCAATGAAATGGGCGATCCGGACGCGGCTGTGATCGGTAATACGGTCACCGGAGCGGTGTCGGAGATCTTTCAGACCGAAATGGGTTGGACAATAATAAAGGTCGATGAGCGCCGCACAACACCCCCCAAAACGAAAGCCGAAATGCGACCGGAAATTATTACCTTCATGACCTTCACGCAGATCAGCGACATCCTGCGCGAGCTGAGATTCTCTGCCAGTATCCAGCAGCGCGATCCAGCGGAAATCCTTGAGGACGCAGCTGAATCCGCAGACCCGGCGGACACTGACGAATAATGTTCAACCTATCTCCATTTACCCCAGCGGCGTTTCCAGACTTGCCTGACATTCAGGGCGTTCGCGCCGCGACCGGATCGCGAGGCTTCTATGCCGCGCGAGGAATGACGCGGGATGACGTGTTTCTGTTCGAGTTTGCACCCGGAACGACCTGTGCCGGCGTCTTCACCCGGTCGACGACAGCGTCAGCGGATGTGATCTGGTGTCGTGAAGCGTTGCAAGCCGGGTCCGGTCAGGCCCGTGCGCTGGTCGTCAATTCCGGCAATTCAAACGCGTTTACAGGTCCCAAAGGGGTGCAGAAGAATGATGCCACTCTGGCCGCGATCGTGGCCGCGCTCGACGTCACTAAGCCTCATTGCTTTCTTGGCGCCACGGGCGTTATTGGCGAGCCTTTGCCGGACGCCAATTACGTCGGCAGTATTGTCCCGGAGCTGAGCGCTCGGCTCGCGCCGCCCGATTGGCAAGCCTGCGCCAAGGCTTTCATGACAACCGATACCTATCCGAAGGGGGCTGGTCTGAAGGCTTCGATCGGGACGGACACCATTAGCTTTGCCGGGATCGCCAAAGGCTCCGGTATGATCGCCCCGAACATGGCGACCATGCTTGCTTATGTCTTCACTGATCTGGGCGTTGCCGCGGACGTGCTCGACGCAGCCCTGCGCGCCGCTTGCGCAGACAGTTTCAATGCGATCACAGTCGACAGCGACACCTCGACGTCGGACAGTCTGATGGTCTTCGCGACGGGCCAAAGCGATGTGACCGCGATCGCGACCCTGGCTGATCCGCGATATCCGGATCTGGTGTCGGCGCTGACTGAAATCTGTCTCGATCTGGCGCTCCAGGTGGTGAAGGACGGCGAGGGGGCGAGTAAGTTCGTTACCATTCAGCTGGACGGCGCCGAGAGCGATGCATCGGCACGGATCATGGCAGCCGATATCGCGAACAGTCCGCTGGTGAAAACGGCGCTCGCGGCGAATGATGCCAATTGGGGGCGCGTGGTTATGGCGGTTGGAAAGTCCGGCGAGCCAATCGCGATGGAGGCCCTTTCAATCTGGTTCGATGATGTTCGGGTCGCGCAAGCTGGCTCGCGCGCTATCGATTATGACGAGGCGGCGGCGACCGAGGCGGTTTCCAAGCCTGAAATCACCATTCGCGTTCAGGTCGGACGCGGCACGGGCCAAGCCAAGATTTACACATGCGATCTCACACATGCCTATGTCGACATTAACGGGGCTTACCGGACATGAAGGTGGTTTATGTTGTTGCCGCCGCTTTGTTCGATCCGGATGGCAAGGTCCTTCTTGCGCAACGACCCGAAGGCAAATCCATGGCGGGTCTATGGGAGTTCCCCGGTGGTAAGATTGAAAAGCACGAGCGCCCGGAGGAAGCACTGGTGCGCGAACTGAACGAAGAATTGGCCATCACAGTTAGCGAAACGGATCTATATCCGATCACATTTGCAAGCCACACTTACGATTCCTTTCATCTTTTCATGCCTTTATATGGGTCGATGAGATGGATGGGGACGCCAAGTCCGTCGGAGGGTCAAACGCTTGCCTGGGTCAAACCAGAAGAGCTTCATACCTACCGCGCGCCGGCTGCCGACATTCCGCTCTTCGATGCATTGGTTTGTCGGAGCGAGGCCTGAGCTCATGAATACATTTCGCGAATGCGCCAAACGCCTGCAGCGTGATGAATCCGGTGCGACCGCGATCGAATATGGCTTGATCATGAGCTTGATGGCGGTCGCCTTGATCGGCGCGATCGGCGCAACTGGCAAGAGCACAGGCGACAAATGGGATGGCATAGCCAACAAAGTCGGCGATGCCATGGACGATGCCGGCGGTTAGCGCCTAACGCGGCGTGCGCCCTTGACCAAATCCTGATCCCAGGCAGGCTTCTTCCTCAAGCAAGAGGGAATCCGCCATCATGGTCACGCCGTTTCAGATCCAGGTGTCACAATCAAAGCTGGACCACATCCGCCAACGGGTCGCGGATTATGCCTGGTTTTCGGCGCCGGCTGGACTGCCGGACTGGCAGTTAGGCATGTCGACGCCGGTGATGCGGGATATTCAATCCTATTGGCTGGAAACCTATGACTGGCGTGCCGAGGAAACGCGACTGAATCAACATCCACACTTCATGGCCGAGGTGGACGGTCTGCCAATCCATTTTCTCCACATTGTCGGCGAAGCAGAAGGCAAACGGCCGCTATTGATATCTCATGGCTGGCCGGGATCATTCTTCGAATTCTTCGACGCGATCGGCCCTCTCGCCTACCCGAGCCAGTATGGCGGGCAACCGGAAGATGCGTTCGATCTCATTATTCCTTCCCTTCCGGGATATGGATTCTCTGGAAAACCAGCGGCGCCTCTGGGGCAACGGGCGACTGCCGAGTTGTGGAACACACTTATGCGAGAAGTTCTTGGCTATGACACCTATCTCGCTCAGGGCGGCGACTGGGGCGGCATGGTCACATCCTGGCTCGGATTTGATCATGGCACGGTCGACAAGAAAGGCGGTTGCAAGGCCATACATCTCAATATGATCGGCTTTCGCCCGACGCCGGCGACGCCGCAGACAGACGCCGAGACAGCCTGGATCCAGCGCACGCAGGCCGCGATGCAGCTTGGCGGCAGCTATTTCATGCAACAGGCGACGAAGCCTCAAACCCTGGCCATGTCTCTCATGGACAGTCCGATGGGAGCCGCTGCGTGGATCCTGGAAAAATTTCATGGCTGGTCGGACCTGAAAAATGACGACCTGTTCAGCGTTTATACGCGCGATCAATTGCTGACGAATGTCATGATCTATCTTGTCAATGACGCAATCGCGACATCTGTCTGGTATTATGCCGCCTTCATGGGTGAGGGTGGTCCTAGTCTGCCCGAAGGCGCCCGGTGCGAAACCCCGACAGGCTTCGCCAATTTCCCTGGCGAAAAAATCTATACCCCACCGCCACGCTCATGGTGCGATCGGGCCTATAATATCACCCATTGGACCGAACAGACGCATGGCGGGCACTTCGCCGCCATGGAAGCCCCAGACCTGTTCGTCGCAGATGTCCGCAACTGGGCACAGGCCTTTGACTAGCGACCCGGTCGATAGGTCCGTGCCGCGTTGGCTTCAACTTGCTCTCGGCTGAGCAGAGCCGGGCGCCATTGCTCTGATGCGAAGAGGGGCGCCTGATCGTCATAGTGCGGTGAAGATGAATCCAGCGTCGCGGCGCCATATTGATGGATCACTTCGGCGCTCTGCGTGCCATCCGCCTGCCATTCGACAAGCGCAATCCAGGTGTCACCGGCGTTCGCGTGCAGTTTTCCATCCTCGCGCAGCTCAGCCGGATAAATTGCCCGCAAGATATCCGGACCGCCGCTGATCGGAATATCGGTCTCCCCCCGCACCAGGCGATTTACCTGACCCCACTCCGGATCGATGCGACCATAATTTTTCTGCAAAAGCGCTACAGCCTCTCGAAAGGCCTGGTCCGGCGCGGGACCAAAATCGCCGGTGAATTGTCCTGTCACATGCCTCAATACTGTCAGCGTGCCGAGGGCGGCGTGACGATTTGAGATGTCGAGGCGATAGTCCCAATCGCGAAGGTGCTGAACCGGATCGGCCATCTCAGGTTCCGCAGACCAATCATGGCCCAGCACTTTTTGAACAAATGCATCCGCCTCAGACCCTTTGGCATAAGCTGTATCAAATTTGATCGTCAGCAGGCTGGCTCTATCAATCACCGAGTCTCCATCGGTTAGATTTTGAATGCGGAGCGAGCGATTGGTTGCGTTGGTCTGCAAGCCCATCCAGTCTGGAAAGTCATCCGCGCGAAGATTGTCCGGCCCGTCTGTTGCGGCAAAAGGTGCATTGTTGGCATTGTAGATGAATCCCGATTCCGGGTTGATCAGCTTCGGACCGTCGGCATACGGAATATAGCCCTTCCAGATCAGATCCGAACGGTCTCCAGGCAGATCCGATTGCCAGTCCCATCCGGGTAAACGCTCTGGGTATTGGCCATTGTGGATGAAGGCAATCGTCCCGTCCTTATCGGCATAGATATAGTTAATGCTGGGCAGGGCATTCAGCGCCATGGCCTCGGTGAATTCGTCCCAGTTCCGCGCCAGGTTTAGCCGAACGTATTGTTCCAACTGACGCACTTCGCCCTGGCCGGCATAACGGACGGCATACGTTCCGTGAGATGCTTCAATCACCGGACCATGCTCGGACCGAAACACTGGTCGGCGGACTTTCAGCGCGAACGGACCAAACAGTTTGATCCTGAGCAAGGCGCTGTCTTCTTCGAAGTTGCGCCACGTGCCATCGAGCTGATACTGTTTGGAATCCTCCAGATTGATGGTGAGGCGATAAATATCGGTCAGGTCCGGTTTGGACACTGTATTGGCCCAGCCGAGATGACGGTTAAATCCATGCAGAATGACCGGCGTCCCGGGGAACAATCCGCCCGTAATGTCGAGTCCTTCCTCGGAAACGATATGCGCTTCCCACCAGGCGACCGGACCGGTCATGGGCTGGTGCGAATTAATCAATAGACGCGTCGTGTCATCGCCCCCGCGCCCGGGCGAGATCGCAAACGCGTTGGAGCCCCGTTCGGTGTTCAAGCTCGGATGCAGAAGCCAGGATTGATGCGCCGGGTCGGACGCCAGCGGGGCATCCCGCGCATCCGCAAACAGGGATTGGAGAGTCTCGTCGAAGCCATAGAAGAAAGGCGTCTTGAAAATGAACCCGGCAATCACGTCCTGCCCGGTAAACGGGGCGAGTCCAGCCCAGGTCTCATCAGGGTGTTCGGACGCATACAGGTTGATCCCGGCCGCATAAGCCTCGGCAATAGCCTTGATATCTTCTGGCACATCGCGCTCATAGCGTTGATCAACAATGTCCCAGACGTCCAGCAACGAGACAACATAATCGGTCGGCGCCGCGCCGGCGCCCTTATACCGCGCCAGCACGCCGCGAGTAGCCGCCACCACATCCTGAATGGTCTCATAGTCATCTTCGGCATGGGCATAAGCGACACCAAAAGCTGTATCGGCATTGGTGGTTCCGTAAATATGCGGCGTGCCCCAATTGTCGCGTATGATCTCGACATCATAATCCGCCGCTGCTGCGGCCAAAACCTCTACACTCGGGTTTTTGGGTAACGGGTCCCAGGTATAAATCCCAGCGCCGAGCACCAGAACGATGAGCAGGGTCGCAACCCCCAGCAGAATTTTCCGGATCATCGGGCTTACACTTTAACCGGTGGTTCTGCGTAGGACGCGGTTTTCCAAATCACCTCGTCTGGCGCCTGCAGCATTTGCATATACATCTCTTTGGGATAGGCCTGATGCGGCTTGTCAGGATCATAAGGGGGCTGGTTGACCGTGCCGCCTTCACCATCATAGGCATCCGGATTCTGATATTGCTGCGCCTCCTCAGCACTAATTCCGACCTTTTCCAGAGTGGCTGGATCGACCCAGGCTTTTTGATCGATTTCAGCCTCGGAGGTTGCTACCTCCAGAACCATATTCTCTGGCCCGCCAAAATAGATCGACTGGCACATGCCATGATTGATCGGACCAATCACGTTCACGCCTTTCTTGCGGATACGGTCGCGAATGGCGACCAGCTGATCCGGCGTATCAACTTTGAAAGCCAGGTGCTGCATCGCCCCGGCAGCGCAAGGTCCGGCTCCATTGCCAGCATGCGTGACCCCGATCTCAATCGGGATATCCTTGACGGTCGGCAATTGCACAATCGAGAAATAGCAATGGTCATCGAGATGCATGAAGGCATGAATGCCGCCCGGCACACCATGCATGTCGAAAATCGCCGACAGCTTGCAACCCAGCACATCTGAGAAGAATTCGATCTGAGCCTTTATGTCCGCCGACATGATGGCGAGGTGGTGAATGCCTGTCGCTTTAACCATGAGACGCTCCCTTTTCTTCGCGTCATACTGGACTCAGGTGGCGAAAGCGCCAAGTCTTGACCACGCGGGAGGTGCCTTATGAGCGAATTGGTCCGAGAACCTTATCTGGTCCTGCATCAAGAAACCTCCGAATTCAAAGACGTCTATGGTGGGGCCGGCGGCACAGTTGTTGTTGAATGCATGAAAATCGCCCGCAAAGACACAAGCTCGAAAACAGTCATTGTGTTCTCGCATCCCATCGGATCTGGGTCCTTTCTTCCGCTTGTCTCGGCGCTCGCTTATGCCGGTCATCATGTGATCTATTGCAATCCGCGATATCGCGGCAATGACACCGCGCTGATCATGGAGAAATGCGTCGCTGATCTCGGCGCCTGCCTGAAACACGCCAGGGAGACACTCGGCTATGAGACGATCATTCTCGGCGGCTGGTCCGGTGGTGGCTCGCTATCACTTTTCTATCAGGACCAGGCTGAGACCCCGACGCTCACCCATACTCCGGCCGGAGACGCTTATGATCTCACGGCCCTCGGGCTGCCGCCGGTTCAGGGCATCATGCTGCTCGCCGCCCATATCAGTCGTGCGATGACGCTGACCGAGTGGATTGATCCGTCCATCGCTGTGGAATCGCGTCCGTTCGCACGCACCCCGGATCTTAATATCTACGATCCAGAAAACCCTAATCAACCGGCCTACACGCCGGACTATGAAACCCGCTATCGGCAGGCCCAGATTGCGCGGAACCGGCGCATCACTGCCTGGGTGCAGCAGACCCTCGAGGACTTGCGCAAAGCCGGCGAGATGAATGCTGAACGCGCGTTTACCGTGCATGGGACTATGGCCGATCTGCGCTGGACCGATCCGACACAAGACCCTTCGGATCGCCGACCGCACGATTGTTATCTCGGTGATCCGAAGGTCGCCAATGATGGACCGGTCGGTCTGGCCCGGTTTAGCACGCTTCGCTCCTGGCTCAGCCAATGGGGCTATGACACCACCAATGCGACCGGGCTCGGCAATGCCGCTCGGATCACTTGTCCGGTTCTGGTGATCAACAATACGGCCGACCTCGCCTGCACGCCCAGCCACGCGCAGCGTCTGTTCGACGCAGTGGGGCATACAGATAAGGAGCATCACGATATCAAGGACGCCGATCATTATTACATCGAGCGGCCCGATCTATTACCGGAAGCGGTCCGGATTTGTTCCGACTGGCTGACCCGAAAAGGCTTTACCGATTGATTTCCAGTTGGCGCGCGTTCGTCTCTGGACTAGCCTTGCCGCATGGACGCAGCAGTAACCCTCGCACGACATATCGACGCCGCGAACCGTGTGGTGATCTTTACCGGCGCCGGCATATCTACCGAAAGCGGCATACCAGATTTCCGCTCGCCGGGTGGAGTCTGGTCGAAGATGCAGCCCATCTACTTTCAGGATTTCGTCTCTGATCGCGAAGCGCGCCGGGAAGGCTGGCGCCGCGTTTTCGAACGCACTGCGGGATGGACCGGCGCGAGCCCCAATGCTGGCCACCACGCGATCGCGAAACTGGTCGACATGGGCAAAGTCACCAGCGTCGTCACCCAGAATGTCGATAATTTGCACCAGGATGGCGGCGTCCCGGACGAAAACGTCATCGAAGTCCACGGGAACGCATCGTACGCCAAGTGTTTGAACTGTGGAAAACGTCATGAATACAATATCTTGCGACCACGTTGGGAGGCGGATGAAGATATTACATGTGATTTCTGTGGTGGCTTGGTCAAATCCGCGACGATTTCGTTCGGTCAGGCCATGCCGGAAGACAAAATGACGTTTGCCGAGAGCGAAGCCTTATCTTGTGATCTGATGATCGCCATTGGCTCGTCGCTGGTTGTTTATCCCGCCGCGAACATTCCCCTGATCGCAAAGCAAAATGGGGCGAAATATATCATCATCAATCGGGAAGCGACCGAACATGATGCCTATGCCGATCTGGTACTGAACACAGAGATCGGACCCCTGCTCCGGGAAACCATGTCCGAGCTTGGCGTGCCGCTGGAATGAGCGAGCCCTGGATCAAGGCGTTGCGATTTGCGGCTCTTCCGGGCGCGGCCACAGTGACATTCGCATGCCAGCGGGTGATCGAGGATGGCACGCCGACCACGCGCTATAGACTGGCATCGGTTTCAGGCACGGGCGATGTGATTGGCGATGACCGCGATTATGACCTGTTGAAAGCCGCGATGTCGCCGCTGGAAACGCTGGCCGACGCCTATGATCACACAGATTTGAACCTCGAACTGGACCTTGATTCAGGTCAATTATCGGGATTGCCAGTCCGCCGCGAACTGTAACATTTACAACAGTCTGCTGACAGCGCGGTCACGAGTCTTCCCTCCTCTTCGGTATTGTGCTTTTAGCACGCTTCTTGCACTGCACAAAAATCCTTTACCCGAGGGTAGGCAGTCCCCATATATGCATAGCAGGCGGGGCCTGCCACGTAGATTTCGATAGGGAGGACGAGCTTTGCTGGTCAACATGTTGAAGGGAAAATTACACGCGGCAACTGTCACACAGTGCGACGTCTATTATGAGGGTTCGGTCTCCATCGACCAGGATCTACTCGACGCCGCCGGCATTCTGCCGCATGAGCGTGTGGATATCTGGAACATTACGAATGGCGAGCGGATCTCCACCTATGCGATCGAAGCCCCCCGCGGCTCTCGCACGATTGGCGTCAATGGCGGGGCGGCCCGCAAGTTTGCCCTGGGCGACCGCGTCGTAATCGCGGCCTTCGTCCAGATGGAAGCCGAAATGGCGCGTCAACACAAACCGCAAGTGGCGCTGATGGACGAGCAGAACAATATCAAGACCCCGAGCGCTGCCTATTAAGCGCTCGCGATCCTGACTCGTAGAGTAATGTTGCGTTTTGGAAGCCCGCCTAATTGGCGGGCTTTCTCAGTTCAAACGTGACATTCACGGTCACCGAATAGCCGACTTCACCCGATGCGATCGGCGTCGAACGATCCATGCTGCGCGCTTCGGCCATCATCGCCATGGGCTGTGGGCTAAAACCACCACTCTCTGAAATCGTCACCACGCGCGCAACTTCGTATCCAGACGCCGCGGCATAAAGTTCGGCCCGCGAGATAGCCTCTTTCATAGCGATATCGCGCGCCGCATTCTTGGCTGCGCGATCATCCTCGAGGGCGAAACTGAGACCGCTAAACGTATTTCCACCTGCGGAGACCAGCGCGTCCATCGTCTCGCCCAGCGTGTCTAAATCGCGCACGCGCACGCTCAGCTGGTTCGAGGCCTGGTAGCCGGTCAGGCGCGGCTGGCCGTTCGACCGGCTGGAATAATCATATTGCGGCTGCAGCGAAAAATTCGACGTCTGCATATCGCTGCGATCGACATTGGCGGCGGCAAGCGCATCAAAAACACCATTCATCGCGGTCGCATTGGCGCTCATCGCGGCTTGCGCCGTTTCGCCTTGGGTCTGGACGCCCGCATTCAGGAAGGCGATGTCGGGCTCGCGGTTCACAGACCCTTCTGCCGACAGGGTCAGCGTGGTTTCCGGCTGGATCGAATTTGGGTGCGTGGTCTCAATCGGATCCGCATTTGGGGTGATGGTTGGTTCCGGCACCGCGCTGACCGCCGCCGCGATCGGTTCAGCGGCGGTGGGTGCGGCCTCGCCTTGCCCGCCACCACACGCGGCCAGGGTGATCAGTGAGAGGCCGGAAAATCCGGCCATTAGGCTCGATTTGAAATTCACAGTCATGCTTCCCTCCATACGGGTAAAAAACTTGCAGTCTCCATTGAATTGCGCCATTGCGGCGAGATCAAGTCTGGCGTTTTATACGTCTGTTCATCTTGGACCCAATTTGGATTCCAGGGCCTGTAGCTCAGTTGGTTAGAGCGGACCGCTCATAACGGTCTGGTCGGGGGTTCAAGTCCCTCCGGGCCCACCACTCCTTCCAGAATATTGTCGCCATCTCGCATCCACGCTAGGCTACCGCGCATGCGTCGCATCGACATTATGTCAGGCGATTTCAAGGTCGCCCCGCACGCCGTGCTTGCTGAAGCGCTGCAAGAGGGTTCGTTTGCCCGCGTGAAAGTTCCACTGTTTGGTCCGCTTCCAGCGGCCCTGACGCACGAAGCCGTGCAAACGCTGCTGAAACGGTCAGAAACGTTCGCGCTCGATGCGCGCAATGCGGGGCATAATCGGGCTTTTGGCCTGCCCTTCATTCCGAAGTCCTTGCGCCTGCTCTCGAACAATATCCTGTCGCTCGACGATCCCGATCATCAGAGGCTGCGCCGCCTCGCGGATGCGCCGTTTCGCCGGGCGGCGATTGAAATGCAGCGCGACCGGGTCGGCGCATTTGTCGATGAATATCTCGATCAGATCGCAGCGCAAGACCCAGCTGAGATCGACCTTGCGGAGACCCTGTTCCGGCCCCTACCCCTGCGCGTAATCAGTGAATTGCTCGGCCTCACGGAAGGCGCGAAGGCCCGACTCATGCAGATCATGTCCGGTTTTTCCGCCGGGTCCTCGACTTGGGCCATCTTGCGGGCTTTGTCCGGGATGGGCGGGGTAATCAAGCAATTACGCGAAGAAATCGAGCGCGCCCGCCAGGACCCGCGCCCGGGCCTGCTCAGCGACCTGATCCATGCCGAGGCCGAAGGCGGAAAGATGAGTGAGGATGAATTGGTCTCGCTCGTCCTCGTCCTATTCGTCGCCGGGCATGATACGACAACCAATTTGCTTTCCAGCGGTCTTTATACGCTGCAGACCGAGCCTGGGGCCTGGCAGATGGCACGGAGCCTAGATGAGAATGGCTGGCGCGTGGCGGTTGATGAATTGATGCGGTTTGCCATGCCCGTTCACATGACCAAGCCACGCTTCCTGATCGAGGATGCTGAAATTGCCGGCCATGCATTCAAGCGCGGCGACAAGACGATTGCCCTGCTTGGCGCGGCCAATCTCGACCCGACAGAGTTTGACGCGCCACTTACTCTGGATCTAGCCCGGCGGCCGAACCGGCATACTGGCTGGGGCGGCGGGCCGCATATCTGCCTTGGCTTGCACCTCGCCAAGATGGAAGCGGAACTTGCACTCTCCAGGATCGCGGCGCGCTGGCCTGATCTAGCGCTTGGGGACGGATTGAAATGGTCTAAGCGGATCGGGACGCGGGGTCTGGATGCCATGCCGGTGCGATTGGCTGGCTGACCCTTCAGAACGTTCAGGTCGCCCGAACGCGCTCTATTCCGCTGCCGCCTTTTCCGCGGCCGCCCCGGCCAGGAACCCGCCGGACTGGCGTGCCCAGAGGTCGGCATAGAGCCCGCCCGTTTCTAACAGCTCAGCATGCGTGCCCATTTCGGTGATGCCACCATTATCGAGTACGACGAGCCGGTCCATCGCAGCGATAGTCGACAAGCGGTGCGCGATGGCGATCACGGTCTTGCCTTCCATCAGGCTGAACAGGTTTTGCTGGATCGCCGCCTCGACTTCGGAATCGAGCGCCGAAGTGGCTTCATCCAGCACCAGGATGGGCGCATCCTTGAGGAAGATCCGCGCGATCGCGATCCGTTGTCGCTGGCCACCCGACAATTTGACTCCGCGCTCCCCGACTTGCGCGTCGAGGCCCTTGCGACCTTTCGCGTCTTCCAGGTCGTGGATGAAATCCGCGGCATCTGCACGTTCGATCGCGGCCCAGACCTGTTCATCGGTCGCCTCTGGCACGCCGTACATGATGTTCTCGCGGATCGACCGGTGCAGCAGAGACGTGTCCTGGGTCACCATGCCAATATGCTGTCGCAGCGAGGCTTGCGTGACCTCCCGCACCGATTGGCCATCAATGGTGAGGTCACCGCGTTCGACATCGTAAAAGCGCAGAAGCAGATTGACGAGCGTAGACTTGCCGGCGCCAGAGCGACCAACCAGTCCGATCTTCTCGCCGCCGGCCACATTGAGATCGAGCGCCTCAATCACCCCGCTCTCCTTGCCATAGTGGAAGCCGACCGTCTCGAACCGAATATTGCTGTCGGTAACGCGCAGCGCCGAGGCGTCCGGCGCGTCTTCGACAGCCCGTCGCTTGGACATCATCGCCATGCCATCATAGACGACGCCAATATTCTCAAACAGGGCTGAGACTTCCCACATCACCCATTGCGACATGCCAACAATCCGTAAGGCGAGGCCAAGGCCAACGGCGATCGCGCCCACCGTCACCGCCCCGTCCATCCAGAACAGGATGCCGAGCGCCCCGATCGAGATAACGCAGATCGCATTGTTCAGATGGACCAGCGAATAGAAGGCGGTGATCAATCGAAACTGGCTGAACACGGTCAGCAGGAAAATTCTCATGCTGGCGCGCGCATAAGCCCGTTCGCCACCTGCATGGGCGAACAGTTTGACCGTGGCGATATTGGTATAGCTGTCGACCACACGACCGGTCATGTCGGAGCGCGCATCCGCCTGCTCTTCAGCAACACTAGTCAGGCGGGGGACAAAGAAGGAGATCAGCCCGATATAGATCAGAAGCCAGATCGCCAGCGGCGCCGCCAGACGCAAGTCGGCACTGGCGATCAGAAAGACCATGGTGATGAAGAAGACCGAGACATAGACGAAGACGTCCAGCAGCTTGATCATCACTTCGCGTACCGCCAGCGCCGTCTGCATGACCTTGGCGCCGACGCGACCGGCAAACTCGTCGGAATAGAAGCCGATCGACTGGCCGAGCAGATAAGTATGCATCCGCCAGCGTGCGCTCATCGGCAGATTGCCATACATCACCTGATGCACAATCAGGCCCCAGGCAAAATGGCCGAGCGGCATGGCGAACATGACCACGACCACCATGCCCGCGAGCAGCCAGCCATAATCGCTCATGAACATGTCGGGGTCCGAGGTGGCCAGCCAGTCAACAATCTGTCCGAGAAACCCGAACAGGAGGACTTCGCTGACGCCGATCAGGGCCGACAAGACGGCCATGATGATCAGCCAAGGCCGCGCGTCGCGAACATAATGCGAGATGAACGCCCACAGTCGCGCGGGCGGCATATCCGTGCGCGTCTCCGGAAAGGGGTCCAGGCGTCTCTCAAAGAATCCAAACATGGGGCGCCGCTATCGCACACACCGGCGCGCCACTCAATCGGGACGGGCAAAATGTTTCGAGAGTTTCAGGCCCTGGCCCTGATAATTGCTGGTCTTGCCGCCATAGAGCGCCTTTGGCTTGGTCGCCATCGGCTCATAGATCAGTTTGGCAACGGGCTGACCATGCTCGAGAACAAAGGGCACATCGCGCGAGCGAACTTCGAGAACGGCCCGGCTACCGCCTTGATTGGTGCCAAAACCGGGATCAAAGAAGCCGGCATAATGGGCCCGAAACTCGCCCAGCTCCGGCGCGATGGGCGCCATTTCGGCAGCTTTGCCAGCTGGGACTTTCACCGTTTCGCGGCTGGCAAGAATGTAGAATTCCTCCGGATCCAGGATCAATCGCCCGCCGCGCGCGTAGAGCGGCTCCCAGAATTGGTGCACGTCATGCTGACCAATGCCGCGCAAATCAATCAGGCCGCCATGCCGCTTGGCCCGCCAGCCCACGGGCGCGCCTTCCGGCTGGTCGAGATCGATTGAGACGGTTTTCTCGGTCACATGGTCGCTTTGCCCGCGCCGCAGACGCAACTGCGCCAACCGGTCCCCTGGTCGAACCAGGATCGGGAAGGTGCGCGGACTGATCTCCAGCCAGAGCGGCCCGGAATAGCCCATCGGCACCTCGTCAAACGCTTTGGAGCGATTGGTCACAACCCGGGTGAAGACATCGATCCGCCCGGTTGAACTCTTCGGATTGGCGCGACCCGAGACGCCCGCCGGCAGGCGCAAACGCTCCTGCAAGGGGACGACATAGACACAACCGGTTTCCAGCACCGCACCTTGCGAGGTCAGTTCAATACGATGCAATTCCGTGCCTGGTTCGGCCAACACGTCGCTGACGCTACGCCCGCCACCCGGCAGGAAGCTGGCGCGGATTCGATGGGCTTCAAAACCCAGGCGCAAATCCAGACTGGCCGGTTGAATCTGGTCCGCATCCAGCGCGCTTCCAGATTTGATCGCCCCGCTCTCGAACAATCCAGACAGCTCATGATCTGCCAAAACGCCCAGTTTTCCATCCACCATGGCTTGATCCCTTTACCCCGTAAGGCTTATGACGATGCGCTTCGAATGCAAAGGATTTCGCGATGACGAAACGCAGTGATGATTGGGCCCTTGCCACCAAATTGGTGCGGCAAGGCACGATGCGCTCGGAATTTGGCGAAACCTCCGAGGCGATGTATCTGACCTCCGGCTATGCCTATGCCAGCGCCGAACAGGCCGCCGCGCGGATGGCCGGCGACGAAGACGGCTATGTCTATTCGCGCTATGGCAATCCGACCAATCAAATGCTGGCCGAGCGCCTGGCCGCGCTGGAGGGGGCCGAGACATGTCGCGTGACCGCGTCCGGCATGGGCGCAATTTCATCCGCGATGATCGCGCCTTGCAGTACCGGCGATCGCGTTGTCGCGGCCAGCGCTCTGTTCGGGTCCTGTCGCCATATCTGTTCGACCATCCTGCCGCGCTATGGCGTTGAAACCGAGTTTGTGAATGGCAGCGATCTTGATGCATGGAAGCGGGCTTTGTCCAAACCGACGCGCCTGGTTCTGATCGAAAGCCCATCCAACCCGCTGCTCGAAGCCGTCGACATTGCCGCCGTGGCCAAGCTCGCGCATGCCGCCGGGGCCTTGCTGGTGGTGGATAATGTGTTCGCGACGCCCGTGCTGCAAAAGCCATTGGAGCTGGGCGCCGACATTGCCGTCTATTCCGCCACCAAGCATATGGATGGACAGGGACGTGTCTTGCTGGGCGCCATTCTCGGCCAGAGCGACTTTATCGAGGAACATATCGATCCGTGGCTGCGCCATACCGGACCGGCGGCGTCGCCGTTTAATTCCTGGGTGGTCCTCAAAGGCCTTGAGACGCTTGAATTACGGGTGCGTCAGGCCTGCACCAATGCGGCGCAGATTGCCGATGCCATCGCCAGCCATCCAAATATCACTGCGGTACACTATCCTGGCCGTACGGATCATCCGCACCATGCTGTTCATGCCGGGCAGATGAGTTCTGGCGGCACGCTGATCGCTTTTTCCGTAAGGGGCGCGCGCGCCGAAGCGTTCAAAGTGCTGAACAGCCTCAACCTGATCGATATTTCAAACAATCTCGGCGATACGAAATCCCTGGCCTGTCACCCATGCTCGACCACGCACCGGGCGCTGACCGAAGAGGAACAGGCGGAAATGGGCCTGGATGAAAGCTGGATCCGCTTGTCCGTCGGCCTTGAGGATGCGGGGGATGTGACCGCGGATCTGGTGAATGCGCTTAATGCGATTTGAACGCGGTGGTATCGTCGCAACGATCACAAGTTTCCACGGCTGGATTTCGTTCCAGACGTGCTAGACTGATATCAGCACCGCAGGACACACAAATCCCGTACGTTCCCGACGCAAGACGCATTAAAGCGCGCTCGATCGAGGCGAGCGTTTCGGTGCCATTGCACCCGTTTAAAGAGTGCTTCGGCACGCAGGTATCGGCCCTCGCTGGGCGGAGTGTTTCTTCACGCATTCTACGTGGTTCCTTCCCCCGGGCGACGACCAAATCCCGTTGCAGAGGATTTAGCGGCGTCTTCATGCAAATATCCTGTGCACACTTTAAGGGCTTGGCAAGCCTAGCAGGGCAAAAGAGTCGTTCTACATATCGATAAACGGAAGATTCGAAGCGGGAGATGGCTGTATGAGTGGTGAAACACCTCTCAAAATGACCGGTGTCAGCAAGTGGTTTGGCAGTTTCCAGGCCGTGCGCAATCTGGATTTTGATGTGCCCCAGGGGTCCATTGTCGGGTTTCTCGGCCCGAACGGCGCCGGAAAGTCGACCAGCTTGCGGATGGCGCTGGGCGTTCTGTCCCCGGATCGCGGTGAAGTCAGTCTGCTGGGCGCGCGCCCCAATCTTGAATCCCTCAAACGGGTCGGATTCCTGCCCGAAGAACGGGGCCTCTACAAGAAAATGAGCCCCCGACAGATCATCACCTATTTCGCCCGCCTCAAGGGTATGAGCGCGCGCGATGCCAAGGCGCGCGCTGACGAATTGCTGGACATGATGGATCTAGGCGAATTTGGCCGCAGCCGGGTGACAAAGCTGTCCAAGGGCATGGCGCAGAAAGTCCAGATCCTGTCCGCCCTCGCCCACCGTCCGGATTTTCTCATTCTCGACGAACCGTTCTCCGGGCTGGATCCTGTCAATCAGCAAGCCCTCGAAGACCTGATCATTGACGAGCATAAACGTGGCGCGACGATTGTCTTTTCGACCCATGTCATGGAGCATGCCGAACGCCTGTGCGAGAAAATCGTGATGATGGCACGCGGCCGAAAAGTCTTTGACGGGACCTTGGAAGAGGGCTTCGCAGCGCTCGGCCGGGCGGTTCATATTGGTGTTTCTGATGGCTTTGACTTGCACACGACGCTGGCTCCCGCCGGGTTTGAGGCGCAGCAAGAAGGTGACCATTGGCGGGTTAGCCTAAAGAATGGTCAAACCTCGCAAGATGCGTTGAGAGCGTCGATTGACCTTGGCGCGCCGATTACGAGCTTTACCCCGCAGGAAGCGCGTTTGCGCGATGTCTTCGTGTCTCTGGTCAGCGAGGCCGAGGCGCAGGATCTGACGGACACACTTGCCGCAGATGCGGCTGAGGGGAGGGATGCCGCATGATCCGCTCAACCTATCTCGTCGCCCGCCGGGATTATCTTGGCTATGTTTCGGCCTGGGGATTCTGGCTCGGCCTGTTATTCACGCCAGTGATCATCGGCATCTTTATGTTTGCGCCGATGCTGGCGCAAAACACGCAGCCGACCCGTTATTTCACGGTGATCGAACAAGGCGATGCGTTCTCGAATGCTTTGCGCGAGAACCTCTCTGTCGGTGAGGCTCTGCTGGCCCGAGCCATGCTGGACCCGATGGCGGTAATTGATGACAACGCCAGCGAGGCCGTCGAGTCCTTCGACGCCGCAATCGAGTCCGGCGCAAGCGTGGCCGAGGCGTTTGAACAGGCCGGCGGCAATCCGGCTTTGCTGCCACGTCGGGATTTTGTCGAAGTCCCCGCGCCCGTCAACAATAGTGGAGATCTCGCACCTTTTCTTGCCGGTGACAGACTGGTTGATACCGAGGATGGTCCACAACCGCTTTTTGCTGCCCTTGTGGTCAATGATGAGACCGGGGAAATCGAATACTGGTCGGAAAACCTGCAGGCGCGAACGCTCATCGATGCCGCCGAAAAGGCCGAGGAAGAATTGCAGCTGGATCGTGCGCTGGCGGCGGTAAACGTCAATCGAGATGTCCTGACCAATGCCCGGTCTGCCCGACGCTCGGTCAAGCAACAGCGCTTGCGCGTTGGCGCCGAGGCCGGTACCGATACGGAAGTGACGCAAACCGATCAGGCGCCATTTTTCGTTTCGATCATGATGGCGTTCTCACTCTGGTTTCTGATCTTCTCGGTGATCAACTATCTTCTCATGGGCACCATTGAGGAGCGCTCGAACAAGATTTTCGACAGCCTTTTGACGTCCGTGAAACTGCCACACTTGCTGGCTGGAAAACTGCTCGCTGTCCTGCTGCTAGCTTTGACCCTGATGGCATTCTGGGGCTTTGGCTCCGGGCTGATCACATGGTTCATGCGCGATGCGATTTCGCCCGAGGTTGCCGGCGTGCTCGGTTCGCTGGCCAGCGCCGCCGCCAATCCGGCGCTGTTTGTGCCGGCCATTATCAGCTTCGTGCTGGGTTATTTGATGTTTGGCTCGCTATTCCTGGCGCTCGGCTCGCTGTGCGATACCATCCAGGAAGCCCAGACATTGATGACACCATTATTCGTCATGCTGATGGCGCCGCTCTTGATGCTGGTCTTTGCCATTCAGGACGCCGAATCGGCCCTGATCCAGATCATGGCCTGGGTGCCGGTCTTCACGCCCTTCCTGCTCATCTTGCGCATGCCGACTGAACCACCACTCTGGGAAGTCCTGGCGCAATTGGGATTAATGGCCTTGACCACATACATCATTCTGCAGCTGGCCACGCGTGTTTATCGCGCCGGGGCGGTTCATGGCGCTGGCGTCAATGATGTCTGGGCCTTTTTCGGCAAACTCGTTCCGGGCCAGAAGAGCACGGCCTAGACCGCCTGTTCTTCGACGCCTTCAAACGTATCAGCCCGGGCGAGTTCCGGAAACAACCGGGTCCATAAAAGCGCCACGCCAATGGCGACCGAGCCTCCGAGCAAGGCGGCGCCGACCGGTCCCAGGAAGCGCGCCGCCACGCCGCTTTCGAATTCACCGAGCTCATTCGACGCCGAGATAAATATGAAAGAAACGGACGTGACCCGTCCTTTCATCTCGTCCGGCGTCGCCAGCTGGATCAACGACGCTCGGACATAGACTGAGATCTCGTCTGCGGCCCCGGTGACAATCAGGGCGACGAAACTCAGCCAGTAAATCGAGGACAATCCAAACACCAGTGTCGCGGCTCCGAAAATACCAACCGCCCAGAACATCCAGGGTCCGACCCGCCGTGACAGCGGACGCCGCGCCAGAAGGAAGGCAACGGTCACAGCCCCGATGGCGGGGGCCGCGACGAGGAAGCCGAGTCCGGTCTCACCGACATGCAGGACGTCCCGCGCGAACACTGGCAAGAGCGCGACGACTCCGCCAAAGAAGACCACAAACAGGTCAAGCGAGATCGCCCCGAGCACAATCTTGTTGCGACGAATATAGCGCAATCCGGCAAATACCATGTCGCGACCTCGGGCGTCGGCGAGCTTCCGGTGGGGCGGGGTCGAGGCCGTTGCAATGGCGAGAATGGCAAAGGCAATCAGTACGAAGGCCACACTATAGACCAGGCTGAGGCCGCCAATCGCCAGCATGATTCCGCCCAGCGCCGGTCCGGCGATCTTGGCGGTCTGAAAGCCGAGCGAGTTGAACGCAATCGCCGTCGGAAGGTCTGCGCGCGGCACCAGTTGCGGATAAAGCGCATTGGCCGCAGCCGGGGTGAAGGCATTCACCGTCCCAAGCAGAAGCGCGACACCGAAAATCACCGGCAAGGCCTGGCTGGCCGGCAGGAAAATGGTCGATAGCAAGGCCATGGTTCCGAGCAGTCGAAACAGATTGCTAACGACCAGAATCATCTTTCGGTTCAATCGGTCCGCCGCCTGTCCGCCAATCAGAGACAGAAGCAGGACCGGGATAAATTGCGCCAGTCCGACCAGGCCAAGCATAAACGCAGCTTGGTTGATGCCGAGCCCCATTCCGCCGTCTGCGATCGGGTCACGGGCCAGATCATAGACCTGCCAGCCAATCGCCACCGCCTCCATCTGTCTGGCGGCCGCAACGGAGACTCGCATCAACCAGAATTGCAAATAAGCACGATGACGAAATATTTGGAGGGAGGGAGCGACGGCCATGGCGGCGTCCTAATGGGTGCGGCGCGAGAGGCAATGCAAAATCAATGTCAATGACACTTGACATGTCAAGGTAACTTGTCTAAATGACAAGCATACTTGACACACGAGGAACTTATGTCTGTCTTCCAATCCTCCGCTTCTGTCGTGATCCTGATCATCTTTGCGAGCCTCGGGGTCCAGATCGGATTCGCCGTCGGCATGCTCGGACCGGCCTGGCTCAGTCCGATTCTCTCATTACCCGCGCTCGGCGCGCTCGCCTGGCTTTGGCGCCGCGCCGACAAGCAAAGAGCGTCGTCGCAGGCTTTTGCGCAACTCGTCATCTAGTCATCTTTTGGGAACGTTCACATGACTCAACAAACCTTCAAATCAGCAAAGCGTCGATACCATCGCGTTTTCTGGCCCCTCATGGCGATCTATGCTGTCATTGTCATTGCTGGCTCGTACGGGTTGAAACAACTCGACCCCGAACCGCTTTGGTTGCAAGCGACCCTCGCTGTGGCTTGTGCTCTGCCGGTGATCGCGACTCTGCTCGTCATGATGCGCTACGCCAACGAGACTGATGAATATACACGCATGATCCAGTTGCGCGGCCTGGCCTGGGGCGGAATCATGACGACCAGCGTGATTTTCCTAATCGGATTCCTGCAACTGTTCCATGTCGTCGACCGATTTGAGATTTTCTGGTTCGGTCCCTTTTTCTTCTTTGCTTATGGGCTCTCAACCCTCATTCTAAATGGTGGGAGACATTGCTAATGAAGAATATCATTCGTGCGCTGCGCACGGAACGCGGCTGGAGCCAGGCCAGTCTGGCAGATGAACTAGGCGTCTCGCGACAATCTGTGAATGCGATTGAAACCGGCAAGTACGACCCGTCTCTGCCGCTGGCCTTTGCGATTGCCCGCCTGTTCGGCAAATCAATTGAAGAGATTTTCGATGATGAAACCGAGGCGAAGCTGGCTGCAGAATAAGACCTCAGAATCAAAGAGGGGTACGGACCTTTCGGCTCGCACCCCATTTTGGCTTATTCGATTCGCGTCTTCAGTTTCCGCTAAGTCCCCGCTTTCGCGCTTCAATTAAGACCTGAAACTTCCCGTTCTGCTTGCGCAGTTTTGTTAAGTCCCACCATCCAGATACCCGTTACCGGTTTTCTTTCTGGTCTGCGTTGCGGTTCGTACCCCGTTCGCAGATATGGTCCTGCTTCGCTCCCTCTAGCTGGAGCTCGGCAGACGCCGCGTTGCCTTTCCCTTCGTCTCCGCCGGCTCCTTCGCATCCCCCCGTTTCCGAGGTTCACTCTTGAGCCCACTTCGTCCGGGCGCGACGTTCTTCCCGCTGTTTCCTCCGGTGGCTTCCCGGTCTCCGCTGCGGACAGGTGTAGAATGACTCAGATCGAAAAAGAGTCGATAGACTTTATTGAAGATTCAGCCGGAATCAGCGGAATTCTCCACAGAAACACAGCTTCTGTGGATAAGTTCTATATTTCGTTCCGGATTCGAACCAATCCTGTTCGGCGACGTGACGGCTCTCAGCGCGACTTATCATTCTGGTTTTGGAAGTCCAGCGCAAAAGCTATGGTGCGACTCGCTTATTCGACCTCATCGAGGAACTCAACGCCCACATCTGTCCGTGTGCGCCAGCGCATGCGCGCTTTGCGCTTAATGCCATAACGGGAAATGCTGACCACCATGCCATCCAGCAAGCTGTCGCTGTTCTGAAATCGCACACGCGTGCCATCTCGAGACAAATCGAGGGCGATGCCCTTTTTGAGGAACCGTCCCGCGTTCGACATTGCTACAACATCAGCATAGACATCGCGGCGATCCGAGTTGCGACGCTCGACCTGTTCCGGCTCTACTTCTGTTGTTTCTTCAGGGTTTTTCCCCCGATTGAACCATCTAAACACGACGGTGACTCCATATTGCTTCTACACACGTACCAAGCAATATGCGTGCCAGACTATTCTCGTGTCAGGTGAGCGGTGTCGGGATCAACGATTCTGTAAAAGCAAGATTTGCGCCCGGTATGGCAGGCCCCGCCGGACTGGTTCACCCGAAGCAAGACCGCGTCCTGGTCGCAATCGATGCGAATTTCCTGCACGGCCTGGGTATGACCTGAGGTTTCGCCCTTCACCCAGAGTTCCTGTCTTGAACGGCTCCAATAGGTGGCGCGACCGGAATCAATCGTCGCTTGCAGCGCCTCTGCGTTCATCCATGCGAGCATCAGAACTTCATCTGTGTCTGCGTCCTGCGCGATCGCCGTGACCAATCCATCAGCATTGAATTTCGGCCGAAGTTCAGGCGTTTCATCCTGTTCTGTGCCAGATAACGGGGGTTCAAATGACATTTTCGTCTCGTAATCTATTCTGATCATCAGCGCTGTACCCCAAAGTTTCGAGAATTGCACGCGTATCTTGTCCGAGGGCTGGTCCGGCCGACGAGACATCTCCGGGTGTGAGATCCAACTTTGGTACGGGCGCCTGCATTGGAACGTCCTGACCGACGAGCGGCGAGAACACATTCAGGATCGCCTGACGCGCTTTCATATGTGCATCAGCCAGCATTTCCCTGGCGGTGTTGACCGGACCAGACGGGATGGCGTGCGCTTCACACAGGCGCAGGACGTCTGCCATCGGGCGAGTCCGGGTCCAATCGCTGATCATGTCATCGAGCTCCGTCTGGTTTTCACCGCGGGCATCATGCGTGGCAAAACGCGGATCGTCGGCCCAGTCGGTACCGAGCATTTTTGACAAACGCGCAAATAGAGTATCCTGATTGGCGCCGATAATCACCATGCCGTCGCTGCAAGGATAAGCACCCGAAGGCGCGATGCGGGGCAGGATCCCGCCCGTACGCTCCCGCGTGTGACCAGCCAGGGCATATTCCGGCAACAGACTTTCCATGAAGGCCATGACGCTTTCATAAATCGCTGCATCAACAACCTGGCCGCGGCCAGAGCGTTCGCGATGAAACAACGCCATCATGGTTCCCAGCGCGGCAAACGTGCCGGTCATGCTGTCGCCGAGACTGACGCCGGCCCGGGCCGGGGGACGGTCTGGCTCGCCGATCAAATGGCGCAGCCCGCCTTTCGCCTCGCCGACACTGGCATAGCCCGGCTTGTGGCTCTCCGGGCCGGTCTGACCATAACCCGAGACCCGCGTGATAACGAGACGCGGGTTGATCTGATGCAGCACATCCGGGCCAAGGCCCCATTTTTCAAGCGTGCCCGGTCGGAAATTCTCAACCAGGACGTCGGCCGTACTGACCAGGCGTTTGAGAATGTCCTGGCCTTTCTGTAACCGCAGATTCAAGGTCACGGACTTCTTGTTGCGGGCAATGATGGCCCAGAAGACGCTCGTATCATTGACCTTCACGGCGCCCCAGTCCCGGGCGGGATCGGGCCGGTCCGGGGCTTCGATCTTGATCACTTCGGCGCCAAAGTCGCCGAGCAATTGTCCGCAAAACGGTCCAGCAATCAGCTGACCCAGTTCGAGCACGCGAAGGCCGGCCAGCGGCGGCTGTACAATCGGTTCTGTCATTCCCAATCAATGCCCGCTAAACAGGCCTGATGACAAGACGAATTGATATTGTGGAGGTCGGCCCGCGCGACGGCTTGCAGAATGATCCTGCTGATCTGGGCACAGACCAGAAGTTGGAATTCATTTCGCGGCTTGAGGCTTGCGGCGTCCGGCGGATGGAATCGGGGTCCTTCGTATCGCCCAAAGCGGTGCCGAAAATGGCGGATAGCGGCGCGGTGTTTCGGGGTCTCCAACGCAACCAAAATGTCCGCCACATCGCACTTGCCCTCAACGAAAAAGGCGTACGCCGGGCGATAGATGCGCAGGCAGACGAAATCAATTTCGTCCTCGTCGCCGGTGAAGGCTTTGGCGAGCGTAATCAGCGCATGACGCCGCAAGAGAGTGTGGACATGCTGGCGACCTGCGCACCGCTGGTGCATGAGGCAGAAATCCCCTTGTCGGCAACCATTTCGGTCGCCTTTGGCGACCCGTTCTCTGGCGAAGTGGATCCCGGTGTGGTGGCCAATCTCGCGGCGCAGGCACAGCGGGCCGGCGTCGCCGAAATCGGTCTTGGCGATACCATTGGCGTGGCGACCCCCTGGGATGTTCGCACGGTGATCGAGCGCGTGCGCATGGAAGCCCCGGACGTTTATCTGCGCCTGCATTTTCACGACACACGTGGCGCAGGCCTGGCCAATGTTGCCGCCGCCGTCGAGGCCGGTGTCGACGTCATCGATGCCAGCTGCGGTGGCATAGGCGGGTGTCCGTTTGCACCCGCCGCGACGGGCAATGTCGCGACAGAAGATGTGGTCTATATGCTCGAACGGGCTGGCTTTGAAACCGGCCTGGATCTCGGCAAGCTGATTGAAACAGCCCAATGGCTGGAAACCGTGCTCGGGCACAAGGTCAGCTCGAGCCTCAGCAAGGCGGGCGCCTTTCCGGCTTAGTCACGGGCTAACCGCTTAATCCCGAGACGAACCAATAGACCAGGGCCGCAATCAGCAGAACCATCAGGGCCCGCTTCAGCCCTTTCGGCATCTTTTTCCATGCGCCGGTGATTTGTGCACCGAACAGGAAGAGCAGACAGCCCAGAATGGCAAACCGCACCAGACGGCTGAGCGAAAATACACCGAGAAATTCCCAGTAGGGATAGCCCGTCGCCCCCGCGATCAGATTGATCAGATAAGACGGTGCCGGGGTGGTCCCACCCAGGAAAATGAAGGAGGTGCCGCGCTCGGCGAAACGCTCCGCATAGGTGGCGGCCAGCGCTTCGACACCGAGCCGCGAGACCACCGGGTCGAAATAGGCCGCGCCGACGGCGTAGATGATAGAGCCGCCAATCGCGCTACCGAGCACCGTCACCGCGACAAAGATCCAAATCCGATCGCGCGCGGCCAGGCATAAAGCAATGAAAGCCGCCTCATAAGGTAGTGGCAGAATAGAGGTCTCGGCAATCTCAACCAAGAGCAAAACCGGCAATAGCCAACGCGAATGCGCCAGGGCGACGAGACGATCGGTGAGCGTGGGGCGACTTTCAGAATGCGTTTGGGTCATTGGCGAAACTGGGTTGTGTCCGTGGAAAGCTAAGTCGGGTTCGTCGCTTGGCGAGTTTGAACCCGTGAATTTCGGGAGCGCGCCGAACGGTCACGCACCCGAAAGCGCCTCACAGGCTTTGGCCTTGAGGGTTTGACAAAGGCAAGGCGCGCTTGTTTCAAACGCGGGACTGAACTGCCTTCCTTTCGGAGAGGCTTTTAAGCGCCTGAGACCAAGCGCGCCTGCGATGGCATATTATCATGCGTTA
>JBCBBC010000007.1:0-103146 GCA_038532145.1 Pseudomonadota bacterium | reverse complement strand
GGAGACCTCTTCTTCTACGCAAACGAGCCACGTTGCCGGCGAGAAACTCTCGTAAGGTGCCGACATAAGCATGGCTCGGATATGGTGTTGTGACAGAATTGTATACCACAACTCCCGATTATTCTCAATAGGGACCGTTAATTCTCATGTAGAAAGGGTAAACGGCCTATGTCGCGGGGAGTTCAATGGTAAATCTCGCGCCGCCCGGCTCGCGATTGTCGGCCACAACCGTTCCCATATGCGTCGTGACGATTTGGGCGACGATCGACAACCCAAGGCCGGAATTATTGCCAAATGCCGCTCCCGCAGGGCGATCTGTGTAGAACCGATCGAAGATTTTCTCGAACTTGTCCTCGGGAATGCCAGGTCCATTATCCTCGACCAGAATTCGCGCCGTGGTTTGCGATCCCTGCCGGCCCTGTTGCAGCGTCACCGTCACCGCATCGCCTTCGGGCGAAAAGGACCGCGCATTATCGATCAGGTTGCGTAACACCTGGCCCAGGGGGCCTTCGCGGCCGCGAACGGATAGGCCGGCATCCATGGTCGCGTCGTGAAAGCTGACCGAGACATTGCGCTCATGGTCGAGCCCCTCATAGGTCCGCACGACATCGCGGATAAAGCGGGAAATATCGAGCCGCTCGGTGGGGATACGGGTGATCTCTGCCTCGAGTCGGGAAGCATTCGAAATGTCGGTGATCAGGCGGTCCAGTCGCTTGACGTCCTGGGCAATCACCTTGCGCAATTTCTCGCGTGCGACCGGATCATCCTGCACCATCTCGGCGGTCTCGACGGCGGAGCGGATTGAGGTGAGTGGGTTCTTCAACTCATGCGCGACGTCAGCCGCGAAGGCTTCATTGGCGGTGATTCGCTCGAACAGGGCTTCGGTCATGGATTCAACCGATTGCGCCAGATGGCCGATTTCGTCATGGCGTTTGGCGATTTTCTCGAGATCGAGCTTGCTGCTGCTGCCACTCTTGATCCGGTCTGCCTCGCTCGCCAGCCGCCGCAAGGGATTGGCGATTCCCACCGTCAGCAAGGCTGACGTGATCAGCGCGACCAAGATGGCGACTGCGATGAATGGGATTAGCGCCGTACGTTCGGCGCGGATGATGGCGTCAATATCATTCGATTCCAGGGTCAGCACGCCGACCACAGCGGTGACATGTTGGATCGGTAGGGAAACCGAAATAATCCGCTGCCCACGATCATTGAACCTTTGGCTGGCCGCCTCATTGCCGATCAGAGCTTCGGCAAATTCTTCCTCAAATGAGATGGCGCGGACCGCATCATCGCCTTCAGAGGGGCGAAACGAACTCAGCACGCCAACGGCCCAATCGGACAGAGATCGGCTCCAGACGGTCAGGCGATCCGGGTCCTGCAGCGGAGGCAGGTTTTCGACAATCACCCGATCCGACAGGAAATAGCTATCCCCGACCAGATTGCCTTCGAGATCATAAATCTTGCCGCGCATGCTTTGTGGCAGCGACAGCGAGGCCATCACATCCTTGGCGAGCCGGTCATCCAGCACCGGTTGCGGTTCCCCATAAGCAGCCTCGTCGCCAATCAGGTTAGACAAGAGTTGCGCCTGACCGACCAGGTCCGTTTTTTTCGAGACGACAAAGGTCGCCCGCATTTCATTCAGGACCATAGCCCCGATGATCAGGATGATTAGTCCGGCGAGATTGGACGCAAAAATCAGGCGCGCGATGCGTGAGCCGAGCAATCGGCCACTCCACCATTTCATATTGCGCCTGCTTTTCGCCGAAGCCATGCGTCCAGTCTCGTTTGTTCAACCTGAACTTTAGCTGTCTGCAGCAACTTTCATAGAGACAATGGAATCGGGCTCGCGCGGCGGCTCACCCTTTTGCAACTGGTCAACCACGTCCATGCCTTCGCTGACCTGACCCCAGACCGTGTACTGATTGTCGAGGAAGCCGGCATTTTCGAAACAGATGAAAAATTGCGAATTCGCGGAATTCGGCTGATTGGTCCGGGCCATGGAACAGGTGCCGCGAACATGCGGTTCCGGATTGAACTCAGCCTGCAGGTTTGGCTTGTCCGAACCACCCATGCCGGTACCATTGGGACAGCCAACTTGTGCCATGAAGCCATCAATCACGCGGTGAAAGATGATGCCGTCATAAAAGCCTTCGCGGGCCAATTCCTTAATCCGGTCGCAATGGCCGGGGGCAAGGTCCGGGCGCAGATCAATTTTGACCGTGCCCTTGGTGGTTTCCATGATGATTGTGTTTTCGGCGTCAGCCATAGCGGGAAGCTCCGTTGAGAATAGATTCCCACCGCATAAGCGCTTCTGGTCAGTGATAAAAGGCCTGATTAACGGTTGTTACCGGCAATGTCGTAGAAGAGCGAGAAGTCGATTGGCAGCGCGTCGCGAATATATTGCCGGACGAACAGGTTCTGATTGGCAATCGGCTTGCGCGTGACATAGACAATATCGAACCGGCGCAAGGGCGCCCAGTCAGCCAGGCTCGGATCGTAAATTCCGGCTTTCAGGTCGAACACCGCCGATTTAACCTCGCCGCCTGGCATACGGCGCATCAGAACCACAGTATTGGCCCGGCCTTCATTGGTTACGCCGCCCGCCATGATAATGGCCTGCAACGGGTCGATCAGGCCCGGCATGTCAAACAAGCCGGGATTGGTGACATCACCGCCTACAAATACGCGTTGCGACGGGGTTCCAACCAGCAAGACGTCAATGTCCGGATCATTCAACTCCCGCGACATCGCGAACTGAACCCCGTCACGAACTTCATCCACGGTCCGCGCCGCCGCCAGGATCGGACCCGAATAGGGCATGCGGAATCGGCCATCGGGCCCAATGGTGACGGTACGATTGAGTTCCGGTGCGGTATGAACAATAACGTCCAGCTCATCGCCGGGGGCCAGCAGATAGAAGGCGTCCGCCCCGTCCTCATGCCGCCATTCCTTTTGCGGGAAAACAGCGGATTCGACCGGCGCGCCGGACTGGCAGGATGCGATCATTAACGAAAGCAGAGCAAGGCAAAGCAAGCGAGTCATGGAGCTTTTCAACGACAAATTTACCCAGCCAGAGCGTCTGTGTTAATGTTTAAGGAAGTATCAAGCCTGTATGAAGAATTCGAAGGAAAGAGCGCTCGGAGCCCGGAACGATGGCCGATCTCGCTGACTGGGGCCCATCGGGGGTCGTACAGACCGATGCCGGCTATGTGCCGTCTCGGCCCCGTCTCGGCATGGCTGATTTGGCGCTGCATCTGTGGCGGGCGAAATGGCTGATGCTGCTCATTGGCCTGCCGATTATCGCGATTGGCCTGTTTTTCGCGTTTCAGATGCCCAAGACCTATGAATCGCGGTCGGCGCTTTATGTCACCTCCGGCGATGAGGTTCGATCCAGCTCCATCCTCAGCGATCCGAGCTTTGATCCAGGCCCGGGTATCCAGGAAGTGATTCAGGGCGAGCTGGAAATCCTGCGGACTCAATTGGTGGCTGAGCGCACCCTATCGCGCTTCCCGCTGGACCGGATTTATCCGGAATTGGCGGAGGCGCGCGACAAGGAAGTGGCCCGGTCCGCGCCCAATTTGCAAGACGCGATTGAGTTTGAATATTACCAGAAGGGTGTCGCGGCGCTTCAGGATGGGTTCTGGGCCGATGCGTCCCCCAATTCGAACATTATTTCGGTCGGGTTCAAACACGAGGATCCGCAAGTCGCGGCCGAGATTCTGAATGCCGCCCTGGCAGTCTATTTGCAGCGCCGGGCAGAATTGTTTGGCAGCCGCCCGGTTGATCAATTGCGCGCCGAGCGCAAGCGGATTGAAGGCGAGTTGCTGGAAGCGGAAGCCGCCATCAGCACGTTCCTGACCGACAATGATGTTCGCGATTTTGCCAGCGAGCGGTCGACCGCGCAGACCCTGTATTCGGTTATCTCAAACGAACTTTTCACTGTGCAAGCGCGTGCCAGCGCCGTGCAAGGACAGTTGGCGCGAACGCGTATTCAACTGTCGGACACCTCCGCCGAGCTGGATCTCTATGTTGAGGATTCAAGCGCCCAGCAGCTGCGCGAACTGGAAATCGAGCGCAACCAGGCGCTGGTAAACTATACGCCGGACAGTCGTCGGGTGCAGGCGATTGACCGGCGGATCGCCGAATTGCGGGCCTTCCTAGCGGCGCAGGACTCCCCCGTCGGTACGGTGCGTCGGGGGCCGAACCCGACGTATCAGGCCCTGGAAACGTCTTTCAATACGTTCGAGGCTGAGGCGGCATCCTTGCGGGAGCAGGAGGCCGAGCTTCAGCGTCAACTGCGCGCGGTTGAAACCAAGCTCAACCGCTTCACCCTGCTGGAGCCGGCCTGGAACGAATTGCTGCGCAATCGCGACCTGATCGAAACCAGCGTGCGCACCATTGCCGAACAGGAACAGCGCGAGGGCACCGTTGCCGGGCTGACCGCGCAGGAAGGGGACAGCGTCAAGGTTACCGAGCCACCAACCGTCCCGATCGAGGGCAGCAGTCTGAAACTGCCGGTCGCGGTTTTGTCGGTCCTATTTGCCGGGTTTACCGCCCTGATTTTCGGCCTGTTGAGCGCTTATTCAAAACGCGGCTTTGCCACACCAGGGTCGCTGCAGAAAACCGTCGGCCTTCCGGTTCTGGGGGCCGTTCGCCGGGCCTAATCCTTACGATTTGCAAAATCCCGTTAACCAAGATCATGATAGCGCTGGAACAAGACTGTCTGGACGTGACACATCATGCGCGACCTTCGTGAGGATTTGGAGCCGGTATGGCGGGCCACAGCCCGTGTCAGCGCCCCTGCGGCTGGCGGTCGAGTGATCATGTTTACCTCAGCGCGTGTGGGCGAAGGGGTGACCAGTCTGGCTGCCAGTTTTGCCTGTATCGCCGCCCGAAGATCGGACAAGCCGGTCTGGATGGTCGATCTGGATTTACGACGTAATCCGGTCTTTCAGGGCTTCCAGGATGGGTTCGCGCGCGATGTCGGAAAACCGGGCCGGGCGTATGACGCATCTCTGCGGCAAGACCCGATCTACCGAATCACACCGCGCGTCGAAGGCGCCCGGCAAAGCAAATTGCTGACGGCGCATGATATTGATGGTCTACCGCTTCTCGTCACACGGTTTCGCGGCGATCGCTTGAAAGCCGGCCAGAAAGTGCGCACCCAGCAGGCGCCCGGCTGGTGGCAGGCCCTGCGTGGCATTTCGAGCTGGTCCGTGGTTGATGCGCCGGCCTTGGAGCGCTCCTCAGCGGCGATGACCATGGCTTCTGCCGTGGATGGCATCGTGCTGGTCGTGACAGCAGATCGGTCGACGGCGCAAGAGATCGAAGCGGCTCGCCAGGAGCTCGAAGCACAGAATGGGCGCGTGCTTGGCGTCGTTATGAACAGGATACGCGGCGATGCCCAATTCGCTGACCGCTTCGGCGCCTGATCTGCGGATGGCCACGTCCCACAGCCCGGTCGGGCGGGCGGAATTCCTGTTTCTGGTTGTTATCCTGCTCATCTTCAGTGAAGGGCTTTTGCCGCGCCTCTTGTCAGATGAAAGCGCCGCCGATGGCTCCCTCATCCTGCGCTTCTTGTGGTTGCCGATTTACGGCGTTGCATTTGCGGGTGCGCTCTGGAAAGCGCGGGAGATTGCGCAAGTCTGTCTGCGCCTGCCCTTCCTCATGCTGCTGCTGGCGGTCTGCGCCTTGTCTTTTCTCTGGTCCATTGATCCCGGACTGACGGCGCGACGAAGCTTTGCGATCCTGATGACAACACTTGCCGGCTTATTTATCGGCACACGGTATAGTTGGCAGACTCTGTTGCGCGGCTTCGCGGTGGCCTGGATGGTGGTTGCGATTGTCAGTTTCCTCGCCGCGATCCTGGTGCCCGCATTCGGCCGCATGCAGGATGTTCATGTCGGCGCCTGGCAGGGTCTGTATTTTGAAAAGAACCAGCTCGGTGGGCATATGGCCCGGGCCGCAATCTTCGCCGCCTTTCTGGCCATTATGGATGGCAAGTATCGTTGGCTCTGGAGCGGCGCGCTGGCCCTGAGCATTGCGCTGGTTCTGCTCTCGACTTCGAAAAGCTCGCTCCTCGGTCTTCTGGTCGGGTTGGGGATACTGGCGGTTGGTGCCTGGATGAAACAAGGCGTCAGAATCGGATTACTGACGCTTTGGTTGGGTGTGATCGCAGCGATCCTGACAGGTGCTGTATTTGTATTTGCACCGGACCTGGTGTTCCAATTGCTCGGACGAGACGCGACGCTGACCGGACGCACCGATATCTGGTTCGCCCTGGCCGACAATATCGAGGAACGCCCCTGGCTTGGTTATGGCTATGGCGCGTTCTGGGCGCCGGAGAGCGCGCCCGGCAACTGGCTCCGAGAGGCGCTGCAATGGGACGCGCCAACCGCACATAATGGCTGGCTGGAAGTCACGGTCGCCCTCGGCCTGATCGGGCTAATATTTCTGACCCTTGATTTCCTGCTCACCACATCGCGGGCAGTCTTGGCAGCGGTGAACACATGGACCGGACTGTTTGCGCTCGCCTTTATCGCGCAATTCTTCCTGTTCAGCCTGTCGGAAAGCGCGTCACTGCAACAGAATTCGATTGTCTGGTTGATCTATGTCGCGCTTGCAGCAAAGCTGAGCATGCGGCCAAAACAGATTGTGCCGGTCAGGCCTGCTCCGTCCCTGTCGAGAGCGTTGGCGCAGCTGGCGGCACAGAGTTAGCGGTTTTTTTCTTCAACGCAGCAGCGCCATAGAATCGCAAATCAACCCACCAGAGCAGTTTGCCGATGCCGCGTACAGCCTGGTCAAGCTGGAACGCACGGCCGGGATGGCGCACGAGGCTGAGCAGAAGCCATATGGCGCCATGCCAAATCGTTTTGCCGACGCCGATCAACATCCAGAACAGAATGATAAAGGCAGGACGATCTGATCTACGCCGTGCCAGCGTGATCGGCGCCTGGCCATAAGAGAAGGCCCGTTTCAACGTATAGCCGAGGGACACACGAGAGACGGGCGGATGCTCCCAAACCGGCGCTTCTGCCGCCCATGCAAACCGTCCGAACGTATCGCGAATACGCGCGAACAGGACGTCATCTTCGCCGCCGCTCTCATTCATGGTGATGTCGAACCAGGGCGCGTGACCGGGCACTTTGGAAAAGTCGACCAGTGCATTGCCACACCCATAGGACGTCTCGATATAGCCTGTCTCAAATCCAGGCTCACGCGAGAAAAAGGTTTGGAAATAGCGCTGATGGCGGCGTTGTCCGTTCGGCAATGTGGTTCGGACAGGTCCAAATGTCACCGCTGCAGGGAAAGCGCGATACGCCTTATACAAGGCTGCGAGCCAGGTTTTCGGGGCCGACTGATCGTCATCCAGAAAAGCCACGAGATCTGTTTTGACCGCCCGCATGGCGGTATTTCTCGCATTGGCCACGCCGGCTGCCGGTTCATGCAGGGCGATGAGGTTTATCGTATTTGGGCAAGACCGCTGAAGCTCAGCGATCGTATCTGACGCAGAGGCTTCTGGCGTATTGTCGACAATAATCAGGTCAAACCCATCTTCGACCAGGGTCTGGTGAAACACGCTGGTCACCGCGCGTTTCAATCCATCGGGGCGATTGAAGGTCGGGATAACAACGCTGATCATAACCGCATTCCATAGGCGGCCGCGCGAAACAGTTTCAGCGATAGAAGGCGGACGCGCATGGGCAGCCAGCGCGATCGCGCCAGGCGCCGACAAATGCCGGACAGGACAGATAGTCCCGGCAAGACGCTTAACCGTTTTGCCGCGCGATAGAGCGCGGTTTTCGTCATCTCATCGGGATGGCGGTCGATCAGGCGAAGAAAATTGTCCGTCGATTGCGCGTATTTCTTGATCAGTTTGGCATCATGATCGAGGCCGAGATGCGTCGCTGTATTGTCGATATGATCGACCGGAAATTGTTCGGCGACCCGCAATCCCCAATCCACATCTTCCCATCCCCAGCCCTGAAATCCGGGATCGAATGATACCGTGTTCAGTACTTGACGATGCACCAGCACATTCGACGTGAAAACAAAGCGTCCGGGTGACTGGGCTCGGATCGAAGCCGGTACACATTCCGAGGCTCGTGACTGCGCCGCGTGCAGACGGGTTTTGCGCGTTGGTCGCGCATGTTTCAGGCTGAATCCGCCGGCAACAATGGCGGGCTCTGCGAGCGCGTCGATCGCATCCAGATAGCGATCCAGGAATGTCTCATCATCTGGCTGCATATCAGCATCTAGGAATAGAATCCACTCGGTCTCTGCAAGCTCAAACAAGCGGTTGCGCGCATGGCTGCGGCCCGAGTTTCGAGGCGACGCGATCAGGCGGGCCGGCCCGGGGTAGCGCAGAATCTGGCGCGTCAGCTGGCGCAGCAAATAAGGATCATGTGAGCCGTCGTCAAACAGCAACAGCGTGCATTGTTCGGCCCCTTTCATCCGGCTCAGCGTGCTCAACAAAGCGTCTGCGCTGTCGCGCCAGACAGGGACGCAAATACTGATCAGAGCCTCGCCCGACTTGCTATTTGAGACGACGTCCTCGCCGGCTGACGTACGACCGGTCTCCAGACCAGGCAGATCTGTCACGACGGCCTCGTCGGGCGCGGAGAGGGGAAAGGCGGACATGTTCAGCGTATGGTCTTCGCGTCACCCAGAAGGCGGGGCAGGGTCATCAGAATGATATAGAGATCGAACCATAGCGCCGATCTGTTTACATATTCCATATCCAGCCGTACGCGCTCGCGAACCAGGGCCTTGGTATGCACGGGACCGCGCGACCCGTTGATCTGGGCCCAGCCGGTAATGCCTGGCTTGGCTCGGTGGCGGTGGGCATAGTCGCCAACAATATTCTGAACTTCCTGTTCTTCGGTGGTCATGCCAACCGCATGCGGACGGGGTCCGACAATCGACATTTCGCCCCGGATGACATTGATCAATTGCGGCAGCTCATCCAGCGAGGTCTGGCGAATGAAACGGCCAATACGGGTGATCCGTGGATCGTCCGCCACTGTCTGGTGGGTCATGCTTTCGGCCGCTTGCGGATCGTCACGCATCGAACGGAATTTCCAGACTTTGATGATCTGATTGTTAAAGCCGTGCCGGTTCTGACGGAATATCGCCGGGCCACGGCTTTCCAGTTTGATGGCGAGGGCCAACAACGCCAGGAGAGGGCTCAGGACAATCAGCATGCTGGTGGCAAAGAAGAAATCGAATATCCGTTTGGAGGTCGCCCGGCGCGCATCATGCGGTTGACCGGACACATAAGCCGCAGGCGAGTGGGCGATTTCAGCCAGGCTCTCTGTCTCTGGATCAAAGCCGTCCAGGTCGAGCAGCAAGACAACGCGTTGCGGCAGAACCCGAAGACGTTCCACCATATCGCGGACCCGGTCGCGCGCATCCGAGGTGACGGTGACGACAATCCGGTCAATCTCTGGCAACCGCTCCCAGGTGAGCAAATCATCCAGCCGCCCTAGCAAGGGCGCGCCGATCAGGTGTCTTGGGGCGCGCGACAGGCGATCATCAAATATGCCGACAATGTTCAGCTCATGGGTGCCCGCATTACGTTCAATCAGGCGGCGCGCATTTGGCGTTGCGCCGACAATCACGACATTCTCGCTTAACCAGCCGGCGCGCACGAATTGACGGCCACGGATCAAGGCAACGGCATGGACGAGGTTAAGGGCCAGCCAGGTCAAAAAGATGGTCGGCATCACCCAATGTGCCGTTGGTGACGTGTAGACCAATTCCGTAAATGCCCCGAGCGCTGCGAGCGGCAAGCCGGAGCCATACGCCGTTGCGAGCACGTGATCGATGATGTCGTTTTTGCGCAGCAGTCGATAAGAGGATGAGATGTTCAATCCCCACAGGGCGACGACCGGAATCAGGGCAAATGGCAGAATTTGAGACACGGTGGCCGACAGAATTCCGGTGCCCGACAGGATCAGGAAACCCGCCACGATGGTTGTCGCAATGATGCAATCTGCAAGTTTGAGCAGGGTTCTAAGGCTGGCGCGGCTGAGTCCAATGCGGTGCGATGGCAGGCGCGCATCTGTGACGTCAACTGTATCATTTGCAGGGGTTTCGAGCGTTTCCGGCACGGTCACATAGGTCCGTTGCGCCGTAATTGCGCGGGAATCCACATCCTGTAACAGTCTCGTCGACATCGACTTGCCTAATGCTCCCAAAGTCCATCATGAGCCGCCAGCTCAGCTTGACCCTACGCCCATCCGCGATGTGTCATGCAAATCAGGGACCGGAGCTTGGCTAAGCGCTTGAAAGCATCGTCTTTATCAGAGTTTGTCCTTGACCCATTCGCGCGTCAGGAAACCGTCAATGACATCGCAGACCAGTCCAATCTCTGTCAGCGCGCTGATATAGCGGTCTGGATCGACCAGAGGTTTCCAGACAGAACCGGCCTCGAATTGGTCATCGGCCTCAAGCGCCAGGGTTAAGTGATCGCCTTCGAAAATACCGCGTAATTTGCCGCCTTTGAAATGGCGTTCCAGCGCAATCAGCCGCTCCATCCGGTCCGGGGTCAGCAAGGCCCGTGCTTCGACCTGGTCATTGGAATAGATCGTGAAATTGTCTTCCAGTTCTTTCGCCACCAGATCGACTTTCTGCAGGGATTTGTCGCCGAAAAAACCCTTCCACCAACCCTGGCGCGCAATCAGGGTGCGGCCGAGAAAGCGATCGGGGTATTGAATGTGGAAGAGGAGCCCTTGAAACGTTGTCACAGTACGCCGGTTCTTGCCGGACCCCCGCTCCTCCGTCAGCTTGCATTCGACGAGGGAGAAATGCGTTCTGGCGCGATCGCCTTCGATCAGGTCCTCAAACTTGCGATTATCATATCCTGGAAGCAGCTTCGCCTCCTTAAGGACGTCAAAAGCCGGGGTCGGGGGAGCCGAGTCATCCCCGCCCCCAAACAATTGTGCGGCACCGGCTTTCTGCGATGCTTGCGATTTGATCCATTCTCCCGCGGTTTTCCAATTGGATATCCCGCGCACATCCGGATGCAGGGTATCGTATTTGAATCCGAAGGACTCTGCCGCCGCCCCCACCACCAATTGCTTGGTTTCTGATTTGACTGAGAACAGCGGAATCCAGGCGGCACCGCTGGCGATTGCCGTCACCGCGCCGGCGGCAATCAGCGTGAAGACCGGCGCCGCGCCGCCCGTGAGGAACAGAATACAAACCGCAATCGCACCCATCGCGAGACCGGTCCAGATGGTGCGTTTGCGCGCCTTGTCGATAATCGACCGGCGTTCAGATTCACGGTCCGCCAGAGCCGGCTCCAGCACATCGGTCCAGACTTTCATAGCATTCTTGAATTCGGGGCGTTGCTCTACCAGCGACGCAAAAATTGCATCCGTGATTCCACCGGCCATTTTTGTCCCTCCTTTAGTCGTCGTCACCCCAGAGCGGCACATCAGTAGATACCACAGCCGACAGTCGACTGAGCAATTTGTGTAACACACTGATTTCCTCTTCGCTTAACGCGTCGAGCAATTCCTGCTCACTTGATTTTGCCAGGGGAATGACAGCGGCGTAAATCGCCTGGCCTTCATCTGTCAGGCGCATCGGCGCACGCCGACGATCATCCCGGTCAATATGGCGCTCAAGGATTCCGCGTTCGATCAGACTGGCTGCGGCGCGACTGACGGTAGGTTTATCCATCAAGGTGCGCTGCGCAACTTCCGTACTGGTCAGGCCTTCGCGCTCACCAAGCACAGCGATGATCCGCCATTGCCAGACCGACAGGTCGAATTCCTGTTCATAGATTTTCGCAATTTTGCGGGACACCGCATTGGACAGGACCGAGAGCCGATAAGGCAAGAATCCATCGAGTTTGAGCGCCGGAATATCCATCGTCTGATCCACCTCCTGCAACAGCAATAGCATATTGTCGCTACTATAGGGTTTACAGTCTTCGGCGTGCAAAAGCGCTCTAATTCGCTGCGCTGGTCACTTCTTCGATATCAATTGTATACGTCCGCGAACAAAACTGGCAGTCCACCTTCAAGGTCCCATCAGGTTCGACCATGTCGCGCAGGCTCTCATCCGCCATGCCTTGCAGCGTGCCGACCAGACGCTCGCGATTACAGGTACAGATATCATCAAGGACCTGAGCATCAGGCTCCATGGCGACGCCGCCTTCATGAAACAGGCGATAGACGAGATCCGTTGCCGGCAAGGCGGGGTCGGTCAATTCGTCCAGGGTGAGCGTGGAGAATAAGGCTTCCGCTTCGCGCCACCCCTCTTCTGTGTCACCTCGTGCCTCATCGCCAGCAATTTTCTGAATCATCATACCGCCGGCGCGCCAGCCGCCGGAAGCGTCTTTTTTCACCGCCAGCCGAAGCCGGGTCTCGACTTGCTCGGATTGCCGGAAATAATCCTCTGCGCACTCGGCCAGAGAGCCTTTTGCCAGCGGCACAATGCCCTGATACGGCTTGAGGTCCGTATTGTCATAGACGATGATCAGGCCGAGCCGCCCCGTTGCCCCGAACAATTGTGGCATATGGGGCTTACCGCCCTTATTGACCTTGTCGAGCCAGGCCCAGCGTTCCGGTTCATGTCTGGCATAGCCGCGCAATCCGCCGGTCTTGGTATACTCTCCAACCAGCATGGAGGTCGGGCCATCACCCTCGGCCTGCGCCAGCACCTTGCCCTGGAATTTCATGCCCGAGCCGACCAAAGCCGACAGCATGACCGCTTCACCGAGGATTTCGGCCAGATGGTCGGGATAGGCATGGCGTTCCAATATAGGCGAAATGGTGCCTTCCGAAAGACGGATCACACGGCCGCGCACCGGCAAGCCTTGCGGGCTGAAACCGACGACGAAATCTTCCATGGGAATATTAGACGGCGTCATGGCGCCCTCCTTAGAAACGAAGGACGCCATGTGGCAAGCCCTTTGGTCGGTTGCAAGGTTTACGCGGCAGCAGGGCTCGTCATGTCAAGCGAGGCGCACTAGCTAGGCGTCATGACTGCACCTGATCGACACGATACCTTTTCATCGCAACGCCTGACCCTGTCCTATTGTGAATGGGGGCAACCGGATGCACCGCCTTTGGTTCTGGTGCATGGTGGACGTGACCAGAAGCGCAGCTGGGACCGGGTGGCGGGCGAATTGAGCCAGTCTTACCGCGTCATCGCGCCGGATTTGCGCGGGCACGGGCAGAGCGATTGGGTCAGCGATGGCGATTATACAATTATGGATTTCGTGTATGACTTGCGCAGCCTGATCACGCATCTGGAGATTGAGAAATTTACCCTGATCGGCCACTCGCTCGGCGGAAATATTGCGCTTCGTTATGCCGGCCTGCTTCCGGAAACGATCGAGCAGCTTGTGGCGCTCGAAGGCTTGGGGCCATCGCCGCGCATGCTCGCTGAGCGGCAGGCGACGCCGATTCCCCAGCGCTTGCATGAGTGGCTTGAGCAGCGCCAGAAAATGTCCGCCCGCACCCCGCGTATCATGGCGGATGTCGCGACCGCGCAAGCGCGCATGCAGGCAGCGTTTGAGCATCTGCCGGAAGACTTGATCCACCATTTAACAGTTACGGGGGTCAAACAGAACGAGGATGGTACAGTAAGCTGGGCCTATGATCCGGCTGGTATGGGGCGATCGCCCGCGGATCTGACGCATGACCAAGTCGTACACTTATGGGGCCAGATCACGTGCCCGACCTGGCTCGTCTATGGCGCTGACAGCTGGGCCTCGAATCCGGCCGAAGACGGGCGCGCAACGGCGTTTCAGAATGCCACTGTGAGCCTGATCGACCAGGCCGGTCACTGGTTGCATCACGACCAGTATGATGTCTTCATGCGCCAGCTTCATGACTTTCTTGGCAGGCCGTCGTCTGACACCTAAAGTCGCTCCGATACGCGGCGAACAAGGTTGGCAATGACAGAGCAAAACTTCCCCATGACCCAAGGCATTGAAGCCCTGGCCACGCGGGTCAGAGAGATCCATGCGGAACGATCGGATCTGGTCATTGCGCTGACCGGCTCAGTCGCGTCAGGCAAGAGCACCCTGGCGCGCCATCTGGATGAAACCCTCAGCGCCGGCCTGACGGTCGAGACCGTGTCGACAGATGGCTTCCTGTTTTCAACCGAATTCCTGCGCGAACAGGGCCTGTTTCAGAAAAAGGGATTTCCGGAAACCTATGACCGCGCGGCAATGGAAACCGCGATTGCCAGTATCCGGGACCGCGCCACGGATTTTCCCGGCTATAGCCATGTCACGTTTGATCCGGATCCGGCGCTCACCCGCCGACTCGATCCGGTTGAGGTTCTGATCATGGAAGGCCTGGGCTTTCAGCCGCGCGCAGCTGCGCTGGCTGCGCCACATGAGCCCGATCTGCTAATCTATCTGGATGCGGAACTGGAGCATATCGAAGCATGGTTCCTGGAGCGATTCCTGCGCTTCTGGCATGCGGCGGAGCATGATCCGACCAGTTTCTACGCCCAGTTCCGGCATATGTCGGAGCCGGATCTGGCCACATTTGCCAAATCAGTCTGGGCAGGGATCAATCTGCCCAACCTCGAACAACACATCCTGCCCTTGCGCGAGCATGCCGATCTGGTCGTCAAAAAAGACATGGCGCATGCTATTCAGATCACGGAAGACCGCCGGCCGACCCGATAAGCGACCCTATTTGCGATCATACTTGTCTTCCTTGCGGTCGCCGAACAACATACGCTGTTCGAGCCGCCGTCGCAGACCGCCATAATACGCCTCCAGAAAGACTAGAGCTGTTTCACCGGGTTGAGGCGAATGGCCGATTTTCGCGGCAATGCGATTGGCGACGCTTTCCTTGATTTCATCGGTCGACTGCCGCAGCACGTCTTCCAGAACGTGAAGTTCATGAATGCCGTAGACGTCCAGCTGCTCGGCCGAGAAGACAATCGCGCCACCGCTAACCGGTTCAACAGAGGCAATATCCTTCAGCAATCTAACCTTCGGCGCGTGGATAACCATTGTCCCGGCGACCAGATCGCCAATTCTGAGCTTGTCCTTATTGAACAGAGGGAACAGAACAAAAATGGCGCACCAGAGCAGAAGCAGCCAATTGATCCAGCTGGCCACGCCATCGACGCTGAAGCTGAATAAGACGGTGAGCGGCAAGAAGAACTCCAGTTCGCGCAAAAAATTTCGGGCGATCACAGCATTCGCCGTCAACCGGCCGCCGCGACGATCAGCGACTCGCAAGCCCAGCGCGCGCTTGCCTGGTGTCGCCGCCTTTCGGCCAATCTCGAAGAAAATGAAATAGAAGTTCCGGACAAAGAAAATCAGAACCTGCGCCACCGCGCCAGCAATCTGCCAGCCGCGAAACTCAAAGGCGCCGGCCACAGTTGCAATGGCCCAGATGATGACGAACATCAGAATGAATTGTAGGCCAATATCCAGAACGAAGGCGCCAAACCGTTCGCCAAAGGTCGAGATCTTGAGGTTCAGGACCGCGCCTTCCGGCGTTACCAGCGTGCGGTTCTGCTTCGCGGCCTGCTCGCGATACCGCATCCGCGCGCGGCGGCGTTTGCCTTCTTCGACGGCGTCGATGGGGGGGGCATCAGTCACGTCGATCGACCTCGCCGCGTCGCGGAATGTAGAAATATCCGAGCCAAAGGATGAGGGTTGTGCCGGCAATGGCATAACGGACCTCATCGACATTGATCAGCTGCCGGCCAAACCCTTCCAGCAAGGCGGCGAGGAAGAGCATAATCACTGCCCCGATAATCACCATGGCGGCTTTCTCGCCTGCGCCGCGCATCGATTCCAGGCGCGACTTTCGGCCCGGGAAGGCCACAGCGCCGCCAATCATAAACCCCGCAGCGCCAGCCAGAATGATGGCAAACAATTCAGTCACACCATGGATCAGAAGCCAGCCCGTCAATTCATAGGCGAGACCCTTCTGCCAGAACACGGCATAGAAACTGCCGAGATAGACTCCATTATAAATCAGCAGCACAGCCGTTGGTATCCCAAACGCGAAACCGAGCGCAAAAGCAAAGATCGCAATGCCGCTATTGTGGGAGAAGAGCTGCGCCGCGAACGCCCCCAACATATCTACGATATTACGATCCTCCGTATACAGAGTGGCCCGCAATTCATCATATGTGGCATTCGGGTTTCGCGCGTCCCAGCCGGTGTGAAAGGTCCAATACCATTCATTGTCATTCAAGGTCAGGAAAAAGGCCAGCAATGCGCCGCCGAACAGGCAGAGGAATGCCAGCAGGGCCGGGCCTCGCGCGGCGCTAACCGCCGCCGGCCAGTCGCGGGCGAAAAACTGCGCGATCCGCTCTCCCATGCGCGCCCGCGTCCCATAGACAAAGAAATAGGCGCGCGCGCACAGGGTCTCGAGATAGGCGATCACATTCTGATCGAGCGAGATGTTGCGGGCCACGGACAGGGACGACACGGCCTGTCGATACAGATGCGGCAAATCCGTGAGATCATCATCTGACAGGCCTTTGACGCCTTTATTCTCGGCCACTCGTACGATCCGGTCGAGCTCGGCCCAATCGGCTTCGCGTTCTTCCCGAAAGCGATAGGATTTCATGACGCGATCGCTCATAGCATTTCCCTCCGCTTGATATCGAGATAGCGCGAGACCAGGTCAGCGCTGAACCGCTCTGGCCGGGTTTCAATCACCTGCACCCCGAGATGTTCGAGCTTGCGGAGCACCACTTCCCGGTCTTTCAACAAGCCATCGGCGACGACCGCGCGCGAAACCAGATCGGCGGTGCGGGGTTCGGCCTCGATCATCTCTGACAATTGCTCATCTTCGAAACAGGCAAAGATGATCAGATGCCGGTCCATCAGGCGCTTGATGTTTTCCAGCATCAATTCCGCAGAGATCGTATCCACAAAGTCGGTGAACAGAATGATCAGGCTACGCCGTTCGAGACGGGCCGACAGAGAGGTCAAAGCAAGCGTGTAATTCGCATCCTCGGCCGAATAGTCGAGCCGGGTGGCGAGTTGCTGCATATGCGGAAAAGCGCCGACACCGCTCAACACATTGCTGGTCACGGTCGGCTTGGCATCAAAGCCAAACAGCGCCGTCTTGTCGCCCGACCGCAGCGAGACATAGGCCAGCAACAGGGCCGAATTGATCGCCCGATCAATCTTGGGCACCCCGCCCAGCGGTTCACACATCAGGCGCCCGGTATCGAAGGCGAAGACGATATTGTGATTGCGCTCGGTGCGAAATTCCTTGGCCAGCAGCTGGCGATGACGGGCCGAGTGTTTCCAGTCAATATCGCGGCGGTCCATGCCGGCAGAAAATTCGCGCAAGGCGTCAAACTCAGAGCCATTGCCGCGATCAATCTGCATCTTGATGCCGAAATCGGCGTCGCGTGTGTAGAGTCGCACAGCCTCTTCCTGGACCCAGCGCGTATTGGGTGTGATGGGTACTTCCAGAGACAGGGTTTCAACCCGCTTCACGCGGATCAGACCAAGCGGTCCGGTCCAGTTTAGCCAGAGCCGTTCCAGACGACCCGTACCCCGGCGGACCGGGACGAGCTGGCGCGAAAAATCATGTTGTCGGCCGGAAAACCCTCTCAGGACGACGGCATTTGGGGGCTCGATGAACGCGTTTGTTTCGAGCAGCGCATGGACTTTCTGCGGCAGAGGGCCGCGCGCGAATCGAAGCGAAATCTCGACAGGATCAGAGCTGTTTATGTACAGGACCGACGGCGCATTCACGTCGACGTCCAGCGCCCCGCGGCGGCCGGCCAGAGCCAGGTCGAGCAGCATCAGGCCGAATATGATGCCAATCCATGCACCAGACAGACCCCAGAAGGCCGGGGCCAGAACGGCAATGATCAGCAGCGTGGGCAAGCCCAGCAACATCAACCAGATTGCACGGAGGGACGGCGCGATCATCTCAGGCTCAACTCTTAACGCGGGGCTGCCGTTTGCTCGATGATCTCGAGCAGAGTGTCGTCCGTGGTACGTCCTTCAATCTCAGCTGCCGGAGACAGGATGACGCGATGACGAAGTGCTGGCAGCGACAGGGCTTTGACATCATCCGGCACGACATAGTCGCGGCCATCAAGCGCCGCCCGGGCGCGTGCAGCGGCGGCGATGGCGGCCGCCGCGCGCGGACTCGCGCCATGCGACAGCGCCGGTACTTCCCGCGTCGTGCGGACGATGTCGACAATGTAAGCGACAATATCGTCCTGAACGCGGACCTGCTGAACCGAGGCCACAGCATCGGCGAGCTGGTCCGGCTCAATCACCGCTTCGACCCCGAAGGCAGTGGTCGATTTCATTCCGCTGCGATTGCCATGACTGGCGACAATGGCGAGTTCTTCCTCGCGGCTTGGATAGGCAAGGACATGTTTGAACAGGAACCGGTCGAGCTGGGCTTCCGGCAGCGGATAGGTGCCTTGCTGCTCAATCGGATTTTGCGTTGCGATGACCGTGAAGCGATCGTTCAGTGCGTAGGGCTCACCATCAATCGTCACCTTGCGTTCCTGCATCGCTTCGAGCAGCGCCGCCTGCGTTTTCGGGGGCGTCCGGTTGATCTCGTCGGCGAGCAGAAGGTCGGTGAAGATCGGGCCCTTGGTCAGGGTGAATTCATTGGTCGAGAAATTGAACAGATTGGTCCCAAGCACGTCGCCAGGCATCAGGTCCGGGGTAAACTGGATACGACCAAAATCGAGCTTGATGGCGGCGGCAAAGCACTGAGTCAGCAAGGTCTTCGCCGTTCCGGGCGGGCCTTCAAGCAGGATATGTCCGCCTGAGAACAGGGCGGTCAGCATCAGATCGACGGTGTCGGACTGGCCGATGACGGCCTTTCCGACTTCCGCCCGGATCTGACCCGCCAGGGTTTTGATTGCCTCAATGTCCATCTTTCATCTCCTGTCGCCAGCGCCATAGGGCGAGGGCTTTGTCTCGTAAATCATTGCGACCGAGGGCCGGCTGAGTCAGGGTCTGACTCTGCTCCGACCAGGTCTGTGAAACGTCTTTCTGTTCGGCGAGGCGATCGACGGTCCGGGCGAACGCCTCGGACTGGGTCTGCGGTGGCAGTCCCAATTGCCGGGCGAGATTGCGCTCGGTCATTTGCATATAAGGCGTGGCCATCTGGCCTTCGCGTCTGGCCATGGAAACGAGACCGGCGGAACTCTCCGCCAATGCCTTTTTCCCGAAGGCGATGACCCGGTCCTCGGGTTCCGGTGGTCCAAATCGTATGAACGCGGCCCATCCGATCAGGAACATGGTGGCCAGGGCGATCAGCGAGGCGCCCAGGAACGGTCGGTCGAATATGGCGCGTAACAGACTCTCTGATCGGGCAAACCCGTGCAGCGTCGCATCAAATGTGATTGTGCGATCGGAAAAGCCATCAAGATAGTCGGAATAGATCAGGAGCCAGTCAAACAGTTCCAGCGCTGCGCGGGCATTTTCGCGGCGCGCCAGGCCGAACGTGTTGAGCACGTCGGGATCACTCAAAACATAGATTTCATGGCCCGGAATCTTCGCCAGCAACGTGCCGCCGGGGCGTTCAATCACCGGTTCGAGACTGTCGCTCTCTATCACCTGCATCTTCTGTTCAAAGGACGGAGAGATCGATCCGAACGGGGTGGCGATCTGGTCGGGATTTCGCAGCCGCCAGATTTTAAGATCGGAATCAAAAGCGGATGCAATCGACTCGACCCGCTCGCGGCTCAGGAGGTCGGTATCCTTCTCCCAGCGCGGCTTTTCCCAATCGCGCAGGCCAGACCATTTCGGCAAGACATAAAGGGCCGGTTCAGACACAAAATTCTGCTCAAACTCATCTTCCGCCCGATTGAACCCATGGTCCGGAATCGTAATCACCAACAGGCCGGCTGTATAATTCAGCGAACTGGACAGGCGGGAAATCTTGACCGTATGGCCGTCAGCTTCGAGCAGATTGATCAGTCCGGCATATCCCAGGGAAGATTTTGAATAGGGATGGTCGCCCGCCCGGTTCTTGCTGGCCAGATCCGGTGACCAGGCGAGCAGGGCAAAGATGGCGATGAAGGCCAGCGTCCCGACGCCGATCATGATGATCGCGGTCAGGCCCGAAAAGGGGTTCGCATTGCCGGGCATGCGCTCGCTCATGTCCATGCCTCCCCGAATGCAAAGGATTCATAAGACTGCCGCGCCTGCTGCCAGCCCGCTTCGGTCACGTCCTGACCACCGAAGAAACTGCGCTCGACGATCCGGATAATCGGTGAGAGCGTGTCGCGAATCCAGTCCGGCAGAACACCTAGCGCACCGATTTCGCGGGCCGTGAGGGACCGCCCGATGACGCCGGTCTTTTTCTCCTGAATGTCCTCGATTGACCGGAATAGAAGCAAATGGACCGCTTCCGCAAACCGCCCCTCTGCCGCGAGTGCATCGGCATCCTCGAGCAAGGCCCGCGCGCGGGTGGCTTCGGGCCGGAGGTCCGGGACCGTTGAGACATCCGGATCGGCCCGTTTATCCTTCTGGCGTCCCCGCAGAGACAGGCTTTCGCCAAACACCATGTAAAGACCGGCCAGGATGGCGATGATAATGATCAAGGCCAGCAAATAGCCGAGCACCCCACCAATGGCTTCAAAGAAGGTCGCAATGGCGCGCACGAATGCATTGGGTTCGTTCGAGCGCCGTTCCTCTGGCTCCAGCGCTTCAGGCTCCCATTCGGGTCGGGTTTTCTGGAAGCTGGCATCGGCCTCAAAACCAGCCAGAGCGCGGTCCAGACGCTCATCACTGATGGCGATGGATTCACTTGTTGTGTCGCGGGCATGGACCGGTTCATCCGGGACGGTCTCGAACGTTTGCGCGATTGCGGCCATGCAGATGCCGCACGCCAGAAGCGGAAGTGTCAGATGCCTCAAAACCTTAGCTGCGCTCACGCAATATGCCTCCGATCCGATTCATCTATTTCAGAGCCAATCGCCCACGTCCATTCTTATCTTGTAGAATTCAATCTTCCGACCGATATGGAACAAACCTATGAAATCAAGGCAGAGTCATGGATCGTGCAGGGCAATACGAAGACTTGAAATCCGAAATCGAGAGCGTGGTTTCGGGTGAGACCTATGTTCCGGCCCGGTATGCCAGCGCGGCCTGCCTCCTGTCGCTGGCCTTTTCGCCGCGATTCTTCTGGACCGGATTCTATATTGTCGATCCGATCAAGCCGTCAGAACTGGTGGTTGGGCCATATCAGGGGACGCTTGGCTGTCTGCGCATCCCATTCGGCAAGGGCGTTTGCGGGGCCTGCGCCGCGCAGGGCGAGAGCATCATCGTCCCGGATGTGCACGCCTTTCCCGGCCATATTGCCTGCGACAGCCGCACCCATTCGGAAATCGTGGTTCCGGTCTATGATGCATCTGGTGCGCTGGCTGCGGTGCTCGATATCGACAGCGAACAGCCAGATGCGTTCGATGAGGTCGATCGCTCAGGGCTGGAAGCGATTTGCCGCACTCTCCTGACCGCCTGACGGCAGCGCAGGGTCATCTTCTTCCGGCGCGGGGGTGATTTGCGGCACGGCTTCAGCGATGCGCTGGGTCAATGCCCGCTCCATGATGTCGAGTTTTTCAGCTCTGATATTGGCTTTTACCTCGATTGAGGGATTGAAGGTCATCCATTGGTCGCTGGCTGCGTCATAAGCAGGCCAGTCGGGCAATCCGACGCCATTCGGATTTCCGGTCTTGGCGAAATTGGTCCAATACATGCCCATCGCTTCGGTCAGAGCTTCGTCCTCGTCCGTCAAACCGGCCAGCGGGCTGTGCGAACCGAAAACGAAGAAGATCTCAGCCGCGTGAAAGGCGCCAATGGTCTGGGTTTTTGAAGGTGGAACCCGCGTGAAGTGGTAGAGATAAGTGGGTTCGCCGCTTGCCACATTGGCCTTGGCCAGATAGCGCATATGCACGCCGAACAGGTCATCGCCCAGCATGTCCGTCTCGGCTTTCTGATACGCCTCCGGATCGTCCAGACCATAGAGGCGGATCAGGGCTTCAGCATCGGCATCGCCATAAATTTCGCGGAGATAGGCGAGGCGTTCGTCCAGAGTTTCCGGAAAGTCGGGGACCAGAATGGTGGGTCTCTGAATGGAATCATAGAAAAGCGTTGCCTCATCTGCATTATAGCCGGCGAGAACGGGGACATTGTGGATGCTGCCATCACCGATCGCCTGACCCATCAGTTTCGGGATCACCACGCCATCAACCGTCGGCAAGGCATAGTCGCCGAGATGCATCTTGTTTGGAATATGGGCGATAATGTCCGCCGCCGGCAGCGCCCGAAGATCGGCTGCGGTGGCATCCGCGGGCACCAGACCGTCAAAGAATTCCAGCCCGGCTTCATGCATGGTCAGGCGGCCTTCAATCGCCGTGGTCAGTCCATTGCCATTGTAAGAGGATGATCCGCTTTGCAGGATCGCCTTGTGAAACAGGCCTTCGCTAAGCGGGCTCGACATGATTTCGCTGACGGATTGTGCGCCGGCACTTTCGCCGAAAATCGTGACGTTGTCGGGATCGCCGCCAAACACGGCGATATTTTCGCGGATCCAGACCAGGGCGGCAATCTGGTCGAGCAAGCCATAATTGCCGGAAACCCCGCGCGGGTCATCTGCGCTCAAGGCCGGGTGGGCCATATAACCGAACACGCCGAGCCGGTAGTTGATCGTGACCAGGACGACGCCATTCTCAACCAGCTGATTGGCCTGGTAGATGCTCTGCGATCCTGCGCCCGCCTGGTGACTGCCGCCATGGATCCAGACCATGACGGGTTGCAACGCATCGTTGCCAGCATTGGCTGTGCGAACGTTCAGAAACAGGCAGTCTTCGCTCTCTGGCGGGGGCGGGGCGCTCTCCAATGCAATGGATGCGAGATGCCGCTGCACGGCGTTCAGGCCCATCCCATTAAGCAAATCGTTCAGAAACTCGCCGCTGCCGGCACGGGCCTGCATACATTCTGCGCCAAAGTCACGACCCTCGCGCACACCGTCCCAACCCGCGGGGGCGGTCGGGGGACGCCAACGATTATCTCCGCCTGTATCCCCGGCGAACGGGATGCCATTGATTTGCAGGATGTCCGGACTGTCGCGATCGATCCCGGCCTGGATCTGGCCTTGCGGCAGCGTCAAAACCGGACCTGCTTCGAGCGGCGGCGCCGGCTTGGTGATCATCCAGATCAGGCCGTAATAGGCCATGGCGAGCAGGGCCGCGATCGCGGCGACAATGATCAGAAGGCGTTTCATGACAGGGGTCCCGATTGCTTATTGTGCTTCGCCATGCAGCCAGACTGGACGTGTGACAATCAGCTCCTGGCACAGCAGTCCGGCGTCTCGATGACGCGACATGGATTTGTAATCCGGGTGATTTAACGTGGCAATAAAAGCCTGGCGGGACGGGAATGAATTGACCAGAACGCCATCCCAATTGCCGCCGCCGATAAAGTATCGCTCCGTCGTCGCCAGAAGCGTTGTGGTGCCGCCCACCTCCGCCGCGGCTTTGGTAAAGGCCTCCGAATAGCGCATATAGGCGGCCTCTCCGGAACACGCCTCGCCATGTTCCGGGTCGCCTTCCGCATATTCGGCTTTGACGCGGAATTTGAGCAGATTGACCTGGCTGATCGGGCCCTCATGCGGGTCATCGCGAAAGGCGCGGAACTGGTCAGCGGTGGGTTGAAAAGCCGGCATGTTGAATGCTCCTCCTCTATTCCGTCACATTAGCCTGATCAGACGGCCTGATGGCAAGCCTCACGGCGCGACAGGGCGTAGATCCGGGTGTTTCTGAAAATAGCGTTCAGCATAGAATAGGCCGGTGGCGTGCAGCCCATGTTGCACGTCCAAATCCTCATAGGCCAGAAAGGTCTCATACGGCATTTCCAAGACTTCAATTTCCTCATTCGGATCCAGGGCCTGGCGCGCGCCAGGGGTGCAGCCCAGCGCCAGATAGAAATGCAGCTCATTATCCTGAGTGGCGGGATTTGGATAACAGGTTCCAATCGCGCGATACTCGCGGGCCTGATAGCCGGTCTCTTCCGCCAGTTCGCGAGCAGCAACCTGCACCCAGTCGGTTTCACCCGGGTCTGACACGCCGCCGGGCAGACCGATCATGACTTTGCCTGCTGCGTGGCGATACTCTCGCACGAGAACAAGATTGCCGTCATCGGTGACCGGAAGAATGGTGACCCAGGGGGTCTGCTGAATGACATGATAGGTTGGAACGATGTGCCCGTCTTCTCGCTGGCAACGATCCGTGCGCACGCCGAGATATTGGTCGCGAAACGTCTGATGACTCTCGAGAATTTTCCAGGGCTTGATCATTTTGGGCGTTTCTCCGGGTGCGCTTTGAAATACCGCTCGACGTAAAACAAGGCCGCGGCGTGATGCGTTTGTTTTGGGCCTTCGAAATCATAAGCCAAGAATGCGGAATAGGGGATCAGTACGGGCTCGATGTCTTCGTTTTCATCCAGCTTTTGTTGCCCGGTCGGAACGGCGCTGAAGCCGAGAAAATAGCTGATCTGATTGTTTTGGTTTGCCCAATTGGCATAAGCGCGGCCAATCTCGATCATGTCTTGAACGCGATAGCCGGTTTCTTCTTCGAGTTCGCGCCGCGCGGCGGTCGTATGGTCCGGGTCATGATCTTCAACCCCGCCGCCTACAAGGCCGAGCGTGACCTGATCAGCGCCGGCCCGGTACTCCCGAATCGCGACGACTTCCCCCGATTCTGTCAGGGCACAGATGCAAACCCATTCTGTGCTCTCGATGATATGGAAAGGATCGACCATGGTGCCGTCTGGCCGTTCCATACGATGCGAGCGCACGGTCAACCATGGATCTTGATATGTCAGCGTGCCTGCACGTTTCTTCCAGGGTTTGATCACCGCATTATTCCGCCTCAATCACCATTGCCGGACAAGCCTCAAGGGCCTGGCTCAATCGGAACATGGTGTCGCGTTGCTCGGCGAACATGCGACGTTGGAACGCGTCCAACCCGGCTTGATCGCTCGACTGCAGCAATCGCGTTTCTTCCGCAAAGTCCTCGAATGGTAAAATTGGCGCCGCTGCGTTTGCACGGCATTCGCAGTTTGGGCGGGTCGCCCCATTCTTTATACAGTTGGCCACACGTGTAGCGATGGTCCGCTCCAACACGGTGCGCGCCGATTCCGATGACGCTTGAATGGAGCCCGGCTCAGCGCCGTTATCAGAGCAAGCAGTAGCCAAGAGACCGGCGCTTATCGCTACGAGCTTCCACGTCATTTCAAATGCCGATCCAGGAAGGTCATGCGCGATTTCATCAGATGCGTCCCCAGCGCCTGACCTCGAATGCCGTGGCGCTGGCCCGGATAGGTCATCAGGTCAAAGACAATGCCGCGCTGCTGCAGCTCGGCCATCAGCCTTGTCGTATTGTCGAAGGTGACATTGTCATCGGCCATGCCATGGATCAGCATCAGATGGGGTAATTCGGTTACAAGCCGGTCGAGATAATAGAAGACGGAGGATTTTTCATACCCCTCCGCATTGTCTTGCGGCGTGTCCATATAGCGTTCGGTATAGAACGTGTCATAGAGCGCCCAATCGGTCACCGGGGCCCCAGCCACAGCTGCCGCGAATGTACCCTCCGGGGCCTGAAGGATGGTCATCATCGTCATATAGCCGCCATAGGACCAGCCCTGAATGCCGACCCGGTCGCCATCGACGAAGGGCTGTGACTTCAACCAGTCGACCCCGACGAGCAGATCCCGCACTTCCGGAATTCCCATCTGGCGATAGATCACGTCTTCAAAGGCCTTCCCGCGATTGGCCATGCCGCGATTGTCGAGCCTGAACACCACATATCCCTGCCGCGAATAGTATTGGTCTGACAGGCGCTCCCAGTTCCGGTTCACGGTCTGCGCGTGCGGCCCGCCATAGGTCTCGACCAGAGCGGGATAGGTCTTGCGTGCATCGAAGTCAGGTGGCAGCTGGATGGAATAGTAGAGCGTCTGGCCGTCTTCAGCGGTCAGTGTGCCGTATTCCGGGACGGTGTGGTTACCGAGATAAGGCGCATAAGGGTGCGTCGCGTCCAGCTTATTCTCCTCGATCCAGGTGATGAGCTGCATCGGCTCCGGGCAAGATCTTGTGACGCGTGCGGAACTTGGTGTGAGATCGACGCAGTCGGTCCCAGGCAAACGCGCTGCGCCGCTCTCCGCGAGCTCACTATCCGACAAGGGCGCGGGAATACGATACAGACCTGTTTGTGGGGGTTGGTTCGGGCTCGAACTGGTCCCGACAAAGGACCGGCCATCAGGCGCCATGGCGACGGACCAGGATTTGCCGGGCTCGGTGATGCGAACCGGATCGCCGCCATCAATTGGGATGGCATAGAGATGCCGTTCCAGCGGCGTATCGCCATAGCCGGTGAAGTAGATTTTTTCAGCGCTCGCAAACACACCCGAAAGCGATGAGACGACGAAATCATCAGGTGTGAGCGAAACAAATGTTTCTTGACCATCGGCGCGGCTTGCGAGGATTTGACGGACCCCGCTCGGGGCTTCTGCGGTCAGCGTGTACATGAAGGCGGATGTGCTGAAATCGCTTTCAAGATTGATCCAGGTGTCATGCGTTTCTGTGAACACATAGGCCGGATCTGAAGCGATCGCGCCATCCGATCCATCAGGCATGCGGACCGTGGTCAGATCATAATCGGTCTGATCGCGATTGATCCGGCCGATGAACAGATTCTCGCCACCTGTAAGTCCGCGTCTGAAATAGACCCGGGCCAGGTATTGGTCGGTGGCGGGGCCCCAATCGTCTCGGCGCCAATTGATCTTGGTTACTTCGCCGCTCTCCATGTCCCGCACAAACAGATCCACCACAGCATTCGGACGCCCGGCGCGCGGATAGCGCTGATTAATGACCGTGACGTCTTCCGCCGCAATGTCGAAGCGCGGGATAATGTCGACGGTGCTTTCATCGATCTTGGTATAGGCAAGATAGCGATCATCCGGGCTCCACCAATAGCCGGTATAGCGGTCCATTTCTTCCTGGGCGACAAACTCCGCCACGCCATAGGAAATCGCCTTGTCAGGTTCGGCCAGCGGGGTCAGCAATTCCTCATCGCCGGTCGCCAGGTCGATCACATAGACGGCGCCATCGCGAATGAAACTGACATAGCCGCCGCCTGGGGAGACTTTGGCGTCATATTCGAAGGCGTCTGTCGCTGTCAGCTGGCGCACTTTGACTTGGTCGTCGCGTTGATGCGGTTCTAAGACGACCACATCCAAAAGTGGAACAATGTCTCCCGTGGACGTTTCAATAGTCAAATCTTCAAAACTATAGTCCGGCGATAGATTCATGACGGCGATCGGCACCTCTTGGAGGCGAGGCAGTCTTTGTTCGTTCTCGCTAAAATATGCCTCGCGAATGACACGTGAGACATCAGCGAGCGAGATACCAAGAGCTGCAGCACTCGATTTCATCTCAATTTTGACACTGGACTCGCCACTTAAAGAAGGCACCGTGACCAGGTGCAAATCGCCCCCCAGCGGTACCAGAATCGTATTCGCGGTGCCCCAGTCGTACGAGACAATGCCTTTGCGCCCGGCAATACGCTTGCGTTCCCGCAGGGCTTTTTCTTCTTCGGAAAGCTCGACCTCCTCCGGTTCCAGCAGCTTTGAGTCAACCAGCATGGACTGCTCGCCCGTGGCGACGTCGAATTGCCAGAGATCATATCGGCTGCCATCATTATCGCGGGCCTTAAGGAAGGTGACACGCTTGCCATCCGGGCTGTATTTGATCCCGCTCGGCGTAGATCCGGACAGGCTTGGGCTGGCAAAGAGGCGTTCAATTGTCAGAGGTTTCTGTTCGACCATGGCGCTTGTATTTTCCAGTGAGGTTTGGGCGAGCGACGCGGCGCATGCAGATACAAGCAGCACAGCGGCAGGCAGGAATAGCGTTCTCAACATGGCGAAGGGCTAACCCGCCGCGGCGGTTTTGTCAGCCCTTGATCGCGAGCGCCTAAATCTCGTTTTCGTCGAGCAGGCTTTCGAGCAGTTTCTGGATCTCGGCATTCGAGTCGCCGCCGCCAAAACTCATCGCACCAGAGGAATAGGTCGTGCCATAGGTTTTTACCAGCGTCACCGTCTGCGCCAGCGCGGACACAAAATCATCCTGAGTGAGCGAGGTCAGCGGGTGAATGAAGGTTGACCAGAGCTGGCCCTGCGCCACCGCATATCGGGCGTCCAGAGCGGTATCGAAATTGGCCTGCATCAGGCGCCGCAATTGCGGCCCGGATAGCGCGTCGCTGGGCGCGATCTGGGAGAACAGGCGCATCCGGTCGGCATTGATGTCAAACACCAGCGTCACCACTGTGTCGTCAATGGTGAAGGTCGCCCCATTGGCGGTCAATTGCGCGTCCTCGTCTATTGTTGTGACAATGGTGAGCAGCGCCACTGCCGCCATGGCGGTCGGGGGGAGTTCGGAGTCTTCGGATGGCGAAGGCTCAGCTGGGTCGGTCAGATCTGCCTGATCGTCCTGGCTGTCTTCTGGCGCTGATTGCGCCTGGGCTAGTGAATGACTCGGCAGGGCGCCGATCATTGCGATCAGCCCAAGGGCGGCGATGGATGTGAGGACGGGTTTCATAGGCGCTCCGAAAGGTTTCTTAGAACCCTAGCCTGGACGCCTTCGCAAACAACTCGCATTTCGCCAACACGGGATCATCTCTTCGTGATCGTGATCAATAAACAAATTGATCAGGCGATCCTGAGCTCGGCCCAATAACCTGCGCTCGTACCAGCGATAATCGCGACGATAAAATCGGTGATCGTTACGATACTGGCCAGAAGAACAGCGCGCCAAAGCAGGCCCCATTTGGAGCGGCGCCCCCTCATGCCGCGTGCATAAGTGACGATGTAAGCCAGAAACCCGACCGCCAGAGCCAGCATCGTCCAGACCCACATCATATTCGTGCTGACAAACGGCATGGCCGCGATAGACAGTACCGATATGGCAATCCCCAGCGCAGCGACGCCGAAATAGAGCCTTATTCGGGCCACCCAAGGGGTACCCGTCCCCCATACCAGCACCAAGGACCCAACCAGGCTGTGGACGAGCATGTAAGTGAATGGATAAATGAAATTATATCCCACGAACATCGCGCTGATAAATTCATTGACCGGCGGCGCATTCGGCTGCTCCGCGAACCCTGCGGAGAATATGTCGAGCAGCGTTTGATACAGCACGCCATCCTCGGCAGCCCAGAAGAAACTTAAAAGGCTGAATACGGTCAGAACTGAAAAGGCCAGCCGCATCGTGGGTGTGTATCGACCTTGCCAGTCATTCACCCGGGCGCTGGCAAAAACTTTGGCAGGCTGGGTCACCAGGTGAGCAAGCGTCTTTGCGCCGCGCACGTTCAGTCCGAACAGGTCTGCGACGAGCGCATCCGCGTCTGGTCGATCACCTGAAGAGAAGTCTGTGTCGCCGTCCAGTTTATCCCCCGCCAGTCCTAAAAGTCACGAACGGGGCATGCATAGGCCTGTCCGCGAGTCCGCGCCAGCGCTTTTTCGATTGACCTAGACGCTTTTGAAATCGTCCTGATGGTCCAGATACCACTCATAAGTGCTTTTCAGCCCGTCCTTGAGCGCGATGGAAGCCCGCCAACCGAGCTGCGCCAGCTTGCTGACATCCATCAGCTTGCGCGGTGTGCCATCGGGCTTGCTTGCATCAAACTCCAGCTCACCGGTAAACCCGGTGACGTCTGAAACGGTTTCTGCCAATTCTCGAATGGTGCAGTCCACACCTGTGCCAACATTGATGTGGCTCAGCATGGGATCTGTGTTCTGCTCATAGGTTTCCTGGTCGAGATTCATGACATGAAGGCTGGCGGACGCCATATCGTCGACGTGCAGGAATTCGCGCATCGGCGTGCCGCTGCCCCAGACCGTGACCGCGCGATCGCCGCGCAGCTTGGCTTCATGAAAGCGACGCATCAATGCCGGAACAACATGACTGTTCTCCGGGTGGAAATTATCGCCAGGCCCATACAAATTGGTTGGCATCACACTGCGATAGTCTCTGCCATATTGGCGATGATAACTTTCACACAGCTTTATTCCGGTAATCTTGGCGATCGCGTATGGCTCATTGGTCGATTCCAGCTTGCCGGTCAGAAGCGCATCCTCTTGCATCGGCTGATCGGCAAGTTTCGGATAGATGCAGGACGATCCCAGGAACAAAAGCTGCTGCACGTCATTTTCATGCGCCGCGTGAATGATGTTCGCTTCAATCATCAGATTTTCATAAATAAAATCAGCGGGATAGGTGTTGTTGGCATGGATGCCACCAACTTTCGCGGCGGCGAGATAGACCTGATCAATCCGCTCGCGCTTGAAGAAAGCGTCCACCGCGGCCTGGTTCGTCAGATCAAGGTCTTGCCGTGTTCGCGTGATGATCTCACTGTCGCCCTGGGCTTCCAAACGGCGCACCAAGGCAGACCCCACCATTCCGCGATGACCAGCAACAAAAACTGTTTTCGGGCTCGGCATGATCTCTAATTCTCAACCGCCATCGGTGTGTCATAACCATGCGCCTTCAGGAACGCATGCCGCTGCGCGGTTTTGAGATCTTCGGCGACCATTTCTGCGCACATTTCCTCAACCGTGATTTCCGGTTCCCAGCCAAGTTTCTCCTTGGCTTTCGTTGGATCGCCGAGCAAGGTCTCGACTTCGGCGGGTCTGAAATACCGTGGATCGACCGCTACGATCCGATCTCCGACGGACAGGGCAGGCGCCTTGTCAGAGGTGATGGCGACGACGGTTGCAAATTCGCCGACCCCTTCCCCCTCAAATTTCAAGTCAACGCCCAGCTCCCGGGCGCTCAGTTTTACAAAGTCACGAACGGAGATCTGTTTTCCGGTGGCAATCACGAAATCATCCGCTTGTTCCTGCTGCAGCATCATCCACTGCATGCGGACATAATCCTTGGCGTGCCCCCAATCGCGCAGGGCATCCATGTTGCCGAGATAGAGACAGTCTTCCAGACCCTGCGCAATGTTAGCCAGCGCGCGCGTGATTTTTCGCGTCACGAAGGTCTCTCCGCGGCGTGGACTTTCGTGATTGAACAGAATGCCATTGCAGGCATACATGCCATAGGACTCACGATAGTTCACCGTGATCCAATAAGCGTACAGCTTGGCGACGCCATACGGGCTGCGTGGATAAAAGGGTGTTGTTTCGCGTTGAGGTGTTTCTTGAACGAGGCCGTAAAGCTCCGAGGTCGACGCCTGATAGAATCGCGTTTTCTGCTCGAGCCCGAGAAAGCGGATCGCCTCCAGCAGCCGAAGAGTCCCGATCGCGTCCACATCCGCGGTATATTCGGGGGCTTCAAAGCTGACCGCGACATGGCTCTGGGCTCCGAGATTGTAAACCTCATCCGGCTGCACTTCCTGGATCAGTCGCGTCAGATTGGACGTGTCGGTCAGGTCGCCATAGTGTAGCACGAACCGCTGATTATCCGTGTGCGGGTCTTCGTAGATATGATCGATCCGCTGTGTGTTGAAGGAAGATGCCCGGCGTTTAAGCCCATGAACTTCATATCCTTTTTCGAGCAGGAGCTCGGCCAGATAAGATCCATCCTGTCCGGTGGTTCCGGTTATAAGTGCGCGTTTCATATGGTCCCACCCGAGAATTCTAATATGCGTTACTGTACTTTGCGGTCCCTACTACGTTCTGCAAAGCATACAAGGGAAATAGTGTGAATACTGCTTGCCTCTTGCACTATCTGGCAGCCTCAGTAACACACGGCAAATTGTGACCAATTTTGGAGCAGCACGCTATGGCCGGACCGCAATATGTCTATCACATGCAAGGAGTCTCGAAGACGTATCCGGGCGGGAAACAAGTCTTTGAGAATATCCACCTGTCTTTCTTGCCCGATGCCAAGATTGGCGTGGTCGGCATTAACGGGGCGGGTAAATCAACCCTGTTGAAAATCATGGCCGGGGTTGAAACTGAGTTTAACGGTGAAGCCTGGGCAGCGGATGGAATCAAGGTCGGCTATCTGCCGCAGGAACCCCAGCTGAACCAGGATCTGACCGTGTTTGAAAATGTCGCTGCGGAATGCCCTGAAAAACAGCTCCTGGACAAGTTCAATGCCATCTCCATGCAGCTCGCCGAAGACTATTCGGACGAGCTTATGGAAGAGATGACGGCGCTGCAGGAGCAGGTTGATGCGGCAGATGCCTGGGACATAGATTCCAAAATCGAAATGGCCATGGAGGCTCTGCGCTGCCCGCCCGATACCGCGGATGTGACCTCGCTCTCTGGTGGTGAAATTCGCCGCGTTGCGATTTGTCGGCTCCTGCTATCACGCCCTGACATGATCCTGATGGATGAACCGACCAACCATCTCGATGCCGAGACGGTGGCCTGGCTCCAAAACTATCTGATCAATTTCAAAGGCTGCGTCATTCTGGTGACGCATGACCGCTATTTTCTGGATGATATTACCGGCTGGATCCTTGAGCTCGATCGTGGGCGCGGTATCCCATATGAAGGCAATTACTCAGCCTGGCTGGAGCAGAAAGCCAAGCGTATGGAGCAGGAAGCGCGCGAAGACAAAGGGCGCCAGCGCGCCCTGGCCAAGGAACTCGAATGGGTCCGCTCCAGCCCGAAAGCGCGGCAAGCCAAATCCAAGGCCCGGATCCAGTCTTATGAAGAAATGGCGAACAAGGCCGAGCGCGAGACCGTTTCGAATGCCACCATTCGCATCCCGCCCGGGCCGCGCCTTGGCAATAAAGTCCTGGAAGCCGAAAAACTGCGCAAGGGCTTCGGCAATAATTTGCTGATCGAGGATCTGGACTTCAGATTGCCGCCCGGCGGTATTGTCGGGGTCATTGGCCCAAACGGGGCCGGCAAATCGACCCTGTTCAAGATGATCCTTGAGCAGGAACAACCGGATGCCGGCACGCTCGAACTCGGCGACACGGTCAAGCTGGGCTATGTCGACCAGAGCCGTGACAAGCTGGATGACAAGAAGAATGTCTGGGAAGAAATTTCCGACGGCTTGGACGTCATCAAACTCGGCAGTGTCGAAATGAATTCCCGGGCCTATGTCAGCGCCTTCAATTTCAAGAAGACCGATCAGCAAAAGCCGGTCGGAAAGCTGTCCGGCGGGGAGCGTAATCGTGTGCATCTGGCGAAGATGCTGCGCGAAGGCGGCAACCTTCTGCTGCTCGATGAGCCGACCAATGACCTCGACGTCGAGACCTTACAGGCACTCGAAGAAGGCCTTGAGGGCTTCCCCGGCTGCGCCGTGGTGATTTCGCACGACCGCTGGTTCCTCGATCGCATGGCGACGCATATCCTGGCATTCGAGGGCGACAGCCATGTCGAATGGTTCGAAGGCGATTTTAGCTCCTATCTGGAAGACAAGAAACGCCGCCTGGGACCGGACGCGGTCGAGCCGAAACGCGTGAAATTCAAGAAGTTCGCGCGCTGATTTAGCTGCCGCTTGCCTGGCCCCTCCAATAGTGATTGAAGAACTCTTCATTGGAGGAAATCTGTGCGTATACTTGTCTTGTATTTGCTCGCGTTAATCGTCGCTCTTCCGCAGACTTTCGCCGAAAACGACCTGCTCTCAAGAGAAGAATTCACCCAGCGATTTTTGCTCGAAGCGCAAGACCGTCACCCTGATATCGATTTCGATCAGGTGGATGAAGGCTCGATTTCCTACGGCCAAGACGAAGACGCCGATGATCGGGGCATGATGTTCACCGACTATGCCTATGACCTTTATCTCGAAGATCCAGACCAGCTCATCGATGTCATCGATCAATGGATTTCAGCGCTGCCATTGGGCGAGGAAATTGATTTGTCAGATGTGGCGAACCGTGTGGTCGTGGTCATTCGACCGCCAAGTTACCTCACTTCAGTTCACGAAGATCTACGAAAGGAGACCATCCATCGACCCTTTGTTGGGGATATGGTTGCGATCATGATGCTTGATAGCCCCGAAGCGCTCTCAACGGTGAGTTTCAAGCTCTTGGAAGAGAATAATCTGACAGTCGATGAAGCCTTCATTCTGGCGGAATCCAATTCGCGGCGATTGATTGGCGAGGTGTACAGCGAGGATTATAACGGAATTGACGTTCTGGAATCCTCCAACGGCCTGATCACATCGCTGCCCTGGCTGCCTGAGACCTGCCGCGCAGGTATACCATCTTTCGCCATGATGATCATTGATCGCGAGTATGTGATGCGCGTCGATACGACGGGTGAATCCGAAGCCTTTGGCATTTTTATGCAAACCGCGACAGAGATGATCCTTGCAAATGAGGCGCTCGGGACCGGTGTATTCTTCTGTTCGGATGGAACCTGGGTTTTTGCAACACCGACTCCCCCTTCCGAAGCGCCCTGATCTAGATCACAAAATCTGGATCGGTGATCGCTTCAAACGCCGTTTTCGGATCGCCATCAGGATCGAAGAGCAACGGATAGTTCGACCGGCTGACCGGGAAATTATTCAGCCAGGATTGTGAGTCGCGCAGGCCCCAAAGGCTGACCGATGTGACGCTGTCTCTTGCTTTAAACCCGTCAAACAGGTCGCGATACAGCTGCGCTTGTTGCTGATAGACGCTGTCGGGAACATCAGATGCCATCGTGCCATAACCGGTCTGGCAATTGATACCGGACGCGAAACATTCGCCGAGATCATTATAGAGGGAAATGTCGAGTTCGGTGACGTGCTGCTCCAACCCGGCGCCGAGGGCATCGATCTCATCAATCGCCGCCAGCGCATCATCGGCATTGGCGCCAACGCTCAGATGCATCTGGTGTCCCACCCCATCCAGGGGAACGCCGCGATCGAGCAAATCCCGGATCACGGTGATGAGGCGCCCCCGTTTGCCGGTCAGTTCGGTATTATAGTCATTGATGAACAGTCTGGTCGCCGGATCCGCAGCGCGCGCGGCCTGGAACGCCCAGTCGATATAATCCTTTCCGGCCGCCTGGAACCAGTCATCCTGGCGATACGTGTCCGAGGCGGCGTCTGAAACGACTTCATTGACGACGTCCCAGGCATAGATGTCCCCGGCATAATGGGTCAGGACCTGATTGATATAGGCTTCCAGCTTGTCGCGCACGTCGCCGGCGCCGCCAATCGTGAAATACCCTGGTGTCGACCGGTACCATAGCAGGGCGTGGCCTCTCAGGCTGGCGCCATTGGTCGTTGCGAAGTCGAGCAGTGCATCGCCGGCGCTGAAATCGAAACTGCCCTGGTTCGGGGCGATGATATCGGCCTTCATTTCGAACTCGGCGGTGATCGAATTGAAATGCTGTTCAGCCAGGGCTTGATCAATGTCACCCGCGGTGATCTGCCCGGCCTGAACCGCAGCGCCGATGAGGAAATCGCTGGCGAAAACCTCCTTGAGCGCGGCCGTTGAGCTGGGCGGCGGGGGCGGTGGCGGAGGCGGCGGTGACGCAATTGGGACGGTTGGCGCCGCCGCATTGCCACCCCCACCCGTGCAGGCGCTAACGGTAGCAGCGCTGAGGACGGCGAGGACTTGTCGGCGTTCCATCGATTTTTTGTCCATGCCGCTTCCTCTGCCTTTAGCCTAATTATGTTAGCGCTATCATTTCTGCCGATCCTGAGCTTGTCAATCGTTGTGATCGTGCAGAAGTGATCAACCGGAGGCGCAAACGAATTGTACTCTATACGCGAGCGGTTAGAACGGTCTCCAAATCTGATTTTGAGGGCTAGAGGAGTATGAGGGATGAAACATTTATTGGCAGGAGTCGCGCTTGGCGTGCTTTGCGGCGCGTGCAGCTCGGTCGCCGACGTCTCGGCAACTGCGGATGCCGATATCGAGGCGGTTATGCCTGAACGCGCGGCCGACCTGATTTTGCAAACCTTGCCGGATATAGCCGAGGCGCTGGAAGCCGGCGACGTCACATCCGAAGAATTGGTGACGGCGTATCTGATGCGGATCGAGTCGATCGATCGTTCTGGTCCGACTTTGCAATCCGTGCTGGCCGTCAATCCGAACGCGCTTGAGGATGCGGTTGAAAGCGATGCGCGCCGCGCCATGGGGAAATCCTGGGGTCCGCTGGATGGCGTGCCCGTCCTACTCAAGGACAATATTGAGTCGCTCGACCCGGTGGCCACGACGGCTGGCGCGCTGGCGCTGAAAGACAATATCACGGGTCGCGACAGCCCCCTGGTTGCTGGCTTGCGGGAACAAGGCGCCATCATTCTCGGCAAGACGAACCTTAGCCAATGGGCGAATTTCCGGTCGAATGATTCAATGAGCGGCTGGTCAGCGCTGGGCGGTCAGGTTCGAAATCCGCATATGCTGGATCGCAATCCGTGCGGGTCCAGCTCGGGATCTGGCGCGGCGGCGGCCGCATCGCTCGCGGCGGGAACGGTGGGAACCGAGACGAACGGTTCGGTGATCTGTCCGTCCAACGTGAATGGCATTGTCGGGTTCAAGCCGACGGTGGGCCTGGTCGCGCAAGACTATATCGTTCCGATTTCATCTTCTCAGGACACGGCCGGGCCGATGACCAAATCGGTCAAAGGCGCCGCAATGATGATGAATGCCATGGCGACGGGCGCGGCCAAAACCGATTATGTGGCAGCCCTTGATGCGGGCAGCCTGTCCGGCGCACGGGTCGGTGTGCTGCGATTCTCACAAGGCTCGAATGCCGACATTCTGGGACGGTTCGATGCGGCGCTTGCGGTGCTGGAAGCGCAAGGCGCGACTCTGGTCGAGATTGATGAGTTCTCGCCGGATGCCGAAAATTTCTGGGGCGATGCGCTGAGTGTACTGCAATATGAGTTCAAGCATACATTGAACGAGTACCTCGCAAGCACGCCGGATGCCGTGACCACGCGCTCGCTAGCCGATCTTATCGCATTCAACGAAGCCAATGCCGAAATCGAGCTGGCCCTCTTCGATCAGAGCTTGTTCGTTGCTTCGGAAGAAAAAGGGCCGATATCGGACGAGGCATACATTTCGGCGCGCGATACCGTGCAAGCGGCATCACGGGCCAACGGCATCGACAAATTGCTGGCCGATCATGATGTCCAGATGCTGGTCTCCCCCTCTGGCCCCCTCAGCCCGCGTGTCGATCCGGTCAATGGTGACACCTGGCCAGCCTGGGCCGGTGCAGGTTATCTCGCAGCGATTGCCGGCTATCCTCACATCACCGTTCCGATGGGCGAGGTGCATGGCATTCCGATCGGTTTTTCCATCATGAGCGGCAAGGATGCGGATGCGGCCGTCCTGTCCTGGGGATACGCATATGAGCAAGCCAGTCAGATGCGGGTTGAACCGCAATATCTGGAAACCGCTGAGTCCCGCCCTGAGATCGCGGCCGCGATGAAGGCCAAATGAGCTAGCGGACGAGGCTTTCGAGATAATCGCCAATATTTTTCCCCTTGGCCGCTTTAGACTCAGGAGAGTGGCTCGGTCATTTGTTCTCGCTACGCTAGCCGATAGATCAGCATCATGAAAAGACGACCGAGACATAAGCGCTGGGGGTGTCCTGACCAGTGGTTTTTGTCGCGATCATCAATGGAACTTGGGCTATCAATTCATATACACGATGATTTTATCCTCGTGAATAAACACCGAACTTTTGTGTGGCCATGGCTTTCGGTCGTTGAGAAGTTCGGCTCTTGCATCTTGTATCTTCTTTTTAAACTGAGGATCAAATCCTCGGTGTTTAAATCTTACTTTCGAACCGAGCAAAATAAACACGTCTTCATCCGCCCAAGTATCGGTGATGTCGCCTTTGTCCATATGCGTGTCGCCCGGTTTATCCCAGCCGTGACCTTGTGCAGACATGATTGAATGGCGAAATGATGAGTAGCTACCCACGCGCACTAAGTCATAGGTCTTCGTCGTGTCCAGTTGCGAAAGGCTTTCAATTCGAGCCAGAATGCGATTCGCTAAGGCCAAATCGTGTTGCTGTCCTCTCATTAGCACTTCTTGTCTGATCAGGTCAGCTTGGACGTTTTTTGTTAGCAACAAAAGCGACAATACAATCACAGTAGACCGTACAATTTTTAGCTGGGAGCAATGCAATGCGATCGCGGCGGTAAATCCCAGTAAAAAAGCCAAGCTTGTGTTGTACCTATACTCGAAAAATACGTTGTTTGAGCTCACGAGATACATGGCTTTCGTGGATACGATTAGGACGAGCCATGAAGCCAATACGAGGACCATCCGCGCCGGAGAAACTGGTCGAACCAACAGGGAAAGCAATACGCCGATCGCGAGTAGAGCAAGACCGAGTTCTTTTTGAAAGTTAAGCAAATCGGGCTGCGTTACAATCAAGTGTTGAAAGCTGATTTCGGCAACTTGAACAATCCTCGCTGGAAGTTGTTCGAGCCCGATCGTCTCGGTCGCGTGGCTGCTTGCACCTGTAAGCTCAATGCTGAAAAGGTATAGCAATCCACCAAAAACGGCACTCAAAAATCGAGCAACACCAGAATACAGGATATCTGTGAATCTTGCATTCGCATACAGCGCTGAGATGATGCTCATAACGGCTACGGCGGCAAAAATACTGATGCCGACCTGATAGCTGGCCATCATCAGTAAAAAGAAGAAGCTTCCCGATAAAACGCTGAAAAAACTCAGTTTTTTTGTGCAGAATACGGATAATACTGCAAACATTCCGCCGATCACCGTAAGGGGTGTGGACCATGTGAAGTAGAACAGGGACAAAAACATCGGGAATGTCGTGATCAAGCCAACGACGATAAAGCTCTCCAACTTCGACAGTTTTAGATCTAATATTCGAAGCAATAATATGCCGCTAATCACGTTCAGGACGATCGCAAATAGGGGCAGAAATACGGGAATATCGGCGGCGCCGGTGAGCTTCATTAAGAAGAAATTGAACCATCGACCATGGTGAACCTGGTCCAATGGATTGATCCACGGCATCCTGAGCGCATGATTGTGAAGCGGGTGGTGCGCCACAAAAATAAAGAACGCAAATACATTCAAAGCAACGAGACTGAGAAAAAGGACTGAAGAGTTTCTTTTGTTCGCGGCATAAGAGCTAATGTCGAAATTGGTTATTTTATTGAATTTGATCATGTCGTCTCTGACGCTCGTAAATGGGCTAGGCGTTGTCTGTCCGGCAATAGGTTGAATCAATTTGCGGATGCATGTTTGCCCGAGCTTGGCAATTCAGGGGGAGCAATGCAGTCTACAAAAAAAATGTCCAGTCCCCAATTAATGTTCGAGTTTGACCGCTTCACTCTGCCTCCGCCTGAGGTCCGGAGCGCTGGCTAGATCGAAATACCCAATAACTCAGTAGAGCGAATATGGTTAGTGCGGCTCCTAGCATGGCACAGATTTGTGCTATCAAATGCGGTACTCCGCACTTGTTGTGCAAGACCAACAATGCGCCTGCTTGAACGAGGTAGCCCAAGACGTAAACGATTATGTAGCGGAGGACGCTTTGGATGTGCGAGCGTTCCCGCTTGAATGACCATGACGCGTTCCCGATGTAAGTCAGAGCGATTCCTAATGCGTATACAACGCTGGTGGCGACGATTGGGGGCGTTTCTCCCACTATCGTCATCGCACAGTAAATCGAGAACAGAAAACTGTTCACAGACCCACCTACAAGTAAGTACCGAAAAAGCGGTGTCAGGCCGCTTTTGTTTTCCCTGTCGCTCAATTTTCGCTATCTCCAACTGGAAACCACTTCGGGACGTTTAACTCGTCACGAACGCTACGAGTGTCGATTTTGCGAGCCGGAACACCAGCAACAACAGCTCTTGGCTCAATGTCCTTTGTCACGACAGCGCCGGCGCCAATATAGGCCCCTTCGCCAATGCTCAAATCCGGCAAAATCGTCGCGTTTGTACCGACCACGACCCAATCACCTAATCGGACGCGACCGGCTATGGCTGCTCCTCCCATAATATGTACGCCGCGACCGATCGTACATTCATGATCGACTGTGCAGCCCGTATTTAGGATCGCAGCTTCGCCAATCTCAACCAAGTGGTTTACAGTGACAGACTGTAAGACACAGCTTCCTCGCGCAATCGAAACGCTATTCTTTAGATTTGCCGATTCGTCGATTAAAGTTACAGGGGTCAATCCAACGCTTCGAAGCGCGGTGAAGACATCGTGACGCGGTTTACCGTGCTCGCCTCCTATGCCGACCAGAAATCGGTCACACGTTGCGAGCAAACTGTTTAGGTCAAAATTTTTGCCATGGAACCTTTGCTCTTCGACCCAGTTTGGATGCGAGTCTGCGTATGGATCCAAAATCAGGCACTCTTCACCGCGTGCGCCCATCTCTCGGTCATATATGAGCGATTGTGAGCCACTTCCCCATAATAGAACTTTGCCGCCCATCTTCGTGCCTTATCCGGATGAAATCATCTGGTCGATAATAAAAATTGGGCGCTGGCGGGCTTCGTTTAACACCCTGCCTACGTAAAGTCCCGTCAAGCTGATCAACATGATCTGCACGCCACCCAAAACAGAAATCAAAGTGGCAAGTGTCGGAAAACCCGGAACGACACTTTGTTGGATCAGCGCTGAGATCAAGACGACACAGCCATATGCGACGCTGACCGCGGAAATAACGGCGCCGACACCAACGCCATACCAAAGCGGTTTTTCCGAATATGAGATCATGTTTTCCAGCGCAAGTTTCGCCAGTTTGATCGGAGAATAAGATGACCCACCTGAACTTCGTTCATGTCTCGGCAATGGAATGTCGATTTGTCGGAAGCCGACCTGGCTCATAATCGCTGGAAAGAAGCGTAACTGTTCAGGATAGGCGCGATATGCGTTTGCGACCTTTTCCGATATGATTCGGAAATTCCCATACTCGCTTGAGACATCTAGCCCGGAAATCCAACGCAGAATACTGTTAAAAAGGGCGGATCCGATATTGCGCCCCAATCCTAGGCCGGATGATTCTCGACGAGCTCGAACAATGTCGACCTTATGTTCAAGCGCTTCTTTGTGTAACGTTGGAATCTGTTCCGGGGGATCTTGCAAATCGCAATCCATTACAACATACCATTTTGCTCTCGCGATCGAGAATCCGGCTGAGATTGCTGCATGTTGGCCGAAATTTCGGCTCAGCTTTATTCCGACCAGGTTGGCGTTTTTGGAGGCTTCTGATTCTATCAACTTCCATGACTGATCAGGGCTTTCATCATCCACCAGAATGATGCGGAAAGAGTCGCAACATGAGGAGAGCGAGTGTTCTAACCGACTTACGAGTTCGCCGAAAAAGGTCTCGCCCTTATAAACCGGAACGATCACCGCGATATCGACTTCTGGGATCTTTAGCTGGGATGAAATGGCATACGGAGCCAGTAGATTGTTCATTGATAAGGCAATCCCTAAATCTCAATGTACGAACCAGAGATTTCGCCGTTCAGCATTACTCGAAGATTCTGATTCTGAATTACTAACGGTGAGCTTCAAACGAATTCGCTTCCTAGCGCCGAATCACATAAGTAAACAGGTCGATACGCAGCGCAACGCAAAAGTCAGTACAGTAGCGTTGTTTGTCAGGTCAAGTTATTGGAAGACAACTTTGTTTCGCCCCGCCTGGGCGCTTTGAAACACTCCAATAGGGAGTATATGGGGTTAGGAGTATTGCGGGTGGATGCGTAGCGAACGATTGTGTACCTACCGCGCTCGATTTACCAAAATTTTACGCCACAATGGACCATACGAATAATGAGCAATTTTACTGTCATGATAACGGGTGGATTGGGTTTCATCGGTTCTGCAGTCGTCCGCCGATTCATTCGCGAGACTACTGCAAAAGTGGTTGTGATAGACGCGATGACATATGCGGCGGTGCCTGATGCATTGGAAGAAGCGTCAAGCTCCGATCGGTACCTATTTGAGCACATTGATATTCGCGATGGCCAACGTCTTTGCGAATCAATTGCAGGGCATCGGCCAAACCTAATTATGCACTTAGCGGCGGAGAGTCATGTCGACCGCTCAATTGAAGGTCCCGACGTATTTGTCGAGACAAACGTAATTGGGACTGTAAATGTGCTTCAAGCGGCGCGTTCGCTTTTCGATAGTTTCGATCGCACGGAGCGAGAGACATTTCGCCTTCATCATATTTCTACCGACGAAGTGTTCGGTTCGCTCAAGCCCGGGGATCCAGCGTTCACCGAGACGACCCGGTATGATCCAAGATCCCCGTATTCTGCCTCAAAAGCGGCATCGGATCACTTTGTTCGCGCATGGGGAGAGACTTATGGATTGCCGATAGTTTTATCTAACTGTTCGAACAATTATGGACCCTGGCAGTACCCCGAGAAACTCATTCCAGTGATGATCTCGAAAGGATACCAATTCCAGCCCATGCCTGTTTATGGAGCTGGTGAGAATGTTCGGGACTGGCTGCACGTTGATGATCATGCGGAGGCACTTCACCTAATCGCCACGCGCGGTCGCATTGGGCAGAGCTACAATGTTGGAGGCGCGGCTGAAAAGTCGAACTTGGATGTCGTTCGCACGATTTGTTCAATACTGGATGAACGGTTCCCAGACCGCGAACCGCATGAACGACTGATTGAGTTCGTCACAGACAGGCCTGGGCATGATTTTCGTTACGCTATTGACTTCAGCCTGATAGAGAAAGAGCTCGGTTGGCATCCAAGGCACTCGATTGAAAGTGGTTTACATGAAACTGTAAATTGGTATCTCGACAACACGAGCTGGTGGCGCGCGATTCTCAGTGAAACAGGGGGTGCTAGGCGTCTGGGTTTAAACAACGCTAGCTGAAAATCCGGCGAGAAGAGGACAACATGAAAGGTATCGTTTTGGCGGGTGGGGCCGGATCGCGTCTCCACCCTTTGACATTCTCATTATCAAAGCAGCTGCTGCCAGTGTACGATAAGCCGATGATTTATTATCCGCTGTCTGTGCTTATGTTGGCCGGCATTCGAGAGATTCTAATCATCACAACTCCGGAAGACAGCGAAGTTTTTAAGCGCTTGCTGGGAGATGGATCTGACTACGGTATTGCTCTATCTTATGCTATCCAGCGAGCGCCAGAGGGCCTGGCTCAGGCGTTCCATATCGGCGAAACATTCATCGGCAACGACAGTGTTGCGCTCGCATTGGGCGATAATATCATTTATGGTCATGGCCTGAGCGATCTTTTGATTTCTGCTGCGACCCTTAAAACTGGAGCGCGGGTATTTGGTTGCCAAGTGCACGATCCTGAGCGGTATGGCGTTGTTGAATTCGATCAAGATGGCAGGGCGATTTCCATCGAGGAAAAGCCAAGTAAACCTCGCTCTAATTATGCCGTCATTGGCTTGTACTTTTACGATAATGATGTCGTGCAGATTTCCAAATCGTTGAAACCATCGAAGCGAGGCGAACTTGAGATAACAGATGTTAATAAGGCCTATCTTGAGCGAGGTGATTTGAGTGTTTCTAGACTTGGTCGTGGCTTTGCTTGGTTCGATACAGGCACGCACGATTCACTTCTAGATGCCGGCAATTTTGTGCGAACGCTATCGGTTCGACAGGGGTTGCGCGTGTCATCACCTGAAGAAATTGGCTGGCGCAATGGCTGGTTAACTGACGATGAAATAGGGGAGGCAGCAACGCGATTCGGGAAGAGCTCTTATGGCAACTATTTGCGTTCGCTCATATCTGAGTCTTAGGATCCAATTGATGGCCAGAGAAGAAGAGCGTTTTTCGTGAGTAAGATTTTTTTCAATCGTCCTAATACGGTGGGTAATGAGCTCGAGTACCTTAAGCAAGCGATAGATAACTCACATTTGTCTGGCGACGGTGATTTCACTCGGCGCTGTCATCAATGGCTAGAAACTAATATTGGCGGACATGCGCTACTAACTCACTCCTGTACTGCAGCTCTTGAAATGGGGTGTTTGCTCGCCAATTTGCAGCCCGGCGATGAAGTTATCATGCCATCGTACACATTCGTTTCGACCGCAAATGCCGTAGCATTGCGTGGGGCGGTTCCTGTCTTCATTGATATCAGGGAGGACACACTTAATCTCAATGAGTCGCTTATTGAGTCCGCCATCACCTCTAAAACTAAAGCGATTATCCCTGTGCATTACGCTGGGGTAATAGCGGAAATGGATCGAGTTAATTCGATCGCAAAATCGCATGATTTGTTCGTCATCGAGGATGCTGCTCAGGCTCTTCTTTCTACTTATCATGGACGTTTAGCAGGAACTCTTGGACATGCAGCCGCGTTCAGCTTTCACGAGACAAAGAATGTCCTGTCCGGAGAAGGCGGCGCACTAATTGTCAAGGATATTGAAATTCATCACAGAGCAGAGATTATTCGCGAAAAGGGTACGAACCGTTCCAGGTTTTTCCGCGGCGAAGTGGACAAGTATTCTTGGGTCGACATAGGGTCTTCGTATCTGCCCAGTGAACTCATCGCGGCGTTTCTCGCTGCACAACTAGAACAAGCCCGCGAGATTACTCAGTATCGACTCGAAGTATGTGAGCAATATCGTCAGGCATTCACGCCGCTGTCTCGCAAAGGTCAAATTCGTCTTCCGATCGTGCCGTCCCACTGCACGTCGAACGGCCATATGTTCTACCTTTTACTCGAGAGTATGGCAGCGAGAGATTCGTTCATTGCAGCGATGAAAGATGCAGGCATAATGACGCCATTCCACTATGTGCCGCTTCACTCTTCCGAAGCCGGCGTGCGTTTGTCGCGTACGTCCGGGCCAATGAATGTCACCAATGATGCTAGCGCTCGCCTCGTGCGTTTGCCTGTTTATTATGGGGTTAAGAGCGAACAAGATCGTATTATTGATGTGGCGCTAAAGGCCCTTCAGAATTGATTGAAGGAGCAATTCGCGCGTTTCGCGTGCCTATTTGAACGCAATTTTCTGACCTCGTAATCTAATACTCAATTTGACCACGGCTTATCTTCGAGGAGCCGATCAATAGTTTCTGGCACGTTAGACTGCCAATGAACTGGTCGGATGCCGAAAACACGTGTTAGTTTCGTGGTGTCCATTCTTGAGTTGAGTGGTCGGGGCGCCGCGCTCGGATACTCGGAACTCAAAATTCGGATGAGTTTAGTCGCGCAACTGGTTCGGTCTTCCAACATATCGAAAACATAGGCGGCTAAATCGGCCCAAGAACAATATCCTGACGCGCTATAGTGGTACGTTCCAAAATTCTCGGCTTTTGGATTGCTGCATACTTGCTCCGTGATTTGTAGAATGACGTCAGCGATATCCAGCGCATTTGTCGGACTTCCGATCTGATCATCGACCACGCGCGCGGCGCCTTTCTCCTTGGCGAGGCGTAGCATGGTTTTGACGAAATTGGTGCCAAACGGGCTGTAGACCCAACTGGTGCGCAGGATGATATGCTGGCGGTGGCGATCTCGAATCAGCGTTTCGCCGGCGCTTTTCGAGGCGCCATAGACATTGATTGGCGCGACCGGATCGTCTTCGCGATAGGCGTGTTCGTCGCTGCCATCGAAGACGTACTCTGTGGAGAGATGCAGCAAGGGAAGGCCTCGCTCAGCGCACAATTCGGCGAGGGTTGCGGCGCCGGTAGCATTGATCGCAAAAGCGCTGTCTCGATCGGATTCAGCGGCATCGACGGCCGTGTAAGCGGCGGCATTTACAACAATGCCGGGATCTGCAGTGTCAATCGCGCGCGCCAAGCTGTCTCGATCGCGCAAATCCGTCTCGGGGCGTCCTGTGCAGACAATGGGTGTGCTGCGTAAATCTGCTCGCTCTTGCAGGGCAGTGGCAACTTGGCCCGTTTGTCCGATGCAAAGAAGGGTCATGATGGATCTTAGGTTTTGCTTACTCAAACCATGTTTGACGGTGGTCTAAGCCGGGTAAGTTTGCGTCTTTCTCAGATACGAACGGTGATCGCCCAGCGAGCGGCCAATCAATCTCGAGGCCTGCATCATCCCATGCGAGTCCGCGCTCATGTTCCGGGCTGTAATAGTTACTCACTTTATACTGCACCAGGCAGTCTTGGCTGAGGGTTAAATAGCCATGGGCAAAGCCTTCGGGAATGTACAATTGCTGGCCATTCTCGGCCGACAATTCAGTCCCCACATAGTGACCGAATGTGGGTGAGGACTTTCGGATGTCCACCGCCACATCAAAGATCTTGCCGCGTGCACAGCTCACCAATTTCGCTTGCGCCGTCGGAGGGATTTGAAAATGCAACCCTCGAAGGACCCCGACCTGGCTCGAAAAAGCCTGATTGTCCTGCACAAACGGCCCAGAAATACCCGCTTCGGCGTAGTCAATTTCACGATAGGTTTCGCTAAAATAGCCGCGATCATCGCCATGACGTTTGGGCGTGACCAGGATGACTTCAGGGATCGCGAGGTGTTGAAACATGTCCATCCTGGCTCAGCGGCAATCTACTTGCCGACCCGCCTAGAGACTATCGGCCGAAAAGTCACCCTCGAAAGGGCTGAAATTTACGGTCACACATCTTATCTCTTAAGAACATGTCACCGGATGAAGAAAAGCGAAGAAAATCCGTTGCCTATATTTTACGCCGCATCAAACGCGGACCAAGAGTAGGGGCGAATTCAGGTGAGGTGGTAGAGGTGTTAACCCCGAGGGGGCGCGGAAAAGTCGCCTTTCAATCAAGCGGGAGTGCCTCGGGGTGGTGGCGATTTCTCTGTGTGCTCGCCGGGATTGCGATTTTCTTCTACACGTGGATTGTTTTTGCCCTTCCCAATTGGACGCATTGGAGTGGAAACGGTGGAATTGTCGACCTGACTCTCTTGTTTTTGTTGTACAGCCTCGCTGGTCTGATTGCGACATTCGCGGTCGCTTATATCTGCGTGACGCTGTTTCGTATCTTGCGGTCCAATCTGACTTACAGGAACGAATAAGGATCAATATCCACGGCCACACGCGCGGCATTTGGCAGTTTCAGGTCTTTCATCCAAGCGGCCATATAGGCGGACAAGTCGACCTCCCGCGGCGCCGTGATCAGGAAACGCAACCTGTGCCGGCCGCGCAAAATGCTGATCGGTGCGGGCGCCGGGCCATAGACCGTCACGCCGTCGCCATGTGGCGCCGCTTTGCCTGCGATGAGGCCAATTTCTTTGGCCATGGCGGGGTCGGGTGCCGACATGACCAAAGCGGCCATGCGCCCAAATGGTGGCAGGGTGAGCTCCTCGCGCACATCGCGTTCGATCTTCAAAAAGCCATCGCGGTCCCCAGCGGCTAAGGCTTGCATGGCAGGATTGTCTGGCTGGTAGGTCTGGATCAGCGCGCGGCCGGGGCGCTCCGCACGACCTGCGCGCCCGGCGACTTGGCTGAGCAATTGGAACGTCCGCTCACCGGCGCGCAAATCGCCGCCTTGCAATCCGCTATCGGCATCGACCACGCCGACCAGTGTCAGATTGGGAAAATTGTGACCCTTGGCAACGATTTGCGTCCCGACCAGGACATCAATCTCGCCTTCAGCCATGCGGTCAACAATCCCACGCGTTGCTTCCCCGCCCATTGCGGTATCGGACGAGAAGACTTCGACATTGGCTTCGGGCAGCAATACTCGCACTTCTTCGGCGACGCGTTCAACGCCCGGCCCAACCCCCATCAGCGAGTCTTTGGCTCCGCACATCGGGCATTGCTCTGGCTTTGGCATGGACCAGCCCGTCAGGTGGCAGACCAGACGATTGGTGTAGCGGTGTTCGGTCAACCAACTCTCTGTTCCAGGACTTTTCAATCGATCCCCGCAAGCCTTGCAGATGACCAGAGGCGCGTAGCCGCGGCGATTAAGGAAGAGCAGGCTTTGCTCGCCTTCTGCATGGGTTTGTACAAGCGCCTTGGAGAGTACAGGCGACAGCCAATCGCCCTTTTCCGGCGTGTTTGCGCGCAAATCCACAAGCTGCAAATCGGGCAGTTTTGCAGCGCCAGGTCGCGCCGAGAGTTTAAGGCGCTGATAGCGCCCCGCTTCAGCATTCACGACCGTTTCGAGGGCCGGGGTCGCTGAGGCGAGCACGATGGCGGCTTCTTCAAGCTTCGCCCGCATCACTGCCATGTCGCGGGCATGATACCGCACGCCGTCTTCTTGCTTGAAGCTCGTATCATGTTCCTCATCGACGATGATCAGCTTCAAATTGGCGAAAGGCAGGAACAGAGCTGACCTTGCGCCGGTGACAATGCGTGCGCGGCCATGCGCTGTCTCGCGCCAAGTGCGGCGGCGTTGTTGGTCGCTCAATGAGGAGTGCCATGGCGCCGGGCCGGCGCCAAAACGGCTTTCAAACCTGTCAAACACGGCCTGTGTCAGCGCTATTTCTGGCAATAGGACTAAGACTTGTGCGGTCGGATCCGCCGCCAGCGCCTCAGATATAGCTTCAAAATAGACTTCGGTTTTACCAGATCCGGTAATCCCGTCGAGGAGAAAAGGTTGATAGCCGCCTTGCTTGACCGCGTCGCGAAGCGCTTGTCCGGCGTCGGCTTGTTCTGGCGTCAGCGCCGGGCCTGTTCGATCTGGGTCAGGCGTGGGATAAGTCAAGTCTGTCGGCAACGCCTCGGCGGCGAGGCTGCCAGCGTCCGCGAGCCCTTTGATGACCGACGCGGACACGCCCGCTTCCCGCGCCAACTCCGCCGCGCTGGCCAGGCCAAGCTGTTCGGCCGCCGCTAAGACTTTCTCCCGCGCGGCGGTCATCCGGTTGGTGCGATGCCCCGTGAGGGCGTAAACGGTCTGCGTCGGCGACGGTGATAATCCGCCGCGCGACCGCAGAGCCATACTCAGCACTTGGCCTGTTCCTGAAACCGTATAACGCGCACAGAATGAGATAAATTTCCGCATGGATGCGGGCATAGGCGGCGTCGGAAACACCGCTTCAGCCTCTTTCAATGTCCGCTCAGGGTCGGTCTCCAAAACCTCCCAAACCACGCCGGTGCGCGTATATTTACCGAGCGGCGCGCGAACATAGCTGCCTGGCTCGACCTTAAGCCCTTTAGGAATGGCGTAATCGAACGGCTCTGGCAGAGGCAATGGGAAAAGGATACGCGCCGTCAGCATCCTTTTTCCTTAGCAGAGCTCGCGGTGCCGGAAACCCGTCATTAAACATGTTCGGTGACACTCTTGGCCATGACGCTGATTGAGGGCTTTTTGGACTACACCCAGCGCGAGCAACGCCTCGCTGACAATACGGTCGAAGCCTATCGCAGCGATTTGGCGGAATTTATCGGCTTTTTGCGCAGCCATCTTGAACAAGAACCCGGCATGCGGGCCTTTGCGGAGCTGCAAGCACGTGACATTCGCGCCTTTTTGGCGGCCCGGCGGCGCGATGGCTTGGCGGATGCGTCAATTGCGCGGCTACTATCAGCGATTAAGAGTTTTTATCGCTGGCTTGACCGCGCACATGGGGTAGAGAATCCTGAAATCGCCTTTCTAAACGGGCCAAAACGTGGACAGCGCCTACCCCGACCGGTTTCCGAAGTGGCGGCTAAAGACATGCTGGAACAGGCCGAACTGATCCAAGACGAGCCTTGGATCGCGGCGCGCGATGTGGCGGCGCTTAGCCTCATGTATGGTGCGGGCCTGCGCATATCCGAGACGCTCGACCTGTCCGGGGAAGCGAAAGTTGGGCCGCAGCGTCTGCGGATAAAAGGTAAGGGCGGAAAAGTTCGCATTGTTCCACTCATTCCGGCAGTGCAGGATGCGATTCGCGCTTATACGCGGCTTTGCCCTTACAAACTCACAGCGATGACGCCCCTTTTCTACGGTGCACGCGGGAAGCGTTTGCAAGCGCCGGTCTTACGCAAACAAGTGCAAGTATTGCGTGGAGCGCTCGGGCTCACGGAGACGGCGACCCCGCACGCATTAAGACATAGTTTCGCGACGCACTTGCTCGCTCATGGCGCCGATTTGCGGGCGATACAAACGCTGCTCGGCCATGCCAGCTTGTCGACGACGCAGGTTTATACGGGCGTTGAAGCGGGGCATTTGCGCAAGGTGCATGCGCGGGCGCATCCGCGGGGTTAGTCTCAGGTGTTGGCGGATTGGCATCTCCGCAAACCCCGTCAGACGCCGGTTGTGTTTTATCTATAGTGCTAACTCATCCCGACAGGCTCAAACGGGAGAATCTCATGCGATTGCGCCATTTGCTTCGGCACTTTCAACCCTTTTCGCATTAGTCTGATTGCGAGCCCTGCTCTGCGGGATGGCGCTGAATGCGGTAAGCTTCGGTGAAGAAGCGCAGAGTGAAAAATCAGAAAACACCCTGCTGGTATTGGAATTTTGCGACGCGACGCGAATACTGGTTCTGGAAGATCTAACATATGATCTGAAGTAGGTCTTAGGTGAAATGGTCGAACATCCCGATCTAGATCGCTCACCGTCCGATGCGTTCCCGGTACAATTTCCAGAATTCCATCATCAATGTTCATATCTGTCAGCGCGATCAATACTGAGAAATGAGACGATAAGTCATCGAGAATGATGTTGGACGCGCTCGCGTCGTGGAAATGCTTATCGTGATGCCAGCCGATCTCATCAGCACCGAACGATTTAGTGAAACAAGCAGATCGCCATATCAACAGCTGCTTCCCGCAGAAAAATTCCACTGCGTCTTGTAAGTTTTTATCCGAGAGTAGTCTTTGGATGGCGGGCGAGCTTACATGCGGGTTACGTGTATACTTGGCGTCAAAAGGATGCTCATCCAGAACGGAATTTACCTGTCTAAAGTCTTGTAATGGAAGCGGAGAAACATAGCCTAGTTTGTCAAACGTCTCTCGTTCCAGAGTTAAACCGAACTTGGCGGGTCGCTGAATTTCAGTAACGGTTTTTTTCGAAGACATTTTTGAAGTCAACATGCGCCAAAATTTAGTTGATTCTATGACCGGAACATTTGCCAGTTTGGATGTCTCGTCCCAACAAATTGAGAATGAAAAGTCAATGACCTGTTCAATGTCGTAATGCTCAGAGTTAGATATCTGGGGCAAACCGTGCGCTTGCGAGCAGACTCAAGCGATCCGACATCTGTGCACCAATCTTCCGGACGTCAGCAACCTCTACAATGCGCTCCTTCGCTCGTGCAGCCAAATTAGTTCTGAATTCTTTGTTTCCGGAGACCTTCTTCATTAACTCAGCAGCCATTTGTTCGTCCGCGTGCGCCCATTTTGTATTCAAATCACGATAGACCCCGTATTTGTCTTTGCAGTTTACTAGTGTTGATGCGACTAAGGCCGCGGTGTCGTTCGTTGTGAAATCCATGTTTCCCGACCAATCGGTGCATATTACGGGTTTTCCGAGAGCCATAGCCTCCGCAAGCACCAGCCCAAATCCCTCAGATCGGTGTAGCGATACAAAGGCATCTGCAGAGTTGATAAGCAGCCAAATATCCTCCTCGCTTAGAGATTCATCGAACAGTTGAATATTCGGGTTGTCGCCAATCGCTGCGTTCAAATCGTCCCTCGCTAAGGCGTGTCGATTGAGGTTGCGGGTCTTCACGACGAGTCGGTATCTAGGGTCATGCGCGAACGCTGACTTGAATGCACGTATGGCGCTAAATGGGTTTTTGCGCTCGAGCGACGACATGCTGTCGGCCATCGTTAGGAAAACAAATTCTTGGTCTTTCCATCCAAATTTTTGCCTTGATTGGTGCAGCTTTGTCGGCGTCGAGATTGCATGGCCAAAGACCTCGACCGGAGGTGCTTTGGGATGTTGTTTGATCGCAGACGCGGAAAACTCACTAATGGTCCATATTTCGGACAAGTAAGGAAACGCATCATCCCATTGCGCGGGAAACACGGGTAATTCCCACGCCCAGTATCCGATCGTAAACCAGTTCCGTTCGAACTCCATTCCGAGGTGTTGGAGCGCCGACATTGTCTCAGGGCCGTTGAGTTGAAGGATCAGGGTACCTTGTTCAGAATCTGGCATCTGTTGGCAGAGAATATCTGTTTTAACATCGATTGGTGCAAACGGTTCGGATAGGTCGACGGCGATCGGATCAAGACCGGCGGCTTTTAATGCGCGGTATGTATTTCTCGCACCTTCGCCGATGCCATTCGCCGTGCTGAACAATCCGGCGACGACAATTGGGTCAGTTGGATTCGCTTCTCTCCGCGCTGCGGGCTTTGCGATCCTCGCGCGTGCGTAAGTGCTTTGCCAACGCGTTCCAGCTAAGGTCCAAAACTCATGCCGAACCGATTTCGGCAAGCGCACCCATAGTGCCCTCAGTCCGCGAAATAAGTTTGTATGGAAGGGGAAAGAATGTCTTTTCAGCATATTGGGGCCTAAACTAAGGTGGCTCTCGATGTTCGGGGTTCAGGTTATCTGTCTATGTATTGAATGGCGGAACGAAGACCTTGCTTGTCTTGCTCACTCAAATAGCGACTAGCTTTTTGCAAGAATTGTTCAGACTGTGCCAAAAACGTGGATTTGTCTGCGCCTAATTCCCAGCCGAGCTCCTCCAGGTATGTGCTGGCCCAATGTGGTTGGCTTTCTCCAAAATATCTCAAACCGAGTTGCAACCCCTCCAAAGCGACAACTTCACGCGATGTTTGTGTGATGCAATCAGCGTGTAGCCGAGATTGAGCTTGTACTTGATCGACGAAACCAATTCTATCGGCGAAACTGCTGAATGCGCGAAGCCATAGATCGTAATCGAACGCCGTTCTCAGGTTTTGATCTAAACACCCAACCAGAGAGAGCATGACAGATTTAAAAAAAACGGTTGGTTGGCAGATGAAGCTTCCTTTTTGGAAGCCCTTCATGCCAACATTAGGCGTTTGTGTGGGGTAACGATTTAGAAAACTCCCTGTTGCGTCGATATGCTCTCCGTGGCCGTAGATCATTATCCAATCCGGATTGTTCTGGAATCCATCGATAGCCCGCTTAAATGCTCCGGCGACGTATAGATCATCGGAATTTAACCATCCGACATATTCCCCTCTCACTCTAGAGAGAGCTTTGTTGATCGCATGCGCTGGTCCAGCGTCCTGCTCTGACCACCAAGTTAACCTCGGATCTGATTTTGAAATCTCATCCAGTAGAGCAGCGGATCCATCGGTAGAACCGCCGTCGCTCACTATCAATTCTACTTCTGAGTAACTCTGTTCGAGAATCGACTCAATTGACGTCCTCAAAAATCGCACCTGATTGTACGAGGGCATTACTATGGACAGAAGGGGTTTGGACATTCTGCGACCGGGCCTCGTTATCTCTGGCGCAGTAGCCGACTCAGCAAGGGCTGTTTTCGTCGGGCTGCTCCGGATGTGGTCTCCCAGAGGGCAATGGCAACTTCAACCGCTTCCGCGTAGCTGGGCGCAAGCGGCTCTGCTTGTTCCGGATAAGCTGAAAAATCGTCGGAGAACATCGTTCCTTTTAGTGAGGGGAATGCGAGTTCCCGAAGCCGGGCGTTATTTGGTTCGAATTGACGATAAAACGATAGAGCTTGGTTTCTGGAGATTGGGAAATACCTCCCTGGGAACAGTTCTCCTACAAGTTCCACCAGAGCTCGTCGATTCTTATCCGCTTCGCCGCCCTGAGGAAGTGGATAGAGGCCGTTTAAGGCATGGATAAATTGAAATCCCTTTCGGTTCAAAGATGGATTTCGCCTCTCATGGGAGTGTTTGAGTTTAGGAATCGAAGTCGCTCGACAAAAGTCTGCTATGAGATCGCCATTCGGCCAGAATTCGGGATCGAAAACGAGCGGAGTCACGGCTTGAGCGCCGAAGACATTCGCCCAACTTTCATAGATCTTGTCGTGCTCGTAATATCGAGCGGGACCATTTAGTGTTCCCAGCAGGTTATCCAGATCGTATCCCGAAGCTGATTTCAACCGTGTGGAGAGAAACGAAATTGCAAGTTCGTCCTGTCTTCTGAAGTAAACCACAATTTGAAATGATGCTGCCCAGGCGCTGAGATAGCCCTTTACGAATTCGATTTCGTCGCTTCTTTCCAGCCGACTGTGAAAGTGTTCAGACGAGATTACCAGGATTTCGGCGTTTTGCTGTTTGCGAAATTCTTTGTCTAAGGATTCTGCCAGCTTATTCCTGAAATCTGACTGACTTTGCGCATCAACGATTCCTTGCTGGACGCCCATATCCTGTTGCCATGGCGCATGGTGCGCCGCGGCTACGAATTCCCATTGTGAATAGTGTACGGCGTCCAATGCCCTTGGGTATACAATTCCTCTTCTCGCCAGAATAGACCGATTTTCGCGCAAATAGTGCTGTATAGTCGTAGTTCCAGTTTTCTCCGCGCCTATGTGCAGAATACACTTTTTGAAGATTTTTCGTTTCATTTCAGTGGGTTCAGTCTGCGCTCTAGCGGAGGAGGCTTTAATGTCAATGTTCCATTTTCTTGGCTAACTCGATATCATTGAAGAGGTGAGTTGGTAATCGAGTCGAGTCGTTTTGGGTCATCACCAATAACAGCCACCTTCAACACTCTTAGCGAATGCGGGGATATACTCGGACGGCATCTGATTGATCCAAAGCTCCGGGTGAGTGACGCGGCTATCGAGTAATTTATCAGCGGGATGCAAAGCGCGATCGTTTAAATTTGTATGCCATCGTTGACCCATGATTCCGAAATATAATTGCATTGCGCCACCGCAATAGAACACATCATGGCCAAGTTTGTGCAATCGATCCGCAATATGAACACCCATCGACCCACAGGATAACATGATTATGCTGTTGTTCGGCGTGACCTTCTGAATTTGTTCAATTGCCCATTCGATCGTTTCAAACGAATTCTCATGTGGGCCAGCATTGTTGAAGCAATATGGAAACTCGAGTCCCTGCAATGAACTTGGATGAAACGCTGGCCTTAAAACCTGAAGTCTACTTGACTTGAACTGATCTATCATCATCGCCGCGAATGGAGATACGACTGTAACCGCTCGACCATGAGAGATGTTTTCCACCCAACTATAGGTGAACGAGTTTTCTGTGGACGATGGCACGGGAGACAACGCACTGAAAATTCCATACAGCGCGGCCTCACCCTCGGGCATGAATTCCTTTGCGTCCTGGATTGATCGAAACAGGTGAATAATTTTCGTGGCGCCTGCACACGCTTTTAAGTATTCGCGCCAGTATTTGCGCATGGACGCGGTGGCATGCGTCGACCACTTTATCGTTTCAATGGGCTCGTCTTGAAGGTTGAACGAAGTGTCGTAAAAGCCAATTGTATTCCAGAGGTGACGAAGCTTGGACCGTACGAATTGGCTGGAAAGATCCGCGCTGTCTTCAAACGCCAAGCTTAGTAACATAGCCGACTCTGTCACTCCGATACGAATGCACTTTTCAGCAGAAACCGCGGGACTCGATTCGATTGATGTGGTCGGATTGTTCAATAGATTCGCCTTCCGTTTTAGCGGTATATTTCTAGCTGTCGTCCGCGAATGGATCGCTGACTGGCTCACGGACGTGGTCGCCAAAACCATGTTGCCATTTCGGCCAGACCACTCTTCCCTCCGTATATTGCCAAGGACGAAATTTGATCTCTCGATCGCGCAAACGATTATTGATCATAACCAAGTCGACTAAGGCGAGTTGTCCATAATAATAGGCATTGTCACAGATATCGAACATACGAAAGCCGCACCGTTCAAGCAACGCGGCCCTAGAGCACAGGTCCTGCCGTCCTATGGATGCTTCAATAACCACGAACGAAGCCCCTCCAATGACATCATTTCCGCCGTCAATGATCTTCTCCTCGACACCATCGACATCAAGTTTGACCAAATATGAAAGATCCCCCAAGCTCTCTCGGGAGAGGGCGGTATCCAACCGTCGAGTTTCGATTTCTTCGATATCAATTAAGAATGGAAGACTGTCTTCTCGCTCGGATTTAATGTGAGAATGAGTCACACGACCCGACCCGTCAACGCTCGTATTGTGAAGGAATAGAACCCCATCGACATCGCTCAGCGCTTTCTTATGCAGCGTGTAGCTGATATCAGCTGACCGATAATTACTCTCAAGATCTACATGGTAGGCACTCACGGGCTCGAATAGATGATGATGTTTGTCCGGGTATACATCCATCAAAAAATCAGTGCGCCGCTGTACACCTATGTCGACAATTTTCTCAACCGCGGCCGGAGAAATCTCTCGAACAATCCGCAAGGATTGTTGAAGTGTTGGGTATCTCATTATTCATCCTTTACACCGTGAAAAAAGTGTGCGCCAGAAAGCAAATCTTGCTCCTGAAATCCCATAGATCGGCACTTCTCAAAGTATTTTTCCTTGTACTCGTCTCGGACAGCAGCTGGCCAGAGCACATTTTGTTTGATTTGGACGCCTTCAAGCGATTCAACTGCATCTAAATACGCTTGCGCAGGGAGCCGGTTGAAGTAAACGGGGTCGAAAATGGTATCGATCATTTGGTCTAGTTCATCCGAACGATCGATAAAACCGGGAACAGTGTTCAGGATTAAATCGCGAAGCGCGCGCGGAGAATAGAGCAAGTGACACCATGGTAGCTGTTCAATTCTCGCAATCATATGATTGCCGTATGGCGCATACCATATCGGCGAGCTGAGAATCATAATCGTGCCACCTGGCTTGCAGACCCGAACCGCCTCTCGAAATCCACCTTTGAGATCTTGGACATGTTCGAACACGGCGCAAGAATAAACTATGTCAAAAGCGTTGTCGCTCTCGCCTGTGTCAGCAACAGACCGCCGCTCATATCTGACGTTAGGGTGGGTGAACTCAGTTCCAATTTTATCAGTAACATCGAACCCCACGACTGAATTTGCATTCTCGTCGATGAATAGGCCGCACTCGAGACCAAAGCTGCAACCGAACACGGCTACATCTTTATTTCGGATATCAGTGAGGGTTTTCAGTTTGTCTATGTATCGTTGATGATATGAGGACATTCTCTCGGATTCATCTCCATTTCGGTGATCGCGGAAACTTCAATTGGTTTCGCATATTTGGAGCGAGTTAGAAGCGTAGAAGTACAGCCGTTGACGATTCACACATTAGATTTGACTTGTCGCTAGGATCGATGCGTTGGGGGCGGTAAAAGATCAAGTGTTGAGCGTCGCAATCCAGATTAAATAGCGTTAGGCCGATGAAGCTATCGAATGCACAGAACAGTTCTTATCCAACAAGATCTAAGGTGAGTTTGAAAGTGGAAAGGACAAGTGTATAATTTTCGCTGTCCAAAATTCTCGTTTTAGCTGTTCACTTGATCAATGATTATGTTTGCATAGTTCACTGGATCGATGAACGTAGCCAACGCCTTTCCGCAGTTCAGCATTTTTGTTTTTGCGTCAAGGCTCATATCGCGCGCAACGTCTAGTGCGCGTCTATATCCCAACTCGCTATCTTCTTCGATGATACAAGAGTCTCGCCAGAGTTTGTGCGGTCCGGGAAGGTTGAGACGGTTGGTCAGAATGATTGGGATCGATCCAAGCATCAATGACTCAAATATTCGGATACTGTTTGGTCCAGAACCCGTCGGGCAAAGCGTGAACCAAGACTGCTTTATCGCGTCGACGTACTCTTGCTTCATCTGCTCCTCAATTTCCAGTTGATGGTCTGATGCCGAACTTCCGTGGATTTGTTCATCGTAAACCGCGCGATCAAAGTGCCACCGTTCGCGTTTGATGATCAGGAGATCTTCAGCCGTGCCTGTGTCGCCGAAGATGATTTCGCGGACGTTGCTCAGATAGATTTTGGGATTAAACGCCCCGACGAAATTGGCCAAATGCCGTTTCTCCGAAGTCTCGCTCACTTGATAAGACGATGCTTGAGCTGGAAACAAGGGGAACGGATGAATTCTCATTCCATGAAATTCCGTGAGGTCGTTGGTTGCATGAGACCAAAACAGATCAGTGATGCCGATGGCTTCGAACAGATAAATGTATTCGAGTGCGCGAATGTGCTGGGCTACCGTGCATCGTTTGGTATGGCAGGTTGGTTCATCTTGGTGAACGTTGCGAAGGGCGAACAGAATGTCATGTGCCTTGGGGGATCTTTCATGGATACCATCTATTACTGTTGCCCACGGAACACCGTAGTACTGTAAGTCGAGCTCGCTCGCTCTCCTGAGTATTGAATTATACGCCGCTTCTTCTGTTGCAGCCGGTCGTTGCCAATGGCGTGGCACCGCGATTAAGTTATCGAGTTTTTTTTCCGTTGCACTCGGCGCGACCACCGGTTCGCAACCCGGCTTTACCTGATGTCTCACTAATTCCCCCACTTAATCGAGCAGTTTCAATACCATCGAGCGACACTCCTCCAACCGCTCTCGTTCGATTTCGTGCATGGGCGTTCGCCCCAAGTCTTTTGAGAGTTGAATGTTCAGATCGCGAATTTGCTCCATCCCAGCCTGCAAGGTCTTATTCTCGAATTTGATCACCGGAAAGTACAGAGCAACGGGAAGCTTATCTAGAATGTTTTTTTGTGCGAAAGCTTCATCTTCGTATACACTTCTCAAATACCAAAGATACCTCACGGCAAATTCGTTGGCTGTCTTGCTTTGAAAATCAGTGACCGTCGACTTGTCGCTGGTAAATTTTAGATCACCATTCACGCTGAGTGCGTAGAACAGATTTCGAGCCCAAAAGTCCGCAATCGAGCGTTCGTGTATGCGAAGTGCGTAAATGCAATTTGCGGGCAATTTCAGCGACATGATCTCGCCAAGCATGGGTATGACGTATCGTGCCCCTGCATGGAGCGGGTGACGCGAAAAATGGGTTGCGATTCCTGCTACTCGAGCATTGGCCTCGGTGTGTGTTTCGTCGGCGTCCAGCGTCACCACAACGTTGGATTGGTCGAACTTCAGCTCGATAGCAGATTTCGATCGAGAGGCTTTGAAAAGCCAATTGTCAAAGTCGTCGCAATGAGGGCCGAACTCGACAAATTCCGAACGAGATAATCGAATTTGCATCAGGCCATCTCCAAAGTGTCATCCAGAAAGAGGTTTCGCCAGTTTGGATCACGTTCGCTCAACCAGTCTGCGCACTGTTTTATCTGCATATCATTCAAACCGAGAGAAACATTTTCTGCCATTAGCGTTCCAACACGCATTGTTGGGGTATATCGATGATACCAATTGGCTCCGGAGCTTAAGTCTGTCGCATATGTGGGTTTTCCCATCGCCAGCGCATTGAATTTCAACCAAATGTCATCTGCATAGGGTGCGTGGCGGAGGATTTGCTGTGGACTCATCACGCTAGCTTTTGAGAAAAACCCGGGCGGATACAACACGCCACCGGCGCCTGTTGGGATTAGGGCGAATGACGGTTGGTTAGATTTTACTTCCCGTTCCCATGAGGCGTATGGCGCAATCGTCCCGTCGCCATTCATGCCGATTAGATGACACCGATTGCCAATAACTGAATCAGGGTAGCGTTCGTGTCCCTCGACTAGTTTTTCCATTGAATGAGGATGATAGATGACGTCGTCATCAACGATTACATAAGCCGCATCATGATTTAAGCCCGACTGATGCAAGAATTTATCATATTGATGCGCCGTTTTGTCGACAAAATGAACTTTCAGGCCGACGGACTCAAACTCGCGTAGTTGTGAAGGTAACCAGTTGTTGTTCGGGATCTCGTCTCGCCCCAAGAAAAGGTTGATGGAAATTGGTTTTGTGGTTTGTTCAACCAGTGATCGAATCACGAATTGCAAGGTTGGAATGCGTGCGGGGAAAGACGTTAGCGCGACTGTATACCGTTTAGAGCTCCCAACCTGCGTGAGCGCACCCATTCTCGCAAACCTCTTCTCTTCTTGTGCCGAGAATTCTTTGATTTGCTGCCTTAAGTTGTCCTTCTGGTCGCGCGTTTCGCCAATTTTTTTTGCGCGCTTTGATTGTGCTGAAATGAGTCTATCAAACTCGGAATTCCATTCCGTGCCCAGACATGTTCTACAAAGTGAGAAAAGTTCTTCAACTTCGGATTCGGAGAGCGCTTTGGATGGGCGTTGAAACAATGTGTCCAGAACCATCAGTGCGAGGTGTGCGCGAAACCGCTCGCTGAACTGGTCGAGTAAGCGCACGATTTCTGCAGTGTTGGAACAGGCTCTGCGGAACTTTATGATCTCAGAGGCCGACTGTTCTGTGAGTTCAGGATACTCGGACTGAAGGGTATCGAGGATTGAAATCCGCGTCCTTTCAAGATTTGCCGAAATGCCTGGTTCACCTCCGCGAATCGCCCATACTTCTTCAATTAAAGGAATTTGGGCTTGATTGGCGTACAAACGCCCAAGTTGAAGCGTGTCGCTGTCCGTCTTGTGTGCTCTATCATCGAACCGGTATTCTCTGAGCAGGGCGGTTTTTACAAACAATGCCTGATGGCAGAATCCAAGGCTGGACATTTTAAACGCTTCGCCAGGATGCCACGATGCCCAAACTTTGCCATTCAGTTCGCCCCAGGCCAAGCATCCGTCAAGCTGATCCGAGGACAAAACGGCTTCCGCCCGCTCAAGAATATCGTCTGACGAAAAGATATCTCCGGCGTTCAGAAAACAAATGTACTCACCCTCGGCGAGGTCTATGGCCTTGTTCATCGCATCATAAACCCCGCCATCCGGTTCATGAATGGATTTGTCGACGAGACCGTTGCGTTGCCAAAATTCTGTTATTTCCTTTGTGCCGTCCTGTGAGTCGCCGTCGACAACTACGTATTCGAAGTTGTTGTGTTTTTGTCGAAATACAGACCGAGCTGTTTTCGAGAAGGCCCATGCGTCCTTGTAGGATACTGTGACAATCGAAAAGAATGGCCTCATATCCTGGTGCCCTATTTCCCCAACGGTTCATACTTTAACATCGCAGCGAGTTCTGTATATGATTCCGATGAAAGAATTTCATTTCTCAGGGGTTCTGTCAGCTCAAGGTTCGGCCGTGGTTCGATTTTCCCGCTCGAGCGCCCGCTATCACCCGAGAAGTCAAACGAATCAAACACTTCCTCAAACCGATCAAAATACGTAAGGGAAAGATGGTTACAAATGTCACGCATGACCTTTTTCGGATTTGATACAAAATCTTCGTACTTTACTATTTTTACGCCAGCATAGGCTGTAAGAAATCGAAGATATCGCTGGCAGTATTCATCGAACGATGCCGGCTGGATGTGGTTCTCCCACCCTTTCTTCACCATAGACGCATAGCTTCTGATTGGATCGCGTACAGTCACCATTGAAACACATGGGATGTTTGCTTGCATCAGCAGTGAACGCATATCCGATACAGAGCGTTCTCCGCGACCGTAAAGATAGTGGCTGTGTGTGTGATCGCGCAAAACTAAGTATTGCCCCCTCCGCGAGTAATGCTCTCGAAGCCGATCAATACTATCGAGAAAAAGATCCACAATGAGTTCATCGCTCGCGGGGCTGCCCGCTTGATTCAGCAAAGCTAGAATGTCGGTTGGCGTGAATCGATTATTTGCGGCGCGGAAAGGGATGCTACTGAACAAATCGATTTCGTTAAGAACAACCGTGTTGGCCATAGACGCGATGCATTTTGCGATCAGTGTCCCGCCGGTGCAGGAAAAGTGATGCACGGTTCGGACTGGCTGTATCAAAGGAAAGTCGATCTTCGAGATCTTCGTTCTGACGAGTTCGAGTGCTGCAGAGAGAGTCTGCGTAGAGGCAATTTCTCGACTGTCGTGGGATTCTATCGCCGACAAGCTCTCCGTTAGGTGCTGCCTGAACTGACCGAGGACAGAGCTCATTTTGGGGCCGTTTTCTTCGGAGTGGAGCTCTTTCGACGCGTCGCATTCGGTTTGTGCTTGAGCTGCGCATCCGCGACGGCGATCTCTCGAACAATCTCTTCGATGATCTGTTCTTGATCGACGTATTTTTGGCTCAAGTGAGCGTGCTTTTCTCGAAGCGCAGCAATGTTGTTATCGGAAACTGTTTTTTGCTTGCTCAGAGCATCGCATTTTTCGGTGCTTTGCCGCAACTTATTCGTGAGTGCCGAGTTCGCGGCCTGAAGATCTTCTAGTTCTCGTTTGAGCTCGCACAAATTCTTGTTGGCTAGTTCGGTTGCTTGTTCAGATTTTTGATAATCTTGCGTGAGCTTTTCGAGTTCGATCTCAGCGTTTTCAAGCTTTGACTGCGTTTGCTCGTGCGCGTGCTTCAGTCGTGACTCTGAATCGGTATGCGCGTTCTTGAGGATTTCCATTTCTTGCTCGATCGCCTGCTTTTCTTTGCCGGCCGATTCTATGGCACGCTCGCTTGCTTGGAGTTTGGATTTGGTTTGCTCGAGTCTTTGGGTTAGCGACGTGGTTTCCGCCTCATGTTCGGTCTCCCAATCAGCAAGCTGCTCGGCGATTTCGGCGCGTTCTCTGCTGATGGCAGCGGTGAGGGACTCAATTTGAGAGACGAGGCTTTCTTTCTCCTTTGCATGCGAGATAAATTCCTTGTCTACATTCTCTTGAAGCGCCCGCAATTTCAGCTCAAGTCGACTCTTCCAGTCGTTGACATGAATTGAAATCGTCAACTTTGGATGTCTGTCCTGGGCTTCCGAAACTTTGAAAAAACCGAGTGCATTCAACTTTTGATCGACGCTCGCTTGATCCGCGATTATTTCTTTCTGCGACCCGCTTGCGGTACGAAACATCATTAAGTCGAACGCACGAAGCATGTCCTCCGAGCTACGAATAATTCTGCCGATATCCAACCTGTCGGAAACGAGCCAATTGAAGTTGTATTCTGTTCGAGAGAGGTATTGGGACAAGGTCATCGATGATTCGAGGTCGAGCTGTTCTGTCGCTGCGATATTCTGCCAAAGGAACCGAAGTGCCTCCGGTGGGATAAATCCCGATTCGCGTTTCAAGCTTGCCGTGTAATAGCTAACAGGTTGTCCAAGTTCGGTAATAGCGCAAACGTCCACGCTCACATCGAGATTGTTGAACGCCTTGTTTTGAAGAAACGCGTTTAGTTGAGTTTCATCTGCATCCACCACGATTATTCGTTTCGCTCCCAGGCGGGCCAATTGCTCGATACGGGACTGAGAGGGAATCCCCAAAACCAACACGTCTTTCGGCGGAAAAACCGAGTGCAGAATTTGTTCTTCTGGAGAAATTGTCATCGGCGTTTAGTAAACTCCTGGTGTTGCATTCGAAAGACTTGTCACGTGATTTTGGCGTATGTGGGCATTAACGGTTCGATCGTGACATTAACATTGTATATCTAGCGTCAGATTGCGCAAAAATGATCGGTTCTCTACTTTTGTGGATTGATGCACCTCTTGAGTAGCCTTTAGTTTGATAATCTGTTTGTGAGTATGAGGCAAAGTGGGCGGTGAACGCGCTGCTGCACGGAGGACGGATAGAATGACAATTGTAGTGTCTTGCAGCATTCAGGAAGAGTGGTGCTCGTTTACACAAGAACGGTTGAAAAAGATGGGTGTTCAATCACCCGTGGCTGCACCGCGTTCCGGATTGACTCCGCTCGAACTGACTAGACGAATGCGCCAGGTGGCAGGATTGAGCGATGAAGCGGTTGGGCTCGTTTCTCCGCATCAGCTGGGAAAGGCGTGGCAAATCGCAGCGGCTGATCTCATCATCGCGAACTCGGAAAACGACTTTTGGGGATGGTCCGACAAGCTGAATATTTCTTTGCTGGATTTTTGGAAAGATTTCGAGCCCAATTCGCGTTTTTTGCTGATTTATGGTTCTCCAGCGGATTTCGTCGCAAGCACAAGTCGAAATACGAATGGTCTAACTGAATCTATTGAGCCATCATTGAAGCACTGGGAGGACTACCATACTGAAATGTTGAACTTTTACCAGCAGAATAGTGACGTCAGTATGTTGGTAAACATTCACAACTTTGAAGGCACTGCCCGAAACTTGAACGCATTGTTCAAGGACAGATTGCGTTTGACTTCTCCTAGATTAAACAAAGCTGAAAATCTCTCGACATCGTCGCTTCTGACGGTGATTGCAGAGCGGTTTTTGTACGAAAGCTCATCTCAATTGGAGCTCTACTCAGAGCTGGAAAACTCTGCTGATTTGTCAGCGCAAGAGTCAAATCATACGCCGCGCCACCTTAGCGAAAAGGCGGTCATCGAGTTTGCAGGTAACCGTGAGACGCTCGAATCGAAGCGAATAGAGTTCGAGGAGATGCAATCAAAGCTGGAAGCCTTGGATCGAGAGTTGATTGAAAAGGATACCATTATTGCTTCCTCCAGACAGGACACGCAAACGCAGGAATCCGAAAGTTCCGTTTTGCTCAAGCGGCAACTCGATCAAACTAGGGATGAGTTGCACTACTATTACCGCAAATACCAAGAACTAAAATTAGCGGGACCAGCGGATACTCGCGAAAGCTACGCGCCACATCGGACCGATATTGGTGCCGACAATGCCAACGCAGATGGAACAACAACCATAGACCTTCGCTCCTACGTGAATGGCACAGGTTGGCACCATGCAGAAGAAATTGGACGTTGGGCCGGTGCCAGTCTTTCTAGTACTGTTAAAATTCCAGCGCTAGAGAAGGGAAAATACAGACTAACAGTCCGCGTTGTCGACGCCATGGCGGTAGATATTTTGTATGGTACAACATTGACTTTTAATGGTGCTCCACTGAAGGGTGCGGTGACGATATTGAGCGAAATGGGGGGAAGACTCGCCCCATTGCGCAGATTGAAAGCAAGGCTGAACTCCATTGAGAAACCATTCCCTGCAACGGTTTCGGCGATCATTCAGCCTGCGTTCGTACACTCCGACAAAGGCAATCTTGTTTCCATTGAAAGTCCGCGCGCGATCCGTCCCGAGTCTTTGGGAGAAGTCGATGATCGAGAGCTGTCCAGTTGTATTCAATCCGTGATGGTTCAAAGACTCGATTGACGCAAGGATCCAAGATGCGCGAGATGGATGTGAACCGACCAGTTCGGGGACTAGAACTTCAGCCTTTAGCTGCCGCAAAAGATATTATTGATGGGGCCCTTGCTTGGCGAGTTTGGATATCATTGTCCTGGCAAGAGTTTTCATCAATGTACCGTCGATCCTTGATTGGCGTGTCTTGGGTTATGCTTTCGTTCGCAGCTTTTGTGTTTGTTAAGATTACAATTTTTTCGTCGCTATTGGCTGTCGACGATGCCACGTATTACGACGCTTATTTGGTTGTGGGATTCTATTTGTGGGTTTACTTGTCGCAATCGATTATCGCTTCGCCAGACGTATTCTTCAGCGCAAGTGGTTGGATTAAAAGTGAGCCTCTCGCGCTCAGTACTTATGTTTACAAGAGCGCGATGCGGGAAATTTACAATTTGCTTTTCATAACGATGGTGGTGTTTGCGGCCCTGTTTTATTTGGGGCGAGACTACAGCGTTACTGCGCTGTGGTCGATTCCAGCTTTGTTGTTTTTGTTTGTGAATACGTTTTTCTTTAAGTTACTGGTTGGAATCGTTGGCGCCCGGTTCAGAGATTTGGCCCATTTGATCAGAGCGGTCATGCTTCCAATGTTGTTCATGACGCCAATCTTCTGGTTGCCTTCGCAAATGCCGTCTCTAATGAAATATCTTTGGTGGAACCCACTGTTTCATGCATTAGAGATTTTTAGAGCTCCCCTTCTCGACAATCGAATTCCATATGAAAGTTGGGCATTCATGGCAGTGCAGTTTTGCATCGTGTCCCTGGTGGCCTTTTTGTTGTTTTCTCGATTTCGACAGCGAATTGTATTTTGGTTTTGATGCATGGCTCAAATTGATGTCGAAAATCTCTCTTTATTCTATCCTCTGACGGGAGGCGCAGATAAAAAGATAGCACCTAGCACCCGGCCCGATGAATTGGTCCTGGTTGGTAGAAGGAAATACATTCAAGCTTTGAGGGATGTATCTTTTTCTGTTTCTAAAGGACAGAAGGTGGGCTTAGTGGGCCGTAATGGTTCGGGAAAATCGACACTTTTGCGAGTGTTGGGGGGGATATACTCACCGACGAGCGGTCGAGTTTTGACCCAAGGCAAAATATCATCCTTGTACGGTATGAATCTCGGCATACAACCGGATGCGACGGGTCGAGAGAATATTGTTCTCAGGGGAATAATCAAAGGCTGGAGCAGGCGTGAGTTAGAAGCCCGGGTTCCGGAAATCATCGATTTCAGCGAACTTGGCGAGTTTATCGATCTTCCCCTAAGGACCTATTCAGATGGTATGAGAATGCGCCTGCTTTTTGCTGCAGCAACGGCCTTCTCACCAGAGATTTTGTTGCTCGATGAGTGGATTGGCGCAGGCGATGCTCGGTTTCAGCGCAAAGCCGCTGAGCGCATGAACTCATTGGTCGATCAGGCTGGGATAACCGTCATCGCTAGCCATAATCGACAATTGCTTCGGAACGTATGTGAGCTAGGAATTTGGCTGGATCGGGGAGTTATGCGGGCTTTCGGCCCGATTGCCGATGTGTATACCCAAATGGATGCTCATTTTGCTCAGACTGACAAATAGCTATTGTTTGTTCGACAAGATGCAAAAAGCCGTGACGACATGATACAGCATGCTGGCCGGAACAACTGAGGAATTGTCGGAAGCTCTTTCGGAAATTTCATCCAGCCAACCGCCTGATGGACCTTTTTGTAAGTAGGCCTCAAACACACGGCGTAATAAAGCTTCTGTTTCGGACCTCGAAATCAGACCTGGGATTATCAGGTGCGCTCGAAACATCTCAAGTTGGTGCCACAAACGGCTGTTGGCGTTCAGCAGTGTTTTCTCCGCCCTCAACGCATTGAACGCAAATTTAGTTTTTGAATTCAGCCCGCTCTGATCGGCTCGGCGCATCATTCGACGCTGATAACTCAGCGAATCGTGACCTGAAATTGCATCATACTGGCTGAGTAAGGTGGCCCATTCGTAGTGATGCCCGGGTTCCCAAGTGACCCAGTCGTCTGATTCCCGGCAAGACCAATCTGCGTTAAAATACTCCGCCAGAATGTCCGTTTTTGGATTAAAGAACTTCGTTTCAAACAAATGGACGACTTCTGAGGCATGCTGCAGAGCCGCTTGTGAATCTGTTGCCTTGTGGAGTTCGAGCATTGCCTCAAGCATGTGCATATGTGGATTGGCTCGTCGTGGCAGCTCGAATTCGCTCGATTCAAACCATCCGCCGTGCAGTTCATCCTTGAGGTTTGAGTTAATGTACTCGAGTGCGTCTTGAGCAAGTTGTAGCGCTGTGAGATTACCGGTCGACGAGTATGCTGCTGATCCTGCTAGTATGATGAAAGCATGATCATAGAGATCTCGTCGTTTATCCAGCGGGTCACCATCAGCATCGATCAAGTGGACGAATCCACCATCATCGTGGCGCAATCGCGTATCGATGAAATCAATACCTTTATCGACAAGCGCCTTTGCCGCTTGTGAGCCTGGCCATCCCATTTCAATAGCTTTGGCGAAGCTAAACACTTGTCGCGCCTGAACGCGGACTCGGCGGACGGCATCAACATCGGGTGTGCCGTCCATGTGCAATTGTTCTACAAAACCACCTCGAACGGGATCCCATCCGATTTTGGACCAAACATCAAAAGCCGTCCAAAGCCAGTCTCTTGCGCGTTCCCTGAGTGCGCTTGAAAAGTCAAGTGCATAGCGATCTGATTGCACCACCTTTCCAAGTGCTTTCACAGCCGCATCGTCATTCTTCGGCGTGATCATGACCTCGCCATCTGTTGCCACAATGACCAGATTCGAAATGCCATTGACGGCGATCGCTGGACCTTCGGAGCGCACATATAGGCCCGTCGAATTCTGTACATGCACTGGGCCACTTGTATAATTTTCGCTCGCGTTGTTCGTCAGTAGCTCATGCAGCGCGCGATAACCGCCAACGTCGCTCCAACCCATACTCACTGGCACTGTTTTTACATTTGAGGCTTTTTCCATCACTGCATAGTCAATCGATATGCTTGGAGTCTCGGCGAATGTCTCGGCTATGAGGTCGATCTTGGCGCGGATTTGGTCGCCCATGGCTTTGCGTGTTCCGGCGTAAACCTCCGGGACAAACCGTTCAAGCGCCGCACTCATTACGTTCGCTTTGAACAAGAAAATGCCAGCGTTCCAATAATAGGTTCCGGCATCAATATAGCTTTGCGCGGTTTTTGAGTCAGGTTTCTCGACAAAGGCCTCGACGTCACGGGCGAGCGAGCTGCGGGTTTTCCCGGCTGTTTTAATGTAGCCATAGCCGGTTGCAGGATGTGTCGGTTCTATCCCGAACGTGACAATGGCACCGTCCTCTGCCGCTTGCGCTGCGATCGCAATCGCATCGTGAAACGCGTCTATGTCGCGAATATCGTGGTCAGCGGGCAATATGAGAATAAGATCTTCCGGCGCGCGCGATAAGCACGCCGCGGCGACGGCTGGCGCTGAGTTTCGCCCCATCGGCTCTAAAACCATATCGGCATCGGGAAGCTGTTTCCTCAACAAGGCTTCGTGACGCTTTGAACCAACCACCAGAGGCTTGGCGAACTCCAGATCTGAGCGTTGCGTTGACTGAAAACGCATCGCCGTCTCTTCGATCATGCTCTGGGTCGATGTGAGCGACAAAAACTGTTTTGGTGTTTGCGGCGTCGATAATGGCCAAAGCCGCGTTCCAGCACCCCCACACAAGATAGCTGGATGGATCGTAAACGTCATAGATTTCCCCACCTCGTGCCGGCTCGGACTGATTTCAAAAGTCCAAGCTCGCTATGCACAAATTGTGCCTTGGCTCTGTAGCTTAAACAACACCAATCGCAAGACAGTCATGAACATGCAGCAGGCCAACCGGCTGCTGTTCGGCGTTCACGATGAACAGTGCTGTGATTTTGAATTCGTTCAACATCGAAAGCGCTTCGGCGGCTAGCCCATCTTCTGCGATGGTGCGAGGGGACTTAGTCATAATCATCGCGGCGTTCAGCCTGTCGACAGCGCCGCTCAAGGCTCGTCGAATATCACCATCTGTGATGATCCCGATCAGCCGATTGTCATCAACCACGCCGCAGCACCCAAATCCACCATCGGTAATCTTTGCTACGATGTCAGAGAATACCGCATCAGGCGAACAGAGTGGCATTTCTTTGTGGTGCATCAGGTCCGTGACCCGTTTCAATGCCGCCCCAAGTTTCCCGCCGGGGTGGAACTTGTGAAAGTCGCGCGCACTAAAGCCTTTCTGCCGCAACAAGGCGACCGCGAGGGCATCGCCGAGTGCGATCATTTGTGTCGTCGAAGTCGTTGGCGCTTTCGTGATTCCGCACGCTTCCTGGGATTTCGGGACGAGTAATTTGATGTTTGATGCTGCAGCGAGCGTCGATCCGGAACCGGACGTCATCCCGATCAGGGGAATATCGAAACGCCCACAATAGCCAATAATGTCGCCCAATTCGGGCGTCTCTCCGGAATTTGACAAAGCAATCACCACATCCTGACTGGAGATCATGCCCAGGTCGCCATGGCTCGCTTCACCCGGGTGAACATAGACGGCTGGCGTTCCCGTAGAGGCAAATGTCGCCGCGATTTTGCGAGCGATATGGCCGGACTTTCCCATCCCCGTTACAATGGTCCGACCGTCCGCCGTCATGATTGCGTCGATCGCCTGCTGGAATTGCTGACTGAGATCGCCATCCGCGTCCGTCAGCTTCTCAATCAAGGCATCAATCCCGGCGCGTTCGGTCTCAAGCACCTCCAGAGCCGTCATCCTGGGCGAAGTCATTTTCGTGAATCCTGTTTCCGGGTGAGCCTGATGAGCTCAGCAATACGTTTTCCAGCGCGGCACAAACCAGTCTGCAAAATGCGCCAGGCCATCTTTTAAGCCCACTTGCGGCTCATAATCCAGCTCCGCTCTCGCGCGATCGATATCTGCCCAGGTGCGTTCCAGATCGCCGGCCTGCATATCTTCATATTGCTTGATCGCTTGCGCATTCACGCTTTGCTCAGTCAAGCGGATGAGATCCATCAGCGGTTCCGGGCGATCATTGCCAAGATTGTAGACACGATGCGGCACTTGCAGTCCCAATTGGCGCGCGGGACGATCCAAAGCAGCGACAATGCCGGAGACGATATCATCGATATAGGTGAAATCGCGGCTCATCTTGCCGTGATTGAAGATTTTGATCGGCTCCTGCTTGAGGATTTTTTCCGCAAACAGCCAATAGGCCATGTCCGGGCGCCCCCACGGGCCGTAAACAGTAAAGAACCGCAACCCGGTCAGAGACAGTCCATAAAGCCGGGCATAGGATTGCGACATCAACTCGTTCGATTTCTTGGTCGCACCATAGAACGAGACCGGATCGTCGGTTTGATCCGTCTCGGAAAACGGGATTTTGGTATTACCGCCATAGATCGAGGAGGACGAGGCATAGACCATGTTTTCGATTTCGAGCGCACGGGCGAGCTCAAGCATGGCAAAATGCCCTTCCAGGTTCGCTTTCGTATAGGCTGCCGGGTTCTGCAGGGAGTATCGAACCCCGGCTTGTGCCGCCAGATGCAGGATTTTTGTCGGCTTGCGTCCATCCAGAGCCGATTTCATTGTGTCCAGAGACGCAACATCGAGTTCATGAAAGGAAAAGTCGCCGCCGACGCACAGATGGTCTAGTCGATCGCGCTTCAATTGGCCCGAATAATAAGAGTTCAGATTGTCGAATCCAATCACCGAGTCACCGCGCGCCAGAAGCGTCTTGGCGACATGGGCGCCAATAAAGCCCGCAACTCCGGTGATCAGGATGGTCATTCTATTCCTTCAGGTCTCGCTCGGGACCGATCTGCTGTGTCACATAAGGCCGTTTGCGCGTCCAGAACACATACTTGCTGTTAATTGACGGATCCTGAAAACACCTTTTGCGAAACCGGGTGCGCTCCGATGCGGTGCAGGCCTAAGACTTGGAATTCCGCCCGGCCTTCAGTAGGAGCAGGGACTGAACGCTAGAACCTGATGGTTGAGGACTTGAAAATGAAGACGCTCATCGTCATTCCATCCCGCTATGCCTCAACGCGGTTTCCGCAAAAACCCCTTCACCTGATCGCCGGAAAAAGTCTGCTCAGCCGTGTCGCTTCGATTGCGCGCCTCTGTGCGGAGACAGAAACAAACGTCTCCTATGTCATCGCAACCGATCACGTAGCGATTGAGTCTCATGCCAGGGACATAGGTGCGCCAGTCGTGATGACGGATCCAGACCTGCCCTCCGGCACCGACCGCGCGCTGGCGGCTGCTAATCACGTCGCGCCGGACGCCGAGTTCATCGTCAACTTGCAGGGCGATGCGCCGTTCACGCCGCCGGGCTATATCACGGCAATAATCGAGGCGGGTCGTAACACTGATCTCGACGCTGTCACACCGGTGGTTCAGATGTCCTGGGACGATCTGGACGAGTTGCGCTCGCGCAAGCAGGAAACCCCTTTCTCCGGAACGACATGTGTGCTCAACGCTCAAAGCGAGGCGCTATGGTTCTCGAAAAACCTGCTTCCGGCCATGCGCAAGGAATCGAAATTGCGCGAAGCCGGGCCCATGTCGCCGGTCTGGAGGCATATCGGTCTATACGGTTATAAACGCAGCGCGTTGGAGGCGTTCGTGTCCCTGAAAGAAGGCCATTATGAAGGGTTGGAAGGACTCGAGCAGTTGCGGTTCCTGGAAAATGGAATGCGCATTCAGGCGGTCAAAGTCCCCGCCGCGCCGAGCGCCATGTGGGGCATTGATACACCGCAAGACGCCGCGCATGCTGAAGCCCTGATCACCCGCAATGGCGAACCGCTGGCGGCGTATCTGCGATGACGGACATCTATATCGTCAGGCACGGCAATACGTTCGACAAGGGCGATACGGTCACCCGCGTGGGCGCGCGGACAGATCTCGCCTTATCTTCTTCGGGACGGGCGCAAGCTGATCGGCTCGCAGCGCACTTTCGCGGCATCGCCCCGAACGGGTTTACCGCCGCCTATTGCAGCGAACTGCAACGCACGCGGCAAACGGCCGAGACGATCCTGCAAGCCTATGACGAGCGGCCTGATCTCAGGGTGCTCGATTTTCTGCGCGAGATCGATTACGGCCCGGATGAGAACCAGCCGGAAGACCAGGTCATCGCCCGGATTGGCGACGCGGCGCTTCAGGCCTGGGATCGCGATGCGGTACCACCGCCGGGCTGGGACGTATCGCCGGATAACCTGATTGCCGAATGGGCCAGCCTGCTCGATTCCCTTTGCGGTCCAATCAGTTGGCCGCCCGTCTTGATCGTGACATCAAACGGGATTGCGCGCTTTGTCCTGGACGCGGTGATCAAGGTTCAATGCGAGCTGGACTCGATCAAATTGAAAACCGGTGCTTATGGCCTGATCCGCAGTGACGCGGATGGCGCGACGCTGCTGGAATGGAATGTCCGTCCTTAATTGACGATCTCATGAATGGCCTTGAGCTCGCGCAGCAAAGGCTCTGCGGCGGTCAAGGGCAGACAGCTCGGACCATCGCACAGCGCTTTGTCGGGATCGGTATGGAATTCCAGAAATACGCCATCGGCGCCGGCGGCGACGGCGGATTTGGCAATTGTGCCGACGCCTTCGCGGCGTCCACCTGTGGAGGCCCCAGCCGTGCGCGGATCCGCCCCCGGCAATTGCACAGCATGCGTCGCATCAATCGTTACCGGACAGCCGAGCGCTTGCATTTGCTGAATGCCCAACATGTCGACGACAAGATTATTATAGCCAAGACTGGTGCCGCGCTCGCAAAGGATCAGCCGGTTCTCTGGCAGGATTTCTCCGACTTTCGAGACGATATTCTTGGTATCCCAGGGCGCCATGAATTGCGTTTTCTTGGCGTGGATGACTTTCCCATGCGCGTCGACGGCTTTCGCCGTGGCGACAACCAGGTCGGTTTGGCGGACCAGAAATGCGGGGAGCTGCACCAGATCCGCGACTTTGGCCACGGCATCCGCCTGTTCAGGCTCATGCAAGTCCGTGCAGATGCCAACGCCCAGTTCCTGCTTGATCTCGGCCAGCATTGGAATGCCGGTTTCAAACCCCGGACCGCGATAGGATTTGATCGAAGATCTATTGGCTTTGTCAAAACTCGCCTTGAAAATGTAGGGCAGACCAAGCTTGGCGCAGAGCGATTTCAGTTCTGTGCCGACCGTGATGGCGAGGTCCATGTCTTCGAGTACGTTCAGTCCGGCAATCACCGCGAGGGGCTTCCCGGTCCCAATGCTCCAGTCCAGCGACTCCAGTTTTACCACGCTCATGGTCGACCTCATTTCCGCACGCTTTGGCGCTGCACATAGTCAACCTCGCAGGTCTTGGCCAGACGATCGCAACATTAACAAAGCCCCATTCGCTGCGAGATTTTCAAAACGCGCCTGTACAAAGCGAACCTGCATGCTATAGCCCGATCAAATTTCATATAAAGGATTGTTGATATGTCTCAGGACTACGCTGTCGCAGACATCAGCCAGGCTGATTTTGGTCGCATGGAAATCGAGATCGCAGAAACCGAAATGCCAGGTCTGATGGCCGCGCGCGCTGAATATGGGGCGAGCCAGCCGCTCGAGGGCGCCAAGATTGCCGGGTCGCTGCACATGACGATCCAGACCGCGGTTCTGATCCAGACCCTGGAGGCGCTCGGCGCCGAAGTGCGCTGGGCGAGCTGTAACATTTACTCGACGCAGGATCACGCTGCGGCTGCGATCGCCGATGCCGGCACACCGGTTTTCGCGCACAAGGGCGAGACGTTGGATGAGTATTGGCAATTTGCCGATCGCATTTTCGAATGGCCAAATGGCGAGACCGTCAATCTGATCCTGGATGATGGCGGCGACGCGACGATGTATCTGATCCTCGGCGAGAAAGCCGAAGCCGATCCATCCGTTCTCGACAATCCGGGATCCGAGGAAGAAGAAGCCCTGTTCCGCCAGATTCGTAAGCGGATGACCGAGACGCCGGGCTGGTTCGCGCGCATCAAGGCCGGCATTCGCGGCGTTTCTGAAGAAACCACAACGGGCGTCAATCGTCTTTATCAATTGGCCGCGAAGAATGAGCTGCCTTTCCCGGCCATCAATGTGAACGATTCCGTCACCAAATCGAAATTCGACAACAAGTATGGCTGTAAGGAATCGCTGGTTGATGCGATCCGGCGCGGCACAGATGTGATGATGGCAGGCAAGACCGCCTTCGTGGCCGGATATGGCGACGTCGGTAAAGGCTCTGCCGCTTCACTTTCTGGCTCTGGCGCGCGCGTGACCGTGTCGGAAGTTGATCCGATCTGCGCCCTGCAAGCGGCCATGGATGGCTATGATGTCCAGACCATCGACACGATGGCGCCAACTGCCGACATTTTCGTCACCGCCACCGGCAATAAGGACATTCTCACCGTCGATCATATGCGGGCGATGAAAGATATGGCCATCGTCTGTAACATTGGCCACTTCGACAATGAAATTCAGGTCGAGAGCCTGCGCAATTTCAAATGGACAAATATCAAGCCGCAAGTCGACATGATCACCTTCCCAGATGGCAAGCGGATCATTCTCTTGTCCGAAGGCCGCCTGGTGAATCTCGGCAATGCGACGGGCCATCCAAGCTTCGTCATGTCTGCTTCATTCACCAACCAGACGCTCGCCCAGATTGCGCTGTACGAGAACAAGGGTGAGTATGGTAACGAGGTTTATACCTTGCCCAAACACCTTGATGAAAAAGTCGCACGCCTGCACCTCGCCAAGCTGGGCGTCGAATTGACGGATCTGTCCGAAGAGCAAGCCGACTATATCGGTGTCACCACGCAAGGGCCGTTCAAGCCTGAGCATTATCGCTACTAATCGAAGGCTTCGGGAGAAGAGCTATGCCGCTACAGCACCACGAATTTACCTCTGAAAGCGTATCCGAAGGACATCCGGACAAAGTCTCCGACCAGATCTCAGACGCTGTCGTTGACTTGTTCCTCGGCAAGGACCCGACGGCCAAGGTGGCGGTCGAGACTTTGACCACGACCAATCGCGTGGTGCTGGCCGGCGAGGTTCGGACCAATAATGGGGCCGTCGTCACCAAGGATGAAATGAACCAGGCGGCTCGCGACGTGGTCAAGAGCATTGGCTATGAGCAGGACGGGTTTCATTGGCAGAATATGTCGGTAGAGAACCATGTTCATGGTCAGTCGGCAGAAATCGCTCAGGGCGTCGAAGCCGGCCAGGGCCTGCACCAGGAAGAAGGCGCAGGCGACCAGGGCATCATGTTTGGCTATGCGACAGACGAAACGCCCGAATTGATGCCGGCGACGCTGGTCTATTCGCACCAGATCCTCCGCAAGCTGGCAGCGCTGCGCCACGACGGCACCCATCCGGAGCTTGAGCCAGACGCGAAAAGCCAGGTGACGTTGCAATATGACGGCTCTCGGCCCGTTGGCGTCAACGCGATCGTGGTTTCGCACCAGCATGCCGATTCAGCAACGCTTGAGCAGCTTCGCGAAATCATCCGCCCGGTCGTAAAAGACGTGCTGCCCGAAGGCTGGTTTCCAGAGGAAGACAAATTCTACGTCAATCCAACCGGTCGCTTTGTAATTGGCGGCCCCGATGGGGATGCCGGACTGACCGGACGTAAGATTATCGTGGATACCTATGGCGGCGCGGCGCCGCATGGGGGCGGTGCCTTCTCCGGCAAGGACCCGTCCAAAGTGGATCGCTCAGCCGCCTATGCAACGCGGTATCTGGCGAAGAATGTCGTGGCATCCGGACTGGCCAAACGCTGTAATATCCAGGTCAGTTATGCGATCGGCGTGGCGCAGCCCCTGTCCTTATATGTTGATACGTTCGGCACAGGAGAAGTTGGCGAGGACACGATCGCGAACAAATTGCGCGAGCTGGTCGACCTTTCGCCACGAGGCATTCGCAACCATTTGAAACTGGAGGCGCCAATTTACGGGCCATCTGCCGCTTACGGTCACTTTGGGCGCCAACCCACTGATAGCGGTGCCTTCACGTGGGAAAAAACAGATCTTATTGCGGAGCTCAAGGCTCTGATTCGGTAGGAATTTGTTGGAAGAATTGAGGAAGCATACGCCGCTTGAATATTAATCAAAGCGGCACGTTTCCTCGTATTCTCAAAAATTACTGTTGTCGCGTGTCAGGCGATGTGCATACGTGTGCTCGTGAATGATTGGGGCGCTGCCCTGCTTTGAGGGAGTCATTCGTGAGTGGAGTACAGCCGTTTTTTTCCGTGCTGATTGTGAATTACAATGCGGGCGACTTGCTGCAAAACGCATTGAATTCATTGAAAAAACAGAGTTTTCGGGATTTCGAGGTCGTGGTTGTCGACAATGACAGCCAGGTGAATCCCATTACAAATCTGGATGTTGAGGGAATTCCCGAAATTCGTGTTATACGCGAAAACGCGAATCACGGTTTTGCCAAGGGCAACAATCTGGGGGCGCAATATGCGACCGGAAAATGGCTGGCCCTTCTCAATCCGGATGCCGAGGCGGATGCGGATTGGCTGACAGAGATCCATAAAGCCACGCAGCGCCACGAGACCTGCCGCGTCTTTGCCTGTGGCCAGATCAATATGGACGAGCCGGATCTGCTGGATGGCGCGGGTGATGCCTATTTTGCCTTCGGAATTCCATGGCGGGGCGGATTTGAGCATCCAATCTCCGAACTGCCCAATCAAGACAGTTTCTGTTTCAGTCCCTGCGGCGCCAGCGCCGTGTATGAGCGAGAACTCTTTGTCGAAATAGGCGGCTTTGACGAACGCTTCTTCTGCTATTGCGAGGATGTCGATCTCGGCATGCGTTTACAGCTCAGCAATGAGAAATGTGTGTTTCTGCCGGATGCACTGATTCATCATAAGGGCAGTGCCACGAGCGGACGATACAGCCGGTTCACCATGTATCATGGCTTCCGAAACCGCACCTGGGCCTATCTGAAGAATATGCCACTTTCCGTGCTGGTTCTGACCTTTCCAGGGCATATCGCCCTGATGCTCTATATCTATATGCGAAACATGGGGCATGCAGATCTACAAGGCATGCGTAAAGGCATGTGGCACGGGCTAAAGGATGGCTGGGCCTTGCGTTGGCAAAGCGAATATACCGTCAAGCCGACTCGCGAGGCGATTTGGAACCTGGTTCGCTCGATGGCTTGGAACCCGGTTCGATTATCGCAGCGCGGTGTCCACGTTTGGGACTTGCGGCCAGCTTAGACCGCTAGTCTAGTTTCCAAACGCGTTTGTGAAACTTCCAAGCCGAGGATACGATCGTATCCATATCCGAGTGCTCCGGAACCCAACCGAGGACTGATTTCGACTTTGAAGTGTCCGCATAAAGCGCGATTGCGTCGCCCGGGCGACGGGGTCCGATTTCAACAGGAACTGGTGTCCCGACTGCGCGCTCGACAGCATCCAGCACTTGCTTGACGGTGAAGCCGTTACCCGTGCCGAGGTTCAATTGCAGGCTTTCGCCCGTTTTGTGAATGTGTTCGGCCGCGAGGATGTGCGCAGAGACCAAATCGGCGATATGAATATAATCGCGCACGCACGTGCCATCAGGCGTCGGATAATCATCGCCAAACAGTTTCATCCCCTTGCCGATGCCGGCTGCGGCCTTGATCGCGTTGGGGATGAGATGGGTTTCCGGATCATGCTCTTCGCCAACCTCACCGTCCAGATCGGCACCTGCTGCATTGAAATAGCGAAGCGCCGCATAGCGCAGGCCTTCTGCCCGCGACATGTCTTCGAGAATGGTTTCGACCATGAGCTTTGAACGCCCGTAAACACTAACCGGCCGCTTGGGCATGTCTTCGATAAGCGGGAGGCTTTCCGGATCGCCATAAATGGCGCAAGTCGAGGAGAAGATGAAATTTTGCAGGCCAAGATCCAGCATGGCGCGGACCACGTTCAAGGTTCCGGCGACATTATTCTCGTAAAAGGCGCCCGGGGCTTTCTCCCCTTCGCCGACTTCAATATTGGCGGCGAAATGCATGACGGCATCCGGTCGGACCTTTTCAAGTGCGGCCCGGATCTCGGCCTCATTGCGGATATCCCCCTCGATCAATTCCCCCCATTTGACCGAATGACGATGTCCGCTGGAGAAATTGTCGAAAACAACCGGTTCCCGGCCGCTCATTTTGATCGCCTTACAGGCATTTGCGCCGATATAGCCGGCGCCCCCAATTACGAGAATCGTGTTGATCACGTCCGCGGTCCCTTCAATTGTCCCAAACCCGGGCTGTATTTGCCCCAGACCAGGCTCTCACTCAAGGATTGGACCAGAATTTAAAACGATTCAGTCGCGTTTTTTTCCATCATGTTCGGCAGAGTCGCGCTTTTGCGACAGCCGGTCCTGCGCCTTCTGGGATTTTGACCGCCCGTGCTTGATGCGATTTTCCTGCGCCCGCTGCTGTTTTTCAGCGCGCGCCTTGGCTTTGCGAAACTTGTTGAGATTGATGGGCTCGACCAAGCCTAGTCTCCGCGATGCGCGTTGCGCCACTGTTCCATAGCCAGCGAAATGGCGAAGGTTTCGCGATATTTGGGGCTGGACGCCGGTCGTGGTGCCTTGGCGGAGGTCAGCGCCATGATTTCCGCCAGCTTATTGTGTGCGGCACCAGCCTGGCCTGCGCCAATATAGGCGTGCAACTCGACAAGGGCGCTGGAGAGCGGGTCATTGGCGCGGATCACGAAATAGGGCTCGTCTTCGGCCAGGCGCGGCATAACATCGAATTCGGAAGGATTGGCTTTTGAGCCGACAGGCGCAGTGTTCATGAGTTTGAGCTTTCTTGCATGGAAGGGTATGATTCCGAACGATGTATAGCTCTGATTCCGATTCGCGTCAGTTACTCCAAACATATTGGCGGGCTGAACAAAGCGCATGCGACCCGATCAGTCTTCTTCTTCAACCCAGAAGATAAGACCGATCTCTGCATTGCAGCCGATTACGCCAGTATCGAAAGTGGATTTCGACAATGGCCACACACTGCGTCCGGTCACGTGCCTCGCTGGATTTTCGAACTCTGGAAAATCCGTGTTGGTCCAGAAGGATGCATCGGAACCGAATGCACGGAGCGATGATTTCATGGTTCTGGCGATGCTTTCTCTGTATCGAACCCGTCCATACGCGAGAGATTCACTCTGGACATAAGCGAGAATTCGCGACGCAACTGTCGAACCGATTTTCAGGAACTCAATAGCGGGATCAGGCGTATAACCCCCTCGACGCGCAATCTCTATCGGCCGTATCGATTGGCGGATGTTGCTCACATCACCCATCCAAAAGCCACGCGGGCGATATTTAGCACCTTTTTCGATCAGAGCCTGTAACGCTTCCACGCAAAGATCACCCCGGCCCAATCATTTTTTCAGGCCGCACAATTGCGTCAAAGTCTTCAGCTGGAATGCCATCAGCAATCGCTTCTTCGCGCAGGGTGGTGCCATTCTTGTGGGCCGTCTTGGCGATCTTGGCGGCGCGGTCATAGCCGTATTTTTCCTTGAGCGGCGTCACCAGCATGAGAGAGTTTTCGAGTCCGTTCTGGATATTATCTAGCCGTGGCTCGATGCCGACCACACAGTTTTCGGTGAAGGACACCGCCGCATCGGCCAGGAGCCGGATCGATTGTAGCAGGTTATAGCTCATCATCGGGTTGAACACGTTGAGCTCGAAATGCCCCTGGCTACCTGCGAAACCAATGGCGGCATTATTGCCGTGAATATGGGCGCAGACTTGCGTCATCGCCTCGCACTGCGTCGGGTTGACCTTGCCCGGCATGATTGAGGAACCTGGCTCATTTTCCGGCAGCGCGAGCTCGCCCAGGCCGGAGCGCGGACCAGAGCCGAGGAAGCGAATATCATTAGCAATCTTGAAGCAGGACATGGCCGCCGTCGTGATCGCGCCATGTGCAAACACCATGGCATCATGTGCTGACAGCGCTTCGAACTTGTTTGGCGCTGTTACGAAGTTCAGACCTGTGATCTGCGCGATTTTCTCCGACACGCCTTCGGCAAAGCCAACCGGCGTCGACAATCCGGTCCCGACCGCAGTGCCGCCCTGCGCCAGTTCCAGCAGAGCCGGCAGGGATTGCTCAATCCGCTGGATGCCCATTTCAACCATTTTGGCATAGCCGGAAAATTCCTGGCCCAGCGTGACGGGCGTGGCGTCCTGCGTGTGCGTCCGGCCAATCTTGATAATCTCTGTCCAGGCCTGTGCCTTGTCGTTCAGCGCGTTGTGCAATTGTTGCAGCGCTGGCAGCAGACGATGCATAATCTCCTCGGCGCTGGCAATATGCATCGCGGTCGGGAATGTATCATTTGAGCTCTGGCTCATATTGCAGTGATCATTGGGGTGGACCGGACTCTTCGAGCCGATCTCGCCGTCCAGGATCTCAATCGCCCGATTAGCGATCACTTCATTCGCATTCATATTGGACTGCGTGCCGGACCCGGTCTGCCAGACCACCAGAGGGAAATGCGCGTCGAGCTTGCCTTCCATGACCTCATTTGCAGCAGTGACAATCGCGTTGCCCAGCGTTGGGTCGAGCTTGCCAAGCGCCATATTGGTTTCAGCCGCCGCCCGTTTCACAATGCCGAGCGCCCGCACCAGCGGCAAAGGCTGCTTTTCCCAGCCAATCTTGAAATTACCTAAGGATCGCTGCGCTTGGGCGCCCCAGTATCTATTGCCTGGAACCTCGACATTGCCCATCGTATCGGATTCGATCCGTGGGGTGGCGTCTTTACCAAGTGTGCCCATGACGCTGTCTCCTTGCTGGCCGCGCGACTTGAAAGCCGCGAGGTAGCACGCCGCGCCAAATGCGCAAGCGCCAACGGGTCACTTACGCCTAGTTTGTTGCGGGCGCAGACGCTTGCAGCGCTTCCGGGGCCACTTCCCAAACCTGGGTCTGGCAAATCGGGCCGACACAGCCTTTGACCTGCAAACGTCCATCATCCAGACGCTTCAGCCGCGACGCATAGGATTTGTCCGCTTCGGGATCGTAAATCGTGCCACCGCGCCAATCCCGGCGGCGTTTGTCAAAGCCCTGTAGCATGAGCAGGCCAAGCACCGGTTCACCGGCCTGGGTCAGGGCGGTTTCCGGAGTCATGCCGGGTTCCATTGCCGTTGGGTCGATCCAGGAGACACGGCCGCAAGGGCTACCATCGCCGCAGTCTTCAATCGTCACGGTCGACGTCTTGGCCTGGGTCATGAATGTGCCAAACACATCATGTCCATCTTCGGCCTGTGCGCTCAGCGTCAGCAGCGCTGCACTTGCAGCCAATCCCATCAGTCTCAACATCGAATTATCCCTTTAGTCTTCAACACAATTCCACTGTTATGGCGTGCTGTGACAGAATTTCCACCTTCACAGACATTAATCCTCGTTTACCTTTATGCAGATGATTCACATGGTGAAACTCTGCGTTGGGGCCGATGATGCTGCCGATATTGAACGCTGGCAAAACCGGCTGATGCAGTCATCGCCCTTGCCCTATCACCATACGCGCATGGTGCCGAAGCGCGGCGGCGAGCTCAGCGATGGCGGGTCGATTTATTGGGTCACCAAAGGGATCATCCTGGTGCGCCAACGCATCCTGGACGTTAAGGAAATCACGGATCGTGGCGGCCGGAAGGCCTGCGAACTGGTCTTTGATCCGGAATTGATTGGCGTTGAACCGACGCCCAAGCGGGCCTTTCAGGGCTGGCGTTATCTCAAACCCGAAGACGCACCTGCGGATCTGAAACAAGGCTCAGGCACGATTGAGATACCGGCAAATCTACGCGCGGAATTGCGCGAAGCAATGGTCTGGTAAGCGTTTAGCGGAGCGCGTTCAGCGCCATTTCGGCATCCGCCGCACATGAGTTCTGAGGTGTATGCACGCCCACTGCGCTGGCCGGAGCGCGGCGTTGAGCGGCGATCGCGATTATTTCAGCGTCGGCGAACATCACGGCCAGACGCCGCAGGCTTTCGCGCTGGTCCAGTGCGGCGGGCGTGGATTCCAGTTCCATGAGCTGGGTTTCCGATTCGGCGGCCATGCCGCGGAAGATACAGCCGAGGTCATTAGGTCCATTCGAGTTATCGATCCACCGCGCCAGATCCGCCGACGTGCGGCCGAAGCGATAGACATCCAGCGCGTAAGTGTCGGTAATTTCTGCGTTTTCGCCCATATCCACTGTGCTGATAAGCGATGAGGTCTCAAGCGAGAGTCGGCCCGCTTCCTGACCCCATTGGCGCGCCAGATCCGTATTCGCGTGCGCAGAAAGGGGCGCGGCAAAGAGGCAAAGGCAGGCCAGTGAGCGTTTCATGACGGCAATCATCCCGTATTTATCTGGGATGAAAGCAGCAAACAGCGTGCCAGAATCGGCCTTTTACTTCTTCATGAAGGCATTGATCCGCGCATGCATATCCGGGCCGACCCCTTCATTTTCGGTGATTTCCCATTGCAATCCGGCATCCATCGGATCGGAATCCGTCGCCTCGAGCAGTTTTTTATTAGCGGCGTGCGAGAAAGCGGAATTGGCCAGAATCTGCTTCGCAAAGGCGCGCAGCTCGTCTTCAAACTGATCTTCGGCGAACACCGCTTCGCACAAGCCCATATTGAGCGCTGCATCTGCGCGGACGGTTTCGGCGGTGAACATCAGACGCTTGGCCCGGGCCGTGCCGACCCGGCGCGGCAGGCGCTGGCTCATCCCCCAGATCGGGGTCAGGGCCCATTTGGCATGCGTATCGGCGAACTTGGCGGACTCGGCTGCTAGAATGAAATCCGCGGCCAGGGCGACTTCCAGCGCACCGGTATAGCAATGGCCGTGCACCGCTGCGATCACGGGCTTGGGCAGTTTCTCCAGCATGCGCAGGGTTTCAGAATGCCAGCCGGGGGAGGGCACTTTTTCGCCCTCCGCAATATCGCCCAGATCATGACCGGCAGAAAAACACTTGCCGGCGCCGCGCAGGATGACGCAGCCAATGCTGTCATCCTTGCGCAGATCGATGACGTGCTGGCGCAGTTCCCGGAACATGGCTACGGTCAATGAGTTCAGCTTGTCCGGACGGTTGAGCGTCAGCCAACACAGCCCGTCTTCATCCTGTCGTGTTACCAGTTCGGTCATGACCCGGCCTCCTGTTCCTGTCTTGCACGATCCATCATGCACGGCTCACCCGGGGTTCGCATAGACCCTATTCCATTTCTGGGCCTAGGCTGTCGCGAGGGCACGCGCTTATGTAGAGTAGGACAAAACTGCGCAGGAACCGAAAAAGGAGAGCGCCCCGTGGCTGATACAGAATATACCCCCCCAAAAGTCTGGACCTGGGACAGTGAAAGCGGTGGACGCTTCGCCAACATAAACCGGCCGATTGCTGGCCCGACGCATGACAAGGAGTTGCAAGTCGGCAAGCATCCGCTCCAGCTTTACTCACTGGCGACACCAAACGGGGTCAAGGTCACGATCATGCTCGAAGAGCTGCTGGCGGCCGGGCACACAGGCGCTGAATATGATGCCTGGCTGATCAATATTGGCGAAGGCGACCAGTTCGGATCCGGGTATGTAGATCTCAACCCGAACTCAAAAATTCCGGTCATGGCGGACCATACGACCGATCCCGTGACGCGGGTCTTCGAGAGTGCCTCAATCCTGGTCTATCTGTCTGAAAAGTTTGGCGGCGCTTTCATGCCCGAGGATCACAAGGCCCGCACGGAGGCCATGAACTGGCTGTTCTGGCAAATGGGATCTGCGCCCTATCTTGGTGGCGGGTTCGGTCATTTCTATGCCTATGCGCCGTTCAAGATGGAATATCCGATCAATCGCTTCGCCATGGAAGTGAAACGCCAAATGGATGTGCTGGACCGGCACCTGGCGGACAATGAATATATGGCGGGCAGCGCATACTCGATTGCCGACATGGCGATCATGCCGTGGTATGGATCGTTGGCCAAAGGCGTCTTGTACGAGTCTGCCGAATTCCTCTCCGTGCATGAATACGAGCACGTCAATCGCTGGACCGATCAATTGATGGACCGCCCGGCTGTGCAACGCGGCCGAATGGTCAACCGCGTATGGGGCGAGCCGTCCAGCCAGTTGCCAGAGCGTCACGATGCCAGCGATTTCGAACTGCGCACCATGGACAAGCTTCAGCCGGACGCGACTTAGGTCAGATCAAACCCGGATTTCCACAGTCGCGCGATCTCGTCGTGGCTGTCGGCAACTGTAGTGGCTCCTGCAGCGCGAAGCCGATCTGCCAGCGCGGCGTCCGCGTGACCGCCACCCGTGAATCCGATCACGGCCATCCCGGCTGCGCGCGCAGCCACGACACCGTGGACGCTATCCTCAATGACCAGACAAAAGCGTGGATCGATGGCGAGCTCGCGGGCCGCCAGCAGGAACAGGTCCGGTGCGGGCTTTCCGTTCGCCACTTGCTCCGAGGAATAGACATGTGCGCCGAAGAATTGGCTGAGATTCGTGACGCTGAGCTTGATCTTCACGCGCACAAGCGGGGCGGAGGATGCCACGGCGCGCGGTCCATCAAAGGCCGTCAGGAAATCAGCCGCGCCTGGCATCGGCTGTAATTCGGATTGAATCCGCGGCCAGGCCCGCGCTCGTAATTCATCGGCAAAATTTGCGGGCAGGGGCCTTTCATGCGCAGCGCGAAAGTCAGCGTCCAGCGCCGCGAAATAGTCCGGCATGGACAGGCCGACAAATCGCGACATGTAGGCTTCATCCGAATATTCCAGACCATGCTCGGCCAGGAGCTCGCGTTCCACCGCGACATGGATCACCTCGGAATCGACGAGAACGCCATCATTGTCGAAGATGATCCCTTCGATCGACATGTTTCCACCAGTTAGAGCAAGTCTCCGCCAGCGGCCGCGGCCGTGGTGCCATCTTTCTCAAAGGCGCGGATCACATTCTTGCCGGTGATCCATTTGTGCACTTCATCCGGGCCATCGACCAGGCGCTGCGAACGAATATGTGTGTACCAGGCCGCCAGCGGCGTGTCCGTGGAATAGCCAAGTGCGCCGTGCAACTGGATCGCTGTATCCACCACTTTGTGAACCATATTGGCGAGGAAGACTTTGGCGATGCCATTCTCCTGGCGGATGTCCAGACCATTTTCGGCCTTGTAGGCGATGTGCATCAGCATCAGGCGGGCGATGTAGAGCTGGCTGGCGCATTCCGCGAGCATGAATTGAACGCCCTGGCGCTCGGCCAGACCCTTGCCGAAGGTGGAGCGTTGCGCGACATGCGCGGTCGCCAGATCGAGGGCGCGCTGCGCCATGGCGACATTGTGCATGCCATGTCGTAGCCGACCATACGCCAGACGGTGTTGCCCCATGGCAAAGCCCTGTCCTTCGCCGCCGAGCAGATTTTCCTCCGGCACGACCAGATTCTCGAGTGCGATCTCGCAATGCGCCGCGCCCATGGCTTCCTGGTAATCCTTATGGATCGCCATGGTCGGAATGTTGCGAATGATCCGATAGCCGGGATTGGGCAGCTCAACGATGAAGGTCGAGAATTGCTGATGCCGCGGCGCTTCCGGATTGGTCTTGGCCATGACAACCGCAATGTCCGCAACATTGGCGGAGGAGGAATACCATTTCTCACCATTCAGGACGTAATTGCCTTTGCCATCCTTTTCGGCGCGGGTCTGCATGCCGGTCGCGTCCGCGCCCGCAGCCTTTTCCGTCATCGAATAGCAGATCCGCTTCTCGCCATTGAAGAGCGGCTTCAGGAATTTCTCTTTCTGATAGTCCGTGCCATGCGCCAGCAGGGTCAGCATGGTTGCATCGTCCGGCCCCTGGCTGTTCATGGACAGGGCGCCGAGATGGCTTTGGCCCAATTCCATCTGCACCAGTGCATTGGCCAGCGGTCCGAGCCCCATGCCGCCATGCTCTTTCGGAATAAACGGCAACCACATACCTTGCGCACGCGCCTTGCCGCGCAAGTCGCTGAGCACGGTGTCCAGGCCCTCGCCGGCCACCAGTCGTTTCTCGGCCGGGATACACTCATCCTGTACCCATTGGCGGACACGGGCGCGCACTTCCTTGGCGTCGTCCGGAATTACAAAATCAATAGCCATAGGATCCTCCAGAATGGTGTTTTGTCGTTTTGGTTTGTCGGTGGCCTTTACATGGCCTGTTCAAAAATCCGCTCATAATCGCCCTGTTCCGCCGGACGGGCATTGCCGCGATGGGCGAGGTCATTCAGCGCAAATTCGACAATGCCGGGGCCATCAGATGTCTCGACCCCAATCGCTGAAAGGGTGGATGGAATACCCAGGTCCTCATTCAATCTGGCAATGGCATCGCCGAGATCCGCATTTGAGGCGAGGCCCATGGCAAAGCGCAATCGCTCATATTTCTCCGGTGCGGCGCCCTCATTGAAGCGCAGCAAATGCGGCAGGAAGATCGCGTTCAGCGTACCATGATGCAGCTTCTTTTCTTTCAACCGCCCAGCCGCATGACTGAGCGCATGGACCGAGCCCAGACCCTTGGTGAAAGCAAGCGCGCCTTCATAACTCGCCATCATCATGTTCCATCGCGCATCCTTGTCTGAGCCATCTGTGACGGCGCGTTTCAGCGCGCCCGTCTTGATGGCCCGGTTCAGACCATCATAACCCACGCCTTCTGCAGGCGGATTGATCGCCGGGGTCAGCACCGCTTCGATACAATGCGTGACCGCGTCCATGCCGGTCGCCGCCGTCAGAAACGGGGGCAATCCAAGCGTCAGATCCGGGTCGCAGATCGCTGCAGCCGGGATCAGATGTGGGGATGCGAAGGTTTCCTTACGACCATTATTCATCGTTGTGATCATACCCACCGAGACTTCAGATCCGGTCCCTGCCGTCGTCGGGATTGCGATCAATGGCGGCAGTTTGCCGATATGTTTCGCGCCGCCAGTAATCGCCGCATACTTTTCCAGAGGTCCGCCCTGACTGGCCAGTAATCCCACCGCCTTGGTCAGGTCCATGGCCGAGCCACCGCCGAGCGCCACCAGGCCATCGGCTTTCGCGGCATTATACTGCTCAGCGACCGCGATGGCTTGATCTTCCGTTGGATTGGCCACGGTCTCTGCAAACACAGCCGCGGGTTCCATGCCGAGATTTTCCAGAATCGTGTCCAGCAGTCCGACGGCCTTGATGCCGGGATCCGTGATCACCATGGGTCGACTGACCCCAAATCCGGTCAGTGTCTTACCCAGCTTTCCGACAGCGCCATGATCGAAAATACAAGTGGTCAGAAAATTCATCACGGGCATGGTTGGTCTCCAGTCTGGCTCTTTGAGTCTCTTCCGCCTAGAAAGCCCAGAGCGTGGGCGAGGGCAATCACTCCCCTTGCGGCAGCATGACATGGAGCAGACACAGTATGGCGGAGATTGGCATTGGACTCCTGGGCGCGGCCCGGATCACAGACAAGGCGGTGATCCACCCGGTTCAAGTGACGCCACAGTGTCGCCTGACGGCCATTGCTGCCCGGGATCGCGACCGGGCCGAGGCCTATGCCAAACAGCATGGGATAGAGACTGTTCTGGACTCTTATGATGAGGTCATCACGGATCCCCGAACGGATCTGGTCTATAACCCTCTGCCCATCCACTTGCATGCCGAATGGACCATGAAGGCATTGCGGGCGGGCAAACATGTTCTTTGCGAAAAGCCCTTCGCCATGAATGTGGATGAAGCCAAGGCCATGGTCGACACAGCTGCAGAGACGGGTCGACGTCTGATTGAAGCCTTTCACTATCGCTATCATCCGGCGTTCGAAACCTGCCTGTCCTGGCTCGCGGCAGACGAGATTGGCGAGGTGCGTGAACTTCATGCCGCCTTCGATGTTCACATCAAGGACAATGGCACGGAGATCCGCCACCGGGTCGAGACCGGTGGCGGTGCGATGATGGATCTGGGCTGCTATCCGCTGCATTGGGCCCTGACTATTATGGGCGAAGCGCCGCAATCGATCGAAGCCCGCGCAACCCTGACCCCGACCGGGGTCGATGAAACCCTGGAGGCGGATCTCGGCTTCGGCTCAGGCCCGTCCGCGCATCTGACCACAAGCATGGCGGCGGGCGCCAAGTTCCGCGCCGATCTGCGTCTGGTCGGCACCAAAGGGGAAATTCTGTTCACCAATCCGCTGGCGCCGCATGCTGGCGGACGCTTGCGCACGGCTGCGGGTCGCGAGGCGGAGGTCAGCCCGATCACGACCTACACGTATCAGCTCGCCTCCGTCTTGAGGGCCATTCAGCTCGAATCCCCGCTGCCGACGGAAGGTGATATGATCCTGCGGCAACAAGCGGCGCTGGATGGGATCTATGCGGCTGCAGGACTGAGGCATCTGCGATATCTCGAAACCTAGGGCTTGACATCATAGCCTCAAATGAGACACATATGTCTCATGAATTCCTCTATTCGACCCCCGACTCGCGATGCGATCATCGAGGCCGCCTTCGCGGTCTTGAGCAAGAATCCCAGTGGGGCGCTCGCCGAAGTGGCGGAACGCGCGGGCGTTGGCCGAGCGACTTTGCATCGATACTTTGCCAGTCGGGATGATCTCGTCCGGGCGCTGGCCTTGCAGGCCAATCAGGAAATGGATGAGGCGGTCGACACCGCGTGCGCCCCAGCCAAATCCTGGTCGGAGGTAGCTCGCCTGGCGCTTCAAGCGCTCATCCCGCTCGGCGACCGCCATGGTTTCTTGGCGCTGGAGACCTTCGCGAACGATCCGGAGATGCTGGAAGCGTTCGAGAAGGAACGACAGGAAACGGCCGAAATGATCGACGCGGCAAAGGGCGAAGGTCTGTTCGACAAAGCCGTCCCGACCGCATGGATCGTCCAGGCCTATGACCATCTGATTTATGCCGGCTGGGAAAGCGTCAAAGCCGGTGAAGTCACGCCAGATCAAGCTGCTGACCTCGCCTGGCGCACGCTTACAACCGGACTAGGGACAACAAAAAAATGACACTAGAATCGATTTCCCAATTCGCCACCGACTTTGACGATGCGTTCTTTATTATTGGCGGCTTGGTGCTCCTGATTGAGCTGCTTAAGGCGCTCTTTTCAGGCACGTTGAGAGGGCGGACTTTGCTCGACATGGTGGCCAGCGCTTCGACCTTTATCCCGGTTTTGTTGGTCGAGACGTTTCTGATGTCGTTTCTTTATGTTGGCATGGTTCTGTTTGCCGATGCCTTCGTGACCTGGCAGATGCCGATCACCATCTGGACCTTTGCGCTCGCCATACTGGTATGTGATTTTGCTTATTATTGGGAGCACCGGATCGCGCATCAGGTGCGTCTGTTATGGACGCAGCACGCGGTGCATCATTCCTCGCGAGAGATGAATGTCACGGTCGCGATCCGGTTTGGTCCTCTTGAGGGTTTCGCGTCGGCGCTGCTGCATTTTCCCCTCGTCCTGATCGGCTTTCCCCCCGAATTGGTGTTTGCCGGGATCATTATCGTGCTTGGATATCAGACCTGGATCCATACGGAGCTGATTGGCAAGCTTGGCCCATTGGAAGGCATCTTGAATACGCCCGCCAATCACCGGGTTCACCATGGTTGCGACGAGAAATATCTCGACAAGAATTATGGCGGCATTCTGATTATCTGGGACCGTCTGTTCGGCACCTATCAACGCGAAGAAGAAACCCCGCGCTATGGCCTGAAACGGGACTATGACAGCGTCAATCCGCTATCGGTCTGGATCTCCGAATGGCCGCAATTGTTCCGTGACCTGGGGCGGGCGAACAGCTTTGGCGAGGCCTGGATGTATCTGTTTGGGCGACCTGGCTGGTACCCGAAACCGAAAACGCCCGAGACGGCGCTTCCCGAGCCCAGCCAGCCGGGCTAAGACGGGGGCGCTGAGCCTTTGGAGACCCGTCATGCGCCGCTTACTGATCCCTGCCATCGCCCTGTGCGCCGCCTCTTGTGAAACCGTTCCCGCGGATCCGGTGAGCAGCAGCGACATACGCTACATCACCACAGACGCCGCACGTGAAGCGGGCTTCCCCTTCTCGCCAGCTGTTGAAGCAGATGGCTGGGTGTTTCTATCCGGCGCGCTTGGAACCGTACCCGGCGGTGGCCTTGCCCCCGGCGGGATCGGCCCGGAAACGCGGCAGACCATGGACAATATCCAGGCCACGCTTGAATCCGAAGGGCTCGGCTGGGATCGCGTTGTAAAGTGCTCGGTCTTCCTGGCGGACATTGCCGAATGGCCCGCCTTTAACGAGATTTACAAAACCTATTTCGATAGCAATTACCCGGCGCGCAGCGCGCTGGGCGCCAGCGGCCTCGCCCTCGGCGCACGGGTTGAGATCGAGTGTATCGCCAAACGCTAGGTGACCAGCGCCGCAAGGTGCCCTGTCTTCACATAGATGAGACAACCTTCGTCTGACCAGGGCGTATGCTTCGAGCCATGTGGACTGCGCAGCCATGTGCCGGCGGGATAGTCCCCCTGCTCGTCCTGGAATGTGCCTTCCAGGACCAGGATCTCTTCGCCGCCCCAATGCTGATGCGGCAGGAATTTCGTGCCCGGCGCCCAGCGGACGAGCGCCGCGCTTTCTGTGCCGTGGCTGTGCAGCGGTAGGACGGACAGACCCGGCACCCGACCTGGCAAGAATTCAGCGTTGGCGGTTTCGACGGATTTCTGTTCCGTATCGGCCGCGTCGAATTGGTGCAGTTTCACGAAAATAGTGCAGCCGTCTTTCGAATGCGGCGTATGCTTCGATCCAATCGGATTGCGCACATAAGTGCCAGGCGGATAGTCGCCATGCTCGTCCGAGAAGATGCCTTCCAGCACGAAAAATTCTTCACCGCCCCCATGCGTGTGTTCGCTGAAATAGGAGTTCGGCGCATAGCGGACGATGGAGGTGGCGCGAGCGACTTCTTCCCCGATCCGGTCGAGCATCTGGCGATCGACACCGGCCATGGGTGACGCCACCCATTCGCGATCTTCGGGGCGCAGTACGACGCGTTGCGAAAAATCTGCGTTCAATCTCATCATGTCCTCCTAGTGGACGGGGTGTGTGGCGAGGCGCGCGATCAGCGCGGCCACGCCTTGATTGAAAAGGGACACATCCTTTCGGGCGCGTGCGAGCAATTGGGCGCCTTCGACCAGAGCCAGCGCCGCGGTCGCGTCTTCAATTGGCAGCGCACAACCGGACACGGACCCGTCTTGTGCCGCGCGTTCAAACACTTCCGTCAGCCAGGCAATGCTCTCGGCATGAAACCGATTGAGCTGGTCGAGGACCTCTGTCGACAGACTGTCCCGACCGGCACTCAGGGCGACGCACAAGCAAACCTGTTCGCCCTCGGCCAGAGCGTCACGATAGATCTGGATGTAGGACCGCAACTGTTCTGCCGCTGAGCCACCGGAGTTTCGAATGTCAGCAAGTGTCGCAAAGAACCGTTCTGCATATCGCTCAATCAGGGCAAACCCAAGATCAGCCTTGGTCGCAAAATGATAGTGAATGCTGGCTTTGCGAATGCCGATCTCTTTCGAAAGGTCGGCATAGCTGAAGCCATCAAATCCGCGTTGGCGAACGGCGCGTTCGGCGCTGTCGAGAAGGGAAATACGCGTATCCATGAGTGCCTACCTAATAGTAGGTAGATTAAATTACAAGAGGCTGCACCTGTTTGCTTGACAATCTCCCGCCTCTATCGCCCTTTGCGGGGCGGACATTAGAGTAAAGGCGGACCCCCACGTGACATCTCCCATTCTGTCGGTTCAGGATCTGAAAATTGACTTCGACACGCCAGATGGCGCCGTGCACGCGGTGAAAGGCATCAGTTTCCAGGTCTCCGCCGGCGAGTGTGTCGGGATTGTCGGTGAGTCCGGATCCGGCAAGAGCCAGACCGTGCTCGCGGCCATGGGCCTGTTGGCCGATAACGGAGCGGCGACTGGCTCGGTGATGTTTAACGGCACAGAGATGCTGACCGCTGATGCCCGGACGCTGCGCGACATTCGCGGCGATGCCATGTCGATGATTTTCCAGAACCCGCTGACCAGCCTGACCCCGCATATGACAGTCGGCGCGCAAATGCGTGAAGTGCTGAAATTGCACAAGGGGTTGAAAGGCGAAGCGACCAACAAGGTCTGTGTCGACTGGCTGGAACATGTCCGCATTCCAGAAGCGCGCCGCCGCATGGATCAATTCCCGCATGAATTATCGGGCGGTATGCGCCAGCGGGTCATGGTCGCCATTGCCATGTTGTGCGGGCCGCAATTGCTGCTCGCCGACGAGCCGACCACGGCGCTCGACGTGACCGTTCAGGCGCAGGTCCTGGATCTGATGGATGAGTTGAAGCGCGAAACCGGAACCGGCATCGCGCTGATTACCCATGATATGGGTGTGGTTGCCCGCATGTGTGACCGGGTGGTCGTGATGCGGAGCGGCGAGATTGTCGAGACGGGCAGTATTGATGATATTTTCTACAATCCGCAGCACGAATACACCAAGATGCTGCTGGACGCTGTGCCGCGCATCGATCAGCCCAATCGCCCGGGCCGTCCAACGCTCGGCCCACCGCCGAGCACCGAGGTCGAGCCAATCCTGCGCGCTGACGAACTGAAAGTGCACTTCCCGATCAATATTGGCGGCGGCCTGTTCGGAAAGACCAAGCCGTTGAAAGCAGTGGATGGGGTCAGTTTCGCCCTCAAGCCGGGCGAGACTTTAGGCGTGGTTGGCGAGTCCGGGTGCGGCAAGTCCACGCTGGCGCGCGCCGTCCTGAAACTGGTGCCGCAAACCGCGGGCACGATTGCCTGGATGGGACGCGACATCTCTGGCGCCGATCGCAAGACCATGAACAGTTTGCGCGATGATTTGCAGATCGTGTTTCAGGACCCGATGGCCAGTCTCGATCCGCGCATGACGATTGGCACCTCGATTGGCGAGCCCCTGACCGTACACTCTCCGGACCTCGACAAGGCGGCGCGTGAGCGGCGGGTTCAGGAAATCATGCCACGCGTCGGGCTCGATCCGGCTTTGATCAATCGCTATCCGCACGAATTGTCTGGTGGCCAGAACCAACGGGTCGGGATTGCAAGGGCCATGATCCTCGATCCGAAACTGGTGATTTGTGATGAAGCTGTATCGGCGCTGGATGTTTCTGTTCAGGCGCAAGTCGTCGATCTGCTGATTGAATTGCAGAAGGAATTCGACCTGGCGATGATCTTTATCAGTCACGACCTGTCGGTCGTGCGTGAGATCTCGCACCGCGTCATGGTGCTCTATCTCGGCAAGGTGGTAGAATTGGCGGGACGCGAAGAGATTTATGAAGACGCACGGCATCCTTACACCAAAGCGCTCATCTCTGCGGTGCCGAATCCGGATCCGAAAATGGAACGCGCCCGCGACCGCGTGAAATTGCAAGGCGATTTGCCGAGCCCGCTCGACAGCCGCGCGCCGCTGCGATTCCTCAAGTCCGAGATTGTTGATGATCCGGATGCACAACAATATGCCCCGAAGCTGATCGAGATCGCTCCGGGGCATCTGGTGGCTGAACATGACCCGTTTGAGGGTTCGGGAGGTTTACGGGCCTAGGAGTGGGTCCAGCCGGGGGAGAACAAGCGGCCGCCTATTTTGCGCACAACACATCGGTCAGGTTGCGACGACCGCGATCGGCATACACGACCTGGCCCAATCCCATCTCGCGACAGAACTGCTTGGCGTTGCCACGTCCGACCGGAATGCGATCCCCATAGGCATCGCGCGGGCGGGGGAAGAAGACCGTGTGGCGACCGTCAATACCTTGATTGTGCGCCTGGTAATTGCCACGTCCGCGACGGCCATAATCAGGCTCACGATCGCGGCGGCCATTGATCCGTCGCGGGGTGCCGTTCACGGGGCGCATCGAGCTGATATTATCATTCATGCGCAACGGGCTGAGATGCGAAGTCGGGCCATCAATAATGACACAGCGACCGCGAAAGTCCGGATCCACACAGACTTCCCAGGCGCCGCGCACATCGATCGAGGAAACCGTGTCGTTAAAGCCGAGATTGCGCAAATTATAGATCGGGCCATCGACCGTCAGGGCCGAGCCTCGGAAATCCGGATGTTTGAAAATGACGGCTTCGCCGCCACGGGCGCCATAATTGGCGGCGGCGGGCAGGGCGGTGGCGACACAGACAGTGGCGGCAAGCGCCAGGGCTTTGAGAGCTCGGGTCATGGTTCAGGGTCCTTGTATCAATCTTGATACCGACCCTATCGAGGCCAATCTGAACGCCCCGGGAGAGAGATTTTCAGCTTGCGTTCAGCTATTCGGCGGCGCGCATCAGGCCTTGCATGCGGTCAATCCAAATCAACCAGGCTTTGCGTCCGGCATCAGTCAGGAACACGCGGGTCTGTGGGCGGCGACCGACAAAGCGCTTTTCCTGCCGGACATAGCCCGCATCCTCGAGCTTTCGGAGATGGGTAGAGAGATTGCCATCGGTCGCGCCGACCTTCGCTTTCAGCTCGCCGAAAATGGCCGGGCTGGCGGTCGAGAGATAGGCCATGATCCCAAGGCGCAAACGACCATGAATGACATCATCGATCTGCGCGTGATCAAACGGGTTTGCCGGATCCGTCATATCGTCCTCCGCAGTCTATACGATGCTTTTCGGTTCTTGGCGCAACATGACCAGACCTGGCACCAGCACGGTCGCAAAGGCCGCCAGTGAGGCAATCGCCCAAGTCAGGTCTCCGCCATCGAACCAGAGCGCGATGGCAATCATCACAAAGGCGCCATAGCCAGCATAAGTCAGCGTCTTTGTGTTCGACATGATGCCGGAGGTGATCAGGCCTGTGCCATAAATCGCGAACACGAGGGGCAAGGATTCTTCAAACCCCGAGACCGGCCCGCCAACCACGAGTGACTTGACAATCAGCGTTGCGAAATAGGCAAATAAGGCAAACCCGCCCGCCATCCAGACGGTCGCCTCGGTGCGATTGCCAACCGAATTCCCGCCGGGCTTGTTGCGGATCGAGTAGCCGAGCACCGCTTGGCCGACGATGCCGCCAATGATGAATGTGCCCCAGACCCAGGCATAGGCCACGTCTGGCCAGCCGAACAAACCGGCCGAAATCGAATAGTGCAGAAAATAGGCAAGGCTGGTCAAAACGCCCCAAAAGGTCAGAAAGCGGCCGCCCAGCAGCGGGGCGCTCTGTCCGGCTTCCGCGAGATCGCGGACATAAGCCAGATCATCATGCAATGTGGTTTGGTTCATCGAAAGCTCCAATAACTTTGAAATACAAAGTACTCTGTCTGACGAAAATGTCAACTGCCCCGATTTTGCTTGGCGCGGCGCGTCAGCTTGCTAGGTAAACAGAAAGACATATGCCCGGAGGACTTCACGATGCCAGATGCTGCCAGCCTGCCCCCTTTTCGCCCGCTCGCGCAGAAGCTGCCGGATATTGAATGTATCCGAAAACCGGATGGGACCGTCTATCTGAAACAGCGCCACGCCCCGGGTGATCGGCCCCGAACCATTCCGCATGCGCTGGCGACGCGCGCGGCGGAGCATCCGGATCGTGACTGGCTGAAACAGCGCAACCCCGAGACTGATCAATGGGAAGCGATCACTTATGGCGAAGGCCTGCGCCGGACCCGCGCGCTGGCGCAAGCCTTTCTGGATATGGGTGCCGGGCCAGAGTCGCCCGTAATGATCCTGTCTGGCAATTCCATCGAAACCGCCATGGTGATGATGGCGGCGATGACAGTCGGCGCACCGGCGGCGCCGATTTCGGTTCCATATTCCCTGATGTCGACAGATTTCGCCAAGCTCAAACACTGTTTCAATGCGGTGAAGCCGAAAGTCCTGTTCGCGGCGCAATTGCCGCCCTTCGAGCCAGCCATCGCAGCGCTGGGTGATCATGGCTGTACGGTCATTACCGCAGATGGCGCCAATGGCGCGGTCTCCTATCAGGGGCTGCTCGACACGAAAGTCTCGCCTGCCGTCGATGCCGCGATGGACACGCTGACCGATGACTCGATTGGCAAATACCTGTTCACGTCCGGCTCGACGGGGATGCCCAAACCGGTGCCGACCACGCAAGGCGCAATGTGTTCGATGATTGGCGGCGTCGAAGGCCTGCGCGATGATGCGCGTGATCCAGAATATGATCCGAGTGTCCCGGACAATGTCCTCGACTGGCTGCCCTGGAACCATATTTCCGGGTCGAATGTGAATTTCAATGGCGCGCTCTGGACCGGCGCGACCTTCTGGATCGATGGCGGCAAGCCGACAGCAGCCTTGTTCGGCGAGACCATTCGGAACGTGCTCGATTGCAAACCGTCCACGTTCGGCACCGCGCCGATCGCCCTCGCCATGCTGGCTGAAGCGATGGAAGAGAATGACGAATTGATACACGCCTTTTTCGCCAATATGCGATCGATCGGCTATGGCGGCGCGACTCTGTCGGATGATCTTTATGACCGTATTCAGAACCTGGCCATCAAGGCCACGGGTCGGCGCATCCCGATCATCACCATGTATGGCGCCACCGAAACGCAAGGCATTACCGTGGTGCATTGGGAAGTGGAACGCGTTGGTCTGATCGGCCTGCCCATCCCTGGCCTGACTCTGAAATTGGTGCCGACCATGGGCAAGCTTGAAGTGCGCGTGAAGGGGGAGACGGTCATGCCGGGCTATCTCAACCTGCCGGAGAAGAATGCCGAAGTGTTCGACGAGGAAGGCTATTATTGCCTTGGCGATGCGGCCAAGTTTGTCGACGAGGATGATCCGAACCAGGGCATTATCTTCGACGGTCGCGTCGGGGAGGATTTCAAACTGTCTTCCGGCACCTGGGTCAGCGTTGGCGTGTTGCGTCCTGATCTGGTCGCTGCCTGCTCGCCCCTGGTTTTCGACGCGGTGATTTGTGGCCAGGACAAGAATTTCATCGGCGCCATGTTCTGGCCTTCACCGGCCGCATTCGAAGAGTATGTGAAGACCGCTGGCGGTGATCAGATGGCCGCCTTCATCCAGCTGAACAAGGATCTCGCGGCAAAAGTCGCGGCTTTCAATGCAGCTGAGCCGGGCTCGTCACGCCGGATCAAGCGCTTCCTTGTGATGACTGAACCGCCCAGTATCGATAAAGGCGAGATCACCGATAAGGGCTATGTAAACCAGCGCATGACACAGGATTGCCGCGCCGATCTCGTCGCCAGCCTGTTCGTCGAGTCGCCACCGCCCAATGTGGTGCAATTCTAAAGGCCTGAATGCGACACACGCCGCGCAGACAAACCGGATTGAAGCTTGGCTTGATCACACTCGGAGTGGTGATGGCCGGCTTTCTCGGCGTGTTCCTTTTCGGGCCGGACCGGGACCCGGTAAAGTCTGACGGGCCCGATGCCGTTTCGGCGCTTGCGCTTCTGGACAAGCTCACCGACAGCCCCACGCGAAAGGCCGTTGAAGCCTTGCAGGCAGCCTCGCCCGGTACCTATGCCCAATTGCAAACCGAAGCGGCGCTGGCGCTGAAAGATGGCGCGGATGCCGACGCCCTTTCAAATCTCACATTGCAGGCTTTGTTCGGCGAGTTTCAGAATAAGGCGCTGGTTTTTCGGTCGGCGCGAAGCGAAGACTATCACGCGATCATCGTGGAACTCTCGAAGGGCCTGCAACAGCTCAAGGCTCTTGATAGTCGCTGGTGCGAAGGTGATCAGATTGCCGCCTATCTGGCGCAAAATGAGTCGGATCTTGTCCCAACCCTGCTGGCAGAGTTTCCTTATGGCAGCCCTCAATATGATTGGGCCATGGACTGGATGAGTGTGATCTTGATCACAGCACAGCGCGCGCAGGACGCGCCGACGCGACATCCGCGCCCCGGATTTCGCGACGAAACAACACTGCAGCAGGAAGGTCTGGCGCTTGGCTCGGAACAATGGGGGCTTGCGTTGCAAATCGCCGCCTTCGCCAATTCCGAGGGCATATCCTATGCGCGCATGCAAGAAGTCGTGTCCGGCATGGATGTGTGCCAACTCGGCATCGCCGTCGAAGCTGTGTCCGAACGGTTGCCAGCCGATGTGCGTGGCCGGATCTGGGCCGACCTGATGCCGGAAATCATGATCGGCAACACGCCTTATGTCATGTGGCGAGTGACTGATTATTTCTTCATCGGATGAGCGTGCGTCGTTTCTGCCTTTTAATCACCATGCTTTCGGTTTTAAGGTCGCGCCATGGCGATGGATGACACACTCAAATCCTTCATGGACAAGTTCAAGATGCCGGACTTTAACGGCATGGACTGGAAAGGCTCGACAGAGGGTCTGCGACAGAGTTTCTATCGCGCCAGTCGTTCGGTGGAACGGGACCTGCCAGATCTGGCCGAGATCTCAAATCTGGTCGTTGACGGGGCCGATGGTCCGATCAAGGCGAGGCTTTATGTACCACTGGCCGCCGGAATCGCGCCGGCCCCAGCGATTGTGTTCTTTCATGGGGGCGGCTTTGTCCTTGGCGACATTGATACCCATGATGTGATTTGCCGCCGTCTCGCGGCCAGCTCTCGCTGCCGGGTCCTGTCGGTTGATTATCGTCTCGCACCCGAGCACCGCTTTCCGACAGCACACCGCGATGCCCTGGCGGCCTGGACCTGGGCCACCGACCGGAACAATATTCTCGGCTTCGACCCGGATCGCATCGCAGTGGCCGGAGACAGTGCCGGGGGCAACCTGTCCGCCTTCGTGGCGCAGGAAACGGGACGAACCGGGGCATTGATGCCGGCGTTTCAGTTGCTGCTTTATCCGCTGGTTCAATTTGCGGACATACGCGCCAAACGCATGACATTTCACGAAAGCGGTTTTTTCATTTCTCCAAACTTGTTCGACTATTTTCGCGACACCTATGTCGAGCGAGAGACGGACAGAATGGATAAACGCGTCTCGCCGCTCTTCGCACCGGATGAGGATTTTGCCGGTCTGGCGCCAGCGCATCTCGTACTGTGCGGCTGGGATCCCTTGAAAGACGAGGGCAAGGCCTATGCCGACAAGTTGGCCGCGCATGGCGTCCCGGTCACGATCAAGGAACATCCCGGCATGGTGCATGGCTTCATGAATATGACGGCGGTCTCCATGCCTGCTCGCAAGGCGATCGAAGAAGCGGGATTGGTGGTCGGAAAGGCGCTTGGTGCGCGCGACTGAATTCGCTCGCCACGAGATTGACATATGGTTAAGATAGAGCCGGGCGGGCAGGTAGATTAGGGATTGAGGACCATGGCTAGAATGGCAAATTGGATCAAACCGGGCGCACTGGCAGCGAGTGCGCTTGTACTGATCGGACTGACAGCATGCGACCGCCAACAGGAACGCCTCGACAGAGTCGGCGAGCTTGGTGATGCGGTGCTGGGCCAGTTGAGCGGTGAGGATGTGTCCGGTGACAGCACACGCGACAAATACCGCTCCGTATCTGTTGAGGCGCGCGCTTTTGCGGGGACGATTCTGGATCGGACCGTGGCCATATCCGAGGAAGAGGCCGCGCCGCGTTTCGTGATCGGATCCATTGTTGCCAAACCGGCCGCTCTACCACCCGCCGTCGATATTGCAGCGGTTATGGCCGAGCCGGAAATGTCATTGGGCGTGGTGGTCGATGACGAGTCCGAAGCCAAGATTATCATACCGGATGAGAAGACGCTGGAACGCGCCGTGATTGATCCCGACGTCATCTCCCGAATTGAATTGCCGGAATCAAGCCGCCGTAAAATCACGGTTGTGGATCCACAGCAAAGAGCGCCATCACCGACTGTTTCCCTACAGACCCGAGAGCGGGTTCTGCCGCGCGCGCCGTTGAAGGAAACCAATTCGCAAAAACGGATCCAGCGCGGCATCGCCACGCCCGAGGAACGTCAGGTTCAGACACGATCCATGGCGATGGTGCGGGCGCCCACAGCCGAGGAGCGCATGCTGGAATTGCCGCAACTTAGTCCGCAGGTTGCGGAACGAGCGACCATTTTACCGACCGCCGCGCTTCAGCGCCAGCTGGTGGCTGAAGAGCGGATGATTGAAACCGCGACCAAATTCAAGGTTGCTGCCAGCATTCAGCGCTCGCGCTCTGGCCAGATGGTCATTGAAATCGGGTCGGACGCACTCAACCCGACCAGTTTCACTGAGAGCGTTATGCAGCAGGGCCGGATTGCCCTGGAGCGCGGCGTCGAGTGCGATCAGGTCGCCGCGCAAGCCGCGGATGCCAATCCGCTGGTGGCAATGGAATGTGTCATCCAGGATTTGCGCAATTCAGGTGAGTTTGAATATGTCGAGAAAGACTGGTTCTACGAGCATCAGATGATCCGTCGGCCGAGCTTTGATGATCAACCTATTACCATCACCCCGAACGATCCTTTATTCGACCTGCAATGGCACTATAAATCGCAAGGCTCTGAGTCCAGGCAATCGGCTGGCGGTGCGGGCTTTGTCGATTTCTGGACCGATCAGGACAATCAGGGGTCATCAGAAGTCGTCGTGGCGGTCATTGATACCGGTCTGCAGATGAGCCATCCGGATATTATTGCCTCGACCAATGTGGTTGCGGGCTGGGACATGGTGTCCGATCTCGACGTTGCCAATGATGGCGATGGCCGTGACGGTGATGCCAATGATCCCGGCGATCGGTGCCCGGAGCGCAATGTCTTTGCCGACACGTTCCATGGAACGCACGTGGCCGGCATTGTCGGTGCGGGCGCGACCGATAATGCCGATGGCGTGGCGGGCGGTGCATGGAACGTCAAAATTGTTCCGGTCCGGGCGCTCGGCAAATGCGGCGGCAAGCTGTCTGACATCAATGATGCCATTCGCTGGGCGGCGGGAACGATCCCTGAGTTTAATGCCCTTGGCGAAGAGGTCTGGAACGAGAATCCGGCTGACATAATCAATCTTTCGCTCGGCCTGTTCAAAACCTGTCCGGCGTCGATGCAGGATGCGATCAATTCCGTGACCGAGCGCGGCGTCGTGGTCGTGGTTGCAGCGGGGAATCGCAGCGTTCCAACCGAATTCTATGCGCCTGCGGGCTGTAACAATGTCATCACCGTGGCGGGCGGGGATGCGCGGGGCTTTCTCGCGCCTTATTCCAATTACGGGGCGGCCGTCGATGTCCTGGCCCCAGGGGGTGATCTGACCCGCGATGATAATGGCGATGGCAATCCGGACGGCGTGCTGTCAATGAAGACCGCGGAAAACTGCGCTGATCCGCTGACCGGAGAGTCGGTCGCCACGTGTTATTATGCCTATGAGCAGGGCACCAGCATGGCGACCCCGCATGTTGCGGCGGCGTTGGCTTTGATCAAGTCTGAACGTCCCGATCTCGACTCGGACCAGTTGGTTTCAACCCTGTTGACCGGAATCAGCACGATTTCGGAAAATCAGTGCACCGGTCTATGCTCTCAATTCCCTGGCGCCGTGCCAACTGTGGACGATCCTGATCTGTGCTTGCGCCCCTGTGGATCCGGCTTGCTGAACATGGCTGACGTAAATTTGCCTGAATGACGCTATATTGGATGGGACAGAAGGGAATTCGCTATGTCTGAGACCCCATTGAGCCTGTATGCGCGTGGCCGGCAGTCACTGACGGCTTTGGTTTGCATGTTTGCTGTGACAGGCTGTGTGACCTTCACAGATGGCAGTGGCCATCTGGGCTTTATGCCGGCCTGGTCACAACCCGTGACAGCGCAGCAATCAGTTGCGGTCAGTCAGTCCGGTCTGATCAACGCGTCTGCCGCGACCTTTATCGTCAAGTTCAGGAATGAACCGGTTCTGGAACAGGTCTGTCGCAATTTCCGCCGGGATGAAGCGGGCACGCGAAAGGCCTTTCGGGCCTGGGCGGCCAAATATCCTCAATTGAAGGGGCTGCAATTGGTGCGGGCCAGCTATTCCGGCGACATTATTCTGGCCTTGCCAGCCAATGATCCTGAAGGCCGGTCTGCGCGCGATGTGATCGCAGCGCTCGAATCCCTACCAAATGTCGCCTATGCAGAAATAGACTCAATGGCGAGTGCCAGCGCGGGGAATTAAATGATGCGGACTCTTTACCTTCCAACTCTTGCAGGATTGATGCTGGCGGCTTGCGGCCCTTTGATCGAGCCACAATCCACGGACGCTGAGTCGCCGCCCGTCATCGTTGAAGATGTTGACACAGCGCAACCGATCGAAACGGCTGAACCCGAAGTCCCGGCACCCTCCAATGTGGCGCAGCGCAAGACCGCAACGATTGACTGGACCGCCGCGCGCGCAGACTTCGCCGCGCGCGAGACCGAGGATGATGGCATGGCGCAAGTCGCCAGCGGAGGGGCGCCGGTTGTCCCCATCCTGTTGCCGGAGGAACCGGTTGGCGTTGCATCCGTTGGCGGCCCTGATGCGCTACAGTTTCGCCCGCTCGCCGATGGCTATTTTGCGGTCCAACGCGGCGATGTCTATGACCTGGTCATCAATGGAACTGACCGGCTGATCGCGCGGCCGGGTGGTCAGGGGACGGCTGGAGATTCGCCGCTCGTTTTCGAGGAAACGATGACCGGCGCGCAGGTCTCGTTTAGCCGCTACGGCGCATCCTATCTGGTCGAGTTCATGTGCAAGGACCGCGAAGCGGTGATTGACGGGAGCTGCATCGTCGAGGCTGAGGCCTTGGCTGAAGTAGAGAAACTACTGATCGCGGGGACACGATAATGTTGAAACACTGGACGCTGATTGCCGTTTCAGCGATCGCCCTGGCAGGATGCGATGTGGTTCGCGTGCCTGGCGGCGATCACCAGAATGAACCAAGGCCGGTCATTCCAGATGGCGCACCAGGCCCAGCCCCGCCAACCGTTCCGGTGACAGACCCTTACGGCGAAGGTGAAGAGCCGGTTCAGATCCCCGTCAATAATCCAGACCCCGTCGATGAGACGACGGGCTCACGAGACGATGAAACGTCTGAAGAAACGCCGCCGACAGACCCGGCTCCAGATGACGTGGCACCCGTAGAGGACGAGGTCCCGGCGGACCCGACTGATCCTGTCGTTGTTGATCCTGACCCGGTCATCGACGACCCGGACAGTGCGCCAATCGATGCGGTTGATCCGGGCACGGACGCGCCCGTCGAAGAGCCAGATGGGACAGACCTGGTCGAGGCTCCGTCTGAACCGGATCCGGAACCGCTGCCCGTGAAATTCGAGTTTTTTGCGCCAGGAGATCTGTTGCCCGGATCGGGCTTCGGGCGGGCCGATGATACGGTCTATGCACCAGCAATGGTTTTTCCGATCAAGTCGGCGCCGACCTATCTGAACTCACAAGTCTACCGGCCCGGCGGCGGTGTCGGTGGCGACCAGTGCGATGTGTCGAATTACAGCATGCCCTGGCGCATAGACCGTATCATCGGCCCGCCCGAAGCCCGATCCGGGCAACAGATCTCCTGG
>JBCBBC010000006.1:0-105157 GCA_038532145.1 Pseudomonadota bacterium | reverse complement strand
CGGCTGAAACCATCGCTCAGCATGTGGTCAAACTGCCGCGCGGCGACGACAAGTCCAAGCGTACAGCGCTTCGGCGGATTATTGAAAGCCGCGATGTGAAGAATGGAATCGTATTCTGTAACCGCAAGCGCGAAGTCGATATTGTTGCCAAGTCTCTCGCCAAGCACGGGTTCAGCGCGGCGCCAATTCATGGTGATCTGCCGCAAAGCGCGCGCATGGACACACTGAATAAGTTCCGCGACGGCGAGTTGCAATTGCTCGTCGCCTCCGATGTGGCAGCGCGCGGTCTGGATATTCCCGATGTCGGGCATGTGTTCAACTTTTCGCCACCCCCGAAAGACGAAGATTATGTTCACCGGATTGGCCGAACCGGACGCGCCGGGCGTGAGGGCGAAAGCTTCACGATGGTAGGGCCGGACGACGCCAAAGGCTGGCGTGGTGTCATGATGTTGATCAATACGGATGTGGCCGAATATATGCCAGATGGCCTGATTGAGGAATTAGAGGATCTGCCAGAAGAAACGGGCGGCCGGAGGGGTCGCGGTCGCGGGGATCGCGGCGGACGCCGCGACCGCGGCGAAAACCGAACCCGCGGACGCAACCGAAGGGACCGGTCGGATCACAAAGACGAATCCGAGGCGCCGAAGCCAGAAGCAGCCGAAAAGGCCGAGACAGAGCGGCCTCCGAAACAGCGCCGAGACCGTCCAAAGCGGGACTATAAGCGCAAAGATGACGATCTCATCCTCGATCCAGCGCCTGACGAGGTGAAGGGATTTGGTGCCGAAGTGCCAGCTTTCCTGAAGAATTAATTTCAGTCTTGCGCATACATTAATCGCGTCTAAGCTGACTCTGCACTCAACGGAGAAACAGCATGCGGGCGATTGGACTAGTTTTTACTTTAGCTCTATTTGGAGTCATTTCCGCACAAGCTGAGTATCCTTCGCCACCGCTGGAGGCCTATGGCGCATTGCCGCGCATTGCCGATGCTGAAATTTCGCCCGACGGCAAACGTGTTGCAACGATTGCCAACCTAGAAGATGGGGCGCGCATGATCGTTTTTACGTTGTCCGGAGATGCGGCTCCGAAACAGGTGGGAATTGGAAAAATCAAGGCTCGAAGCGTTGAATTCTTCGATAATGATCATGTCATCTTCCGCGCATCCAAGACCACCAAGACGTTCGGGTTCAGAGGTGAGTACGAATTTAGCGGCGCTTTTGCGTTCAACCTCGAAACCGACAAAATCGAGCAATTGTTGCGCAGAAATGCAGATCTGTTCCCGGCGCAGGGTGGGTTGGGAAAAATCGTTGGCCGCGGAAAAGAAGCCGGCGACGTCCTGATGCCCGCCTATATGGGAGAGCGCAGCGGCACGCCCTCCTACGACCTGCTGCGAGTGAAGCTCAAATCTCCCAAAGGGCGCCGCCTTTTACGCGGAACCAATGATACGCGAGATTGGTTTGTCGGAGCGGATGGAAATGTGCTGGCACGGGAGCGTTACAATAATAAGAGCAATGTCTACGCGGTTGAAGCTCGATTGAACAAGAAATGGGAGACAATCTACGAAATTGAGGATGAAATCCTGCCAATGTCTATTTGGGGGGTTGCACCGGATGAATCCGGTCTGGTTTTCGTTCGTACTCTCCGAAATGAAATGGGGTCAGATGTGCTGTTGAAACTCGGTTTTGACGGTGAGGTCACAGGACCGCTCCTGCCGCCGCAAAATAGTGAGATTGAAGCCATTTATACGGACAATAATCGTGCCATTCTCGGCGTTCGCTATGCAGGCGTCGAGCCGGATTATGCTTTCCTGGATGAGCGGCTTCAAGACAGCTTTGACAAAGTGTCGGCAACATTACCGTATGGGACAATCGAACTTGATTCGTGGTCGGATGATCGCGGCGAAGTTTTGTATCGGGTATTCGAGCCCAGCCTCGGCGATGTCTGGCTGATTCATCGGCGCATTCCAGATGAGCTAGCGTTGATCGCGAAACGTCGACCAGACATTCCCCCTGAGGCCATGGGCACAATGATGAATATCAAATACCAGGCGCGAGATGGGTTGGATATTCAGGCGATCATGACCGTGCCACCGGGTTATGACCAGAGTCATTCAGAACTGCTCCCGGCGATTATCCTGCCCCATGGCGGGCCAGCCGGATATGATCGCTTCGACTTTGACTGGATGGCGCAATATTTCGCCAATCGCGGATATGCCGTGGTGCAACCAAACTTCCGGGGGTCAACGGGATCTGGCCGAGCATTCGAAGATGCCGGGCGCGGCGAATGGGGCGGTAAAATGCAGCATGACATCACCGATGGCGTGAAAGCATTGGTTTCCGCCAAGATGATCGATCCTGATCGAATCTGCATCGTCGGCGCGAGCTATGGCGGATATGCGGCGCTCGCCGGTGCGGTGTTTACACCGGAATTATACAAGTGCGCGATCGCTATCGCGCCGGTCTCGGATCTAAATAAGATGTTGAAGGATGAGAAAAAGGACCATGGGCGCGATCACTGGGTCATCAGTTATTGGGAAGATATCATGGCCGAAGGGGACGCGCGCCGGGCGAAACTGAAATCGATTTCGCCCGTCAACTTTGCCGAAAACGTCCAGGCGCCTGTGCTTCTGCTTCATGGCGATGATGATACGGTCGTTCCCATCAGTCAGAGCACAGCCATGCGACGAGCCCTCGATCGGGCTGACAAGGACGTAGAGTTGATCAAGCTGAAAGGTGAAGACCATTGGCTATCGGTGGCCGATACGCGCATGCAGACCCTGGAAGCCATGGACGCGTTTATCGCTGAGCACCTTCCAATCCAGGAATAAAAAAAGCCGCCCGTTGCCAGGCGGCTTTCTCAAGCGCAGAGGATGAGCACTATTTCTTGATCCGGCCTGACACCTGTTTGCGGAACTTCTCACCATAAGGTGGGCGCATCATGGCCAGCAATTCGCTGCCTGTCTGGGTATAGATCGCTTTCTTGTGGCTGAACTCGAAAAATCCGTCGCGGCCATGATACGCGCCCATACCGGACGGGCCGACACCGCCGAACGGCAAGTCTTCCTGGGCGACATGGAAAATCACATCATTCACCGTGACTCCACCGGATGTCGTATTGTTCAGCACCATGTCGCGCTCGGAAGCATCATCACCGAAATAGTACAGACCTAGAGGACGTGGATTGTCGTTGATGTAAGCCACGGCATCCTTGGTCTCATTGTAGGTTTTCAGCGGCAGGATCGGGCCGAAAATCTCATCCTGCATGACCTTCATATCATCGGTCGGGTTGAGCACGATGTGCGGCGCCATCTTGTGATGTGGCTGTTGACTGAAATTCTCATCCTGGGGATTGATCTCGACCACTTCAGCGCCTTTTTCGCGCGCGTCATCCAGATATGAATTCAGACGCTCATAATGGCGCTGATTGACGATGGATGTGTAATCATCATTGTCCTTCAATCCATCCGGGAACATCTTGCCCACGGCTGCCTGCGCCGCGCCAACAAAATCACCGGTCTTCTCCTCCGGCACGAAAGCATAGTCCGGCGCCAGACAGATCTGCCCGGCATTCAGGGTCTTTCCGGCCATGATCCGGCTCGCAGCCTTGTCGAGATCAGCCGACTTGCCGAGGACGACAGGCGACTTGCCACCAAGCTCAAGGGTCAACGGAACCAAATTGTCCGCGGCCGCCCGCATGACGTGATGCGCGATCGAGGTCGCGCCGGTGAAAATGATATGGTCGAAGGGTAATTGCGTGAAAGACGCGCCGACATCGGGGCCGCCGGTCACAACCGCCACCTCTTCTTCTGTATAATATTTGCCGATCAGCTCCGCCATCAGTTCGCTGGTCTTTTCGGTAAATTCAGATGGCTTGATCATCGCCCGGTTACCTGCCGCAAAGACATTGGCCATCGGGGCAAAGGTCAGATTGACCGGGAAGTTCCACGGACTGATCACGCCAATCACACCTTTTGGCTGATACTGAATTTGCGCCTTTGATCCGAGCAGGCCAAGCGGAAATTCAACCTTGCGTTTTTCAGGGCGCATCCACTTGCGCAAATGCTTGCGTGAGAATTTTAGCGCCCCGATCGATCCGGCGATATCGGTCAGATTGGACTGATCCAGCGAGCGATGGCCAAAGTCTTCCGCCATGGCTTTTGACAGAGCATCGCCATGCGTGACCAGGAGATCGATCGATTTGTCGATCCACGCTTCGCGTTGCTCGACTGAGGGAATGCCATCGCGAATGTGCGCGGCTTTCTGTTTCGCCAGAATGGCACCCATGCCATCCGCTGAAAGTCCATCCAATGCCATCTTATCCTCCACTGGCGTATTATCGTTGACGTAAAGGATAACCCAGAAAGTTCAGATGACAAAACAATTCCGGCTGACCCCACGTAACGGTTTCCACCGCGCCGATACGGAATAAACTAAGGAAAAATCGGAGTGCGCCATGGGTTTCAACAAGATTTCATATTCCGTCAGTGACGATATCGCGACCATCGCGTTCAACGACCCACAGACGATGAATGCGGCCGGGATGGATACGGTCGAGGAGTTGCTCCTGGCGATTGAACAGGCCGCAGACGAGGCGCGTTGTACAATCATCACAGGCAATGGGCGCGGTTTTTGTTCTGGCGCCAACCTGTCTTCCAATCCGGGCGAAACGCCCAAAGGCAAACCGGATGCCGGCAAGGCGCTCGACACTCATTATAACCCATTCATCAAGGCTTTGCGGACGCACCCTCATCCCATCATTACAGCCGTCAACGGCGCCGCCGCAGGGGTAGGTTGTTCGATCGCGCTGATGGGGGACTTCATTATTAGCGGCGAGAGCGGTTATTTCTTGCAAGCATTCCGGCGCATTGGTCTGGTCCCGGACGGCGGCTCAACCTTCTTGCTGCCGCGTATGGTCGGGCGCGCAAAGGCGATGGAAATGACCCTGTTTGGCGATAAGGTTTTTGCGGATCAGGCGCTGGAATGGGGCATGATCAATCGGGTCGTGCCGGATGATCAATTGATGGACGAAGCGCGCGCTTATGCGAAACGCCTCGCCGATGGTCCGACCCAGGCACTGGCCATGATCCGGGATCTGGTCTGGCAAGCTGAAGACAATGATTTTGACAGCCAGCTTCAGGCCGAACGGTTTGCCCAGCGCACAGCCGGGCGCCAGCCTGATTTCAAGGAAGGCGTCAAAGCCTTCCTGGAAAAAAGGCCGGCAAATTTCCGGCACAGTTAGGTCTCGCGTCTAAAACGTCATCCGACGTGGCGATTTGACTTTTGCGCGGCGGGCTTGCACCGCCACGTCCAGGGCTTTGCGGCCCCAGGCGGATGCTTCGTCGCGATCGTCCAGCGCGTTCACAGGCAGCGACACATAACTCATTTTGATGGTCTTGCCGGTGCTCGGATTGGTCCATTCAAATGGGCTGCCACCTTCTGATTGAAGGCTCTCTTTCAGGGCATCATCTGACTTCACGTAGACTTGATCTTTATCGATCAGCGCAAACATATCTTCGCCGGAATAGACCCCGGCGCCGCCAAACATTTTCCGGATCCGAATTCGGCCCAGATTGGCAAAAAGGTCTTCTACATAGGTGTGGAACGGGTTGTCCAATTTCGTCATTCATATCCTCCAGTGACGACCCCTTTTCTGTCTACCAATCTAAGCATTGGTGCGTTTTGGGGACTTACGCTGCGGAACATGGTATTTTTTTGCGGCTTGGCAACCCTGACAGCGCTGGCACGAAAGCTAAAAAGTTCGTATTCTCGTTTTGAGGCACAAAATACCCCATCCCACTCTCGCTTTGGGAGAAAAAAGACCGCCTGTTTTCACAGACGGTCTTCGTCAAGAGACGGCTTAGGACTCCACCGATTTGTCGGAGATCCGAACCAGATTGCTGAGCAATCCGTCCAGGCCATGGCCTGGTGCCGACGTGCTGACATCCAACCGATCGACTTTTTCGGTCAGTTTTTCCAGCGTTTCGAGCTCTTTCATCCGCAACAGCAGAGGGTTGTTTTCCATCAGCCGTGCGGTGTTGAGCAGAGACCGCGTGGCCGAGGTTTCCTCACGCCGGCGAATAAGGTTCGCCTGCGCTTGTTTCTCGGCCTCAACAACCCGGTTGAGGATTTCGCGCATCTCACCAGGCAAGATGACATCCTTCAGACCGACGGATGCAATCTCGACACCGAAATCAGCGAAAGCGCCCATGGACTGGACCGCTTTGGTCAACTCGGTATCGATCTCGCCACGCGCATTGAGCAGCTCGTCCAGCGTCCGGTTGGCAACCGCATCGCGGATCGCGAACTGGATGTGGCGATAGATCTGTTCGTTCAGATCTTTCGCTTCACCCGCCTTCACCGGATCGGTGATTTGCCAGAACGCCGTCAGCGTGACCCGGATCGAGACCCGGTCCTGGGTCAGGATTTCCTGAGCCGTGACCTCAGTCGCTTGACGCCGCAAGTCGAGCGCGACGAGATTGACCTCTCGCACCGCAGACCAATAGGCGTGAACACCGGGCTTCAGACGCTCGAGCAGGTCGCCATCGACATAGACAAGACCTTCATAACCGCTGGCCACCGTTGTCCGCGTAATGAAACGCGGCGACACCGTTGCCATCGCGTTGAGCGCGTTCCGTTCGAGCTTAGGTGCCTCAGAGACATCGAGATACTCGACCGCGATGTCACGAAAGCCCTTCCACAAGGCGATATCACCATTCGGTTCAACAACATATTTTACTTTGCTGTCGAGCCGGACGATACCAACTTCCTGGTCACTCGGGCGGACAATCTCGAAATGCTGGGCGCAAAGCGCCGGATCCCGGGCCTCAAGGGCGCGGACCCAGTCCTCTTTGTCCAACGGACGCGAGACGTCGAATGTGCGTAGCTCCGTACGCGGGCCAGCCGCTGGTAAACGGTGACGACCCGGCAGGAGGACACGCGCAACTTGCCCGTCACGCAGCAAGACGCCACGTTCAGTGCTGTTGATCGTAATGGACCGATAAATTGGCCACATAGGTTTATCCTCCACAAGGAAGGTCATGAAACACCCATGACAGGTTGCCCCGACCCATTTCGGGGACGCGGGCTGTAGCGGGCGATGGTTGGGAATGCAAGTAAAAAAAGAGATGACCGGGCATTCCTCACCAAAAATCTGGCGGGCCGTCTGATCCTCCAAGGCGGGCGAAGAGCGGGTTGAACCTACGCAACGACACGCATGCGCCGTCGGGACAGATCCTCCGATGTCTCTCCGGCCACCCTAATCGTCAGGGGCACTCGGCCGACTTTTGGGTGCTGGTCTTGCCGCCACCCGAAGGCTTTGGCGCGACCCGCGGAGGGATGCCCGGCATCCCCGGTTTTAGTGCCGCCGAAGCGGCGTGGAGTTTGTGGTGGGGATCGAACCCACAACACTCTGAGTCAAATTCAGATGCTCTTCCGATTGAGCTACACAATGGACTGACGTGGCAGGTCAGTGGATTAGGGGGTTATCGTGATCCAATCTCGACAGGCATACGGCGTCGCATTGCGGACCGCACCGCCCGGGAACCTAAAAGCCCGGTCGACGAGATGTGAGCACAACCCACTACCCGCGGCGGCGTAAAGCCTAAATTGCTCTACCAGTCAATCGCGGCATAGACCAACTGTTGGAATTGCGGGCGGATCGGATAACAGCCTGACGGGATCATTTGTGTGGCCTGAATGGCGATCAATTCCTCGACCGGATCGATCCAGAAGAACGTGTTGGCGAGGCCGCCCCAGCTAAAAGTGCCCGGCGATCCTGGCGTCAGCGTTTCAGCAACATCGACGACAGTTGAGCCGCCAAGACCAAAGCCATTGCCTTCCATCCGCGCTTCCGAGAAGGTCTGGTCGCCCATTTCCTTGATCGTTTTGCCGCCCGGCAAATGGTTGAGGCGCATGAACTCCACCGTTTTCGGGCTCAGCAGGCGGGCACCGTCCAGACTGCCGCCTTGGAGCAGCATCAGGCAGAAACGGTGATAGTCCTGCAGCGTCGAGACGAGACCGCCGCCGGCATTCAGCAATTTCGGCTGCGTCCTGTAGGCTTTGCTGTCTGCCCCTGCCCCATCGCTCAGCGTGACTTCGCCGGTGATCGGGTTTTTGGCGTAGCACGCCAGCAGGCGATCGATCTTGTTCTCAGGTACAAAGAAATCGGTGTCGACCATGCCGAGCGGCTCGAAGATCCTTTCGCGGAAGAACACGTCCAGTGTCATCCCGCTGGCCACTTCGACCACGCGGCCGAGAATGTCGGTTGAATGGCCATAGTTCCAATGCTCGCCTGGGGAGAAGACCAACGGAAGTTTGGCAATCCGCGCACACATTTCGCCCAGCGTCTCGCCATCGCCTTCGCCCAGATTGCCAATCTTGGCGCCGCGATATAGGGCATCCACTTCGTGCTGGAACAGGAAGCCATAGGTCACGCCGGTCGTATGGGTGAATGCGTCGCGTACCGTCATCGCCCGATCAGGCTTACGGGTTTTATACTCTTTCAGATTGCCGCCATCCCAGACTTCGACCTCGGCGAATTCGGGAATGTAGCGCGAGATTTCGTGGTCCAACCGGATCACACCCTCATCATGCAGCATCATCGCTGCCACGGAGGTGATCGGTTTGGTCATCGAATAGATGCGGAAAATTGTATCCGGTCCGATCGGCGATCCGCCCTCGAGGTGCGTATGACCGCGATACGCCTGATGCACGATCTGTCCATTGCGCGAGACCAGCGTCGCCATGCAAGGCAGCTTGTTCTCGGCGACGTAGGCTTTGTCAAAATAGTCGGGGATGAAATCGAGGCGCTCGCGATTGAGGCCAACATCCTCAGGGGCAAATTCATGTTCGGTGTCGGCCATGCCTAAATCTCTCCTCGCTTCGCCGCGCGGCTCAGCTCGCGCGCGATGATGATTTGCTGGATCTGTGTCGTGCCCTCATACAGCCGGAAGATTCGGGCGTCGCGGAAGAAGCGCTCAACGCCATAATCGGCGACATAACCGGCTCCGCCAAACACTTGCACGGCCCGGTCTGCAACCCGCCCAACCGCTTCTGAGGCAAACATCTTGCAGCACGAGGCGAGCATGGTAACGGGCTCACCCGCATCACGTTTCTTGGCGGCGTCGAGGATCATGCAGCGCGCGGCGTAGGCTTCGGCTTGGCTGTCGGCGATCATGGCCTGGATCAGCTGGTGCTGCATGATCGGCTTGCCGAATTGCTCACGTTCCATCGCATAATTGACCATTTCGCTGATCAGCCGTTCCATCATGCCAGTACAGACAGAGGAAATGTGCAATCGGCCTTTATCGAGCACGCTCATCGCGACTTTGAAGCCTTCGCCCTCGCCTGCTACCATCATCTCGGCTGGCACGTGCGCATTGTCGAAATTGACGTCGCAAATATGGGCGCCTTGCTGGCCCATTTTCTTTTCTGGTTTGCCGACGCTGAGGCCCGGTGTGTCGCGCGGTACGATAAAGGCGGACACGCCTTTGCCACCGGGCTCATCGGGATTGGTCCGCGCCATGACTGTGAACAAGTCGGCGACATTGGCGTTGGTGATGTAGCGCTTGCCACCATTCAGGACATAGGCGTCGCCGTCCTTGGTTGCCTTGGTTCGAAGGCCCGCGGCATCAGATCCGGCTTCCGGTTCGGTCAGGGCAAAGCTGGTGACAATTTCGCCGCTGGCAATTTTTGGCAAATATTGCTCTTTCTGCGCCTCGGTACCGAACAGAACCAAAGCTTGCGAACCAATCCCGATATTGGTGCCCGCAACCGAGCGGAAAGCCGGCGACGTCCAGCCAAGCTCAAACCCGACCAGGCATTCGGTTTCCATATCGAGCCCCAAGCCGCCATAGGCTTCCGGCACGGCCAGACCGAACAGGCCGAGTTCCTTCATCTCCTGGACCAGTTCGTCCGGCACGAGATCGTCTTCCGCCACTTGTGCCTCAGCGGGCACACATCGCTCCCGCACAAACCGGCGCACCTGGTCGATCAGTGCAGCGCGAATTTCAGGATCAAAAGCCATGGCGAATTACCTCCTGAGACCAACAATACGCTTAGCGCCCTGCGAAGTCGAACCCTGACACGACGTCACGCTGGAGAAATATGCAGGCATTGATATCAAAGCGACGACAGGAGATGACGATATGGACACCAAAACCATTAGCGAAGGCGAGTTTGCAGGCTGGCATACCTGGCCCGGCGAGCCCTTCGAACACGACACGGCAGGCCCGTTCTATATGCGCCAGGACACGGATGGCGACATGGTTGCAGCCTTCCGGGCCGAGCGCAAACATATGAATGCGGGCGGCGTGGTGCATGGCGGCGCTCTGATGACCTTTGCGGACTTTGCTCTGTTCGCCCTCGCCCATTCCGGCGACGATGATGGCTATGGCGTCACCGTCGCCTTCACGTCCGAGTTTCTCGCTGGCGCGCTGGAAGGCGAGCTGGTTGAGGCGCGTGGTGAAGTGATGGGTGGCGGCAAGTCGATCACCTTTGTCCGCGGTGTCATTACCAGCGATGGTCGACCCGTGCTCAATTTCTCCGGCACGATCAAAAAACGCCACAAGAAAGTCGACAGCAAGTGACGCGGATCGGAACGCCGCTTTCACCGACCGCCACGAAAGTCCTCTTTCTTGGCGCCGGTGAACTCGGCAAGGAAGTGGTCATCGAGCTGCAGCGCTTCGGCGTCGAGGTCATCGCCTGTGATCGCTATGCCAATGCCCCTGGCATGCAAGTCGCGCATCGATCGCATGTGTTTGACATGACCGAAGCGACCGCGCTGCGCGCAATTATCGAGCAAGAGAAACCCGATCTCATCGTCCCTGAAATCGAAGCCATAGCGACAGATGAACTCGCGGCGATCGAACATGAGGGTCTCGCCAAAGTTATCCCCACAGCACGCGCCACGCAGCTGACCATGGATCGCGAAGGTATTCGTCGCCTGGCCGCTGAGACCCTCGGCTTGAAGACAAGCCCCTATGCCTTTGCCAGCGATGCCGAGACACTCGCCGCTGAGGCCGCGCAGATTGGCTATCCTGTTTTTGTGAAACCGGTCATGTCCTCGTCTGGTAAAGGTCAGTCGAAAGTCGATTCCGCAGACGATATAGCAGCGGCATGGGATCATGCCCTAACCGCGGGACGGGGCAATCAGGTCCGTGTGATTGTCGAAGGCGCGATTGATTTTGACTATGAAATCACCCTGCTCACCGTTCGCCACGCCCAAGGTACCAGCTTTTGCGCGCCCGTCGGCCATCGCCAGGAAAGTGGCGATTATGTTGAGAGTTGGCAGCCGCAATCCATGTCCGAAGCGGCGCTCGCGACCGCGCAAGCGATGGCGCAGAAGGTCACCGATGATATAGGCGGGCTCGGCGTCTTCGGGGTCGAGCTATTCGTCAAAGGTGACACGGTCTGGTTCTCTGAAGTCAGTCCTCGTCCGCATGATACAGGGCTGGTCACATTGGCCACGCAGGACCAGAGCGAATTCGCCCTTCATGCCCGCGCAATTTTGGGGCTGCCGGTCGATACAACGCTTAACCGCCCAGGCGCGAGTGCGGTGATTTATGGTGGCATTGACGCGGAGGGCGTGGCCTTTGATGGCGTGGCGGATGCGCTGACGGAGCCCGAAACCCAATTACGTCTCTTCGGAAAGCCAGTCTCCTATAAGACGCGCCGGATGGGGGTCGCCATTGCCCATGCAGACTCAATAGAAACGGCGCGCATGAAAGCCACGCGCGGCGCTAAATCCGTGAAAGTGGAAACGGCTTAGTTCTCGATCTCAAACGTCAAACCAGCTTTCTCAGTCAAGCGCTTGACCAGATGCCCGCCCATGGCAGGCGCGGGCGTCCAGACGCCGCCTGGCGTGCCGATATCGTCCTTGACCAGGCAGATGGCGCTTTCCGCAATCATTTTTGAGGTTGAGCCGTAGCCCGGATCCTTGTCGCCGGTGACGCCCGCAATGATGATGCCGCCATCTGCAGCGGTGCCATGGAACATGACATCATAGAAGCCGGCTTCGCGCTCTTCCTTGCTCGGACCTTCGCCCGGCTTAGGACCATCATCGCCGCCCATCATATCCATATTGGCCACAGCCTCAGCTGCCGCCTTGCCCTGGTCGCCGGGGCCGGTGAGCATCATTTCATCATAGACGAAATCCTCGCCATAAGCATGGCCCATGAGCGCGTTGGAGCGGTGAACATTCTTGGTGTTGATCGAAGCCATGATGAAAGGCGCGGACCAGCTGCCAATATCTGTGTCCTCGATCGGCGCCATGCCGTGCGGCTGATCCGGCCCCTGGAAGCCCATGGTCAGGCTGAATGGATTTTGCAGGATTCCGAGAATGGATGGATCCTTGCCGACCGATGCCATGGTCGCTTTGAAACTGGCTGCGGTGCCACCAGAGAACGTCCCCTGCATTTTCCGAACCCGGCCTTTGATCCGCGGTACTGGAGCGCCGAACCGCTCTTTGGCGGCTTCCTGTGTGAACCACACGCCGAGATCGAAGGGAATGGAGTCGAAGCCACACGAGAAGACGATGCGTGCGCCGCTGGCTTGTGCAGCGCTTTCATATTTATCGATCATCTGATGCATCCAGGCGGGCTCGCCGCAGAGATCGACATAATCGGTGCCCGCATCCGCGCAGGCAGAAACCAGAGCTTCGCCGTACAACTGGTACGGCCCGACGGTCGTGCAGACACACCCGGCGCGCTCTGCCATCGATTTCAAACTGGATGGGTCCTTCGCATCGGCGACGACAAAGGGCGTGTCGGCTGGCGCACCAATCTCGTCGCGCACCGAAGCTAGCTTTTCGGCGCTGCGTCCGGCCATGGCCCAGGTGACGTTGCCGCCCACCCCATAGGTCTTGGCCAGATACTCAGCGACCAGCCTGCCCGTATAGCCGGTTGATCCATAAACGATGACGTCAAATTCGCGGCCTGTTGCCATAGCACCCTCCTAGATTTGTGTTGCGCATTAAGTGGCGCAGGATGGGGCCAAGGCAAAGGTTCTCGCAGCGTCAGCTGACTGCACCTTACCAGAACATCACATACAGACCGATCAGGATCGCAATGGCTACTCCCGACGCCACCTTGAACGTGGTGCTGGTTTCGAAGCTGATATCACTGAGATCGACCGGCTGGTGCGCTTCTGGCGGATCGGTCATCAGGGAGACGACCACACCGATCACCACGCAGATCAGGAAGATGAACCAGATCCGCACCACGAACGGCATATTGGTGACATCGAAATCTGCAAGACCCAGGATCGGATTAAACACTGGTCCAAGGATCGCCGCGACGCCGCCGCCATCCGAACCCGACGCCGTGAAGAAGAGCAGCGACAGGATCACAGACGAGATGAGCAAGGCAAATGCGCCTGCTGTGTTCGTGCGCTTCCAGAAGAAGCCGAGCACGAACACCGCGACAATGCCTGGCGCAACAAAGCCGGTATATTCCTGGATGGTCTGGAAGATACTCGTGCCGCCACCCAGCAATGGAATGGCGAGGAAAAGCGCGATCACCATGGCCGTTGCCGCGGTGACCCGGCCGATCAGAACGTAATGCGTTTCCGCCCGGTCCTTGGCGACATAGTCGCGATAGATGTCCATAGTGAAGATGGTCGAGATTGAATTGATCATAGACGCAAGTGACGACACGATCGCGGCGACCAGCGCAGCAAAGATCAAGCCGCGAATGCCGACTGGCATCAGTGCCATCAAAGCGCCGTACGTGCTGTCAGGCTTTGCGCTCAGCGCCTCTTCGCTCAGCCCCTGCAGGCCATTCTGGGCGAGCCACAGAGCGGCAATGCCCGGAATAACGACAATCAACGGGATCAGGAATTTCAGCAGCGCTGCAAAGGCGAGACCCTTCTGTGCCTCAGCCAGACTTTCGGCGCCGAGCGCGCGCTGAATAATATACTGGTTGAAGCCCCAATAGGAGAAGTGCAGCACCCAAAGGCCGCCCAATAGAGTCCAGATTCCTGGAAGGTTGCCATAGCTCGGATGGTCGCGATCGAGAATCATTTCGAAATGACCCGGCAATTCGCCCATCAGGGTGGACAATCCGCCCATTGTTCCGCGCTCGCCGCCGACCATGCCAAGCACCAGAATGGTGATTGCGAAACCACCCAGAATGAGGATGACGACCTGAATAATGTCCGTCATCGCAACCGCTTTCAGCCCGCCATAGAGTGAATATAGCAATGCAAATGCGGCCAACATGGCCATGCCCGTAAACACACCGAGACCAGTCACGGCCTGGATGGCCAGCGCCCCGCCATAAAGGACGGTGGTCAGATTCACCGCCGTGAACAGGAAGATCCAGAACACCGCCATGATCGTTTTCACACTCGGCCCGAACCGGGTTTCGAGGAATTGTGGCATCGTATAGATGCCCCGCTTCAAGAAGATGGGCAGGAAGAAAGCCGCCACTATGATCAGAACCAAAGCGGCTTGCCACTCATAGGCGGCGATCGCCAAGCCGACGACAAAGCCTTGACCTGACTGACCAATAATCTGTTCGGCGGAGATATTCGCCGCGATCAAGGAGGCCCCGATCGCCCACCATGGCAGAGCTTTGCCTGCCAGGAAATAATCCTCGGTATCTTTCGATTCGCCCGCGGGTTCGCGGGACACAAAAATCGCAATGGCGAACAACGCGACCGCATACAGGCCGACAATCACCAGATCTATGGTGTCTAATGACATGATTGGTTTTCCTCCCTGGACAGAGACTTTGTCTGTCCTTTTCTTAGCCCTAAGCGACACGTGACAGCGATGTCAACTCACCTCACCGATTGTGTGCATTCGGGAGCTAATCTTGTGGGGACTCCGGGGCGGGAGGCAAGAGCTCAGCTGCGAGCCGTACCAGTTGCTGTCCTTCCGGCGTATTTGGGGGGAAAGTCTGCTGCGCCCTTAGCAAATCTTGCCGAGCTTGATCCAGATCGCCCATGACCGTTCGCGCGCGAATAAGGCGCATCCAGCCTTGAAAGTCATTGGGGTCTTGTTCCAGACGTGCAGCCAGTCCGGCCACCATGCCCTCAATCATCGCTGCTTGATCATCTGGGGACATGGCTTCGATTTGCGCCCGAGTCTCGGGGTCGATGGGCGGCGCCGCGGCCCGATCACGCAAGATCCGCAAGACTTCATCGCGTTCATCAATGATGATAGGGGCATCTCCCGAAAGCCTGATCGCGGTCTTATATGCCGCCAGAGCAGCATCCGCATCGCCCAAGCGTAAAAAGGACCGCGCCAGGAGGACATAACCATCGGCAGGTGGGTTGGGATCCGCTTCGAGGCGCGCTTTCAACTCGACGACCAACTCGCCCAAAGTGTCCGGCAATTCCGCCGCCTGCTGTGCTTGATAATCGGCAAACGTGATCGGTCGGTAGTTAGGCGCGCCTATCTGTAAATAGATACCCGCACCACCGAGCAGCAGAATGGCGGGCACGGCCACCAGAGCCAGAGACTTCAGATGGGTTGCGCTTGCCCTCGGTGCTTCCGCATCCAGCAATGCAAGGATACGCCGATCCAGGGCATCCCGCGCCTCGCTGGCAGCTTGCGGCGTCAGACGTCCTTCTGCCGCATCAGTGTCAATCGCCGCCCGTTGCGCGCGCGCCTCGTCCAGCGCATCGCTCTCCCAGGACATACTGACCAAAAACGGGCGCATGACATAAAAACCGGCCAGCAGCAGCAGGATCAGGAAAACGATCCAGATCAATACGGCTCATCCCGATCGGCCAAGGCTTCAGCGACCCGCGCACGCTGCGCCTCGGTCAACGTCCGGTCGGGCGCCGTGGGTGCTGCACGCAGCCGCGTAAAAAACCAAAATCCGCCCAACAGCACCAGAATAGCTGGCCCGAGCCACAGCAGAATCGTATTCATCTGCAGCGGCGGCGACATCAACACATAGTCGCCATACAGGTTGCGCAGATATTCCCGCGCCTCTTCATCACTGTCACCAGCCTCGATCCGTTTTTGCACCAGACGGCGCATATCCTCGGCGAGCGGCGCATTGGAATCATAGATGGATTGGTTCTGGCAGACGACGCAACGTAGGGTCTTGGAGACGGTCTCGGTGCGGGTCTTGATCTCCTCCGCCGAGAGATCGGAGACCGGTTCAATCTCCGAGAGCGCCATCGCGTCGCCGTATCGATCAAACAGGTATTTGCGAATTTCGAGATCGCTTCGCCCCTCTTCGACCAGGTCTTTGATCATCGTCTTCAGATCTGTCGCCAGTGGAAACTCATGCTTCGCTAAGGGCGTTCCATCGCATCCCGGGCAAGACAGCGAGCGCGACAGCGCGTCGACCCGCGCGTCGATCTCTTCACCGGTTTGGCCGGTCGCAACACCGAACATGGATGCTAGGACCAGCAAAAGGGACAGGACAATCGGCCTCAAGACGCTGCCTCGGTTTCAGCCGCGATCGCGTCGATCACCGGACGGATCGTATCGTCCCAGACATCCGGCGTGATCGGACCGATCTGTTTGTATCGAATGCGCCCGCGCGGATCCACGACAAAGGTCTCTGGCGCGCCGGTGACGCCCATTTCGATGACCAGGTCGCTCTCTGCGTCGAAGATGATGCTTGCATACGGATCGCCATGACGTTCCAGCCAGGTCAGAGCCTCTTGTCGCTTGTCGCGCCAATTCACGCCGACGATGCGGACCGTGCGATCCTGCGATAATTGCATCAGGGTCGGATGCTCCTGCAGACAGGCGACACACCAGGATCCGAATACATTGACCAGTGTGGTTTCGCCGATCAGGTCTTCCGTCCGGACCGCAAGGTCGGGATCGTATAGTTCCGGTAGCTCAAATTGCGGCATTTCGCGATCGATCATTTCGGTTGGAATAACACTGGGATCGCGCGTCAGACCGATCGCCATGAAGACGACCAGGATTAGGAATACACCAACCGGAAGAATGCGGGACAAGGACATCGACACTATTCCGCAGGCATCGGCTGGGCGGCCGGTTGAGGCGCTTTGCGGCGATTGAAGACGTGACGTCGATCCGCAACAGACAGAAATCCACCAAACGCCATCATCAAGGCGCCAATCCAGATCCAAATGACCAAGGGATGATAATAGACACTAACCACCCAGCCCTCTTCCGGATTGCCTTCTCCCTTGGCGGCATAGAGGATTCGCAGCGCGCCAATCTCCATCGCGCCTTCGGTCGTGTTGTTGCGCTCCACCGGGTACATGCGTTGTTCGGGATTGAGCGTCGCGATGCGCCTGTCGTTACGCTCAATCACGACACGACCGGTCTCGGAGATAAAGTTCGGCCCTTGCGCGCGATCGACGCTTTCCAGGGTGAACGTGTAGCCGGAGACAGATATGCTTTCACCGAGTTTCAGCCGGTCCACTTCTTCGTCCGACCAGGTGCCCATGGCAACAATGCCGACTGTGCAGATGGCCAGGCCAAGATGCGCCAAGGCGAAACCATGCGTCGCGCCCGGCAAAAGGGCGAATCGTTTCAACAGATTGCCGGCAGTGCTCTTCGCCTCGCCAACGCGCAGTTTACGGCCATAATTGGCCAGCGTCCCGATCAATAACCAAGCTGCGAGCCCCATCCCGATCGCGCCGAAGGCAGACTTGCCGAAAACCGCCACGGCAATCGTCAACGGAACAGACGCCGCGACCATGATCAACAGGGTCTTGCGGATCCGGGTCCAGGTATCGCTGCGCCATTTGATCAGCGGTGCCACGGCCATGAAGACAATCAAGAGTGCCATGATCGGCCCAAAGGTCCACTCGAAATAAGGGGGACCAACGGTGATCTTGTCGCCTGTCATGGCGTCGATCACCAGGGGATAGAAGGTGCCGAGGAAAACCGTCGCGGTGGCCACGACCAGAAGGATATTGTTCAACACCAGGCCGGCCTCCCGGCTTTCAAGTTCGAATCCGGCGCCATGCGCAATCTTGCCAGAGCGCATCGCATAAAGCGCCAGCGCTCCGCCCGTTGCCAGGATGAGCAGCGCCAGAATGAACACACCGCGATCAGGATCGACGGCAAAAGCGTGGACGCTGGTCAGCACGCCGGAGCGGACAATAAATGTTCCGACCAAGCTGAGCGAGAAGGTTGTGATAGCGAGCAGCAGCGTCCACCGAATGAAACTGCCGCGCGCCTGCGCCACGAGAGTGGAATGCAGCAAAGCCGTGCCCGCCAGCCAAGGCATGAAACTAACATTCTCGACCGGGTCCCAGAACCACCAGCCGCCCCAGCCCAATTCATAATAGGCCCAGACCGATCCAAGCACGATGCCAATGGTCAGGAAGCTCCAGGCGAGCAACACCCAGGGCCTTACCCAGCGCGCCCACATCGCGTCCACGCGGCCTTCAATCAGCGCCGCAACGGCGAACGAAAAAGCGACGGAAAAGCCGACATAGCCGAGATAGAGGAAGGGCGGATGCAGAGCCAAACCCGGATCCTGCAAGAGCGGATTGAGCCCATTGCCATTGTCGGGGATCGGCGACAGCCGCTCAAACGGATTGGAGGTAAAGATCAGGAAAGCCAGAAAGCCGGTCGCCGTCAGCCCCTGAATGGCCAGCGCCCGCGCCCGCAGACCAGACGGCAACGTCTTGCCGAACCAGACCATAGCTGCCCCGAACAGGGCCATCACCATGACCCATAACAGCATCGAGCCTTCATGATTGCCCCAGGTGCCGCTGAATTTATAGATCATCGGCTTGCTGGTATGGGAGTTCGTGGCGACCAGTTTGACACTGAAATCCGAGACCATGAAGGCGTGGGCCAACAAGGCGAACGCGCCAATACACAGCACCGCCTGAAGCACCGCAGCCCGATCCGCAAACGCCATAGCCCGGCCATCATTCTGATGCGCGCCCTGCAGACCCATCCATCCTTGCAAGGCGCTGATCAATAGCGCCAGGATGAGGGCAATCTGACCAATTTCCGCGAGCATGACACCTCGTGAACAAAAAGGCGGCCCAGAGCGGTCCGCCTCTTGGATTACTATATGTCAAACCTGGACGCGCAAACCAATGCTTCGTCTGGCCGCAGGACCCTACCCCTACTCTGCCGCGACCCGCTCTGCCTGTTCGTTGAGGATGTGCAACGGTGGCTGCGACGCCCAATCGGCAATCTGCTCGAGATCATAGTGGCGGCAGGCTTCCATCAGCATGCGCACTTCGGTCCACATGTCGCCATCGACAACGGGCATGAACAGATCAGCAATATTGTCGATGCCGAGATACGTTCGCACGCCGGCATTTTTCAGCTTCACAAACGGGCCGATGGAATTGTGCAATGGCCCCTGCATGGGCAGCTGTTTCATGGACAGCGCCGCCGATGGACAGATCACGATGCCGACATCGGCTTCCTTGCAGAGTTCGACGATCCGGTCCTGTTCGCTCTCATCTTTGGCCGAGACCGAGATCGAATGGATGCCATAGACCCGGCCCTGCATGCCATGCTCAATCGTTTTCAGGCAGAGCAATTCGGTCTCATGCTGGAACGGATTATTCTCCTGATCGACATGCACTTCAACCATCTTATTGAGCTCTTTCGCGGTCTCCATGACGATATCGAGATGTTTGCCTTCCTGAGGACGATCGCGGGAGGGCAGACCGCCGCAGAAATCGGCAAGTTTGCAGGCTTCGATATATTGCTTGCGAGACGCTTCATCGAGCACGCCCTCGAGCGGCTGGACGCCGATTTCAAATCGAATCTTGTTCTTGAAGCGCTCTTTCACTTCCACTGCGGCATGGATCGGTTTCAGGCCAATAATACTGTCTGCATCCACCATGGTCCGGCAATATTGTGACCCCTGATCGACCACGGTCTGGAGCGCGCGCGAGATCCGCTCGACCAGATCTTCATGCGTGTAATTCTCTTTCAGGTGGCGATAGAGCTCCCACTTTTTTTCCATATCAGCAAAGCCAAGCGCCAGGTTTTCCGGCGAGATCAGATAGGCTTTGTCAAAATGGCCATGGTGATTCGAGAAGCCACCGCGTTCTCGGACAAGTTCCAAAAAGCGCGTCCGTAAATCCCAGGGCCGGTCTGCATTGTCGATTTTATAGCTATACGTGCCCTTGGCGAGGTCAGAGAGGACCAGTTCAATCGTTTCCTTGGCGACGATACGATCGGTATAAAGCGGAATCCCGTGCTTCACGGACAGGGAGCGAATGCTGGCAGCGTCTGAGGCTTCGTCATAAGTCGTGTCGCCGGTGAGGATGTTGACGACGAAATCGACTTTCCCATCCTGGATCAGGGTTCTGATATTCGGCTCTTCTTCGCTGGAAATCTTGCGGGCGGCGATGGATTCGACGCCTTTTTCAGCTAGAAAACGATGCGTACCCGGCGTCGCATAGAGACCCACACCGATCTCGGCCATTTTGCGACAGGATTCGAGGAGATATTCCTTGTCCTCCATGGCGCCCGCGCTGATCAACAGCGACCTTTGTTGGCCCTTGGCCAGCATTTTCAGATTGAACCCGATCAGGTCGATTTTTGAGTGTGTGTCCAGCGCAGCCATGGTTATTCCTCTCTTTTTTGCCGTGTTCGCCGACACCGCCATGCGGGCAAACGGCCTGAACATGGTTTGATTCCGCGCACAGTCAATCGGTCGGAACCGCTTTATTCTACAAAATTCAACTAGATTGGCGGAGGAAAACCATTGCACGTGCAACAAAGCAAGCCCCCCTGTGCCGGAGAGCCTGCTAATTCCACAAATTGTGATCGCACTCAGGCCTTGGCCGGCAGAATTTTCGGGTCGCGGAGTACCGCAGCGCTGATCAAAGCGACGACGAGGCAGACGGGAAGCGGTTCAAGCAGCGTGATTGGCATTCTGAACCAGGGCTTCTCATACAGAGCCATCATGTCCTCGACGGGCTGCAGTTTCGCCTGCAGGGCTGCGCCGCTCAATCCTTCGGCTTCATAACCTGCTCGCAGAGAGTCCAGATACTGAGCGGCAAAGTCAATTCCCGACAGCGCGAGATAAGCCTCCCAGGCGAGCACATACGATACACAAGCGACACCGGCGATCCCGAGCCCGAGCTTCAAAGCGGGCCAGAATTTGATCACGCCACCAAGCGCCTTGTCACGATAGCGTTTGACCCCGACAAAGATGAGCGACGAGGCCAGGATCATGATCAGATAGCCCTGAGCCTGACTCCCTTCTGAAAAATCGCCGCCATTAAACTGAACGCCGATTGCGATGATCACGATCATCAGCGCCCCCGCGATCGCGCCATACACGAGCATAATTCGAAACATGTTTTCCTCCTTCGGTTCAAATCATGCCGTCAGACCTGATCCAGACCTCTTCCCCGATCCATCGCCCATTCGGATGATTTTCGTGAATGACCGCAAAATCACCCTAAGGAATGAGCTGTAATTCCCTGGCTTTCTGCACAGCTTGAAGGCGTTGCTTCACCTCCAGTTTTTCAAACAATCGAGAGACATGTGTCTTCACCGTATTCGGCGAGACATGCAGAGATTCCGCAATCTCCTTGTTCGATTGTCCGCCTGCCAATTGTTCCAGAACGGCGTGTTCACGTTTTGTAATTCCGAGCGATTTCAGCGCAGCTTCGTTCAGTTCGAATTTCGATGCTTTGGGGGTGCTGGTCAGCATTCGACCCAACCACAGGCCCAGAGCGGTGAAGCCGATACCGATCAGCAAAATATAAAATTCGGTCGTAAACGCCCGGGTCAGATACTGATACTCGATCCATTGCAGGATGAAGGCTAGGGCCGCCAGCGCTAATGCATAGATAATGATCGACTTTTTCACCCGCCAAACATGCCCAAAGGTCCCCGGCATGACCAGCCCAATTTTGACCACACTCCAGGATGCGGCTCGCCTCATAAGGGAAAAACTGCGACGGATTCTCACCCAAGAATTGAAGCCATGCCGGACTTGATCAAAAAACGGACGCTTTTGTCACCGTTTTAAGCACTCGTTTAATGCCCAAAACCGCCGATGAAACTCAATATATTCAGATACTTAAAACACTAAACTCAGTTTATCACTTCAACTTGGTTCGCGCATTGCATGTATGACAGGGAAGAAATGCGCTCTCCCCTCGCATTTTTGCCCCAGTCGAGTGTATAATGGCCTCCATGAGTGACGTATCTGAACAGCCGAATATCAAACCGTCTGATGCGATTGCCAGACTCGAAGGCGCGCAAGGCGCTTCTGGCTGGCTGGCGTGGGGCGCCCTTGGATTAGCCTTCTTATGGTGGGTCGCAGCCTTTGTCGGAAGCGCTGCCATGATCGGGGCCGAAGCACTTGGTCAAATGCAGCCTGCTTTGATTGTGGCAGGGTTGATCGCGATCATACTTCCCGGATTGATGCTGGTTCTGGCCGGTATGATGGCGCGCGAACAGGCCCGTGCTACGGCGGCGAATGCCGTCGTGCTTGAAGCTGCGGCGCGCTTGCTCCTGCCTTCTGAGACTATGGCCAGCGAAGCCCGCGCGTTCGCCGACGAAATGTCGAATGCCAGCGCTGAGGTCGACCGCTCCATGGGGCACGCGTTGTCCGCCATGAAGGCCATGGCCGGTGAGATTGGCGATGAACGTCAACGTCTTGAATCAGTGACCTATGCCAGTGCTGACAATGCCCGCGATCTGGCGACGCGCCTCGGCAATGAACGCAGCGGACTGGAGCAGCTTGCAAAAGATCTGCGCGAACAGACGGATATGCTGAACGAAGCTATCCCGGAACAAGCCAATCTAATGGTTGAGTCGGCCAAAGTCGCCGCAACAGAAGTCGCTGCCGCGGAAGATGCCCTTCAGGCGCGCCTGACAACACTGGACCAGACTGGTCGAAGTCTGGCGCAGAAAATCTCAGCGATGGACACGCTCGCCGCCGAAGCCGGACAGCGCAATGAGACGCTACTGTTCGCGATTGCGCGAATGGAAGAGAAGCTCGAACAATCGCGCAAAACGGTCGAAACGGCTGCCCGCGCCGGGGAACTTGCTGCCGCGGCCGCTGGTACCACGGGCGATCGTCTGATGGAGTCGGTAAAAATTGCTCTGGATGGCGCGCGCGACGCAAGCAGCCAGATTCAAAATCAAACGTTTGAGGCCTCGGAGTCGGCAGCCCGGTCGCTGGCGGAACTCAAGGAAGCTGGTCAACAGGCCGCTGCCGCTGTACGCGCGGCAGGCATGGCCGCGCGCGCTGAAATGGACATTGCTGAACGCCGGGCGAACATTACAAGCCAGGCCTTGCTGAAGAAAACCCGGTCCGTGGAGACGCATAGCGCTGCGATCGTTGAACCAGACCCTGCTCCAGAGCCCGCACCCGAACCCATCCACGTCTCACCTGAGCCAACGCCTCATATCGAAACGCCCCCAATCGCAGAGCCGACTCCGGAACCACGATTGACGCCGGAACAGGTGGTACAATCGCCGTCGAGAGCGGTTGAAGAAGATTTGTTCGAAGCCAGTGCTGACCGCATGGCACGCGCCATGATGGATGATGAGCGTGACTCGTCCGATGAATCTGACGACCATTCGAATGGCCATGTCCCAACCACGAATGGGCTCACCAATGGCGACTCGCGCATGCTGAAAGTCGACGAGCTTGCCAATTTTGACATCATTGACGCGACCGAAGAAGCGACCCCAAGCTTTGACGCAGACGAAGAAGTTGAAATCGTCACGCCGCCAAGGCAGCGCGCCGATTCCCTTAGCGATATCATCGCCGATATGGAACGCGACGAACGCTCGACCTTGTCACGCGAAGAAACGGCCGAGGCACTGCTCGGTCAATTGCAGGAATCCGGCATTCAACTCACCGATGTTTTCCGTCCGAAGGATAAAAAGAAAATCGCGCACGCGGCCCGTAAGGGCGAGGATCATCGCCGGTCCGCGATCAACCAGCAAGTTGGCCGTCAGGTCGAGCGTGTTCGGCAGCGTCTGCGCGGCAATCTGGAAATGATGACCCTAGCCCGTGATTTCCTGGCGCTGGAGGAATCAGACGCCCTGAACGCCCTGGAGAACACGCACGCATCCAGCAAGAATGCGAGCGCGCGCTTGGCAACATACCTGCTGCTCGATGCAGCGGTGACATAATACGAATTGGGCGGCGTCAGGCGCAAAGCGCTGCGCTTATCGAAAAAGCCGTCTATTCGCCGATCCACTCGAATCCGGGTTCTTCCCACCATGGAAAGAAGTTCGGCATGCCATCAGACACTTTCACCGGATAGACGGGTTTCCGCTTCTCCAGGAAACTCATCACGCCTTCGCGTGCATCTTCGGTCTGGCCGCGGGAATAAATCGCGGCGCTGTCGACAATGTGCGCATCCATCGGATGGCTGGCGCCCAGCATGCGCCACATCATGTGTCGCGTGAGCGTGGTCGACACGGCGGCCGTATTGTCAGCAATCTCATTCGCCATGGCGCGCGCGACATCCATCAATTCGGCTTGCGGATGCACGGAGTGGACCAGCCCCCCTTTCAGCGCCTCTTCAGCCGGAAAAACCCGGCCCGAATAGCACCATTCCAGCGCCTGCTGAATACCGACCAGGCGCGGCAGGAACCAGCTTGAAGCGGCTTCCGGGTTGATCCCGCGGCGATTGAAGACAAAGCCAAAGCGCGCATTGTCAGAGGCAATCCGGATATCCATAGGCAGCTGCATGGTCACGCCAACGCCGACCGCGGCGCCGTTAATGGCGCCGATTACGGGTTTTAGACTGTCAAACATGCGAAGCGTTAAGCGGCCGCCACCATCGCGTTGAATATCAACCTTTTCGGTCCGGCCCACCTCACCAGAATCGGCGCGGGCTTCATAGTCGAACGTCTTCGCTCCCTCCGACAAGTCGGCTCCGGCGCAAAAAGCGCGATCGCCAGATCCGGTTACGATCACGGCACGGATATCGTCATTGGCATCCGTCTTGTCGAAAGCGTCGATCATTTCGAACATCATCTTGCCGGTGAACGCATTCATCTTGTCCGGCCGATTCAAGGTCAGGATGGCAATGCCGCCCTCTTGCTCCAGTTTGATCGTCTCATAATCGCCGAGGCTGCTCATCTCGCTCTCCTGTTCAAATTCTTGTAACAGGAAGCGGGCTCTCTATGGTGCCGTCAAGCGTGACGCAGCGTTGCCCCTTCCAATTCGTGACGCCTGTGTCATCTTCAGAATAAGACGATCACACTTGAAATCGTATCAGGAGGAAAATTTGGCCGAGTTTGACTATATTATTGTAGGCGCAGGCAGCGCTGGCTGCGTGCTGGCCAATCGCCTCACTGAAGATGGCAAATCCTCAGTTTTGCTCCTCGAAGCCGGCGGGAAAGACAGTTCGCTGATGATCCACATCCCAGTGGGTTACGCACAGACGCTGAAAGACCCCAAGGTCAATTGGATGTACGAGACGGAGCCCGACCCCGGCACCAATGACCGCGTCCATACCTGGCCGCGTGGCAAGGTGCTCGGCGGATCGTCCTCCATCAACGGGCTGCTTTATATTCGCGGCCAGAGACAGGACTATGATGGCTGGGCTCAGCTGGGCTTGCGCGGTTGGTCCTATGACGATCTTCACCCCTATTTCCTGCGCAGCCAGAACCAGGAACGTGATGGCATGGACGGGCATGGCAAAGGCGGACCGCTGAATGTGTCCGACGTGACGGAGAAACATCCGGTCTCCGACGCGGTGATTACCGCAGGCGAGAAGCTCGGCCTGCCACATCGCGACGTCAATGGCGAAGATCAGGAAGGCATCGCCTATTACCAGCTCACGGTGAAAAATGGCCGCCGCTGGAGCGCCGCCGTCGCGTATCTCAATCCCGCCAAGAAGCGCCCGAACCTGACCATAGAAACCAAAGCACTGGCCGCCCGTGTGCTGTTCGATGGCAAACGCGCTTCTGGGGTCGAATACACGCAGAATGGCCGAACCGTAACAGCGAAGGCCCGCGGGGAAGTGATTCTCGCCGGCGGGGCGATTAACAGCCCGCAATTGCTGGAGCTGTCTGGAATTGGCGATCCAAACCAGTTGCAGGCGCAAGGCATCGAAACCATTTCAGCTCTCCCCGGTGTCGGCGAGAACCTGCAGGACCATTTCGTTCTCGGCGTGCGTTATCGCATGAAGCCGGGCACCCCGTCGGTGAATCAGCAATCACGCGGCCTGGCCATGGTCGGTGAGGTCTTCAAATATCTGACCCAGCGCAAGGGTCTGCTGACCCTTTCAGCTGCGCACATTGCAGCCTTCATCAAGACCCGACCTGAACTCGCGACGCCGGATGTACAATATCACATCCTGCCGGCGACGATGGACATGCAGAAAATGACCGAGACCGGCGACATGGAGCTGGAGAAACAGCCAGGCATTACAATTGCGCCGTGTCAGTTGCGCCCGGAAAGCCGCGGCAGCGTTCATATCAAATCGGCACAACATGATGCGCATCCTGCGATCCGACCGAATTATCTCGCCGATCCACTCGATCAGCAAACTGCGATTGCCGGGCTGCGATGGGCGCGAGAGCTCGCCTCGCAAGACCCGCTGGCGCAGTATATCGATCACGAACTTGAACCGGGTACAGATATCGAAAGCGATGAAGACCTGCTCGCCTATGCGCGCGAAACGGGCGGCACCATCTATCACCCGGTTGGCACCTGCAAAATGGGCATGGAAGGCGACAAGATGGCCGTCGTGGATGACCAGTTGCGCGTCTTCGGCGTCGAGGGTTTGCGGGTGGTTGATGCCTCCGTCATGCCGCGCCTGGTCAGCGGCAATACCAACGCCCCGACCATTGCGATCGCTGAAAAAGCAAGCGATATGATCCGGGCAACTGCGAAAGAGAGTGTCACGGCTTAACACCATGCCCGCCGGAATTCCCATCGAAGCCCTGTTCGCGCCTTTCTTCGTATTGAGCGTGGCGATTGAATGGTGGTCGGTGAAAACAGGGCGCGCCAAGGGTCGTTATGAAACCGCCGATGCGATGACGAGCATGGCTATGGGCCTCGGCAACGCAATTATCGGCACGCTAACCGGCGTGGCTGCGATCTGGATCATGATGCTGGTCTGGCCGTATCGCGTGATGACCATTCCGAACACGTGGTGGAGTTTCCTGATCGTCTTCGTGCTCTACGATTTCGTCTATTACTGGAAGCACCGCTGGGCGCATCGCATTCGCTGGTTTTGGATGGAACATGTCACCCATCATTCCAGCAAGCATTACAACCTGACTACCGCCCTGCGCCAACCCTGGTTCGGACCGTTCACCGGCCTTATCGTCGTCGGATGGTCTCTGGTCCTGCTCGGTTTTCACCCGGCCTTTATCGGGCTCGCGGGTGGGATCAATCTGGTTTATCAATTCTGGATCCATACCGAAGCGATCGACAGGTGCCCGCGCTGGTTTGAAGCCGTGTTCAACACGCCCAGCCATCACCGCGTTCACCACGCCACCAATCCGCGCTATCTTGATGCTAATTATGCGGGCGTGTTCATCATATGGGACAAGATGTTCGGATCTTTCATTCGCGAGCTGCCTGAAGACCAACCCGATTATGGCATCGTCAAACCGCTCAACTCCTACAATCCGATTGTCGTCGCTTATCATGAGTTTGCCGGTCTTTTACGCGACTGTTGGACAGATGGCTTGCGGCCAGTGACCTGGCTCAAACGGGCCGCGAACGCGCCAGGGTGGAGTCCTGATGGCAACCATAATCGGACGGAAGAAATCCGCGCCCAATGGCGCGCCGAACAAGCCGATTAGACCTCTGGCAAGACTTGCGCGTGCTTGACGCTGCCATAGGCGAAGCTGGTATCAATGCTGGCAATACCCGGCACGCGCTGTAGCTCCCGCCGGACAAATTGCTCATAATCATCAAGGTCCGCTGCGATCACCCGCAACAGATAATCGGAGCGCCCGGTCATCAGCCAGCAATTCATCACTTTCGGCATATTCATAATCGCCCGCTCAAAGGCTTGTACCGCCTCGTCGCCATGGCGTTCCAGCTTGATCCGGATGAAGACCGTGACCGGCAAGCCCCAGGCCTTGTGGTCGACGACTGCCGTATAGCCGGTAATCACGCCCTGCTCTTCCAGCAGGCGTAAACGCCGCAAACAGGGACTGGGCGACAGGTTTACCCGCTCGGACAATTCCTGATTGGTGAGTCGGCCATTGGCCTGCAATTCCTGAAGAATCTGGCGATCTTTGCTATCCACGGCGGCATCCTTGGCAGTTTCTGCCAATATTTAAGCAAATACCTTGCTGATTCGCAAACCTCTGCGGGCGATTTTGGCGTATTCTGATGGCAGAGGAGACGCAGCATGCATGATGATCGTTCCAAAGGCTTTTCCACCCGGGCCATCCATCACGGCTATGATCCGCAAAGCGCCGATGGCGCATTGACTCCACCGCTCCATCTCACCTCGACCTTTGCGTTCGAAACAGCCGAGCAAGGCGGCGCGCGGTTTGCCGGCGAAGCCCCGGGCCATATCTATACGCGCATCTCCAATCCGACGACGGATCTCCTTGAACAGCGCATGGCCTCGCTCGAGGACGGTGAAGCCGCCGTCGCCATGGCCTCCGGCATGGGTGCGATCACGTCCGTGCTGTGGAGCTTTCTGCGCGCCGGGGACGAGCTGATCACGGACAAGACGCTGTATGGCTGCACCTTCTCCTTCTTCCAGCATGGGCTGAGCCGGTTTGGCGTGACCGTCACACATGTCGACCTGACCAATCCGCTGGCGTTGGAAACTGCGATCTCGGACAAGACCAGGATCGTCTATTTCGAAACCCCAGCCAATCCGAACATGCGCCTGGTTGACATTGCCGCGATCAGCGCCATCGCCAGGCGTCATGGGGCCCGGACGGTCGTCGACAATACCTATGCGACGCCGGTGCAGACGCGTCCGCTGGAGCATGGCGCCGATATTGTTGTCCATTCGGCAACCAAATATCTCGGCGGACATGGCGATCTGGTGGCTGGCATAGCGATCGGCTCCGGTGAAGATATGGCCGACGTGCGGATGGTTGGCGTCAAGGATATGACCGGGTCAGTCCTCGCCCCGTTCAACGCCATGTTGATCCTGCGCGGCTTGAAGACGCTTGCGCTACGTGTGCAGAAACATGCGCAAAGTGCGCAAAGTGTTGCGGAAATGCTGGACCAGCATGCTGCGATCGGCGCGGTCTACTATCCGGGTCTGCCACGGTTTTCGCAACATGAACTCGCGGCCCGACAAATGGACGGTTTTGGCGGCATGATCGCATTCGAACTGAAGGGGGGGTATTCAGCCGGGATTGCGATGATGAACCGTCTGCAATTGATCCGCCGCGCCGTCAGCCTCGGCGATGCCGAAACCCTGATCCAGCATCCGGCCAGCATGACGCATTCCACCTATTCGCGTGAAGAGCGCGAAGCGCACGGCATCAGCGAAGGCCTGGTCCGCATTTCGGTCGGCCTCGAAGACGTCTCTGACCTAATGGAAGATCTGCACCAGGCCTTGGGCTCCAATACGCAGGCTGTCGCCTGACGATATTTTCCGTTTCGGATCAGCCATTTCCGCGAAAACTCTAAATTTGCGCTTGCATTTCGATATATCGAAACCATTATTTAGATATATCGAAACAGGAGCCCTTCATGTATTATCGACATCGCATGCGCAAGGCGGCCGCCGCGTATCGCAAGATGCACCATCGCGCGGCAGGTGCCCGGCGGCGTCGCCCGCTCGATCATGGCGACCTGCGCCTGCTCATCCTGTCCCTGATCGCGGAACAGCCGCGACACGGATATGATCTGATCGCAGAAATCGAAACCCGGACCGGCGGCAGCTATAAGCCGAGCCCAGGTGTGATGTACCCTGCCCTCGCCGTGATTCAGGATATGGGCCTCGCCAAAGTGAAAAAGGAAAACGGGAAACGCGTTTTCTACATCACCGAGGCTGGCGAAGCCGAGCTTGAAGAGAACGCTGAGACGCTGCTCAAGATCGAGGAGCGGCTCGAAGCGCTCGCCCATCCGGAATCGCAACTTGATCCGAGCGATGTCCGCGCGGCCAGTCAAAGGCTGCGCCACACGCTGTTCAAGACCGTCACCCAGGCCTGGCCGGACACGTCTGACTATGAGGAGATTGTCAGCATTCTTAATCAGGCACGCGCCGACATTCTCAATCTTGGCGAGAAGGACAAAAAGCCGAACTAGGCCTTTTCAAAAATTACGGAGAGATTGTTGGCCGGCATCGGATCGACCGCGGCGAGGCCCAGTCCGGCACCTTCCGCCAGCGGGACAAGATCCACGTCCAGATCGCGCACGCCCCAGCTTGGATCACGCCGCTGCAGGTCGGCGCTGAACCGCGCATTGGACGGCGCGATCCCACCCGACCGGGCGAATGGGCCATAGAGCATGATCCGTCCCTTTGGTCCCAGCAAGCGCCCGGCCCCATGGATCAATCCAATCGCCGCTTCAAAGGGGGCGATATGGATCATGTTGGCGCAGAACATGCCTTGCCACGGCCCGTCTTCGGCCTCCCCCCAATCGGCTTGGATCGTGTCCACGGTCAGCGGTCCGTGCAGCCGGTTATGTCCCGCGTGTTGCCGCCAGGCCATCTGGCTGGCTTGACTGTCCGGGTCGATGTCGGAATAGGTCCATTCCAATGATGGCGCGGTGGCGGTGATATGCGCGCCATGCTCTCCCGTGCCTGAGGCAATCTCCAGGATCCGACCCGCGCCCGGCATATGTCGCAGGAACGCGTCGCGCACGACATCTTTATTGCGTCCGATCGACGGTGAGAACCGCCGCCCATCGCCCATCTCGCCTCGTTTCTCGAGCGCCAGAGGCTGACCGGATTGAGCTTTCTGATAGTCGGCATTCTCATCTGTCATGATCTGCATCTAGGACATCCATCGGCGATATGAAAGCGCGCCCGCTCTCATTACAGTTGCAGACAGTTGCGAGCGATCCGGATCGCGACTACCGTTTCAAAAAAACACCAAGGGGAGCATATGGCTGAGTCAAATAAACTGGCGCCAATTCCAAAACCTGCCAGCAAGCCGATCGTCGGCAATGTCCTGTCCGTGGACGCCTCTGCCCCCTTGCAAAGCCTGAAACAGCTGGCCGATGAACAGGGTCCGATTTTCTGGCTCGACATGATGGGCACACCCATCGTCTTCGTGTCCGGCGCTGATCTGGTCGAAGAGCTGTGCGACGAAAAACGGTTCGACAAAAGCGTCCGCGGTCCCTTGCGCCGCCTGCGCGTGATTGGCGGCGACGGCCTGTTTACCGGCGACACCAAGGCGCCGAACTGGGGCAAGGCGCACAATATCCTGATGCCGACTTTCAGTCAGAAATCGATGCACGATTATCTGCCCATGATGATCGATATTGCCGAACAGTTGATGCTGAAATGGGAACGGCTGAATACGGATGACGAGGTTGATGTGCCGCGCGACATGATCGGCCTGACGCTGGATACGATTGGCCTGTGCGGGTTCGATTACCGCTTCAACTCTTTTTACAATGACGATTTTCATCCCTTTATCGACGCCCTGACGCGCACGCTCGAGATCGCTATGATGCAGCGCGGCTTACCCCTGGAGGACTTTTTCCTGCGCGGCCGGCTCAAACAGCTCGACGCGGATGTCGACTATATGAACACGCTGGTCGACGATATTATTCGCGAGCGCCGCAAGACGGGCGGCGACCAGAATGATCTTCTCAATTTCATGCTGGCCGGCAAGGACCCGATCTCGGGCGAAGGGCTGTCGGATGAAAATATTCGCTATCAGATCAACACATTCCTGATCGCGGGGCACGAGACCACGTCGGGCATGTTGTCCTTCGCGCTCTATTATCTGCTGAAGAACCCGGACATCCTGAAGCGCGCCTATCAGGAGGCTGACGACGTGCTGGGCCGCGATGTTTCGATCCCGCCCACAATGGCACAGATTGGTCAGCTCAAATATACGCGCGCCGTCCTGCTCGAAGCCTTGCGACTGTGGCCAACCGCCCCGGCCTTCAGCGTCTCGCCCTTCGAGGACGAGATCGTTGGCGGCAAATATCCCCTCCCGAAAGGGACCTTTATCAGCGTGCTCGGCCTGTCCTTGCATCGGGACCAAAGCGTCTGGGGCGATGACCCGGAAGCGTTCAATCCCGAAAACTTCATAGGCGATGCGGAAGCCAATCGTCATCCTGCCGGTTACAAGCCGTTCGGAAATGGCCAACGCGCCTGTATCGGTCGTCAGTTCGCGATGCAGGAAGCCGTCATGGTCATGGGCATGCTGCTGCAGCGCTTCCATCTCTACGATCACACAGACTATCAGCTGAAGATCAAGGAGACGCTGTCGCTCAAGCCGGATGATTTCCGCATCAAGGTCAAAGTCCGGGAAGATATTGTCCGCGGCACCGGCGCAACGGCAGCGGCGGCGCCGGCTGAAGACACCGCAGATCGCGCCCGGCGTCCAAAGCATGATACGCCGCTCTGCGTGCTGTACGGTTCCAATCTCGGCACCACAGAGGGGCTCGCCCGTGAAGTGGCGCAAATGGCAGAGGTGAATGGCTTTTCGGTCACCATGGGCGGGCTGGATGATTATGTCGGCAAGCTGCCGACCGAGGGCGCGGTGATCCTGCTCAGCGCCTCCTATAATGGCACGCCGCCGAATAATGCCGTCAAGTTTCTCGACTGGCTCGACGCCGCAACGGCGAAGGATGTCGAAGGCGTGTCCTATATGGTGTTCGGCTGTGGCAGCCGGGATTGGGCCGCCACGTTCCAGACGGTGCCGCGTGCGATCGATGATCGGCTACAGGAATTGGGCGCGACCCGCCTGGCCGAGCGGGCCGAAGGGGATGCGCGGGATGATCTGGATGGTCAGTTCCAGACCTGGCTGGAAACCGTTTGGCCGACACTCGGCGATGCGCTGGAGATTGGCGTGGATTTCACCAGCCCGGTCGCCGCAGAGCCGCTCTACAAAGTCGAGATCGCCGAGAGCGTGACGGCCAACCCGGTCGCCAATCAGGCCGGCGCCGTCGATATGCGCGTGCTCGAAAATCGGGAGCTGCAAACGCCGGTCAAGGACAGTCCGGAAGTGCGCTCAACCCGGCACATTGAAATCGAATTACCCGAAGGGGTCGATTATCAGCCGGGCGATCATCTCTGCGTTGTGCCGGTCAATCCACCAGAACTTGTGGAACGTGCATTGACGCGGATCGGCATCGATGCCGACGCCTTTATCCGGGTGGAATCCCGAAGCCAGATGCGCGGGCCGTTTCCGAGCGGCAGCACATTCTCCGTCCGTCGTCTGGCCGAACGCTATGGCGAATTGCAGGCCGTCGCGACCCGCAAGGATATTGGCATCCTGGCCACCCATACACATTGTCCGAACAGCAAGCCGCAACTGGAAGCCCTCGCCGCCCCGGAAAAAGACGGCGTTGATCTGTATCGACGTGAAGTTCAGGCCAAGCGCAAATCGGTATTGGACATACTCGAGGCGTTTCCGGCCTGCGAACTTCCCTTTGCGGTCTTCCTGGAACTGGTTCCATTGCTGACGCCGCGCTATTATTCCATCTCATCGTCCAGGGCGGCGCAGACGGATCGCTGCTCGATCACGGTCGGTCTTGTCGAAGGCCCGGCACGATCCGGCAATGGCACCTATCGCGGCATCTGCTCGACCCATCTGTCGCGCCTGTCGGAGGGCGAAATCGTTCAGGCCGTGGTGCAGCCGCCAAGCTCCCCCTTCCGGCTGCCGGAAGACCCTTCCGTGCCGCTCATCATGATTGGGCCCGGGACAGGCCTCGCGCCCTTCCGTGGATTCATTCAGGCTCGCCGGGCCTTGCAGGCCGATGGCACCGTGCTGGGCGATGCCATGCTGTTCTTTGGCTGTCGGCATCCGGACCAGGACTTCATCTATGAAGACGAATTGAAAGCCGCCGAGTCAGATGGACTGATCCAGCTCCACACCGCTTTTTCCCGCGCCCAAAAAGAGCGGGTCTATGTCCAGGATGTCCTGCGCCAGCAACAGGTTCAGGTCTGGGACCTGATCCAGCGCGGCGCCGTGGTCTATGTCTGCGGCGACGGCGCCAGTATGGAACCGGATGTCAGACGCACGCTGACCAGGATCTATGCCGAACAGTCTGATGTCAGCTTCGGCGAAGCCGAAGCCTGGATGGACGAGTTCGCCTCAAGCGGACGTTACGTACTCGACGTCTGGGCCGGTTGATCAGACCTAAGCCCGCGCTTCAAATCGGTCGCGCAACTCCGGTTTCAGGATCTTGCCATTGGCGTTGCGCGGCAATGGCTCATCCTGGAATTGGATCTCAACCGGAACTTTAAAGGCGGCCAGTTGGTTGCGGACATGCGCGCGCAGCTCGTCTTCGCTGGCATTCATGTCAGGCTTCAATTGCACGACCGCGCCGACTTCCTGTCCCAGCACCTTGTGCGGGATGCCGACCACAGAGGCATCCATCACTGCCGGATGGTCGTAAAGCGCGCTTTCGACTTCGATACAATAGATGTTCTCGCCGCCCCGGATAAGCATGTCCTTAGCGCGATCGACGAGGTACAAAAAGCCTTCATCATCCAACCGCGCCAGATCGCCAGTTACGACCCAGCCATCGACAAAGGTCTCGGCAGACGCTTCCGGTTTATTCCAGTAAGCCTTGCAATTCATCGGGCCCTTGCACCAGAGCTCACCAACTTCGCCGGCGGGCAGCACGTTGCCATCTGGGGACACGATCTTGTATTCCACCGCCCCGGGAGGGGCACCGGCGCTGTCCGGACGGTTCACATAGTCTTCACCGAGATTGACCGAAGAGGTGGCACAGGTCTCGGTCATGCCCCAGCCATTGCCAGGCGCCGCTTCCGGGAAGCGTTTCTTGATCGTTGAGACCAGTTCCGGCGCAGACGGTGCACCGCCATAGGAGACCGCCTTGATCGAAGACAGATCATAATTGTCCCGCTCCGGATGTTCCAGCAATTGCCAGGCAATGGCGGGAACGCCGCCGACATTATTGATGCTCTCACGTTCAATGATGGGTAGCGCTTCACCGGCATCCCACTTATACATTGAGACAATCTTGTTGCCCTGAAGCATGCTGGGGATCAGCACCGCGAACGCGCCTGTCGCGTGGAAGAACGGGATGGCCAGCAGGGTCGCACTCTGCTCATCCGGGTCTGGCTCCGGCGGCGCCTCGCCTCGGCGCAGAAGCATGCGCATCTGGCAGGTCAGCGAGTTCAGCATATTGGAGATGATGGCACGATGTGATGCCAGGGCGCCTTTTGGACGTCCGGTCGTGCCGGACGTATACATGATGGTGGCATCATCATCCGGATCAAGCTCGACGGCGGGTAAGCCAATTTTCTCCAGTGCCGCCCAGCTTGACGCAGGCCCGATCAGATCTTCCATCGCGACGACATTATCGCCCGGCAAGTCGCCGCTGGCACGCGCAACAATGATGTGCTCCAGGGCGGGCAGATTGCCTAGATGGTCCTGTATGCGGGCGAGGATTTGCGGGTCGATCACGGCGACCTTGGCGCCGGAATCCTGCAAGCCATATTCAAGCTCATCTCCGGTCCACCAGGAATTCATCGGGGTCGCAATCGCCCCGATCGATAAGGCGGCAAAGAAGGGCACCGGCCATTGCGGGAAATTCCGCATGATCACGGCGACGCGGTCGCCTTTTTCAACCCCATACGTTTCGCGCAGCACTTTGGCGAAATGCTCCACGGCGCGGGTGAAGGCGGCATAAGTGACCCGCTCATCCTCATAGACCAGATAGTCGCGGGCACCGAATTGGGGCTCCGCCAGTTCCAGAATGGTCCGAATGGTTGGCGGCGCATCGACATAGATCTTCATCGGAACGCCTCCGACGACACCGTCACCGAGCTTTAACGGGGTGTCAGATGCGGCAAGGGCGGCATTGGCCTGGGCGATTGAAATTACGGGCCAACCGTCTGGCAGAGCTGCTGCGGCCATGAATATCCTCCGGGTAAATTGTCTTATTCCGGAAGGATATGCGGCAAGCTTGCCCCCTACGGAAGGGGCGACGCTGCGGCAGGCCTGTATTTGTTCGAAATTTTGGTCGGATTACTCGTCAAACGCGATCAGAACATCGGCTGGAAGATACGTGCCGCCGTCAAAATGCTGATAGGCGTCAAGCGCCAGGACAAGAGGTGGCACAGGATCCACGATCACGCTTGGGACAGTTGGTAACTCATTTACCACATCCATGGACACCGTATCGGCATATAATTCAATCGGGGATTCTGTTTCAGGATTCATCATGAAAACACCGATGAATGCTAGGATTCCAGCGATAAAAACCGTCAAGAATGATTGCATTTTGGGGACCGCTCCCAACTACTCTACATTGCCCCCACGAGCAATCTGTATGCCAGACTCCCTAATTTGGCGAGTTACATTTTGCAGAAAAATTTAAGAAAGTTGTAACGCTTTCCCGACGCCAGATGGCAAACCAGCGCTGACCAAGGGTCAGCGCTGGCGCTCAGTCTCGTACGAGGCTGTATTCTACAGCTGAGCCTGAAACTCTATTTTCCGAAGTCGCAGAACCGGACGGTGCGTGCCGTGCCATCTGGCTCCGTGAGGTCATAACTTGGTCCCGTCAGCTCCGCGGAATCGCAGAGATAGCCGATCTGATACATGTCGAGGATATACTCGTTTTCCGGCGTCAACGCATTCTCGAACATAATGTCGGCAGCGGTTTGATGCTCGCCCAGACGGAAGCGCTTCTTGAATTCTTCCATCGGCGAGTGCGCGTTCATTTCCAGGCTGCCATTCAAGCTGGTCGCTTCGCCCCGTGCATAGTCCCGCAGCTGCGAAGCCGCTTCGGCCTTGGCATGGTTGGGATAGGTCTCGATGAACTCATCCAGCGCATCAATAGCGCCCCAGACCTGATTGCCCTCGCCCATTTTCAGTTCCGCCATGCGGTACAGGGCTTCGGCTTTCTCATCATCACTCGCCGTCTGCATTCCGATCAACTGTTCGAGGCGCAGAATGGCAGCTTGCTCATTTCCGGCAGCAACGAGGTCATCAACCGTTCCCATTGCGAGATCAAATGCGCTTGGCTCCTCCAGCACGGCAGGAGGTGCGTCTGCAATCACGGGCTCTGTTTCGACCGGCGTCGAGGCACAGGCTGTGGCAAAGGCAAGCAACGGGGCGGCTAAGAGTAAGCGCATGATTTGATCCCTCTCAAATTGGATGGGCTGAAGATTGATGGCCGCGATGGCGAGACTAAGGCAAAAATCAGGAGAGGCTTGGGTCATCACACCAGACGGCCCCATCGGCGTCATCTCGCGCTGTGCCATACTGATGGACCGGTTGCGAGTCGGGGTTTGCAGCTGCGTCACAGACAAAGCCGCTTTCCCTGAGCAAATAGAGCTGGGCCGGATTTGGCGTCAGACCCGCCTTGCGATAGCGCGTCGCGCCGGCGTCCAGATCCCCCATCAGGACCTTGTCATCGAACCAGTCAGACAGGTTTTGCAATTGCGCCAGCCGCCTTTGCGCCGATTCAATTTCTTCCGCGACAAAGATTTGACGGCGTTCTGCCGTTGAAACGCGGGCATCGTCCGGCTGCAGCGTGACAAAGGTATCGAAATCCGCACGCGCCCCTGGCAGGTTGAATCGTCCGTCGAGGCGTTTCTCAGCCCGCAGGAAGATCGCATCTGCCCTTTGCGCCTCAGTCAAATCCGGGCGCGCCAGCAAGTCACTGATCTGGCGATCAGATGCGGCCATGCTGGGATTGACGGACAGCGCGGATATCTCGCCTTCGAAGATCGCCGGATCCATGGTTTTGGGCACGGTTTCGCAGGCCGTGACTGCGATAAGGGTCAATAGGAGAAATGCCCGAATGCCCATGCTGGCTCCTGTTGCGGTCCATGGTTGGAAGCAACAGGCTTTGGCAGTCGACTAAGGCCGAAAAACGGCAGCCACTGTTACGGAAATTTAGGCGCGCGCAATCAGCTCTATGGCGTCGACATTGCCACGCCCCAGCGCTTCAATGGCGCGGGCTGCGATATGCCGTGCCGTCAGGCGGGCCTCTTCATACATCAGATCCGGCTTGTCCTGATCCTGGAACACATCCGGCAAATGCAGCGTGCGAACTTTCAACCCAGTATCCAGCGCCCCGACTTCAGCCAGGTGTTGCAGGACAAAGGCGCCAAAACCGCCACGCGCGCCCTCTTCGATCGTGATCAGCACCTCATGATCCTTGGCCAGACGCTCAGTCAGGTCGGCATCAATCGGTTTCGCAAACCGAGCATCCGCAACCGTACAGGACAGCCCTTGCGCGGCGAGCATTTCCGCCGCTTTCAGCGACTCCTGCAATCGCGCGCCATAAGACAGGATGGCAATCGACGTGCCTTCGCGGACAATCTTGCCTTTACCGATTTCGAGCGGGGTCAGTTCAGCTGGAATGTCGACGCCATAGCCTTCGCCGCGCGGATATCGGAACGCCGATGGGCGATCATCAATCTCATTCGCGGTTGCCACCATCCGCGCCAATTCGGCCTCATCAGAGGCGGCCATGCAGATCATGCCTGGCAAGGCACCCAGATATCCAATGTCAAAACTGCCCGCATGAGTCGGTCCATCCGCGCCGACCAGACCGGCACGGTCAATCGCAAAGCGAACCGGCAGGCTCTGAATAGCCACATCATGCACCACCTGGTCATAGCCGCGCTGCAGGAAGGTCGAGTAGATGGCCGCATAAGGCTTCATACCATCCGCCGCCATGCCGGCGGCCATGGTCACCGCGTGCTGTTCCGCAATGCCGACATCAAAGGCGCGTTTTGGGAAAGCTTTCTGGAAGATGTTGACGCCCGTACCGGACGGCATCGCCGCCGTGATCGCACAGATCTTGTCATCGGTCTCGGCCAGCTTGACTAGCGTTTCGCCGAACACGTCCTGGAATTTTGGTGCGCTGGCCTTTGTTTTCTGCTGTTCGCCGGTGACGACGTTGAACTTGGACACACCGTGATACTTGTCGGCGCTATTCTCGGCCGGGGCATAGCCGTGGCCTTTTTGCGTCACGACATGCAACAGAACCGGGCGCTGCATCTGCTTGACGTTTTCCAGCACAGGCAGAAGCACGTCCAGATCATGACCATCAATCGGTCCGACATAATAGAAGCCCAGCTCTTCGAACATGGTGCCGCCCATGGCGAAACCGCGCAGATATTCTTCGGCTTTTCGAGCCGGGTTTTCGAGACCGATCGGTTTGACCACAGACTTGGCCAGTCGGCGCAGGCCGCGATACTGGCGACTGGAGACCAGACGGCTGAAATAATGGCTCATCGCGCCGACAGGCGGGGCGATCGACATGTCATTATCATTCAGAATGACGACCTGACGTTTCTGATCGCCGCCAACATTGTTCATCGCCTCATAGGCCATGCCGGCCGTCATGGAGCCATCGCCGATGACAGAGACCACATGATTGCTCTTGCCTTGCAGATCGCGCGCTGTCGCAAAGCCATGCGCCGCGGAGATAGAGGTTGAGGCATGCGCGGCCCCGAACGGATCATATTCGCTCTCGGCACGCTTGGTAAAACCTGACAGTCCGCCGCCCTGTCGCAATGTGCGAATGCGATCACGGCGCCCGGTCAGAATCTTGTGTGGGTAGCATTGGTGGCCAACATCCCAGATCAGACGGTCTTCCGGCGTCTTGAATACAGCATGGAGTGCCACGGTCAGCTCGACCACGCCGAGACCGGCGCCGAGGTGCCCGCCAGTGACAGAGACGGCGTCGATGACTTCCTGACGCACTTCATCGGCGATCTGTTTGAGGTCTTCCCGTGATTTGTCTTTCAAATCGTCCGGGCTCTGAACATCATCGAGCAAACGCGTATTCTTCAGGTCTGTCATTCGGCGGCCTCCCGAGAGCCTTAAACCCCAATTCGGTGACTTTAGTGTTTTCTGTCCAAAACAAAATCAACCGATTGCAGCAAGATATTGGCGCGATTGCGGAAAATTGCGAGATGTTCTTTCGCTTGCGCGGCGAGGAGCCGCACCCGTTCTCGGGCTTGTTCGACCCCTAATAGCGTGACAAAATTGGCTTTCCCAGCCGTTTCATCAGTGCGCAAAGGCTTGCCGACATCGGCTTCATCGCCGGTCGCATCCAGCAAATCATCCGAAATCTGATAGGCCAGACCAAGATCATGCGCGAACCCATGCAGGGCCTGGCGCTCAACGTCATTGGCACCGCCAATGATTGCTCCCGCCTCGACGGAATACGAAATCAATGCCCCGGTTTTCAGGCGCTGCATCCGCGTAATCGTGTTGAGATCGCGGGGGCTGTCATCCTCAAGCATGTCGATCATCTGTCCCCCCACCATACCCAGCGGCCCGGCATTATCAGCCAGGCGTTCGAGCAGTTTCAGGCGAATATGCGTGTCCTGATGGGTTTCCCGATTGGCGAGGATCTTGAAGGCCAGCGTCAACAGAGCGTCCCCGGCCAGCACCGCCGTGGCCTCATTGAACGCTTTGTGCACGGTCGGCTGACCGCGTCGAAAATCGTCATCATCCATACACGGCAAATCGTCATGGATCAGGGAATAGCAATGGACGCATTCCAGCGCCGCCGCCGTTCGCAGCAGGCTCTTCTCCGGCGCTTCGAACATGGCGCCGGTCTCGATGACGTAAAAGGGCCGCATCCGCTTGCCATTGGCCAGCGCCGAATGGCGCATGGCGCGCATTAAATCGGCTTCAGGACCCTGAGCGGGCGGGATGAGCTGATCCAGAGCGACGGTGACACGATCAGCAATTTCGGTCAGGCGCCGACCAAAGTCAGGGTCGCCATCGGCGGCCATCAGTCAAAGCTCGCTGGCTCGGTTTTCGGTTCGCCATCGGCGCCCTGCACGATTTGCTCGACCTTGAGCTCAGCCGATTTCAGACGCGACTCGCAGTGTTTCTTAAGTTCAGCGCCGCGCTCGTAAATAGCGATCGACTTTTCCAGCTCGACATCGCCTTGCTCCAATTGGCGGACAATTGTTTCAAGTTCAGCTAGGGCTTCTTCGAAGCTCATGTCTTTGACGGGTTTCGCCTTGGTCGCCATTCTGTGATCTCAGCTCGTTAGGTTTCGCGGCACCCTAGAACCGGAATTCACTCGCCTCAATGGCGATTTCAGGATTTTCCACGATATTCGTAGACCCGGTAGCTCCAATATTTGTCGCCGCCATCATAGACACAGACCCAGCCCAGTTTGCGCAGAGGTCGGCGGAGCATGCGGTTGAACCAGCCATGTGCTGCCAGATAGACAGATTTGCCGTCAGCGGCGTCATGCAGGTGCTGAGCGGCCTCAATCGCCCGTTCGCGCGCCCCTTTCACGCACTCGCCGTCCAGCGCATGCCCGCGCAGCCAGAAGGTTCGCGCCAGGACATTCCAGGTCTTCGGCAGGTATCTACGAGTCTTGAAACGTGGCGGGGGCAATGGTGCTTCGTTGAAAATCGCGTTCGGAGCGGCGGTGCGCCCATCAGTGGCCCTCTTTGCCGTCTCCTTGGCGCGTGGCCGTTCCGAGCTGAAGACCAGATCGATGTGTTTGACCGCGGATTTCAACCGATCAGGGACCACTTGGTCCTCGGCCAGGCTGCCGGATTCGTAACGCTCCCACCAGTCGCGATATTCCTGCCAGCTCAGTTTTGGTCCCGCGGTGCGGTCCAGGGCTGGTCGGCCATGTCGCGATATGATGATGGGCCCCCGGCCCGTCCTGGATTGTTCAGCCCGATCTGAAATTTCAAACCCCGTCGCATTGCCCTCTGACTTGCGGATTAGCCAGCTTGCCGGTCTGCTTCAAGCCTAATCCTGACTAAACTGGACGGTTTTGCAAGGCACTGATCAATCCGCTGGCGCGTCCGGTCAGCGAGGTATCAACCGCGGCAATCTGATCCATCCGTCGCCGAACGCGGGCCATGATCGCGCTGGCTGGCCGGGGCATGACCTGTTCGCCCAGGCGCCAGACCTGACCTGCGACCCGGGCGGCGTTCAGCGCCATCGAATTGCCCGCAAGCACGCCGCTCTCAATCGCAATCTGAGCGTTCGAATAGTGCCGTTTGTAATGGTCCAGCCCGGGCCCGGAATCATACAGATGCAAGCCCGCATCCGTCATCTGCGACAGGACGTCCTGAACCAGCATATTTCCGGGAGAATATTTCGAGAAGGTCTGATCAAATGCGGTGATCCACCCGTGCAGAACGGTGTTGGATTGTAGATTGAATTCACCGGCAGCCATTTGGTCACCAAAGTACAGACTGCTCATGCGCGCGCGCAATCTCGGCCCCTCAAACTGTCTGAGGCGATCAAACAAAGCCCGCGTCCAGGGGGCGTTGAGCACATCAAAATACCCGGTCCGGGCATATTGCTCGCGCTTGAGCGTCATCAGACGCTGGAAACTGGCATCGCTGCGATCATCCCAATCGAAGTGCGATTCGGCAAAATCACGCTCCACGTTGCGACACACGCGCCGCATTTTTTTGAAGTGTTTAGGCCATTGCGCTTCCTGGTCGGCAATGAAGGCTGCCCATCCCTGCGACAGATCGGAAACATTGGCGCCGTAACGCTCCAGATCATCTGTCGGGGCATGATTCAGCGGTTGAAACCCCTGGGTCGTCAGGCCTGAAATCTCAAACCCGGCGAGTATTTCCTGTGCAGACAGATTCGTGTTTTCAGCCAGAATGGGCCCATTCCAGTCCGAGAAGGGCGCCCCGATCGGTCGCGCCCAATTTCCGGGTCGAATGTGCAGGGCCCAGACGGCGAAAACGCCATCCTTGTCGCTGGCAAATCCGATCCGCGTATCGTCCCGCACCTCGCCCACCAATCGCGCAAAGTCGGGATCGAAAAACGGATCATCATAAATCGATCGTGCATCGCGCAGGGCGGCATAGATCTGCCACTGCTCTGCAGACAGGTGCTGCGGACGATACAATACAAATTTCACGATCCCATGTCCCGACTAGCCCAACGCGCGAATTGTCATGCAAAACACGTACCGCAGAGCTGTCGATTTATGGTGAATCAGACCGTTCGAATTTGATCAAAGTCCCCGCCAGACCCGCTTTTTCATGCAAGGTTCGGCTTGCGCGCGGCCGCAGCGATAGAAGGAGAACAGAACCGTATCGGCACGGCCGATCAGGTTCTGAAATGGCACATAGCCCACCGAGGCCTGTTCGGGCGTCCAGCCCGGGCGCGGCGGACACCCGGCCTGATCAATCACATTCTGCTCATTGGCGGGACAATGCCCGGTCGGATTGCGCCCATCCATGGAATTGTCGCGATTGTCGCCCATGAACAGGAAATGGCCCTCCGGCACGTCGAACGTGATGGAGATATTGGTGCCGGTCTCGCCATCAATATCGTGACTGACCCAGGACGCATCGCCATAGGATTCGGTGAATTCTGCGGCGGTTACATAGGTGCCATCATCATGCTGGCGATAGCGAATACGCCGATTGAACGTGCGCTCGATCGGCGTGCCATTTATCGCCACGGGCTGGCCATCGCGCACTTCCACCGTATCGCCGGGCAATCCGATGATCCGCTTGATCATGACACGCGGCGTATGCGTATGTTCGAACACGGCGACATCGCCCCGCTTGGGCTGACTCGCGAAGATCCGGCCATCCGGCAGCGGCACATATCGTCCAAGACTGAACGGCAATGAGTTGCGCGAATAGCCATAGGAAAACTTGTTGACGGTGACCCGGTCGCCGACCTGCAGATTCGGCACCATGCTTTCGGACGGAATCACCCGCAATTCATAAAGAAGCGCCGAGAATATCAGGAAAATCGGTACGAAGATTGAGAGCGTTATGCCCCATTCCCGCAGCTCCTTGACCACTTTCTGTTGCAGGGTCAGGGGCGCAGACTCCGTCTGCTCAGGCGTTTTCACATCATCTTTCATGACAAGCGTACCGCCGTTCCATATGCGAGGAGCTCCGCCGACCCACCCATAATCATGCTCGTGGTCACGCGCAGGCTGATAATCGCATCTGCGCCCTTGGCGCCAGCATCGGCGATCATGCGATCAATCGCCTGCTCGCGCGCTTCTGCCATGAGTTTGGTATATTCCGGCACTTCGCCGCCCACCAGGTTGCGCAGCGCCGCCATGATATCACGGCCAAAAAAGCGTGTGCGAACCGTATTGCCTTTCACCGTTCCGATGATTTCGGCAATATCGCGGCCGGGCACGGTTTCGCCCATCGTCACAATCATGCTGCGCCTTTCTTACTGATCGACATTCTTGGAATAATGGTCGTCTTCGGCACTATTCAATCGATCGACAATCACTTTCGCCAAAAGCACGAGAAATCCCAATCCGACAAGGCCTGGAATCAGTAGGACGCCCCATAAAGGCGCGCCTGCTTCATTGCTGGCCTGATTGATCGCAAACCCGATCCCGAACAGCATGAGCAGACCATAAATCGCGCCGCCCAACACAATCAGGCTGATACCGACTGTAAACCAGCCCCCCGTCTTGCCAGATTCCCGCATCGCGACCTCCTCTGTCGGCGTCCTGTATGCGGTTTAGACTTATCGCCCGCTTCTTGTCGAGAACATGGCGGGGAAACGGTCAGGTTTCCGCGCTGTACCAGGCCACGCCGCCCGAATCGAGCGATCGGGATATGCCGCCCTCTGCGATCAAATAATTGAGATGCGCGATGGCTTCTCCGGTCGCCATGGAGAGGACGTCATCTCCGATCTTGCGTCCGAAAATCGCCGGAAACACGTCCACAACCCGTCTTGGTTCCTGACCCAGCCGCTGTGACAGGCGTTTCAGCGCGACGCCATGCCCCTTGATCAAGTGGTCCAGCCGGGCATGCGCGCCCGTGAAGGGCTCATTGTGCGCTGGCAGCACCAGCACATCTTCTGGCAATTCCGCCTTCAATTTCCGGCAGCTTTCGAGCCAGTCGTGCAGCGGGTTGGCGTCCGGTTCCGTTGGAAAGACAGAGACATTCGACGAGATCTTCGGCAAAAGCTGATCGCCTGAAATGACAGTGTTCAAATCCGGGCAATACAGACAGCTATGCTCTGGCGAATGACCGTTGCCCATGATGACGCGCCAGGACTGGCCCGCCATTTCAAACTCATCGCCGTCTTCAAGGCGAAAATAGGCATCCGGCAGCCGCGATACGCCGCGCCCATAGCCGCCAAATCGCGACTTGTAAGTGTCGATCTGATCCTCGTTCCAGCCCGCCTGACGATAGAAAACCGTGCCGGCTTCCGGGGCTTCGCGGCCCGTATCGGCGACCAGCATGCGGCAACTGACATATTCCAGTCGGCTGATCCAGAATTGCGAGTCCGGGAATTTGCGGCTCAACCACCCGGCATTGCCGATATGGTCCGGATGCATATGCGTGACGATGACCCGCCAGACCGGACGTCCGCCCAGCTTGTCTTCGAAGATCTTTCGCCAGGCGGCTTTGGTATCGTCCAGCGGCATGCCGGTATCGACAATGGTCCATCCCTTATCGCCATCATCGATCAGCCAGAGATTGATCCATTGCAGCGAGAACGGCAGCGGCATACGCACCCAGTGTACGCCCGGCGCCACTTCCATCGTGCCGCCGACTTCCGGCGTATCGTCGCCAAAAGGGTATGTGAGCGGCGCCCGCCCAGCTGTCTTGCCCTCAAAACCGTCCATCTTCGCAATTTGACACGTCGCACGGCGCGGACCAATCCGTCACCGTGCGGCATGCCCGTAGGAGAAGGCCCTAGCGACCGGCGATTCGCGTGACTTTCGTGCCCTCAATGCTGACGCCGGCCATCAGGCCGCGTTGGTCGAAAATGAAGGCATAGGCATCATCCTGCAGGGTCGAGGAAGACAGGTTCTCAGCCAGGCCCGCATTGACTACGACAACGGTCGGGCCGACGCCGATTTCCCAGCCATCGGATTCTTCCAGATACTGGATCGCATTGTCATTCATCAGGAAGACCGCATAACCATAGGACTGCGCCCCGGCCTGCAATCCCCACGAACCGGTGAAGGAATTATAATATCCTGTGGTCTGTCCACCTTTGCGCAATTCCCCTTCGCCATACGCACCGCCAAATACCAGTCCACCTTTGACGATGGATGGAAACACGAGAACCGCGCGCGATTGCTGTGAAATCGCAGCTGCGGCCGGGTTTTCCCGCACCAGCTTGTTCAGCGCTTGCGAGCTGGACGCTGTCAAATCCGCCTGCGACGCGGGTGAGCTGGCTGTCGTGGAACACGCTGAAACCGCTGGCAAAGCGGCCAAAGCCAGGGCCGCACCGATTGTTTTGAAAAGTCGCATGACCGTCTCCTGTATTGTCCATGCTGTGCCGTCAGGTGCGGCGAAAGCCGCGCAAACGCAACTTTACATATTTGTTATGTTTAGCATTCAACGACATTCACCGCCAATCCGCCCTGGCTGGTTTCCTTGTATTTGGACGACATATCGAGCCCGGTCTGGCGCATGGTTTCGATCACCTGATCCAGGCTCACCTTGCCCTGCCCGCTCTGGTGCAGCGCCAGACGCGCCGCATTCACGGCCTTCACGGTTCCGATGGCATTGCGCTCAATGCACGGGATCTGGACCAGGCCACCAACCGGATCGCAAGTCAGCCCGAGATTGTGCTCCATCCCGATCTCTGCCGCCGAGAGGCACTGAATTGGGCGCGCGCCCCAGACCGCAGCCAGGCCACCCGCCGCCATGGAACACGCCACACCAACTTCGCCCTGACACCCCATTTCAGCGCCTGAGATCGATGCGCGCTGCTTGTACAAAAGGCCAATGCCGCCCGCGACGAGCAGGAAGCGCTGGGCCTTGGACCTTACCGGCGTGCCATCATCCTCGCAGCAATAGTGGCGCAATACGGCTGGCAGAATTCCAGCGGCGCCATTGGTCGGCGCGGTGACCACACGGCCGCCCGCGGCATTCTCCTCATTGACGGCCATGGCATAGACATTCAGCCAGTCAAACAAAGCCTCGCGTTCATTGACCCCGGCCCCGGCCTTCAGTTTGCGATACAGGTCCGGCGCGCGGCGTTCGACCTTCAGTCCCCCGGGCAAAATGCCATCCGTGTGCAAGCCGCGCTCGACGCAAGCCAGCATAGTGTCTGTAATCAGATCGATCTGCGCGAGAGTTTGCGCGCGCGGTCGTCTCTGGTCTTCATTGGCCAAGATCAGCGCATCGATCGGCAGGGCGTTCGATGTGCACAAGCCGTGCAGCTCTTCAGCTGACCCAAACGCGTATGGTGCGCCGGTCCGATCGTCGATCACATCGCCCTTGGCCGGTTTGGCCAGGCGTCTGGCGGAGGCGACAAACCCGCCCCCTGTGGAGTAATAGACGCGGGTAAAATCGGCCGTCTCGGACTCTGCCTTTGCGAACAAGCGCAGGACCATGCCATTCGGATGCAGATCCGGCACGATGTCGCCGCGATAGAGCAAATCGCGGATCGGTTTGAATGGAACACTGGGACCGTCATTCAATTGCAGCGTCTTGGTCTGAATGACGGTGTGAAAGGCCGATTCCGCCGCATCCGGCTCTGCGGTCTCAGGCGCGAAGCCAAGCAGCCCCAGGATGACCGCCTTGTCTGTGCCATGACCCACACCTGTCAGCGCCAGCGACCCTTGAAGCTCGACTTCAACCCGTTTTGAACCGGCCAGGAACCCGGATTTGCGCGCCTCGCGCAGGAATCGCTTTGCGATCCGCATCGGACCAACCGTATGCGACGATGAGGGGCCCAGCCCTACCCGAAACAGATCCAGCACTGAAAGCATTTTACTCTATGCTCGCGAAACGAGGGCTACCCCTACGATCCCCTTGCCAGACGGGCAAGGCCGCGCGAGGGTCAGGCAAAAGACTATTCGGGAGGATAATATGAGCCAATTGAATCGCCGCAGATTGTTGCAAACCAGCAGTGCCATCGCGGCCCTCGGCGCGCTCGGGGCTTGCGCGGGCGCTGAGCAGGACGCCACGGACGAGGTGATTGCCGACACGCCTCCACCGCCCGTCGAGCCGGAAACCGCACCTTATTCAGCGACGACGATTCCGGATGGCCTGGACCAATTGTCTCAACTGGCCAGCGGCGAGACCACCTCCCTGGCGCTAACCGAAGCGGCAATCGCCCGGGCGCAGGCGACGCATCCGATGATCAATGCGATCGCCACCGAAAGCTATGACAGCGCCCTGGCCGCCGCTGCGACACCGCCCGAAGGGGCGTTTGGTGGCGTGCCAACCTTCATCAAGGATTTGCTCGACTGGAAAGGCGCACAGACTCTGTACGGCTCGCGCGCCTTTGAAGGCTATATCGCCCAAGATGATGGCGAGTTCGCCAAAGCCTGGCGCAAGGCGGGCGTGATCAATCTGGGCAAATCGACTAGCCCGGAAATGGGCTTGATCTCTTCGACCGAGCCGCTGGTCACAGGCGCCACCCGCAATCCATATGATCTCAGCCGGATCCCCGGCGGGTCATCCGGCGGCGCGGCTGCCCTCGTGGCGGCCCGGGTCGTGCCATTTGCGCATGCCAGTGATGGCGGCGGCTCGATCCGCATTCCGGCCGCCTGTTGTGGTCTGTTCGGTCTCAAGCCAAGCCGCGGCGCCCTGCCGATCAGCCGCGATTCCGGCCCGGTCGACATTTCTGTGAACCACGCCGTTACGCTGACCGTTCGCGATAGCGCCGCCCTGTTCGCCGCTGCCGAAGTCGATCTCGACACAGACTTGCCCCGGACCGGTAACATTACCGGGCCCATCTCGCGGCGCCTGAAAATCGCTTATGCCCCGACCCCCACCACCGATGCACAGCTGGACAGCGAAACGCAGGCTGGCCTTGATCGCACCGCCCAGCTCTGCCGGGAGCTTGGCCATGAAGTCATTGATTATGTGATGCCCACCGATGGCGCCCGCTTCACGGACGCGTTCCTGCTCTATTGGGCGGCTGGCGCCGCGACGTTCGCCCAGCAAGCGAGCGCCTTTAGCGGCAAGCCCGTCGGACCTGACATTCTTGAGCCCTGGACCCTGGGCCTGGCCGCAGAGTTCCTGCAGCGCCAAGGCGACATGCCGGAGGCGATTGCCTATCTGCAGGCCTTCGACGCGGAGTATCACGGTTTGTTCGAGGATTTCGATATCCTCCTCACGCCGACCGTCTCGACCGTCCCCCCGAAAGTTGGCGAACAGGCACCAGATGGCGACTATGACACCGTGCGCGCGAATGTTCTGAACTTCGCGGCTTTCACAGCGCCGATGAATGTGTCGGGCGCCGCCTCGATGAGCGTGCCGATTCAATGGAGCGCCGACGGCTTGCCAATCGGGTCCATGTTCTCTGGCAAACGCGGCGATGATGGCTTATTGCTCAGCCTGGCCTATGAACTGGAAGAGGCGCAGCCCTGGATCGATCGACTGCCTGAATTCAGACCGGCCTGACCCCTGGCGCCTCTCGACTCGAGAAGAGGATTTTGCTTCAGTCCTGTCACATCAGTCACATGGATGGAGCGGACCCATGAAACTCAGATTTGCGTTGACGCTGCTACCGCTAACGCTCGGACTGCCCTTCGTGGCTCAGGCGGAGGTTATGACCGCCACCAGCGATCATTTCACGCTGAAGCTGGAAGCAACATCGGAGCTCTCGACAGAAGACGTCTGGGCCCGCCTGATGGTGCCAGCAGACTGGTGGCTTGGGGACCATTCCTATTCCGGAGATGCCGCCAATATGAGCCTCGATCCAGTTGCCGGGGGTATCTGGCGTGAGGATTGGGCGGGCGGTTCAGTCTGGCATGGCACCGTCCTGCAAGCGCAACCCAATAAAGTGCTCAGCCTGTCGGCGCCCTTCGGCCCATTGCAAGGCATGGCCGTGCAATCGGTCTGGACGATTACTCTGACGCCCGAGGAAGCCGGAGGCACGCGGATTCGCTTTGATCATGTCACCAATGGTAGTGCTGCGAGCAATCTGCACGAGATCGCGCCTGCTGTTGATTTCGTCAAATCCGAAGCCTTGAAGAGTCTCGCCCGTCCTCACGACGATTGCTGAGGCTTCCCCAAGGTTCTCCCTTGTCCGACGGCGCAAAGCTCGTAACTCTCTTCTCTGAGAGAGATTGGGCATGATGGATTCCAGCACCCTGGCGGACACGCCATTACGGCCCCTGACGCCGTTCCAACAAAGCATGATCGCCCTGGCCAGCGTTGCTATGGGCGCTGGGATGACGATCAATTTTGTCGTCGTCGCGCCGCTCGCCCGTAAAGCCGGCCTGACCGAGATTCAGGTGGCGGGTATTCTGACGCTGTCCGCCGCCATCTATGCCTTGATGATCCCGCAATGGGGCCGCTGGGCTGACCGGTTCGGACGCAAGCGCGTCATGGTGTTCTCGCTCATGGCCATGGGCTTTACCAATATGGCCTTCCTGTTCGCCCTGGAAGCGGCGCTGGCGGGTATGATTACAGGTCTGACCATGTTCTTCACGCTGGTTTTTGTCCGGGTCTGGTTCGGCTTGCTGTCGCCAGGCCTGCAACCGGCCAGCATGGCCGCGATGACCGATGCGACGACGCCGACCACGCGGGCGGCCGGCCTCGGCATGCTTGGTGCAGCGATGAGCATTGGCTCGATCCTGGGTCCCGCTGGTGCCACGGTCCTGGCGCCTTTTGGGGCGTTGGTGCCGCTCTGGGGATCGATTGTCCTGTGCATATCGTGCGGGGTGTTGGTCGGGTTCGCATTGCCGAAATCACGCAACACGCGCAAAAGCGCCGATCGACCGGCGCCCCTGGCCATGCGCGACCCGCGCGTGTTCCCACATCTCTTGTTTCTGTTCACCTATTTTGTCGCGGTTGGCATGATTCAACAGACGCTCGGCTGGTTCCTCGAGGACCGCTATGAACTGGGCGAGGAAAGGACGGTCCTTTATGCCGGAATCGCCTTTGCCTGTCTCGCCGTGATGATGGTGGTCGTCCAGTTCGGCTATGTTCAACCGCGCAAGCCCGATCCGCGCGGCATGCTGCCGGCCGGCCTGATCCTGATCGCTTTCGGCTATGTCCTGGCCAATCTGCTCGCGCCTTTCTGGGCGGTTTGCCTGGCCTTCCTGATTGTCGGAGGCGGCGCCGCGCTGGCTGTGCCCGCCGCAAATGCGCTTGGAAGCTTGTCGGTCGACCGCGAAGAACAAGCCTCGGCCGCCGCACTGCTCGCGGCCGCTCCACCCTCGGGATTTATCTTCGGGCCCTTGATCGGCGCGACGCTGTATCAGATTGCGGCGCCGCTGCCGCTCTATGTTTCCGCCGGCGTGATGGGGCTGTTGGGCGCCTATGCCATTCTTGTCGTGGCCCGGCGCCCGATCGGCTGAGCCCGGCCTATTCCGCCGCCACCATGCAAAACGCGTTCAGCTTGTTGCCATCCAAATCGCGAAAATAGGCGGCATAGAAGCCGCCGCCGCGATCGCCCGGCTTGCCTTCGCAAGTGCCGCCCTGTTCCAGCGCGATGGCATGCAATCGATCAACCTGTTGCGGATCGTTTGCCTGAAGCGCGACCATCACGCCATTGCCGACACTCGGGGCCTGACCGTCAAACGGTTTGGTGATGGCGACCCCGGCGGGGCCATTCATCTCCCCCCATGCGATGAACGTATCTTCGTCCATCATGCGTCCAACGCCCATTTCTTTCGCGAGGGCATCATAAAAAACCCCACCCCGCGCGAGGTCTGCCGTTCCCAATGTTACATAACCTATCATTCCAGCCTCCTTGTCTGAGGCTGGAACATTGCATGAACAAAATGAAATGGCAAGCGCTACATGGCGCTGATGCCGCCATCCACTTTCAGCTCGGTGCCGGTGACCAGCTTGCTTTCATCACTGGCCAGATAGAGGACGGCATAAGCGATATCATCTGGCTCCCCGACCTTGCCGAGCGGGATTTGGCGCCCCAGCTTGGCCAGCGCTTCCTCTTCGCCAAACATTTCCTTCGTGCGGTCGAGGATCGGCGTGTTGATAAAGACCGGATGGACCGAGTTGCTGCGGATCTGACCGCCCGTCTTGGCGCAGTGCAAGGCGATGGATTTCGACAAATGGCGCACGGCCGCCTTGGCGGTGTTGTAGGAGACGTAATTGCCGCTAGCGATAATGCCGGCAATTGAGCTGATATTGACGATAGAGCCGAGGCCGTGATCGCGCATCAGCGGAATGGCATACTTACAGCCGAGGAAGATGGAATCGACATCCACCTGCATGACCTTCTGGAACATGGCATAGTCTTCATCCTCGACACTGCCGAGCGACCCGATACCGGCATTGTTGACCAGAATGTTCAGGCCGCCCATCGCATCATGCGCGTCCTGCACGACGGTCTTCCAGCGCTCACCATCCGTAACATCATGTTGCCAGGCAAAGGCCGTCCCGTCGCCGAGTTCAGCATTGATCGCTGCCGCGACAGCATCGGCACCGTCGCCATTAATGTCCGTCACCGTGACCTTTGCGCCTTCGCGCGCCAGCATCCAGGCTGTCGCTTCGCCGAGGCCCTGGGCGCCGCCCGTAATGATTGCTTTCTTCCCTGATACGCGGCCCATGCTCGCCCTCCAATGTCTAGATCCAGCCGACCTTTAGCCACCGCATCAAAGCTGAGGCAAGCCCTGACGCGGCGACGTCCGCTCACGCCAAGTTGAGAAATCGCGATTTGAGCCAGCGCCCAATGTCACGCATTTCAAGGTCACCAATTTTAAGGAGTATGCTCATGCGCGCGTCGCTCGCCGCTTTGGCCACTGTGGTCACCATCCTGTTGCTTGTCTCCATGCGCAGCGGTGCACAAGGCTTGCAGGACCTTCCGCTCACAAGCGGCGTCTCGAACAGCCCGGTTGTCGCGGAATTGTTCACATCGCAGAGCTGCTCATCCTGTCCGCCAGCAGAGAAATTGTTCGCTGAATTGGCTGAGCGCCCGGACTTGATCGTCCTGGAATGGCATGTCGACTATTGGGACCGCCTGGTCCACGGTCGCGCCGGCGCCTGGAAGGACCCCTATTCTGACGCCAGCCACACGACGCGCCAACGTCAATATAATCGCGCCTTGCGCAAAACGTCAGGCGTTTACACGCCGCAAGCCGTGATTAATGGACGGCTGGAAACAATCGGCAGCCGCGCAAGCGAAGTTTCCCGCTTGCTCAATTCGGCTCCCCACGCCACGGCCAAACTCAAAGTGACTGAACAGGGCGACACGCAACACGTCGATATTTCAGCATTTGAGACACCGCTTCGCCACGCCGCGGACATTTACCGACTGACGCTCTTGCCACAGCAGACCACGTCGGTGCCGCGCGGCGAAAACCGCGGCGCCATTCTGTCGAGCCGTAATGTCGTCCTCGCAGCAGAGCGTGTTGGCAGCTATTCCGGAGACGCGACCGTGCTCGACATCCGCGCGCCGGCAGCGGATGAATCCTGCGCCATCATTATTCAGGAAAAACGGGGCGGACAGCTTGGTCCCATCCTCGGGGCGTCGTACTGCTAGCGCCTTAGGTGAGTTTGCTCGCCAACGCGTCCATGAAGCTGGCCAGCTCGACATCCAGCGCCGTGACGCCATCGGCGTCATGCGTGGTCAAGGTCACCTCGACCCGATTATAGACATTGAACCATTCGGGGTGGTGGTCCATCTGCTCGGCTTTCAGGGCACAGGAGGTCATGAACCCAAACGCTGTTTTGAAGTCCGCAAATTTGAAAGTCTTGCAGATCGCATCGCGATCATCCGCGGCACGAGCCCAGCCTGTGAGCTGAGCCATGCCGGCTTCGGCGCCAATTTTTTCTGCCATTAGTGGTTCGCTTCTGTGTCTTCGATGGTTTCATGTACGAAGTAGAGCCAACGACCATCTTCGGCAATCGCTGTTCGAATGCCTGGATAGTCCTGGCCGTCGCGAATGCGCGCGAGGCCAGGCGCCCCGACCAGCGCCGACAAACGCGCGCGGTCTGCGAAATTCAGCTTCTCGGGCATCAACTCATCCGCCTCAAGCGCCGCAAAATCTGGCCAAATATACCAGGTCTGCTCGCCAACTAGGCGCGTACCATACGGGCCGTCTAAAAGCGCGTCCAAACGATGCAGAGGGTCAAATCCGGTACGCCTCAAAATATCCCAATGCACTTTGTGCGACTCTCCGGCGAAATTGGAAACGAAGTTTTCTTCCGCCTCCGCCAACCGGACCAGCCGATTCAAGGAATCGCGTTCCAACACAGATCGAATTTCAGTGATTTTGGCGTTAACCGGGACCGGTAATGCAACTTGCGGTTCAACATCCGGCTCAGCGGGCACGACGACGGATGCGGCAGACACCGCCATTCGCATTTTCGGCGATGATGCTTCACCGCTACATGCGGCTACGAGAAATGCTGCGCTGACTCCATAAAAAAGCGATTTCATATGCCACCAAAACCAGTTGCTCCTTTCAGGTCCTGCAAAAGCTGCGCCTCATTCAGGACTTTGATTGTATGCATGCCCATTGCACGTGCTGGTTTCAAATTAATTCCGAGATCATCAAGGTAAACGCAGCGGGCGGGATCGACATCCAGCGCCTCGCACATCAAGGCGTAAATGCGCGGATCCGGCTTGCGAATGCCGAGTTTTGAACTCTCGATGACATGGTCGAAAAATGTCATTATTTCCGCCACTTGCGCTGCTTTTGAAGAGTCTGAACTCATGCCCGCGCCTTTGCCGACCGGGGCATTATTGGTAATGCAGCCAACCTTCACCTGCGCCTTGCAGGTCTTCAGCGCCTCGACCACAGCAGGGCGAATATCGCCCGATAACAGGCCGAGAATATCCTTGCCCGGCACTTCATGTCCCAAGGCGCGACTTTCGTCCCGAAACAGGACGTCAAACTCATCCGCTGTAACTTCCGATCGCTCGAGCTTGGCCCAAGCATTTTCCTGGATATTGACGGCGTTAACCGAGCGCACAAAATCCTTTGGCAGACCTTTCTCCACCTCATATCGGGAGAAGGCCTCAAAGGGAGACGAGGTTAATACGCCGCCAAAGTCCCAAATCACGGCTTGTAATTCTGTGCTCATTCTGAAGCCCCTATCGTGCATCTATCAGTGTCTTCCCGCGCGGTGTTGCCATATCGCGCTGCGTCGAGCGCGCTTGTCTCCCAAGCTCTACAATCTGGCAAGCAAAATACTGCCTGCTGCACATGGAAGGCTCGACATGTGAGAGGTCCGAACTAGGTCGAACGCATGATGACACGTCTCTTTCTCATTCTGACCGCACTGATGTTCACGGCTTTCGGGTTCTGGTCGATTACCGATCCTGAAGGCATGACAGCACAACTGGGCGTTTCGGTTGGGGGCACGTCTGGTGTCTTCGAAATGCGCGGCATTTATGGCGGCGTCAGTCTGGGGGCTGCAGCCCTGTGTGCGCTGGGCAGCGTGCGTCCAAAATTTGCCTTCCCGGCGCTTTGCTTCGTCGCCTTCTATATGGGCGGTTATGTGGTCGGTCGCGCCGCGTCATTCATCTATGGCGACACCGCCCTGGCATCGAATTGGCAATTTGCCGGGTTCGAACTCGTCATGCTCCTGATCGCCGCCGGGTTTGTCTGGAAACGCGCATAGTCCGCGTCATTCTCTGGCCGAACGGGACACGCAGCCATCGGCATACTCGCCAAAAAAAGCCCGCACCTTTCGGCGCGGGCTTATTCATTTTGATTTGATCGTGATCTAGAAGGTCTTGCGGACCGTCACGCCATAGGTCCGCGGCTGGCTTGGATAGCCTGACAGCGAGCCGGCTTGAGCCACAGACGGGAAGGCCGTCGTGATCCGCTCATCATCGAACAGGTTCCGCGACCAGAAGGTCACGCCCAGTCCATTCTCGGAAACAAAGCCGAGCGAGGCATTCACATTGTTGACCTCGCGGGTATAGCCGACCGAATCCAGCAGGGCCTGATTGGCAGCATCATCAAAGAAGTCGGTATTGCTGGCATATTGCCAGTCTGCCCGAATGAAGCTGTCCCAATTGGCGACGGTGAAGTCGTAATTGAAACCAAGCGACGTCGACGTTTCAGGAATACCTGAAGGAGTCGTGCCTGACAGATCGCCACTCGCCGAGTCCGGGAAGCTGTCATACACCGGGTCAAGCAATGTCGTCGCGAAGATGATTGTCAACGCGTCTGTTGGGTTCCAGGTGGCATCAAATTCGATCCCCTGGGTCGACTGCTCACCCGCATTCAGGAGCTGGAAGCCCGTACCGGTGAAGACGTTCGACTGGAAGCCTTCGATCACCTGGTCAAAGACAGCCAGGTTGAACGCAAAATTGCTGAACGAGCCTTTGACACCCAGTTCAAACACTTCCGCTTCTTCCGGTCCCGCGAAACGCGTCCCCGCGATCAGATTGGTCGTTGCCAGACCAGCATCCTGAATGTTCGAAGACGGCGCCGTCACAACCACCTGACCGGTCACCGGATCAACAATGTTTGACCCAGCTGTAAAGTCAGCCGGGAATGGACGACTGTCGCGCGACAGGTTCCAGGACGTCGCCTTGAAGCCGGTCGCGTAAGAGCCATAGACGTTGATATTATCCGTCAGGTCATACGCCAGTCGTAGCGTGTAGCTGGTATTGCTGTCAGACGAGCTGCCGCTTTCCACCGCATTCGGGAAGTTCAGGAATGGCGGCAGGAATTGCAGCGGCGCTAGAGCTCCGAACGGGTTCAGCGTCGGATCTTGTGCGGCGGCCGCAGCGCCAGCCTGCAACTGGCCGTACAGAGCCGGATTGGCCTGAACAAATGGACCAACTGATGCCGGGTTGGTAATGTCGACCCCGACATCGCCGAGCAGCGAAGCCAGAACAGCGGTATAGCCCAATTGTGTCAAATCGAGTGCTGAAAGCACGTCTGTATTGGTCGCGCGACCGAAGGCGTCTTTCTCGTCTTCGGTATAGTTCACACCGACCGTGGCGGTCAGCCGATCCGTGACGTAGAAATCGACGGTACCAAACAGGGACCAGGATGTGTTGTCCTGACCGAACTCTTCTATCGGCCCCTGTCCCTGGGCGCCGAACGTCCCAACAGGGACACCCGCAAAGAGTTCCGTGCCCGCCAGCGCTGCCGGATCACCCGCAAGAATATCTGCATACGCCCGGAAGTCTGCGCCATAGAAAAATTCGTTCGAGACCTCGACCTGTTCATCAAAGAAGAACGCTCCGACCATCCAATCGAACTGGGCGTCCGGATTGTTCGACGTCAGACGAACTTCCTGCGTAAACGTTTCGATATTGGTTTCCGACAAGTTGCGCTCGACCAGGTCGGCACTGGTGAAATCCGAGTCCTGATCGGTCACGGAATCAACCGTGCGGAAAGAGGTGATGCTGGTCAGATCCGCGAATGGAAGCGCATAATCCGCTTGCAGAGAGATGCCGGAATTTTCGATGTCGTTGGTCGAATCGAAATTGTTGAAAACCTCATAAGAGAACGGGTCTTCGGCATCGATTTGACCGCCCAGCAATCCGATCGCGGCGCCGGTTGGGCCATTGACCAGGTTGCCTGCAACACAGCAGATCTCGTCAATCTTGTCATAATCACCGATCACGCGGAATGACAGATCTTCGTTTGGTTCAAACAAGAGCTGACCGCGGAGTCCCCAGCGATCACGTTGGTTCACATCGGAGCCAGTCGCCAGATCGTCGGCGTAGCCATCGCGCTTATTATAGTTACCAGACAGGCTGTACGCGACGGTATCAGACAGAGGTCCGGTAATGTCACCTTTCAGGCGATAGGCATTGAAATTGCCAATACCGGCTTCAACCGATCCGCCTTGTTCAAACTGTGGTCCGCGCGTTACGATCGAGATGACCCCGGCCGATGCGTTCTTGCCGAACAGGGTCGACTGAGGACCGCGCAGGACTTCGACGCGCTGAAGATTTGGCAGGTCAGAGATCTGCGCCGCTGAGCGAGATCGGTAAACGCCATCGATAAAGACACCAACAGACGGTTCGATACCGGCATTGTTGGCCCCGTTACCAAATCCACGAATGATGAAATTTGTATTTGCAGATGATTGCAGCTGACCAACCGTGAGGGACGGCACCAGCGATTGCAGGTCGCCTAGATCCTGGATCTCGGCTTTTTCGATCACGCTGTCATCGACAACTGAAACCGCGACTGGAACATCTTGCAGGGTTTGTTCGCGCTTGGTCGCGGTAATGGTCACGGTGTTCAAGCGCTTGGCTTCTTCGTCGCCTTCTTCCTGCGCCATGGCGGTTAAGCCGCTGCCAGCAATCAATGCTGTCAGACCGACGCTGAAAGACAAGCCTGTCTTCAAGCCAAAATTGGTTCGTGTGTGCTTTTTCAACTCACGTCTCCCGATTAGTATTTAGAAATTTTGTTTCTGGGGGCCCTCTCTTTGCGGAGGGTCTGAACTAGAGGAGTAGTTGAGTTCGACGCGCTGACAAGATCACAATTACAGAAATACTGGAAACGTGAAGTGTCGCGGCATAACCGCAACACCGGCACCACGTTCGGCCATGGCGCAAACTCGCTGCCTCAACCTATCTGGTGAGTGTTGAATCTATTGGACGCCTTGCCCAACGCCGCCATCGAAAACCATCGATTGAGCTGGCGTGACGCGGGTGCGCTCCACCTGGCGTTCTACCGTTTTCATTACCGTACGCGTGCGTGGCACACAGACTTTTTTCTTGGTTCGCGCTTCAACCAGTTTGATACCGGGGCCGTGACGCCGCAGTAATGACCGTTCATTACAGGACCGGGCCGGTGATTGTGGCGCACAACCCAGCTCCCCGCCGCGCTGGTGGACGAGCGCTTCACCCTTGCGACAGGCAAAGGATTCGCCATGCGTAAAGCTGGCCTTGCCATCTTCCACATGGCCGAGCGTGACCTGCATACCTGTGCCCGCCATGCAGCGATAGAGCTCGCCATGATAGCCGGCAGGCACGTGATCGCTGGCATCAACCTGCGAGGCGGGATGCGGCACGCCTTTGTCATCAATGCAGACCGCCTGAATCGGGCGGACGGTTTTCGAAATGACGAATTCGTCTTCGCAAAATTCTTCTTTGGTGGGGACCTGCTCGGTTATGGTTTCCAGATAGGTCTCTTCCCCACCTGTCACATTCAGCTCGTTAATCGCGGTCGGGGCCACCCCTTGGGCACTATAATAGCCGCCGCCACCGGCAACGAAGACGCCGCTCTCGCCACTGCTGGCGACATGCGTGTTCAGATAGCTTTGGGTGTGGGTAACGATGCTGCCTTGATGGACCGAGACGTTCGAGCCGTGAATCATCACATTTGGACCAGAGACATTGACGCCGGGAATGTGGACGCTGGGGCCTTTCGGTCCTTTACAGCAATGGCCACCCTGGCCGCCATAACCGCCGCCATGGCCCATATTAGAGCCGCCCATGCCAGCACCCGGGATCACGGCAGGACCATGCGTACATCCACCGCCACTACAAGGACTCTTGCCGCCTGAGCCACTGCCCGCATAGGCCATACCGCCCAATACTGCGACAGAAAGCAGGCCTGCGCCGACCAAAAGTGTGTTCCGAGTTGATACGGTCATCCAGGGACTCCCAAACAGTTCGCCTAGAAAGAAGCAGGTTCCGTGCCGAGTTTCGCCTTATCGTTGAACACAGCCCCAAAATGAACCGACATTCGCCCTTTAAGCGAAACGCGCAAACTGGCGCGAACATTGCGACACCGTCTCCAAACAGAATTTCCAAACGGTCGGGTAAGGGACCGTATCGAGCGAGACACGAATGACGACGATGCCCCAACATCCAAATACCAAGACACTCCTCTCCGCGTGGGAGCGTATGAATGAAGCTCCGGAGGTGACCGGCGGTGTCGAACGCGCCAGTGACCACCCAGACTTGCTGGAATGCCTCTTCGTTATTGAACGCTCGGATGAAGGCCGCTGGTTGTTCCGGAATGCCGGTGACCAGTTAAGCACATTGCTCGGTCGCGATCTGGGTCAGCATGATTGTCTCGACTTCTGGACGGGTCATGATCGCGTCATGGTCTCGTCCCTGATCGACTCGGTGCGTGAGAGCCGCAAGCCCGGCATCCTGCACGCTACTGGCGAAACCCTGACTGGGACAAGCGTCAATATAGAGCTGACCCTGGCGCCCCTGCCGACCCCGAGTGTGAAGACAAATCACGCACGGCTTCTGGGCTTATACCAGGTTTTGCAACCGCGTCCGATCCTGAAAGGGCGTCCCGTTTGGCGCCATCGCGTTACGGCCGTCTATCCGCCGAAGCCGGATCGTCAGCCCGCACAATTGCGTCTGGTCGCCAGTAACGACTAGGCGGCTTGCTTGGCGCGGGCGATCAGCTCGGCCTTCACGCGCTCGGCCAATTGCTTGACGGTGAACGGCTTGGACATGAAGCCAACTTCGCGATCGCCATCCAGCTTGGCGGCGACATCCCGCTCCGCATAGCCTGACATGAACAGGACCTTGGCGGTGCCAAGCAGGTCCTTGGCTTCCTTGATCAGGGTTGGGCCATCCATGCCCGGCATGACAACGTCAGATACGATGAGATCGAACGCACCAGGATTCTCTTCCAGGATCTCCATGGCCTCTTCGCCATCGCAGGCTTCTTCAACATCATAGCCGCGGGATTTCAGCTGTGAGGCAGCAATCGACCGGACGCCATCCTCGTCCTCGACCAAAAGGATCCGGCCACGACCGGAAATATCGACCGGCACCGCCGTATCATCTTCCGGCTGAGCCGTGATCAGCTCGACATCCGGGATCTCGTCCGCTTTCAGGGCCGGCAGGTAGATCTGGAAATTGGTGCCTTTGCCAACTTCACTGAGTGGGCAGATATAGCCCTCCGACTGTTTGATAATGCCGTACACGGTCGACAGGCCGAGACCGGTGCCGAGGCCTTTTGGCTTGGTGGTGAAGAACGGATTGAAAATGCTCTGCAGGTTTTCCGGCGGGATGCCGTGCCCGGTATCCTCAACCTCGATCAACAGATATTCGCCGTCTTCGACATAGCGGAAGCCGTGCTTGTGGGCATCCGCTTCCGTCGCGCGTGAGGTTTTGATCGTGAGTTTGCCGCCATTGCCACCATCCATCAACAAGGCGTCGCGGGCATTGGTCGCCAGGTTGATAATCGCGGTTTCCAGCTGATTGCGGTCCGCCTTGATCATTGGCAGGTCGCGGCCATGTACGACGTTGAAGTCAATCCGCTCGTCCAGCAACTGTCCCAGCAGGATCGCGAATTCAGACAGGAAGTCGCCCGGCTCAAACACTTCGCGTCGGAAGGTTTGCTGGCGCGCATAAGCGAGCAGCATCTGCACCAGATCTTTGGCGCGGACCGAGAATTCGTGAATTTTCTTCAAATGATCAAAGGACGGATCCCCGACCGGGTGTTTCGACAGAAGCTCATCATTGTTGAGCATGATGCCGGTCAACACATTGTTGAAATCATGCGCCACGCCGCCCGCAAGCTTACCGATGGCCTGCATCTTCTCGCCTTGGGCGAGACGCAGTTCGAGTTCCTTCTGTTCGCTCATATCGATGACATAAGCGACCGCGGGCTGGCCCATGCCGTCCAGCGTAACAAACACGTTCACGTGTTTCTGTTCTTCATCCGCCAGGCGCAGACCAATCGGTTTGTCGATCGAGTCCAGCAGCGACTCGCGCAACTTGCTTTCGCCTTCTTCGGCAACGAATAGGTCGATAAACCGCGTGCCAGGTGAGGCATGCCCACCGGCCAGCCCCATTAGGGCGCGGTTGCTATCGGCAATGATGGCGCCTTCCAGCGAGCTCCCTTCGAGGCGCGCCGCGCCGAATGGCGCATCATCAAACATCGGGTCGCCTTCCGGGCGCGGAGGTCGGCTGGCTGAGGCGGCCAGCATCCGGCTTTCCCCTTCCAGCAGGTTTTGCGCATTGGCCAGGACAATCGTCCGGCCAGTCGCATCTGCACCTTTGCCATTCCAGGTCGTGATGGTTTGCACCGGCATCTCAACCCCGTCACGCGACCGGATCATGATATCCGCCCGTCCCGGCACGCCGGACTTGCGATCACGGCGCAGCATTTTGACAAATTCGGGACGCATAATGTCGTCGAGCCGAATATTCTTGGCACTTTCCGGAATGCCAAGGACTTCGCGCAACCAGCCATTGGCATAGGAAATCGTGCCGTCGGCCCCGGACGAGAAAAAGCCCATTGGGGCATCTTCAACATATAGTGCGCGCATATCTGCCGCGCCGGTCACCTGTTCGGATCCGGTGATCCGTCGGAGGCGCCACAAGACCCGATCGCCCTTGAGCGGTGCGACGGTGGCTTCATACTGAACCGGCAGCGCTTCCGTGCCGAGCGTCATCGCCGGCAGGATCTCGCGACGCTCTTCACCGGCCTTCGCGGCTTTCGAGAGGCGGAAGATCGGCGCGGCCAGACCTGGCGCGGCGCTGAAAATGCGATCGACTGAAACCGGTCCCATGGCATCCGATTGACCCAGCAAAGCCATTTGCGTCAGCTCGTTATAGGCATCATTCGCGGCCAGTGGCGCGCCGCCCTGGTCACAGATCAGGACCGCCTCATCCAGCGCGTCAACCCAGGAGAATCGCGGCGTGGCCGGCTTGACCGCCGCCGCCATTGCGCCGCGTTCGGGGAACAGACCCATGCGCCGGCCGGCGCCACGCAGAATCCATAACAGGAAAACCATGCCACCGGCGGCCATGGAAATCAGCAGAATCAGACCGGTCGGCCCACCAGCGCTTGGCCATGCCAGCGTCGCGCTCGCCGCGCCCACGGCCAGCAACAGGCATGACCAAAACCCCATTTGCAGCCAATCGAGTTGGCGAGCGGGTTCCGGGGTCACCTGCTCTTGAATCTCTGGCATCTCAGCCGCCATAACGCATACTCCAACACGGACATCCCACTGTCCGATGATTCGCACTCACTTATAGCAGGACTTGATCAGCACACGCAGCGACCCTGCTCTAAAATATCCTTTTGCACCCGAAATGGTTAATCAAACGAGAAGGCTGGTTAATCTTATCTAACCAATTATACAGATTTCACTACAGTTTACGAAAGGATTGCCATGCGCTTTGCGTCCTCTGCGTTGGCCCTGATTTGCATCGCCGGTCTGACTTCTTGTGGCAATCAGTCGCCCGCCAATTCGGCCTCCGCGAGTGAACGGCTTGAACAGGATGCGATCGAGCGTGCCAAAATCGCCGAAACCAATCGTCTGAACGTTTGGTTCGAAGCCAAATATAATGAAGCGATTTCGCGCAGTCCGATGACGGCGACTTTTCTCGGCAGCCGCGAAAATTATGACAAATGGAACGATGTCACCGAGGCCTCGCAGCGCCGGGAACTTGAGATTCAACGCGCGAACGTCGCTGAAATGCGCGATCAATTCGATCCCGAAAATCTGACCGACCAGGGCCAATTGTCCTTTCGCCTGGCCGAATATGAACTCGGGCGCGACGAGATCGCGGCGCGCTGGCGCGGTTATACTTATACATTCAGCCAGATGCGCGGCGCTCATGCCGGCGTCGCCAGCTTCCTGATCGGCCAGCACAAGATCACCTCCAAATCCGACGCTGAAGCGTATATTGCGCGCCTGAAAGGGGTTGAGACCTATCTCGGACAACATCTCGCCAATGCTCAGGAGTCGGCAGCCCGCGGCATTCGCCCGCCGCTTTTTGTCTATGATTTCGTGATTGAAGGCGCCGCAAACGTCATTGATGGCTATCCGTTTGAAGGCGTTGGCCCGGACCGACCGTCACCGCTCTATTCTGACTTTACCAACAAGACCAATGCCCTTGTCACCAATGGTACGCTCACAGCGGATGAAGCGGACGACCTCAATTTCCAGGCCCGCGGCGCATTGCTGGATCAAGTCTATCCGACCTATTTTGATCTGATCACCTGGGTCAGCGAAGACAAGGCCAACGCGACAGCAGATGACGGTGCCTGGAAACATCCAAGCGGCGTGGAATTTTATCGCGACCGACTGTCCCTGATGACCACGACCGATATGACGGCCGACGAGGTTCACAAATTGGGCCTCGCCGAGGTCGACCGGATCCATGGCGAGATGCGCACCATCATGCAGCAAGTCGGATTTGAAGGCAGCTTGCAGGACTTTTTCGACTTCACCCGAACGGACGCGCAATTCTTCAAACCGAACACAGAGGAAGGCAAAGCGGAATATCTCGCCGAAGCCACCGCAATGATCGACACAATGCGCGAGGCTCTGCCCAGCGTGTTCAACACCTTTCCGCGCGCCGATCTTGAAGTGAGAGCCGTCGAAGCCTTTCGCGAAAAAGCCGCTGGAAAAGCCTTCTATCAGCGCCCGGCCCCGGATGGGTCCCGGCCGGGCGTTTATTACGCCAATCTCTATCGCATGCAGGACATGCCGCTCTATCAGATGGAAGCGCTGGCCTATCATGAAGGCATTCCCGGTCATCATATGCAGCTCGCCATTTCGCAGGAGCTGACCGGCATTCCCAAGTTCCGCAAATATGGCGGCTACACTGCCTATACCGAAGGCTGGGGCCTTTACTCCGAATTCCTGCCAAAGGAGATGGGCTTTTATGCGGATCCTTATTCGGACTTTGGGCGCCTGGCGATGGAATTGTGGCGGGCGGCGCGACTGGTCGTCGATACCGGCCTGCATGACAGACAGTGGACGCGCGAAGCGGCCATTCAATACCTGCTCGACAATACGCCCAATCCGGAAGGTGACTGCCGCAAGGCGATTGAGCGCTACATTGTCATGCCCGGCCAGGCGACCGCCTATAAGATCGGCATGATCAAGATTGTCGAGCTGCGTGAGGACGCCCGCCAGAGACTAGGGGACGCGTTTGATATTCGGGACTTCCATGATGTCATACTCAAGGACGGCCCGGTCCCCCTTCAAATCTTAGAGGAGAATGTTGAGGCCTGGATCACCAGCCAATGAAGTCGCGCAAAATCCTTCCCGCAACGGCAGGGTTTTAGAAATCTGATTCTATCGTTTAGGAATTTTTGTTGCACTGCCGCAATTCCATACCCTAATGGAGCATCATGAAACTATCTGTCTTAAAAGAAGTGGCCGCTGGCGACCATCGCGTTGCAGCCACACCGGAAACCGTCAAAAAATATATCGGGCTCGGCCATGAAGTGACGCTGGAAACCGGCGCAGGCATCGCCGCAGGCTACACGGATGACGCCTACACAGAAGCCGGCGCCAAGGTGGAAACATCTGCCGCCACCGTTGTTAAAGACGCTGACGTTCTGCTCTGCGTCCGAACCCCTGACACAGCCAGCCTGCCCGACGGGCTGACTGTCATTGGCTTGCTGGATCCATTCAAGTTTGACGCAGTAGCCTTCAATGCGAAGAAAGCGACGACGCTGGCGATGGAATTCACACCGCGCATCACGCGCGCGCAGAGTATGGATGCCTTGTCATCTCAGTCGAACCTCGCAGGCTACCGCGCTGTAATCGAAGGCGCGACGCTCTATGGCCGCGCCATGCCGATGATGATGACCGCTGCGGGCACAGTCGCCCCGGCCAAGGTCTTTGTCATGGGCGCTGGCGTTGCCGGCCTGCAGGCGATCGCCACCGCGCGCCGCCTCGGGGCCGTGGTAACAGCGACAGATGTCCGCCCGGCGGCGAAGGAACAAGTCGCCTCGCTGGGCGCGAAATTCGTTGCGGTCGAGGATGAAGAATTCAAGGCGGCCGAAACTGCTGGTGGCTATGCCAAACAAATGTCGGACGAATATCAGAAGAAACAGGCCGAGCTCGTTGCCAGCCATATCGCGAAACAGGATATCGTGGTCACCACCGCGCTAATCCCAGGTCGGCCAGCGCCGGTCCTGGTCAGCGAAGACATGGTCAAGACCATGCGGCCTGGCTCCGTGATCGTAGACATGGCGGTCAGCCAGGGCGGCAATTGCCCGCTGTCCAAGCCAGATGAAGTGGTGGATGAGGGCGGCGTCAAAGTCGCCGGTTACACCAATCTGCCGGCGCATTTGCCAGCCGATGCCAGCGCGCTTTACGCCAAGAACCTAATTGCCTTCCTGCCGCTGATTACAGCCGAAGATGGCAGCCTGAACCTAGAGACGGATGATGAAATCGTCACCGCGATGATGCTGACCCGCGGCGGCGAAACTGTGAATGAGAGGATTTCCTCATGAGAAAAGCTCTGACCCTGGGGCTCATGGCAGGTGCGATGGCCCTGCCCGCCTATGCTGCTGAAGGCAGCACAATCAGCCCGACCGTCTATCTCGCGGCGATTTTCGCCATGGCCTGTTTCGTTGGCTATTATGTCGTCTGGTCGGTCACGCCGGCTTTGCACACCCCGCTCATGGCGGTGACCAATGCGATTTCATCAGTGATCATTGTTGGCGCAATTGTCGCCGCAACGGCTGCGCTTGGCGATGAAGGCGGCTTGCTTGCCAAAGCGCTGGGCGGCATCGCCGTGGCGCTGGCTTGCGTCAATATTTTCGGCGGCTTCCTCGTCACCCAGCGCATGCTGGCCATGTACAAGAAGAAGGGAGACTAGTCCGATGGAACAGTTCCAATCGACCTGGGCACCCCTGCTCTATCTTGCTTCGGGGATCCTTTTCATCCTGGCCTTGCGCGGCCTGTCCAGCCCGGCCACCAGCCGCGCTGGTAATCGCAATGGCATGATCGGCATGACCATCGCGGTCGTGACCACAATCGTCCTGTTCTGGAACGCGATCGACGCCACCACCTGGGGCATTCTTGCCGCGGGCGCCGTTATTGGCGGCGGTATCGGCGCTTACATCGCGCGTAAGATTCCGATGACCGACATGCCGCAGCTCGTCGCGGCCTTCCACTCACTGGTAGGTCTCGCAGCGGTTCTGGTTGCAGCCGCGGCGCTTTACGCACCCGTCAGCTTCGGGATTGGCAATGTCGGCGACCTTGCCACCGCATCGCTGATCGAACTGGCGCTCGGCTCTGCCATCGGCGCGCTGACCTTTACCGGTTCAGTGATCGCGTTTGCCAAGCTGAATGGCAATATGTCCGGCGCGCCGATCCTGCTGCCGGCCCGGCACTTGCTGAACATTCTGATCGGCGCCGGCATCATTGGATTGATCGTCGTGCTCGTCATGAGCGGCGGCAGCGCCACCTGGGCGTTCTGGGGGCTCACCGTCCTGGCTCTGATCCTCGGCATCACGCTGATCATTCCGATTGGCGGCGCCGACATGCCGGTGGTTGTCTCAATGCTCAACTCCTATTCCGGTTGGGCTGCGGCGGCGCTTGGCTTCACGCTGGGCAATTTCGCCCTGATCATCACCGGGGCCCTGGTCGGCTCGTCCGGCGCCATCCTGTCCTACATCATGTGTAAGGGCATGAATCGCAGCTTCATCTCGGTCATTCTCGGCGGTTTTGGCGGCGACGATGCAGCCGCTTCGGCAGGCGGTCAGGAAGACCGTCCGTTCAAGCGGGGCTCAGCCGAAGATGCGGCCTTCATCATGAAGAACGCCTCGAAAGTCATCATTGTGCCCGGCTATGGCATGGCCGTCGCCCAGGCGCAGCATGCCCTAAAGGAAATGTGCGACAAGCTGAAAGAAGAAGGCGTGGACGTGACCTATGCCATCCACCCGGTCGCGGGCCGGATGCCGGGCCATATGAACGTCCTGCTCGCCGAAGCGCAGGTGCCGTATGACGAAGTGTTCGAGCTGGAAGATATTAATTCCGACTTCCGCAATTCTGAAGTGGCCTTTGTGATCGGCGCCAATGATGTGACCAATCCCGCCGCGAAGACCGACACGACCTCGCCCATCTATGGCATGCCGGTCCTCGACGTCGAGAATGCGGGCACTGTGCTCTTCATCAAACGCTCTATGGGGTCTGGCTATGCGGGCATCCAGAATGAGCTCTTCTTCCGCGACAATACGATGATGTTGCTCTCGGATGCCAAGAAGATGGTGGAAGATATCGTCAAGGCGCTCTAGCGGCGCCTTGACCGCAAATACAAGACAAACTGGGAGGTGCGGCCATGGCCATCAAAACGAAATTCACGGAAGAGTTCGGGATCGAGCATCCGGTGGTCCAGGGCGGCATGCAATGGGTCGGCTATGCTGAAATGGTCGCCCCGGTTGCCAATGCGGGCGGGCTCGGTTTTCTGACCGCCCTCACCCAGCCGACGCCGGATGATCTCTATAAGGAAATCCAGCGGACGAAGGAGATGACCGATAAGCCGTTCGGCGTGAACCTGACCATTCTCCCGGCGATCAAGCCGCCGCCTTATGCCGAATATCGTCAGGCCATTATTGAAGGCGGCATCAAGATTGTCGAAACCGCGGGCTATAAGCCGAAAGAGCATATCGATCATTTCAAAGAACATGGCATCAAAATCATCCATAAATGCACGGCGGTGCGCCACGCGCTGTCGGCTGAGCGGATGGGCGCCGATGCCATCTCAATCGACGGCTTTGAGTGCGCCGGTCACCCGGGCGAAGACGATATTCCGGGCCTGATCCTGATCCCGGCCGCTGCCAACAAGGTCAGCGTCCCCATGCTCGCCTCTGGCGGCTTTGGCGATGGGCGCGGCCTCGCCGCCGCGCTGGCACTGGGCGCCGATGGGATCAATATGGGCACGCGGTTCTGTGTCACTCAGGAAGCGCCGATCCATGAGAATTTCAAACGCCAAATGGTCGAGAATGATGAGCGCGACACCAAGCTGATCTTCCGCACCTTGCACAATACAGCGCGCGTCATGAAAAACGCCGTTAGTACGGAAGTGGTAGAGATTGAACGCGCTGGCGGCGCAAAGTTCGAAGACGTCCAGCATCTAGTCGCTGGCTCACGCGGTCGAAACGCAATGGATCTTGGTGACCCGGATGGCGGCATCTGGTCGGCCGGTCAGGTCCAGGGCCTGATCGACGATATTCCAACCGTGAAAGAACTGATCGACCGGATCGTCGCAGATGCAGAAGCGATCATCAAACAGCGCATGAATGGAATGCTCGCCTGATCCCTCGAAGCGCTGTGCACAATTGAGACGCAGCGCCCATAGATCTTAAGCTTTCAATTCACCTGACTCAGTCTAAGCTCTCGCCCATCAGACAACCATTTCAAGGGGGTTCACGATGGGCGAATTTATTGCCGAAGTCTTTTCCGTCAGCGGCCTGTTCACGCTGCTTATGTTGCTCTTGTTGCAAGCCGTGCTCGGCTTCGACAATCTGCTCTATATCTCGATCGAATCGCAACGCGTCGGCCCAGAAAAGGCGCCTATGGTGCGCCGCTGGGGCATCGCTATTGCGGTAATCCTGCGGATCGTGCTCCTGGTCATAATCGTGAATGTCTTCGCGCTGCTCGCCGAACCCTTATTCGACGTCGCGCTGAAAGGCTTCTTCGAAGGGGAATTTACCCTGCAGGCCCTGGTCACGCTGGCCGGCGGTGGCTTCATCATCTACACCGCGGTCAAGGAAATCCATCACTTGCTGGCGGTGGATCATATCGAGCATACGGAAGGTTCGGCGAGCAAATCGGTGATGCAGGCCGTGGCGATGATTGTCGCGATGAACCTGGTCTTCTCCTTCGACTCCATCCTCTCGGCCATGGCGATCGCCAATGTCGAAGTCGCCAATGTGGTCAGCGCGTCTGGCGACGTGCTGAACACGTTCACGGGAACCGTCGTGCAGTGTAAGGCGGACCTGATTGCCAATCCGATTGCTGGCGCAGTTGGGTGTGAACCCGGCAAGGATTATCAGGTCTGGATCATGGCAATTGCCATTCTCTCCTCAGGCGTCGTGATGATCCTGCTGGCCGACTACGTCGCCGACTTCCTCAAGCGCAATCGCATGTATGAAGTGCTCGGCCTTTTCATTCTGTTCCTGGTCGGGGTTTTGCTGGTCACAGAAGGCGCCCACCTGGCGCATCTGAAACTGTTCGGCTTCCCGATCGATGCGATGAGCAAATCCAGCTTCTACCTGGTTGTTGGCGTTCTGGTGATCACCGACATTATCTCGACCAATTACCAAAAGCGGCTCTGGGCCCAGCGCGAAGCGGAGTTGCGCAGCTCTGGCAACAAGGCAGACGACGCCATCAAGGCCGTCGATGCGCATATCGCCAAGCACGGCAATGTCGGATGAAGGCCGGCGCGGGCTTTTGAGCTTAACGCCTGAAGGTCCGCAGCTTTTTGGAAATCTTGATCGCGACTTTGTCGCCTTTGCGTCCCATCCGACCTTCATAAGCGACGGTGCCGTCCCGGTCACCTGAGAGAAGTTCAACCGGCTGATCCGGTGGCAAGCCGAGCAAGAGCGTCGATCCGGCTTTCAGCGCCGTGATCCGGCTGAGCGGGACAGACAGGCTGGCCAGGCGGGCGGTTGCAATGGCCGTCATCGGCGCACCGCCGGCGGATGGCGCATCCATCTCGCTGGCCTCCGCAAAATTTCCTTCGATCACCGCCAGGTCAGAGTGCAGACCCGGTGCCTCGATCCGAAACTCAGTGACCGTAACCTCAGCGACCGGCAGCAGGCTGGCAACAAAGGGAATGTCCGTCTCGATCGTCTGAACTTTGAGCCCCTCGCCAACGGCTTCACCAAACGGTTCGAGCAATTGCTCCAGAAGCGCACAATCAATCGCGCTCAAGGTCCAGCCATCGCCGATCCGTCCTGTCGACCCCGTTGCGCCACACGCTTTGGCAATAATCGCGTCAGAAAGGTCCGGTGGCAGGCACACAAAAGCACGGATATCGGTTTCGGTTTCGCCGAGACAGACAATCGCGCTGGATTTGCCATGCAACAGACCGGCAAGGTCTGTTCGCGGCAACGTTGCCACCTGCGTTGCGTGGATGGCGGCCTTGATCCCGGTGCCCTTCCCCGTCGCCATGGACAAGCGCGCGGCCAGGACCGGATTCGGGGCGACCGCATCGGGCGTTACCGCCTCATCTTCGAAGATTTCGTCTGGTCTGGGCGCAACAGATTGTGGTTCGGGCGGCATGTCTGTCAGGGCGCCCTGGCTGGGCGTGGGGCGCAGCAGCGCTGCAATTTCGTCCGCGGTCAGCACGCCGCGCGCGGTCGGAAACTGATAGTCTTCTTCAGAGTCAAGGACAGCCGTATCCTCGCCGGCCAATTCTGGCTGGGCAGAAGGTTTTTTGGGGTCGGGACCGTTTCGCATTCTGCACCTGTCGCCAATACGGATTACCAGTGCGCCAACACGGTTAATGAATCGTTAGTATTTTAGAGTCCGCGCGGGCAGATTCGCAAGGCTTAATCGTCGCGAACCACGCGTTCATTGCGCTCATGTCGCTCTTGTGCCTCAAGGCTGAGCGTTGCGGTGGGTCTGGCTTCCAGTCGCCGCAGGCCAATCGGTTCGCCGGTATCGTCGCAATAACCATAGGTGCCATCATCAATCCGGCGGATGGCGGCATCAATTTTCGAGATCAGTTTGCGCTGGCGATCGCGCGTGCGGAGTTCCAGCGCCTTGTCGCTTTCCGCTGAGGCGCGGTCGACCAGATCTGGGTGATTTGAGGATTCAGCACGCAGATTTCCGATCGTCACTTTCGCCCCATCGAGGATCTCCGATTTCCAGTCTTCGAGCTTCTGGCGGAAGTACGCCTTCTGCTTTGCATTCATGAAATCTTCTTTAGTCGACGGCGTGTAGCCATTCAGATCAAAGTCAGTCATGGAATCAAATCCTCTACGAAGTTTGCGCGCCCTATACTGCGGACCCGTTAGATACGCAATCGCAATAATCAGACCAAGTGGCCACAATTCTGTCGGCGAATTGTGGCACAGGCCGGGCTTATACGGGGCTTTTGCAGCTGTGAAGGTAACGAAGACTTGATCAGACGCCCCGCTTCGTGCGCTAAAGGGGACAGCAATCTGCGCGAGACAGAAGACAGGATTGGGCCCGGTAGATGACCTCCAGATGGAGACAGCGCGAAGTCCAACGACCGTCGACGTGGCGGCAGTCGCTGCTGTTTAACAGTCTCATCCTGCTTATCCCGATTTTCGCCGCGCGGGTGATCGTTGCGGCCTATACATCCGATATCGCAACGGACCCCCTCAGCCTGGAAGCCCGAACCGAGACCCGTGCAGAAATCGATTCCGAATTTCGTGACCTGTCCGCGCCCGGCGGTCAGGAGCGTCTGGCCTGGGCCCAGCGGATCGAGCAGACGCTGGATGAGCGTGACTTCTCCGCCGCGCGTGGATATTTGCTGGCCGCGCCCCTGATGCTCAACCGTCAGGATTCTGCCGCCGTCCTTGCCGCTGCCGATGCTGAAAATTCTGGCACACGTGATCAGCGCCTGGCGCGGGCGGCTCTGCTGTTCCTGCCCGAGGATTTGCGCGCAGCGTATCAGCGGACAATCGCGCCGCGCCCCGCCGTCGAGATTGAAACAGACGAACCGGAAGACACTTCGGTGGTGGATGTTTCCGATCAAAACGAGCCAGCCGAATCTGAAGACACGCCGCGGATTACAGCGGAGTCCGTCCAACTCGCCCCGCTGGACGAGCCCTTTGCAGAACAAGGCTCTTTCTTTCTGCTCGGCGACCCGGCAGACCTGACCCGTCGTAGCCAGCGCTGGCTGGCCGGCGAACAAGTGGACAGTCTGCAATTGCGCCTCCGCGCGCTCGGCCTGATGACGCAGGATGATCCAAGCCCGGAAGCCCAGGCAGTCTTCGAGGCGGCTTCGATCATGCGGGCCGCGCATCGTGCGGGCCGCCTGAGTGATCGGTTCGCCGGCTATCTGCGCAGCCGGATCGAAGACGCGCTGCCGGAAGAAATCCTGCGGGCCCAATTGTCCGTCGCATTCGAGCCGGTTATGACAACAGAGGCCCGATCGGCGCAGGTCATCGAGGCTTATGAAGCCGCGCTGCAACCGATGGCGCGCGAGCGTCTGGCAAGGGACATGAATATTATCGCGCGAATCGCTGAGCTGACCAGCTCGTCCGGCGCGATTACGTTGGTGGAGCAAGCCACGACACCGGAAGATATGCGCCGCGCCCTTTTGCTGACTGAAGCGGGCGGACACCGCTCCGTCGCGCTGGCTCGCGAAATGGGGCCAGAAGTGCTGTCCCTGGCGCAAATTGGCGTGAAGTGGAGCCAATTGCTGGTGCTGCAAGTGATGGGTCTGATGGCCCTTGGTATGGCGCTGATCTGGACCACGCTCTCGGCACTGACACAAGCCGAAGCGATCCGATTCCGCTAGATCCCAAACGCGCCCTTGATGCCATCAATCAGCAGCTGAACTGACAAGGCCGCCAGGATCACGCCGAAGATTCGTGTAACCGCGCCCGCAATGCTCTCTCCCATGGCTTTGACCAGAGGACCCGCGGCAAGGAATACCAAGAGGCAGATCAGCATATTGGCGGCGATCGCGCTCAAGACGGCGCCCTTGCCAACCCAATCTGTATGCTGCGACATGTACAGCATCGCCGTGGCGATGGATCCGGGGCCTGCCAGCATCGGGATTCCAAGTGGGAAGACCGATACATCGTCTAGTGCTTCCGGCGTTTCCTCGCTATCTGCGAGCACCGATTCCGCCCGGTTTTCACGTCGCTCTGTGCGCTTTTCGAAGACCATGTCGAGCGCGATGATGAAGAGCAGGATGCCACCCGCCGCGCGGAAGGCATCTATTGTGATGTGCAGCTTGTCGAGCAGCCAGGCGCCAAAGAAGGCAAAGCCAAAAATGATCAGCGTCCCAACCAGAACCGATCGAATGGCCATGGACCGACGATAGCTGGCCGGTCCGCGCACGGTCAGGGACGCAAAGACCGGCGCGACGCCGAGCGCATCAATCAGAACGAAGAAGGTCACAAAGGACGCAATGAAGATGGAAATGAACTCGCCGGACATGCTGACGGCTCCCTCAATTAGAAATGAGGCCGCGCTCTATCCTTGATCTTTCAAGGCGTCGAGGATTTCAGCCACATCCGGATGCATGTCGGGCTTGCCAGAACGCATAGGCACAACGCTCTGGGCCAGTTCGCCTGAGGACAAAGCCAGGATCATCCGATGTCCACGCAAACGTTGCAACAGGCCTTGCAGGCCTTTTGGACCGTTCGCGCGCACCAGTGTATCGCTGCCTATGTTCACACAAATATTCTCCGGCGCTTCGTCAGCCTCGAGCAGCGTAATCGCCTCGTCCAGACTGATAATGGGAGATTCAGGGAGCTCTTTCATGTTCGACGTATCAACCATTGCCCGCCTCCGCCGCCTTCAGCAGTTTCCGGCATGAAGACAACGCTTGGTAGGTCTCTCCCGCGGCGCAGGCCGTGGATATTTCAACAAGGTGTGCACGCCCGTCTTCATTTTTTGTCTGATCCAAAGCCGACGCAATCGCCGTCACCGCCTGATCGAACAGGGGGCCTTCTGTTTCGCCGGTCAGATACATTTGCATAACCGCGAAATAGAGATGCTCCTCCGCACTTTGGGTGGCATCTGGGTCGAGCACATCCTTTTGGCGCAGAACCCGTGCCTGGTTTTGCAACAAAATGGTGCCCCGCCGGTCACCATTGCGAAGCACTGCGCCATTCACGACGACAGCCTCCTTCGGCTTGAGTGACAGTTTCAACGGCATAGACCGATCTCCAGAGTTCCAGAATCGGTAAGCGGAAATGGTTAACGCGGACTTTCAAATTGGTAACATGACATGGAAAATCTATCTATATCAGAGGTTTAACCGCAAATTTTTGCTGGCAGATTTCGCGAATTGGCCATCTCGAATCAGTTTGCTAGGTTGCTCAAGGTGCAACATGGGGACAAACAGAGCGTGGCATATGACGTCTTTCTCTCATACGCGCGCGCCGACACGGCCCGCGCCGCACAGATCAAATCCCTGCTCGAGCAACTCGGCCTCACCGTATTTTTCGACACCGAGGGTCTGGACGGCGGAGATGTCTTTCCGGACGTGCTCGACCGCGAAGTCAAATCCGCTGGCGCTATTGTCGGCGTCTGGAGCAAGCATGCGCTGACCCGGCCCTGGGTCAAAATCGAATGCGATATTGGCCGGGCGCGCGGGGTATTGGTTCCGATTCAGATCGAGAACATCGCCGATCTGGATCGCCCAGCCGCGTTCTGGAACATCCAATTCTCTGACCTGTCGGACTTTCATGGGCAATCGGATCATGTCGGCTGGTGGCGCTTTCTACGCTCCCTGGCGCGCACGCTCGATCGTGAGGACTTGCTGGAACGGCAGGCTGAACAACGGGCCAGCGCGGCGCAGGATGGCTCTCAGGAATTGCGGGCCGAACTGGCGGCAATGCGGGCGCAGGTTTCCGAGATGCAGAGCGCGAAACAGACGTCTGCAAACAGCCGCACCTCATCGCCCGGAGCGGCAAAGCCGACTGCTGCGGACACACCCAAAAACCGCCGATGGGGCCTCATCGCAGGTTTGATCACAATCGCGAGTCTCCTCGGTGCCGCGGGCTATTGGTTCCTCGAGCGCCCGGCCGCACCGCAGACCTTCGCCTGGGAACGCATGTCAGATCAGGATTGGGTCCGGCAGGATGTCATGACCCTTTTGCGCCGGGTGGAAGCAGAAACGGCGTTTTCGGATCTCGCCGCGCGGGCTGAAGCGGGCAGCGCGGCGGCGTATACGGCCACCGGATTGGCGCAACGAGAGAGCTATCGCATTCAACAGGGAGAACCGGGCGCCCGCCTGTCCTTTCGCGCCGGATGCAACCGCGATCATATCCCAGCCTGTTTCTTTCTGGGCATGATGCACGCACAAGGGCTTGGCGGCGGTGTGGATATTGAGGCGGCATTTAAACTTTTGAACAAAGCCTGTTCGGCGCAATTGTTCGAAGCGTGTCACTCCATGGCCTATTATTACGACCAATATCCTGACGAAGAGTATCAGCTCGCGGCGACTGAGCTTTACCGACGGGCCTGCGACGGTGGTCTGAATCAAGCCTGCAATCCGCAACGGCGCTATTCAGCGGCAGAGCTGAACGCATCGAGAACGATCGTCCAATCGGAAAAATCGTGCGGCGATGGCGATGGCAAAGCCTGCGCGGTGGCGGCGGATGCTTATCTGTTTGGCGACCAAGTCAGCGAAGATCGCGACAAGGCCAAAGGATATATGCGCGCGGCGTGCGACTTGAACGATATGGAAGCCTGTTGGACCGCCGGCATATTGCATGAGCAAGATCGGGAATTTCGGGCGGCGCGCGCGCTCTATGGCCGCGCCTGTTTAGGTGGAAACTCGGATGGCTGTTCTGAGCGGGACAGTTTGGACCAGCGCCTGGCCAGTTCGGACGACTGACTTCCCCTCACGTCACACCTTGCTCTTCGCGTCCGACACCTTATCCTTACCGTAAACGTAAACGAGAGGTCCTCCCATGCGCTTTGAAGGCACCGAGAATTATGTCGCCACCGATGATTTGCGGGTGGCCGTCAATGCCGCAATCCAGCTGGAACGTCCGCTGCTTATCAAGGGCGAACCGGGTACCGGGAAAACCGTCCTCGCGATCGAAGTCGCCAAGGCGCTCGATTGCGAACTGATTGAGTGGCACATCAAGTCGACCACCAAGGCCGCACAGGGCCTGTATGAATATGATGCCGTCTCACGTCTGCGCGACGGTCAAATGGGCGAAGAGCGCGCCAAGGACGTCAAGAATTACATCAAGAAGGGCAAGCTGTGGGAAGCTTTCACGGCGAAGAAGCGCCCGATCCTGCTGATTGACGAAATCGACAAAGCCGACATCGAGTTTCCGAACGATTTGCTGCAAGAACTCGATCGCATGGAATTCTATGTCTATGAGACAGATGAAACGATCAAAGCGGCGCAGCGCCCGATTGTGATCATTACCTCAAACAATGAAAAAGAACTGCCCGACGCTTTCCTGCGCCGCTGCTTCTTCCACTTCATCAAATTCCCGGACGAGCAGACCATGAAAGAGATTGTTGACGTCCACTATCCGGGCATCAAGGATAAGCTGGTCTCCGACGCGCTGACCACGTTCTACTCGATGCGCGAAGTGCCGGGCATGAAGAAGAAGCCATCGACCTCGGAATTGCTCGACTGGCTGAAACTGCTGATGAATGAGGACGTCGATCTGGAAACCTTGCGCGAGCAGGATCCGGAGAAACTGACCCCGCCGCTGCATGGCGCCTTGTTGAAGAATGAGCAGGATGTCGCTCTGTTTGAGCGTCTGGCCTTCCTCAATCGTCGACAATCGGGGCCAAGCCCGCGTGGCCCGGCGGGCTAAGACCTGATCGCATAGATCAAACGTTCCGCATTCCCGTCCCCTCCTTTAATCGGGCTATCGGCGCGCGCTTGAACTTGCCAACCCTGTCCGGCAATCCAATCGACGAAAACCTGCTCGGCGCGCTCCGTAGCGGCTGGATCGCGTACGATCCCGCCTTTGCCGACAAACTCGCGACCAACTTCGAATTGCGGTTTGAAGAGAGCGATCAGGTTTGCTTGCTGAGCGGCCAGTGAGAGCGGTACTTCGAGCAATTTGTGCAGCGAGATAAAGCTCGCATCGCAGACAATCAGACGCGGCGGTGTGCCGACATCCGCTTTCGTCAGCGCCCGCGCATCTGTTGCTTCCAGGGAAATCACGCGCGGATCGTTACGGAGGCGCGGGTGCAGTTGATCGCGGCCGACATCGACCGCTACGACCGACTGTGCGCCATTGACCAGCAATACTTCAGTAAAGCCTCCGGTCGACGCCCCCACGTCCAGACAGGACCAGCCTGACGGGTCGATCTCAAACACATCGAGCGCGTGCGCCAACTTCAATCCAGCACGCGAGACAAAGGGGTGCTCTGCCTCGGCTTCGATCCTGGCGCTGGCCGAAATCTTTTCTGACGATTTGCCCACAACCCTGCCGCCAACGCGCACTTTGCCCGCCGCAATTGCCGCCTGCGCGGCCGCACGGCTGTCAAAATGGCCGAGCGCGACCAGCACTTTATCAGCGCGATCTAAAGGATGGGTCATGGCGGCGCTCCGTCATTTGACCTTCAATTGGCCCAAATCCGGGATCAATGGCAATCCTCCAGGGATTTCCGTTCCCTAGTCCAGATCTCTGGCGACCCGGAAGCCGATCGTATCATTGCGGCTTGAGGCAGGCTGCGCCCGCCGGATGGCGGAGCGGACATAGGACGGCACTTTTTCATAATCGCCGCCGCGCACCGGTTGCGAACACATCTCGCGCCCTGGAATGGCTTTGCCATCGCGCGGCAGGCCCGCATAGGTTCTGGTATAGCAATCCGCTGTCCACTCAGCGATATTGCCGAGCATGTCATGCAGGCCAAACGCGTTGGCTGGATAGGATCCAACCGCGACGGGCATACGCAGATAACCGCCGCCACGGGCGCCATTATTATAGCCGCGCTGGCCATTATAATTGGCTTGCTCGCTGGTAATCTCTTCGCCGGTATAGAACGGAGTCGTGGTGCCGGCACGGGCCGCATATTCCCATTCAGCTTCGGATGGCAGACGATAAGGCGCGCCCTCGACCATAGTGTTCAGCCAGTCGACATAAGCTTGCGCATCAAACGCGTTCAAATCGAAGACGGGCCGGTCATCCATTTCCCAGAGCGGGTTGGAGGTGCGCACGGACTTTGCATCATGCTGACATGCGCCAGCGGCGCGGCAAGCTTCATACTGCCCCCAGGTGACCTCGTATTTGCCCATTGCAAAGCGATCGACCGTCACCTCGCGAACCGGGCCTTCATCATCGTGACGGCGATACTCGGTGTCGGGTGACCCCATCATGAAATTGCCCGACGGGATGACCACCATTTCCGGACAGTCCTGGCAGTCCTGGAAGGCTGAGAAGTCTGCTGTGGCAAAAGGATCAGGCGCGGTTGTCACAGGTTGCTCATTCGCCGCGCCTTCCGTGTCGCCAACATCTCGGCCCATCGACACCATCTGGAATACGATCCCTGGATCGATCACCGCCGGCGCCGGTTTGTCACAATCGCCGAAACAGAAATCCTCACCGATGAGCCCGGAATTATAAAACGGGGTCTGTGCGCCATCAGTGGCCTGATAAACCTGATCGGCGACGCGTTTGAAAACCTGTTCAGCGATCAATCCATCTTGCTGAATGACCGCCGCCAGGGCTTGTGTGTATGGACTGTTATTGCCGGCACCATCCGTGGCGGTGAAGCCCGGCTCGGTGGAATACGAGACCAGCAATCCGCGCGATCGCGCCACGGGTGCCAGTCCGCCTGAGCCGGCTGACCGACTGGAGCTTGGCAGTGGATTGTTCCGGCAGGCATCCAGGACGACAAAATTGACGCCATTCCCCGCCGCCCGAACGTGCTGCAAAGCCTGCCCCAGACGCGGCGCCTGAGCCCAGATATCCTGCTCGGTCACCGCATTCGTATCGACCGGTATGAGGTAATTATAGCCTTCGGACTGAACCCCATGCCCGGCAAAATAGATCAGGCCGACCGCGTCTGTGCCCGCATAAGTGAGTCGCCGGCCGTGCGCCGCAAAGGCATCTTCCATATCGTCTTCTGTCGCGTCGATTAGCAGGCTGACCTGAAACCCGACCGACTCCAACGCCTCTTTCATCAAGCGCGCATCATTGGCTGGATTGGCCAGTTTCCAACCCATCGTCTCGTAATTGCTATTGCCAATGACGAGCGCAATCCGATCTTCCGCCATCGCAAAGACTGGTAGCAAAAATCCAATAAAAACAGCAAATATCGCACGCTTGAACATGGTCGAGCTCACTCCAGTATGTCCTGCGTTTGTGGATGGTCCCCACCGTCCAACGCACGCCCCCTTAACCATGATAGGAGCACAGAGCGCGACTCGATTCCAGTGGAAAATGTCGGTTTGAAACGACCGCTTATTGCCGTGTCGGGGGCGGGGGTGGAGGGGCGCCGACCACGGGGGCTGCCAACGGTTCCATGAACGGGGTTGAAGCTTGCGCCGTGGTGGGATTCGACGCGCCAAACATCGACGCCATCAATTGGTTTGCATCTTCCACACTCATCCCGCCGGCAGCGACTTCCATCATGATCGCGGCCTGGGCACGCCGCATTTCAACCCGCATCTGATTGGCATTTTCGAGCTGGTCGATATAGGCGTTCATCACCTCATCGCAATGCTCAGACAAGGCGGTCTGACCATTCGCGCTCACCGTGCGCAAATGCTCAAAGCAAAGTTGCACGCCATAATCATTCTGCACAATGGCCATGGTGATATCGCGGACGGCTTCTGCAACCGCGTAAGACGGCGGATAGGCCGGTGAGGATGGCCAGGACCCGGTAAGCCCGCCCGCGCTAGACTCACTTGCGGAGGGCGCCGAAGAGGCGAGGTTGGCATTGATGTCAGATGTGGCCTGCGCCGAAGCCTGAGCCCGTTCCATGGCCCGCGCCTGTGCCCGCAAGTCCAGGACCTGACGATTGCGGCGCTCAATATCATTCGCCGAACAGCCAGCGGTCGTGTTGCCGACATAGCATTGATTATTGGTCTCTTCGAGCAGCGCAATTTCGTCATTCGTGTGCCGGATCTCGGACGCGAGGCGCGTCTGCTCGGCCGACGCCATGGCGGAGCGCTGCAAATATTGCTCGCGATAATTCAGGCCACTGCCCGCAGATGCGCTAACCACGGCGTCGCCGCCCTTGACCGAACCGGTCAGCTGCTCAATCGCCAGCAGGGCAATCATATTGGTCTGGAACCGGCGCAGCATGATCGAATACTGCTCTTCCGACAGCCCATTCATATAGGCTTCGCAGACACGATAGAATCCATCGCGCAGGGTTTGGATGGTTTGCGTGCGCAGTCCGATATTGGCCGCGGCTTCAGATACGCCGCCTTCCGCTGAAACGGCATTGGAAATGTCCGACACGCTGATCCCGGCTTGCGCCGCGATGGCGGACAACGCATCCGGAGCCGGTTCAGCGCAGACCACGCGCAAGTCTTCATTGGCGCGTTTGTTCGACAGGACGGCGCGCTGTTCGGCATCGATAAAGACGCCCGCTGGCGCTGAACCATTGCCGTTAAAGCCAGAGCCCAGCGTCTCTTTCTTGTTCACAGCGGCGAGATTGCCAACGGAGGCGCAGCCGGCCAAGGCCCACGCGCTGACGACGAGCAATCCAATCCGAAACATAATACGTCCTCCAGCCAGGACTGGACGCGACATTTCAAAATTAGTCAAGCAAGACAGCGCCTTATAGGGGAATTCTAATTCAGCGCCTCAAACCAGAGTTGAAGAGACTCGGCGTCCTGTTTGCGCGCCGCACGGACGGCCATTGCCTCTTCGTCTTCACCCCATTGCTCAATCTGCCAATCCTCATCAACGTAGGATGCGGCCAGCGCGACATCCGCCGACAAGACCCCTCGCTCAATCGCAAACGCGAGTATGGCAGAGCCGAATAGGCTGCAGGCCCAGGCCAGCGCCGTCAGTCGAAAATCATCCAGTGTCAGAGCATGTGCCCGAACGGCTTGCAGGCTCGCCTCCGGTTGCGGACTTGCCATCAATCCAATCACGGGTACGAGAACGACGCCCAGCTCCTTTCCCGCCCAGTCTCTCCAGGGCTTCCAGGCCGCGTCCTGGCGCGCCTGCAGCTCTGCGGGAGCCTCTGCCAGATAGCAGGTCACATCCGTCCCGGCATAGCGGGCCAGCTCTTCGGCCAGCTCATCTCGCGTTTCGGGGGTCCGGTCGATGGCGACATTGGCGAGCCGGGTCAGCGTCATGCCTTGCAAATCCAGCGTCTCGCCCTGGCTGTCCCATTCCGCTGCAATCGCATCGGCGAGGCTTCGTGTCGGCACGCGGAGCGCCGTTTTTGCGGGCGTCTTGATCGGTCGGCCGTCCAGCAGAATGGTGAAGCCCTGTGCCTCTTCCGCCACGCTGGCCTGTTTGTAAAAGCGCTTCGGCAAGTTCACCTTGTCCATCAGGACACTCGCGCCGCAAAGGCGTCCAGGCTGGCATTGAGCGTGGAAAAATCGTGATGCACTTCGTGCGCCCCAACGTCGGACAATTCCTGTGCTTCGCCAAAGCCCCAGCTCACACCAAGTGTGTGAATGCCGGCATTCAATCCCATTCGGATGTCATGAATGGCGTCACCAATGATCAGAGACTGATGCGGCTCAGCCCCGACGGCTTTCATCGCCTCATCGCACATAAAGGGATGCGGCTTGCCCGGGCCGTCGTCGGCGCACCAGGTCGTCTCAAATAGGTGTCGCATGGCGTGCTGGTCGAAGAAGGCATCGATCCCGCGGCGCGCTTTGCCGGTGGCAATCGCCAGGAGCCAGCCCTCCTCCGCCAAACGTTCAATCGCTTCGCGTGCACCTTCGTAAAGAGGCTCAAATCCTTCGCCTTCGGCGCGCAAAGCCACGAAAGCATGCCGATAGGTGTCAACCAGTTCAGCCAGCTTGTCAGCAGACGCTTCTGGCGCCAGAATCTGACACGCCTCGTGCAATCCCAGGCCAATTGTCTTGCGCGTATCGTCATAGGCTGGTGGTGTCAGCCCGACCGTTTCGAAGCTACGCACCATCGCCGTCTGGATCACCTCGCGGCTGTCCACGATGGTGCCATCCATATCCCAAATCGCAAGTTTCAAACTCATGGCCGCCCTTTAGGCGGCAGCGGCCTTTCTCGCAACCAGTCTTTGCCAGATCAGGAAAATGGGAGATCCAAGCTCCAGGATCATTCCGGCAAACTGTGTGTCGATTCCCGGCCCGACGGTTGTGTACGACAGAAGCCGCGCCAGACCGCCGAGGAAGATCACGGCGCAGATAAAGGCCAGGATCAAACCATGTTTCTCGACGTTTGGAATGGTCCACCAAAGCAGCACGGTGACCAGAAGATAGATGGCGGACAGATAGCGGAGCTGGTTATCGATCGCGGCCGGATAGCCGCCATCCGGCATGAAGAATGAGGCACCATTGATGATGCCCATAATCGAAAAGAAGAGCGGGATCAGCGACAGGACGCCCAACCCGATTTGTAGCCCAAGTTTCATTTATACCTCCACGATCCCCGACGAAATCTCCTGCGCCCGCGTTTCAAACGCCGCTTTGGTTCCACCTTCATCGGTCGAGCAGATCAGATATCCGCCGCCCTGTCCAATCACGCGCGCAATGTCTGGCCACATCACGTCGGGCAATTTGGCCTCGTCCCACATTTTGGAGATCGAGGGATCTATATGCCTGGCGCCGCCGAACCGATCCGGCCGGGCCTTGGCGCCATCCCAGATATTGGTGTTGAGCAGACCCGGGCAGAGGATCGTTGTGTCGATCCCTTGCACGGCGAGCTCACCGCGCAGCGCTTCCGCCACCGCAAACGTCGCATGCTTGGTCGTCGCATAGAGCGGAAAAGCTCCTTCCGGTCGCCGTAAGGCGGCAGTCGATGCGGTGATTCCGACATGGCGCGCTCCGGTCGCCTCGGCCATCAGGGGCGCAAAGGCCTGCGCCGTCCAGATCACGCCGCGGACATTGACATCCAGCGCCCATTCCACCGCTTTTGCCTTGCCGGTCAGGATTGGCGATCCGACCCCAACCCCCGCATTGATCCAGACCAGGTTGAGCGGTCCTTGATCGGCCAGCTCATTAGCGGCCTCCGTGCAAGCTTCGCGATCCGAAACATCGAAGGCCAACGGTACGCCGCCAATCTCATGCGCGACGCGCTCGGCAGCCTCGCCTCGAATGTCCTGCACCACGACCTGTATGCCGGCTGTTGCCAGATTACGCGCCAGCATTTCGCCAATGCCATCCCCCGCGCCCGTAACAATGGCGCGTTTGCCCTTATAGTCGCTCAAGCCTGCCATGCTGTCTCCTTTGTTGGACAAATCGTAATGGGGCGATCTGCGTTCGCCTCTTCCTATTTGGGCTCAGTCCCCTAGGCATGACTATAGACCAGAGGGACCAAAGATGAAAAAAATCGCACTTGCCGCCGCCCTGCTCGCCACAGCCTGCTCGGAGCCGTCGGACTCCGAAGAGACCACCCTGCCCGCTGACCTGCCCATCCAGATCGAAGGGATGGAGGACATGGATGAGGAAAAAGCTGAAGAGATTATCGGCTCGATCAATCCCCTGGAAAACGACCTGCGCGGGTTGGAAGTCGCAGTGCGGATGCATGAAGGCTTTCGGATCAAAAATGACGGCGTCGTGTTTGAACTCGGCGTGATTGATCGCGCCGGTGAAACCCGGCTAGATGAAGAATTCATCCTGGTCGAAACGTCCGGCATTGACAGCCAGACGCTGCGTGATGCCGCCCGGGAGGGCTTTTTCATCCGAACCTTCACGCTCGATGAGGCCGACTATGAGAGGATGCAAGCGGGCGATCTGATCCTGCAGGAGTTGAAGGAAAATACGCCGGGTGAGAACCAGCTAAAATTCAATGCGGGAGTCTATACCTGCGCCAATCCGGATGCCGACACGCCCGATGAATATCGGTTTGCGATGTTTGTACGTTCGGCGCCGGATGTTGATTTCATCCCGCTTTCAAATGGCGATGTGGTGATGAGTCGAAGCAATGCCGGTCCGCTGTCTGCAGCCTGGAATCCCTGCGAGTCCTAGGGATATAGCCGCGTGCGGCGCCACCCCTTGCCATCGCGCACCAATTTCAACCGGTCATGCATGCGGAAGGCCTGATCCTGCCAGAATTCGATCTCGGTCGGGATGAGCCGGTATCCGCCCCAATGTTCCGGCCGCGGAATGTCATCATCATCACCATAGATGGAGCTGATCTCGGCCACCCGCTGATTGAAGGCCTCTCGATTGTCCAGCGGCCGCGATTGATCCGAAGCGATGGCGGCGATCCGGGATTGCGGCGCACGCTGCTGGAAATAGGTATCTGATTGATGAGACGCCGTCTTCTCGATGGTCCCGCGCACGCGGACTTGCCGCCGCAGGCTTTTCCAGTGGAAGCACAAGGCTGCTTTGGGGTGCGCCGCCAATTGCGTGCCCTTGGCACTGTCATAATTGGTGTAGAACTGAAAGCCGTCTGCTGCGCTGAGCCCGCGCAGCAGGACAATCCGGACATCCGGCAGGCCATCTGCATCCACCGTCGCCAGCGACATGGCCGTGGAATCATTCGGCTCGCTGGCATTCGCCTCTTTCAGCCACGTGTCCAACAACTCAAACGGCTCTGACACATCCGGAATCAGCGGCCGATCGCCATCTGCCGCATAGTCTGCCGCGCTTGGAGATCCGGGAATTGAAACAGGCACATCAGTCATTCAATTGTCTATCCATTTGGGTGTCGGCGCCGTTAGGGGTTTGGCAGGCTTGGCATTTGCATATAGGAGACCGCGAACACCGCAACTACGGAACGGCCCATATGTCGCATAACACATTTGGACATCTCTTTCGCGTCACAACCTGGGGCGAGAGCCATGGGCCGGCCCTAGGCTGCGTCATAGATGGTTGCCCTCCGGGCCTGCCGCTGGACGCGGCCTGGGTGCAGCAATTTCTCGATCAGCGCCGTCCCGGCACCAGCCGTTTCGTGACCCAACGCCGCGAACCGGATCAGGTCAAACTGCTGTCCGGCGTGTTCGAGGATGATCGTACTGATGGTCCGGTCACCACGGGCACACCGATCAGCATGATGATCGAGAATGTCGATCAGCGCTCCAAGGATTATTCTGAAATCCGCGACCGCTATCGCCCCGGTCATGCCGATTATACCTATGATCAGAAATATGGCGTCCGGGATTATCGCGGCGGCGGCCGGTCTTCGGCCCGTGAGACCGCGTCTCGCGTCGCGGCTGGCGCTGTCGCGCGGCGGGTGCTCGGTGACGACATCCAGGTCCGCGGCGCCGTGGTCCAGATCGGCGCCCACAAGATTGATCGCGAGGCCTGGGACTGGTCGATCACGGGCGACAATCCATTCTGGTGCCCCGATGCCAATATGGCGACGCAATGGGAAACCTATCTCGATGAGGTCCGCAAAGCTGGCTCTTCTGTCGGTGCCGTGATCGAGGTCCAGGCCTCAGGCGTGCCGGCTGGATGGGGCGCGCCGGTCTATGGCAAGCTGGACAGCGAACTGGCCAGCGCAATGATGAGCATCAATGCCGCCAAAGGCGTCGAAATTGGCGCCGGCTTCGACGCGGCATCCTTTTCCGGAGAGCAAAACGCCGATGAAATGCGCAATGGCAATGATGGCGTCCGCTTCCTGTCGAACAATAATGGCGGCGTGGCCGGCGGTATCTCGACCGGTCAGGACGTGATTGTCCGCGTCGCGATCAAGCCCACCTCGTCCATTCTGACCGAAACCCGGTCGGTCACGCGCGATGGCGAAGAAGTCGATGTGCGCACTAAAGGCCGCCACGATCCGTGTGTCGGTATTCGCGCCGTTCCTGTCGCAGAAGCCATGCTGGCCTGCGTTCTGGCCGATGCAAAATTGCGACACCGCGGCCAGATCGGCAGTTAAAACTGCTGTAATTCATATCAGATTCAGATTTGTGGGGCCATGTCGCGCGCATCTTTTCAGATAGGAGCGTAAGACAATGACATTCTCCCAGTTTTGCAAACTTGCCGCCTTTGCAGGCGCCATGACGCTGGCTTTGCCAGCCCACAGCCAGGATGAAACCAATAATGGCTGGAGCGGCGAAGGCTCGCTCAGCGCTGGCGTCACGACAGGTAATACCGAAACCACCGACATTGGCCTTGGCGTCGATGTGGCACGGACGTTCAATGTCTGGACCGTTGGCGTGCAAGCGACAGCCGACTATGGCGAAACCGATGGTGACGAAACCAAGAACCGGATCTTCCTCGGCACCAATCTCGATCGACAGATCAATGATCGCCTGTTCGGCTTTGGCCAGCTGACTTATGAGCGCGATGAATTCTCCGGCTTTGACTCGCGGGCCTTTATCGGCGGCGGTCTCGGCTATGAGGTCCTTACAGGGGATGTCACGACCTGGACGGTGCGTGGCGGTCCCGGTCTAAAGATTGACGAGATCGAAGCGGTTCTGGACACCACCACGCTGCCAGCAACCATCCTTTCCCCAGCCACAACGGAAGAGTCTTTCGGTGCGACCGCGCAATCCAATTTTGCGCATCAATTCAATGACAATGTCGCCTTCACGAATGATTCAACCGCCGTCTATGCCGATACGTCGACGCAACTCGGCAATATCGCCGCGATCACCGCGACGCTGACCAACACGCTGTCAGCCCGTGTGTCATTTGAGGTGCGCCATGACACAAACCCGGTGGATGGGTTCGAGTCGACCGACACAATTAGCCGCGTTTCGCTGGTTTACGGATTTGGCAAATAAGCCGATCCGGCCTTGTGCTTGACCAAGCCCGCGTCAAATGGCGCGGGCTTTTTCATGGCGCATAGCCGACCCAACCGCACCAGGTGAACGCGCTGTAGAATGGCGTCACCTCCCGCAAACCGGCCGCCTGCAAGACCGCCAGGTCTTCTTCCGGATCCAGAAGCGCGATCGAGTTGGAAACGCCCTCTCGCGCCATTTGCGCCATGTCCGGATCTGCCCCCGATGCGACGGCAAATGCGGCATAGCGTGACAGCCAGGCGTCCCGAGCGGGGTCTGTTTGCGGGAAACTGCAATGAACCGCTACCAAAGGGGCGCCCGGCTTCAATCTACGGACAATGTGTTCCACAGTGGTCCGCCGGGCATCCGCATCGAGGAAGTGCAGCGTCAACAGGCTGGTGGCGGCATCAAACGGTCCGTCTGGTGCGTCATCGATATATCCACAATGGAACGCGACGCGGTCCTGCGCATGGTTTAACCGTTTTTCTGCCTCCGCAATCATCGCCTCGGCTGGATCAACGCCGACAAAGGTCCAGCTGGGATGCGCCCGTGCAAATGCGTCGAGCTCTAAACCGCCGCCGGCGCCATGCACCAGCACATGCGCCGTCTCTGAAACGCGTTCCCGCAACAGAACTGATGTCATCCGATGGACGTCGGTAAAACCCGGCATGAACAGAGCGGGCCCATCTGCATAATTGGCCGCGCGCTCGGGATCACTGAAGATTTCCAGAAACGGATTTTCGTCAGGGTCAGACATTCGGTAGTCCCTTGGCGCAATGCGCTACCAACCTGTTTACTGGATATCCTGCCGGTTCCAGATCGGGAATGGATCATCCAGCTCGACGTTGTCTGGATCGAACCCTTCCGGCAACAGCGCGGCATCCAGCCTTGCACTCAGGGCCGGCCAGTCGATGTCGGCACCGATAAAGACGATTTCCTGACGGCGATCGCCCCAGGGATCTTCCCAATTGGCCGCGAGGTAATTTCGCAAGGCTTCATTGTCCGGCCAACGCTCAGACGGCACGGAGGCCCACCAGGTGCCGAGCGGCACCATGCTGGACAGCGACCCGGCCAGCGAGAATTCAGCCAGCCATTCCGGCCTCGTTGCGATCCAGAAATGCCCTTTGGCGCGTATGACACCAGGCAGCTCGCCCTTGAGCAGGTCATGAATGGCTTGCGGATCGAACGGGCGCCGCGCACGGTAGGTATATGACGTGACGCCATATTCCTCGGTTTCGGGCACGTGGTCGGCAAACCCATACAATTCCTTGGCCCACATTGGATGCGTTTCAGCTTTTTCAAAGTCAAACAGCCCCGTGTCGAAAATCTCCGACGACGCGACATCCGAGTAATTGGCTTCGATAATCCGGGTATCGGCGTTCAGACTGCGAATAATCTTGCGGGCTGAATCAACTTGCTGGGCGCTGGCATCGTCGACCTTGTTCAGCACGACCACATCGGCAAATTCGATTTGATCGGTCAGCAGATGGACCAGCGTGCGGTCATCCTCTTCCCCCATGACCTCACCGCGATCTTTCAGGAAGTCGTGGCTGGAATAATCGTTCAGCAGGTTCACCGCATCTACCACCGTGACCATCGTGTCGATCCGCGCGACATCCGACAGGCTGACCCCGTTTTCATCACGAAAATCAAAAGTCGCAGCGACAGGCAAAGGCTCGGAAATGCCAGTGGACTCGATCAGCAGGTAATCGAACCGATCTTCGCTCGCCAGTCGACGAACTTCATCAAGCAGGTCATCCCGCAAAGTGCAGCAGGTGCAGCCATTCGACATTTCCACCAGGGTTTCGTCCGTCCGGCTGAGTTCAGCTCCGGCGCGGACCAGGTCTGCATCGATATTCACTTCGGACATGTCATTCACGATGACAGCGACGCGGCGTCCGTCTCGATTGTTCAGCACGCGATTGAGCAGCGTCGTTTTGCCAGCGCCGAGAAATCCGGAGAGGACGGTGACGGGCAATCGATTTTCAGGGCTGAGGTTTGCATCGCTCATGGCAGTCTCCAGCAATGTTCTGAATGATCCGCTGAATTAGGGGCAAGTGGCCGATCGCGCAATGTTATAGCATCACATTATTCGCATTTTTCGGTCGATCTGCCCCATGCGCAGGCAGTCACCCGCCCTCCGCCTTGCGGGCGCGTGCCGGATGATGCCCTCACAATTCCAGCAGCATCTGACAATTGCATCGATCATACGGCGTCGGCGTCAGCTCATCGCCGCTCAATTCGCGAAATCCGGACTTGCGATACAACGCCATCGCCGCATCGAGCTTGGTATTTGTTTCCAGCCAAAGCCCGGTCGCCCCCATCGCCTTTGCCTTTTCGATCGAAGCGTCCATTAGCGCGCGACCAATTCCCCGGCCCTTAACGTCACTGCGCGCTGACATTTTGATCAGCTCCAGGACGCGGTCACCATGCCCGGGGACCAGTCCAACTGTCCCGACGGCTTCGCCCTCCAGCTCTGCAATAAGGATCGCGCCGCCTTTGTCGAGAATATGGGTTTGAGGATCTTCGAGCTGCGCCCGGTCTTCCTCTTCAACGGTGAAAAAGGCCTCGACCCAGGCGAGGTTAAGATCGCGAAAGGCGTCGGCGTCTGCGGGAGTATAGTCTCGGACAATCATGTCCAAGATATGCTACCCGACAAAGGCTCTTTCAATCACAAAATCGGCTGGCTCGGCATTAGACCCCTCTTTCAGGCCATGCTCTTCCATCAGGCCTTTCAGCTCTTTGGTCATTTCGATTGAGCCGCAAATCATCGCCCGGTCGACCGTCGGATCAAGGCGCGGTACGTCCAGATCCTCAGACAGTTTGCCCGACCGGATCAGGTCCGTGACACGGCCCTGGCGGTCATAGTCTTCCCGCGTACAGGTCTGATACAGGCGCAGCTTGCCCTGGCCGATTTCACCAATATCCGGATCATTGAGAAACGCCTCGACCGTTTCGCGCGAATACGCGAGTTCAGCGACATCACGGCAAGTGTGCGTGATGATCACTTCCTCGAACTTCTCATAAGTCTCTGGGTCGCGCAGGATGCTGGCGAATGGCGCAAAGCCGGTTCCGGTGGAGAAACAGTAGAGGCGTTTGCCGGGAACCAGCGCATCGTGGACCAGCGTGCCGACGGGCTTTTTGCCGAGCAGGACCTTGTCCCCGACCTGGATCTTTTGCAGCTTCGAGGTCAGTGGACCATCCGGCACCTTGATCGAATAGAATTCCAGCGTGTCATCCCAGTTCGGGCTGGCCACCGAATAGGCGCGCAGCAAAGGCTTCTTTTCGCCCATCAGGCCGATCATGATGAACTCGCCCGAGCGGAAGCGGAAACTGGAGGGCCGTGTGATCGTGAATTTGAACAAGCGATCAGTATAATGATGCACCGACAGCACCGTCTCTTCCGTCGGGGCGTTCGGGTTCACTTTTTTCACGGGCGCGTCAGCCGTTGCGGTCATCTCGATCTCCTAAGAACGATTCTCAAGAAGCGCAGATGTATCATCTGGCCGCGCAATGCAAGTGTGCGAATGAACGCATTAGCAGAGCTAAAGCAATTCACGAATGTGAGCGCGTTCGCCTTTCATGTCTGACGACCTGCCAATTCTGACAGTGGAGCCCGTGTTACCGAAACCGCACACTCGTTGGACTGCAATGGCTGAAGGAGACTGTCATGATCCCAAGCACCCTCACCCGAATTCTAGTGATCGCCATGTTCGGACTCGGAATTACAGAGCCAGTCCTGGCCAAGGAGGTCGAGGCGAGCGCGATGAAATATACCAATAAGGGGTCTTACACGGCGCAATTCTACATCCGCTATAACCTTGAAGATGGCTCAAATTGCAAAGTTCGCCCGAAGAATTTCGGCTTGGTCAATCTCGGATATGCCGACACGGTGACTTACGTGCTGTCGGACAAAATGATGGTCAAGGATGGCGGTCAGGGCTGTGTCGACGCCGATGGCTATATTGATCAAGGCCGCGAGGTCTGGGGCTACGTCGATATCACATACGGGACCAACGAGGGCTGCAAAAAAGATAAGACGGTGATCTATGAGTCTGATGGCGGCACAATCGAGTATAAGACCGCGGGTGAAACGCTCACCAATAATCGGTGTCAGGTGTCTAGCTGGCCGTGACGCGCGCGTGTCAGGCTACAGCCCGATGTCGCTCGACACCCAGTTCACATCTGCATTGGTCGTTTCAGTCATCACCGCCAGCTCATAGATATTCTCATAGCCATAGCCGTACAGATTGATGAAAGTCGGAATGTTCAGCGCCAGGGAGACTCGCTTGAGCGGGATGGGTTCGACATCATCGCTGAAATTATTGTTGCAATAGATCAGGATGCGCGTGTCCGCGGAAGGAATGATGGAGGCCAGTTTCTCATCTGTAAAATCGGAGAATGGCAGATTCACCGCCCGCTCAATGTGCCCCATCTCGAACGCATAGGCGCTTCGGGCATCGAGAATGATCGTGTCCGGCTCAGCGGCCATCGCATTGAAGTCAGCCAGGCTCAGCAGGCGCGTTTCGCGATATTCAAAGACTTCACTGCTCAAATCCATGAAACCGGCAAAATCCACTTCGGCCGGTTCCGGCAGGTCCTGAGCGCTGGCGGCCAGGCCAATCCCGATAAAAGTCGCGATCGCCAGTAGGCCGCAAATCAGACTGTTACGAACACTGTTTTTTCGGCCAGACATGCTCGGCTCCATTGCTTGCCAAAATTAGTGAGTAAAGACTCATTGTGGCAGGAATGGGTATCGTTTGCGATTTTAGCGCCCCAATGCCTCTTCCCAATGATAGCGGCAGAGCGAGACATAGACTTCCTTGCCAACGCTGACTTGATCGCCTTCCGTGATGGCTTTTCCATTTTCGTCGAGGCGCGCCGTCATGATGGCTTTCTTGCCGCAATGACAGATGGTCCGCGCCTCGCGCAAATCGTCGGCAATGGCCAGCAGCGCGGACGAGCCCTCGAACAGTTCGCCCTGAAAGTCCGTCCGCAACCCGTAGCAGAGCACGGGCACTTTCAAACGGTCGCCGACCCGCGCCAATTGCCAGACCTGGGCCTTGGTCAGGAACTGCGCCTCATCAAAGAAAATGGCACTGAGCGGAGTCTGTTCATGCTGTCGGGCAATCTCGGCAAACAGATCTGTGTCAGACCGGTAGAGATGCGCCGGCGCATTCAATCCGATCCGGGATTCAATCTCACCCATCTTGTCTGCGCTGTCGGCGCCATAATGACCGGACGTCCACAGCATAACCTCCATCCCCTGCTCACGATAATTGTACGCCGCTTGGAGCAGGATTGCGGATTTGCCAGCATTCATGGCGCTATAGGTGAAATAGAGCTTGGACATGGTTCGCGTTTAAACGATTCTCCGCGCGAGTTCACGCGTCCTCCTGTCCCCTTTACGGCGGAGCGTCATTCGCGTTTAAGCCAGTTCGAGCAAACAGAAATCACAGGAAAGATCTCATGCAGTGGCACGTCTACCTCTCTGGCGAAATTCACACGGACTGGCGCGACCAGATTGTGGCGGGCGCAAAAGCGCATGATCTCGATGTCGTATTCAGCTCTGCCAATACGCATCATGAGAGCAGCGACGCTGCCGGTGATGTGCTCGGTCGACCGTCGGAAGATTTCTGGCGCGACCATCAATCGGCCAAGGTCAATTCGCTGAGAATCCGAACCCTGATCCAGAAATGCGACATTGCGGTTATTCGCTTTGGTGACAAATACAAGCAGTGGAATGCCGCCTTCGACGCGGGCCAGTGCGCCGCACTCGGCAAGCCCTATATCACGCTGCATGATGACAATATCGTCCATGCCCTGAAAGAAGTGGACGGCGCAGCGGCCGGTTGGGCCAAGACGCCAGACCAGGTCGTCGAAATCCTGAAATACACGCTCGGCACCTGAATAGTTGCCTCAACGGGGCGCCCCCCGCCGAGAACGCTGTGGCTCGTTCAACCCGTTTGGTATACGATCACCCAACCGCGAGCTGTAAAATTGCAGACGCGCACAATGGGTGAGGAAAATGGGACTGATCAGTGACTTCGTCGCCGGGCGGATGCCGCCGGCTTTATATGAGGAATACTTGACGCCGGGCTTCTTCGCACCCTGGACTGAAGCGCTGCTGGCGCAATCGCCGCCCAATGGACGGATCCTGGATGTTGCCTCTGGCACCGGTGCCGTCTCACGCGCGATCGCAAGACACGGTTCTGATCTGACCGTCGCTGCGATTGATGTCGCCCCGCCCATGATTCAGTTTGCCGAAACGGCGACCGGAGCTGCAGGCCTGTCGGATCGCATTTCTTTCACCCTCGCCTCAGCCGATGCGCTGCCATTCGAGAATCAGTCCTTTGATAGCGCCTTCTGCCAGCAAGGCCTGCAATTCTTTCCGGACAAGGTGGCCGCGCTGAAAGAAATGAAACGCGTCTTGCGACCCGGGGGACAGGCGGCTGTGTCGGTCTGGACCTCAGCCGCCAATGGCAATCCGGCCTTTGCTGCGCTGGAAGACATCATCGCGGACCGCATCGGCCCGGATCAGGTGCCGTTTGGACCCTTCGCCTATGGCGACCAGGGTGCGATCGAACAAAATGCCGAAGCGGCTGGCCTAACCATTATCAGCCTGGACCAACAGACGCGGATGACCCGCCTGCCCGCCGCGCGCACCGTCCTGCTATTTGATTTGCTCTTCCTCGGACGCCCGGCAGCAGATGGCGCGCTTCAGCCGATCTTTGATCCTTCTGACGAGTCCAAGGATCCGCTGATTGCGGAATTGATTACCGCCTTTGAGGCGGCCACATCCGAATTCACACAGCCCGATGGGACGATGCTGTGCCCGTCCACGGCCAATGTTCTGATCGCGCAAGCCTGACCGGTCAGACGCCGGCCACTTCGCTCGCCGCGGCTTCGGCCTTCACCCATTTAATGAAGGAGCGGACGTCCTCGGTCAGGTGGCGCCCCTTCGGCCAGACCAGCCAATAGCCATAATCGACGCTGATCGAGCCATCGGCAAAAGGCGCAATCAGGCGCCCAGCCGCAATGTCCGCGGAGGCAATCGCCCGCTTGGCCAGCACAACGCCGCGCCCGGTGGCGGCCGCTTCAATCGCCAGGGCGGACTGATTGAAGCGCGGTCCGCGCGTGCCATCCACATCCGCGCCGGCGCCCCGCGCTTTCAGCCAACTGGTCCAGTCTGGACAGGAGGGATCGACTTCAGCGCTAACATCATGGATTAGTGTGTGCAGGGCGAGATCCGCCGGCTTGCGGATCGCATCCGCCCCTTCCAGCAGTTTCGGCGAACAGACCGGCAATACGGTTTCATCCAGCAGCCGCTCTGCTTTCAAGCCGTCATAATCCCCGGCACCATAGCGAATGGCAAAGTCAGCGTCCGCCGTCGTAAAATCCGTCAGACCGCTATCGGCGCTGACCCAGGCTTCTACGCCGGGATGGGCGCTGTGAAAGCGATCGAGGCGGGGCGCCAGCCATTTGGCCGCAAAGCTCGGCGCGGAACTGACCATGACCCGGCCCTTGCGCGCTGGCGCCTGCATGATGCGCCCCGCTTCGGCGATCTGATCGAAGGCCTCTCGCACCAGCGGCAAAGCCGCTTGCGCTGCGTCGGTCAGCAAGACGCTGCGGCCGGTACGTTTGAACAGAGGCGTTCCGGCATAATCCTCAAGCTGGCGGATATGCTGGGATATCGCGCCAGGCGTGACGTTCAGTTCGTCCGCCGCTTTCGTAAAAGACAGGCGCCGAGCTGCCGCTTCAAACGCGCGCAAGGCATTCAGGGGTGGGAGGCGATCATTTGTTTCAGACATCGTGCACGTCTATAACCAGATTTTGATTGTAGTTTCTCTAAACAATGGGATAAGGCTCTTTCGGTTGCTGAAACCGCCTCGTCAACACATTTCTTCGGCACAGATCGATCCAACAGACAGAACCGGCCCATGCGTCTATTCCCTACCTTTTTCTATACAGACGATGCTCACGTGACCGTTTTCGGCGGCGGCGAGGAAGCACGGCGCAAGGTGCGGCTGCTGGCCAAGACGACGGCCCATATTACCGTCATCATCGATACCGAGATCGAGCCCGGTTTTGCAGAAGAGTTTGCCGGCCGCATCACAATCGCGCCGCGCGACATGGCAGGACAGGCGCTCGACCGATCAAAATTTGCGATCGTCGCCTGCCGCACCAAAGAAAATTGCGATCAATCCATCATCTGGGCGCGCGAATATGGCGTGCCGATCAATGTTGTTGATCAGCCTGAGGAATGCGACTTCACCATTCCGAGCATTCTGGAACGCGGCGAACTGGTCGCTGCGGTGGGATCAGGCGGCGCCGCGCCGGTGCTGGCCAAGCGAATCCGCACCAGCCTCGAAGCGCTAATGCCCCAAAACATGGGACCGCTGTCCGAGATCGCCCGTGACTTCCGGCCTCGTGTCTATGAAGTTCTGGATGATGGCGTAAAACGCCGCCAGTTCTGGGAAGCTGCCTTGAATGGCGCCCCGGCAGACCTGGCGCTGGACGGTAAGTCTGAAGACGCGCTCGCAGCCATGGAACACTTGCTGCAACAGACCGCAAATCCCGAAAGCCAAATCGGGTTCGTTCACATTGTCGGCGCCGGGCCTGGCGATCCTGAATTGCTGACGCTGAAAGCGTTCCGCCTGATCCAGAACGCTGATATCGTCTTTCACGACCGCCTGGTCAGCGACGAGGTTATGGATCTGGTGCGTCGCGATGCGACGCGCGTTTCTGTCGGAAAATCGAAAGCCAATCACAGCGTCCCGCAAACCGAAATTCACGACCTGATGATCAAGGCCGCGCGCGAAGGTAAACGCGTGGTGCGCCTGAAAGGCGGCGACCCCTTTATCTTTGGCCGTGGCGGCGAAGAGGTGGAAGCACTGCGTGAAGCGGGCATTGAGGCTGGCGTGGTGCCCGGTATATCATCCGCCCTAGGCTGCGCGGCATCCGCCGGCCTGCCGCTGACGCATCGCGATCATGCACAGACCCTGACCTTCGTCACTGGCCACGCCAAGTCCGGCGAGGTGCCGGATCTTGATTGGCAGGCCCTGGCCAAACCGGCGCAGACGGTCGTGGTCTTTATGGGCGTTGGTACAGCGCCAACCATTGCAGAAAAACTCATCCATGCGGGCCGTATCAGCACGACGCCGGTTGCTGTGATCGAAAACGGGACCCGCGAAAATGAGATCAAAGTGTTCGGCACGCTCGCAGAATTGCCGCAATTGATCACCCGCGCCGGAATCAAAGGCCCGGCTCTGTTGGTCATTGGCGAAGTCAGCGCCATTCCGGCAGACGCCCTGGCCAAGCTTTCATCGGAGGCAGCTGCATGACATCTGTTCGCCCGAAACTGAAACCTGATATCCCGAAAACCGTGACCGCCTGGGAAACCGAAACCGGGAATGTTGTCTGGCTGCGCGCCGACTTGACCTGGACGCAGGATGCGAGCGAGATCGGCGTGTTCACCGGCGATGAAGCCGAAGCCGCCCTGGAAAAGGCCAAAACCCAGGAAGGCCACATCACCGATCCCTATTTCATGGAAGTCACCGAAGATGGCAAAGTTGCCGGCCGCGAGACGCTGCGAGAAAGCATCCGCGCCAATGGCCCAACCGTCCCCTATGGAGTGATCATCTGATGCCATCTCGAGAAATCACACGGCTCACCCTCTACGGCGACAGCATTTCCGGCAATTGTCAGAAGCCGCGCTGGACCGCCGATTATCTCGACCTCGAACATGACTGGGTGGAAGTCGACATTCTCAATGGTGGCACCCAGTCGGAAGAATTTCTATCGCTTAATCCGGTTGGCCAAGTGCCGATCGCGCGGTGGCCCGATGGCCGTGTCCTACCGCAATCCAATGCCATCATGCTGTACCTGGCGGATGGCTCGGACCTGATCCCGGGAGACAGTTTCCAGCGCGCCCAGATGAATAGCTGGCTGTTCTGGGAACAATATTCGCACGAAACCTCGATCGCCGTGCGCCGGTTCAAGAAACACTATCTCAAACTGCCAGATGACGAGATTGATCCACAACTCATGGTCAAAGGCCGCCGGGCGCTTGGCGTCATGGAAATGCAGTTGACCTGGACCGACTGGCTGGTCGGCGACGCCCTGACCTGCGCCGATATCGCCCTGGTTGCCTATACGCGTGTGGCGCATGAGGGCGGGTTTGATCTGGCGGAGTTCCCGAATGTCGAGCGCTGGGTCAGCCGCGTCGAAGGCGCGCTGTCCATCGGCCACGCCATGCCCAAACAAGGGGTGACTTTGTAATGTACCGTTACGATGAATTTGATGCGCAAATCGTCAAGGATCGCGTCGACCAGTTCCGCGGACAGGTCGAACGCCGCCTGTCCGGGGATATTCTCGAAGACGAGTTCAAACCGCTGCGCTTGCAAAACGGCGTCTATCTGCAATTGCACGCCTATATGCTTCGCGTGGCCATCCCCTATGGCCAGCTGAATGCAGCCCGGATGCGCAAACTGGCCAAAATCGCGCGCGATTATGATCGCGGCTATGGCCATATGACGACCCGCCAGAATATTCAGTATAACTGGGTCGCCTTGAAGGACATTCCGAATGTCTTGGAAGAGCTCGCCGAAGTCGAAATGCATGCCATCCAGACCTCGGGCAATTGCATTCGCAATACAACCAGCGACCACTTTGCCGGGGCCACAAAAGACGAGATAATGGACCCGCGGCCCTGGTGTGAGATCATTCGCCAATGGAGCACGTTCCATCCGGAATTCGCCTTCCTGCCGCGCAAGTTCAAAATTGCCGTCAATGCAGCAAGCCATGACCGTGCCGCCATTCGCGTTCATGATATCGGCTTGCAAATCGTCAAACGCGGCGACCAGATCGGTTTTGAAGTCCATGTCGGCGGCGGACAGGGACGCACCCCCGTGATCGCCACAAAGGTTCACGATTTTGTTCCGGAACTGGAATTGCTCGATTATCTCGAGGCGATCATGCGGGTCTATAACCGGTTCGGTCGCCGCGATAACAAGTATAAGGCCCGGATCAAGATTCTCGTCACTGAAACCGGTGCGGAAGAGTTCAAGCGCCTGGTCGAAGAAGAGTATGCGGCCCAACGACGGTCTGAAAAAATCGCGTTACCGCAAGCTGAGATCGATCGGATTCACGCCTATTTTGCACCACCAGCCCTGTCCAAACGCAGCGCCCGCAGTCAGGTCTTTCTGGATGCAAAACGCGCCGACAAGGCTTTCGCACGATGGGCCAGGACCAATCTGCATCCGCATAAAGTGCCGGGATACCGCTCTGTCACGATAAGCCTGAAACCAATTGGCGGGCTCGCGGGCGATGCCACCGACGACCAGATGGATGTCATCGCAGATCTGGGCGAACGGTTCGGCTATGATGATATTCGCATTACGCACGCGCAAAATGTTGTCCTGCCGCATGTCGCGCTAGATGATTTGCCGGTTTTACATAGCGAACTCGTTCGCCTCGGGCTGGCAACGGCGAATGAAAGTCGGATCACGGACATGATTGTCTGCCCGGGACTGGATTACTGCAACCTCGCCAATGCCCGCTCGATCCCGATTGGTCAGGAAATCCAGAAAGTCTTCGATAGTCCCTGGTATGAGGACGATATTGGCAAACTCCACATCAATATTTCAGGCTGCATCAATGCCTGTGGTCACCACCATGTCGGCCATATCGGTATTCTTGGCGTCGATCGAAAAGGCGAGGAATATTATCAAATTTCTCTCGGGGGTCGGGCCGACGAAAAAGCTGCGATCGGTCAGATCATGGGCAAAGCCATGCCGGCGGACGAAGTGCCGGGCGTGATCAAAAAGATCGTCAACACCTATCGAAAGCTGCGCACTGGCAAGCGAGAGACCTTTATCGAGACCCTCGAACGCACCGGCCATGAACCGTTTAAAGAGGCTGTTTACGATGCCGCTCATTAAAAACGGGGCCGAAATTGAAGATGTTTGGCAATTTGTCGATACCGAAGAAACGGTGCCATCATCAGGGAATGTAACCGTCTCTTTAGCTAAGCTAATAGAAGATCCGGACCTCCTTCTCGCCCGAAATCAGCAAATCGGCGTGCGCCTGGCGCCGGCGGATGATCCGCACGACCTGATCCCCTATCTCGACCGTATCGCATTGATTGAAATAGATTTTCCTAAGTATGTCGATGGTCGTGGGTATAGCCAGGCTCAGCTGCTCAGACGACGTTTGGACTATGCCGGTGAACTGCGCGCGGTGGGTCATGTCCTGACCGATCAGATTCTCTATATGAACCGTTCAGGGTTTGACGCTTATCAGACCACCAGGGCCGACCTACCTCATGTTGTGAAAGCGTTGGAAGAGTATTCAGCGTTCTATCAACCCGCCGCGGACGGTCAGACTTCTGTCTTTTCGAGGCGCCACTCTAAGGTCTAAGGCGCATGCCCTACTCAGACATCAGTTTGCGGATCGAAGAAGACGTCGATCAGCGCCTCAAGCGCCTGAACGATGAACTTCGCGACGCCTCTGCGCAAACTATCCTGCGGGCGTCCATCCTGCGTGAATGGATGGGCGAAATGACTTATGTCTCGAGTTTTGGCGCCGAAAGCGCGGTAATGCTGGCCCTGATCTCTGACGTTGATCCGGACCTGCCCATCGTTTTCCTTGAGACCGGTATGCATTTCCCGCAAACCCTGGACTATAAGGATGAGCTGATCGATCGCCTCGGTCTGACCAATGTGCGCGAAATTCCGCCGTCAGAAGACGAGCGTCTGGCCGAAGATCCAAAGAATACGCTCTGGAAAACCGATCCGGACGCGTGTTGCGCTTTGCGCAAGGTGCGTCCGCTGGAACCGGCTCTGGACGGCTTCAATGCCTGGATTACCGGTCGCAAGCGCTTCCATGGCGGCGCCCGCACGTCTCTGCCCGTGTTTGAGCACGCAGCGGGGCGGTTCAAGGTGAACCCTCTGGCTGGCTGGACCCAGGAGCACGTTCAGGCCTATTTCAAGCGCCGCGAATTGCCCCGTCACCCGCTGGTGGCGCAAGGCTATCCGTCAATTGGCTGCTGGCCCTGCACCAAGCCAGCTGAGGACCCGAATGATATTCGTTCCGGTCGCTGGGCCGGTCAGGATAAGAACGAGTGTGGCTTGCACGTCGACAAGGCCGAACGCCCTCGCGTGTTCTAAGCCAATCCCGAAAGACATAATTTAGCCGGAAAGCATGTCATTAATCGTGACATGTTTTCTGCGTTAAAGGGGATTTTCACGCTGCTCGCTTTGAGTGGATTTACTGGCCTGGCCTCGGCCACGCCCGCGTCGGATCTGTTGGGCGAAGCCTTGCTGCGCGAAACCATGGCCGCTAAAGCAGATGCGAAAAGCGAGATTGGCAATGATCGCTATATCAGCGTGATCGATTACCGCGCGCCCTCAAATGTCCCGCGCTATTTCCTGATCGACACAAGCGATATGAGCGCCGAGGGCTTTCTGGTCGCGCACGGCCGCGGCTCCGACCCGGATTATGATGGCATGGCCGATCAGTTCTCGAACATAGAAGGCTCGAAAATGACCTCGCTCGGCGCCTTTGTCACCGGCAAGACCTATTATGGTGCGCACGGTTTGTCGCTTAAACTGAAAGGCCTCAGCCCCCAGAATAATCTCGCCGAGAAGCGCCTGATCGTCATTCATGGCGCCGACTATGTAAATGCAGACCGTGGCATACTCGGCCGCAGCTGGGGCTGCCCAGCGTTGGAGCGCGATGTGGCCGAGCGGATCATTCCCCTCATCAAAGGCGGGTCTTTCCTGTATGTTGTCGGCACACAAACGGGAGGGTAGCGCCATGACAGTTGATGAGTTTCGGACACTGGCTTTGTCCTTGCCCTATGCGATTGAGAAGCCGCATTTCGAGCGCGCCAGTTTTCGCGTTGATGCCCCGCGGGGAAAGACTATCGCGACTCTGCTGGAATCTGATGGCAGTGCAAACGTCTTCCTGACCCCGGAGGAACAGGAAATGTTGATCGCGGCTGAGCCCGGTATTTTCTCCAAAGTCCCGAACAAATGGGGCGACAAGGGCGCGACGACGATTCGGCTGTCCGCGTCAGATGAGACAACCGCCTTGTCTGCGCTCAAAATGTCCTGGCGGCATGCGGCGCCGGCAAAACTCCAAGTGGAACTGGATGCGCCCTGATCGGGCTTTGAAGGATACATCGTTGCACCTTCAAAGCCCTGTAGAGTGTGCGACCGAAATCCGTGGAGGAGACCGGGTCTTCGCCCCCACCCAGCCCACAGGAGGAGAGGTCGCTTGCAAGCTTCTGCGATCGCTTGAAGCGAAATCAGGTAAGCAGGAAACATCCTGCTCTTCGTCCCCCAAATGGGGGATAAGATTGAGTTTTCGCAATGACGGACTTTTACTTGCCAGGACTTGGACATTGGACTTAAGTTTTATGCCAATGCGATGCGAGTTCGACTGTGGGACAAGAAGCAGACTTTCAAAATCTACAGAAGCTCTTCCTGGAGGCCATCTTTGACGATTCTGCTTTGCAACCCGCCCTTCAGGCATTTGCCGAACTTTGCGGCGCCCCCGTCAGCCAACTCATGGTGGCGCAGCGCAATCGCACATTGATGCGATCCTCCTTCTCGATTGATCTGGACGCAGACATCGGCCCCACCGAAGCGCTGTATCAGGATATCAACCCGCGCGTTTTGGCGACGCCCTTCATGATCCAGGGCAAGGCCACCCGCGATAAGGATTTCATCTCATATGATCGCATCCATAGCGACCAAACGTATCAAGAGCTGATCCTGCCGGCAGGTCTGGGTCACTTTTCTGGCGTACCGGTCATTCATAATTCCGAGATGACCGCCGGGATTGCGCTGCACCGACGAATTTCGGAAGATGCGTTTAACGATGACGAGGCGCATCGACACGAGATCGCCTCCGCGGTTTGCGCCCCCGTGCTGGAATTTGCCTCGCTCATCGAGAGGCGAAATGTCCGCAGCACGGTCGATCTGTTCGGAATAAACAAGGCCGTCGCAATCCTCGATTATCAGGGGCGGATCCAAGACAATAACGCGCTGTTTGAGCAAATGATCCGGGCGGTTTCTGCAAGCATAGACCGGTCTCGCAAACTTATCCTTCAATCGGAATCAGATCGCAAAGCCCTGCGGCGCGCCATTGGCACGCATATGGGCATTGTCGGTGGTGCTTTCGCGCTGACATCCACCAAGCGGCAGGAAAAATGGCTGTGTCGCGTTTTCCCCAAGCCGGCTTTCACCCTGGCCGGACCAGAGGCAGGACATGCCCTCCTGGTGTGCGAACGGATCGATCAGCCGCTTTTTCTGGACCAGGATCTTATCCAGCAGATCTTTGACCTCACTCCAACGGAAAGCATCGTCGCCAATCTCATATTCCTGGGAAAATCCGTCAGCACGATTGCCGCTGACCGGGATGTTTCGATTGAAACCGTGCGGTCGCATATCAAAAGCATCCTGCAAAAGACAGAAACGAATCGCCAGGCCGAGCTGGTCGCCAAACTCGCCCGCTTCGTTGATCATTCAGGTGCTTGATCGGATCCGCAAGATCAGCTTAAAGCGGCCTCATGATTGATCAAATGCCTGACCGCCTGAGCGTGAACCCGAACAGCCCGTATTATGACGAGCAGCTTTTGCTCCGCGGGGTCGGCATTCGCTTCAATGGTGAAGTGAAAACCAATGTCGAGGAATATTGTATCTCCGAAGGCTGGGTCAAAGTCGCCGCCGGCAAGGCGGTGGATCGCAAAGGCAATCCACTCACCCTGAAGCTCAAAGGCACAGTCGAAGCGTGGATGGAAGACAACGAAGAGGGCTAACCGCCCTATTCGCTGCTCAAAGCACCATAGACGGCTGCACTTGATGTTTCTCGCAATTCGAGCGGCCCGTTCGGATTGTTATTGTCGAACACCTGCACCATGCCAATGAAGTAGAGTTCATTCACCGGGTCGACCCAGAACCAGGTACTGGCCGCGCCGCTCCAGAAATAGGAGCCGGCTGGAATCACGCTTGGCACAGCTTCCGGATCTTCGACGGTTCCAACGGTCAAGCCCATGCCGAGGCCCGGGTAGACGTCACCCTGGTTGACGCCGAGCGATGACAGGAACTGATCATCGCGCAAGACATTGGTGCGCATCAGTTCAATCGTCTCTGGTTTGAGGATACGAACGCCGTCCAGCTCGCCTCGATTGACCAGCATTTGCGAGAACCGGCCATAATCATCCATGGTCGAGACGAGGCCACCACCACCGGATTCGAATGCGACGGTCTCTTTTCGGAACATGACGCCTGGAAATGGCACCGGCACCATCGCGCCGGACTCCGGATCAAAGCCATAAACTTCACTGAGCCGGTCATACTTTTCATCTGGCACATAGAAACCGGTATCCGTCATGCCGAGCGGCTCGAACATGCGGCTTTGGAGATAGTCGCCAAAGCGCTGGCCAGACAATTTCTCGATAATATAGCCCTGAATGTCCATGCCGACGCTATAGAACCAGGCCTCGCCGGGCTGGAAGAGCAGCGGCACGCCTGCGACCTTGTCAATAAAGGTCTGCGTGTCCGGAGCTTCGAGGATTTTCTGATCACGGAACGCCGCATTGGCAGGATCGATCCCGCTAAGGCCATAGGCGAAGCCGGACGTATGCGACATCAATTCCCGCATGGTCGGCTGACGCGCGAGATCGACCAGGATTGCTGAGCCATCTTCGTTGACGCCGCCCAAAACTTTCAGATTTTCAAATTCCGGCACGAATTTCGAGACCGGATCATCGAGCTCGAATTTGCCCTCTTCATAGAGCATCATCATGGCTACGCCGGTGACCGGCTTGGTCATCGAATAGATGCGATAGATCGTGTCGTCCTCGATCGGCGCCTGGGCCTCGAGGCCGCGGAGGCCCGTTTTGAAGTCGCTGATCACGTCACCCTTGTGCACGAGACGGGTATGGATGCCGTAGAGCCGCCCATTGGCGACATAATCCGCCATCGTTGCTTCCAGGGCGGCAATCCCTGCTTCCGAAAAGGCTGGCGCAGCAAGCGGCGCTGGAACATCCACGGCTTCGACAACTGGCGGTGCATCCGCCACGACAGGTGCGGTGTCGACGACAGGTGTCGCGCAGGCCGCCAGCGTCAGCAAGGCGGCGCTCCCCATCAGGGTCTGCGGTGTGGCAAAGCGAAATTTCGAAACACGGATCATGGCGTCCTCCAGAACTACGCATTGACCTGTGCGTCAGGCAGCCCGCGGCGACAAGACCTTCCGTCGCGATGTCCCCAACTTGTGATCAATCGCGCTGAAATCCCATATTATCGATCAGGCGAGTCTGCCCCATCCAACCGGCGCCCAGCACGCGGCCAACCTGACCCGACGCGACCACCCCGTCCGGCAAGTCGACAAGCGTCATCGGATCAACCGCGGAGACATAATCCAATGACCGAAATCCGGCTGAAGCGATTCGCTGCCGCGCTTCCTCCAGCGCTTCCGAAACCGGCACCCCGATGGCGATCCGACAGCGCGCGCGATGCAAAGCCGCGCTCATGACATTGGCGGTCTGACGGTCTACGGTCGACAAATACGTATTACGCGAGGATTGCGCCAGGCCGTCAGCATCGCGCACCGTTTCGCCGCCAATGATCTCAATCGGGAAGCCAAGATCACGCACCATGCGGCGAATGATCTGCAGCTGCTGATAATCCTTCTCGCCGAACACCGCCATATCGGGCTGGACGTGGACGAAGAGCCGGGCAACGACCGTGGCGACTCCATAGAAGAAGTGCGGCCGGAACTGCCCATCAAGCAGATCCGACATCTCTTCGACCCGAATATTGGTTTTGGACCCCTCCGGATACATTTCCTCAACGCTCGGCAAATAGACGATATCTGTGCCGACCGCGCTGAGCCGGGCAATATCGTCCTCCTCGGTTCGGGGATACGTGTCGAGATCCTCGCCCGGGGCAAACTGAGTCGGATTGACGAAAATACTCACAACCGTCACGTCCGTTTGCATGCGGGCGGTCTCTACCAGCGAGACATGTCCATCATGTAATGCGCCCATGGTCGGGACAAACCCGATCCGGCGCCCGGCCAGACGGTGATCCTGCAGTATTTTGCGCAGCTCTGACAAGGTTTTCACCCGGACAGGAGATTTAATCATTACATTCGCTCCAGAATCGAATTCGTAAACGACCTGTTAACCCTTTGCGGCGATTCATTAACGC
>JBCBBC010000005.1:0-119398 GCA_038532145.1 Pseudomonadota bacterium | reverse complement strand
CATAAATTTTCGGTGTTACCGCCAGATAGAAGACCAGGGGACGGCCCTCCTCGACGGTGACCAGCGCCTTCCGGAAATTTGCGTTTGAGGCCTGCGAAGAAGCGACTCCGGAACAACTGAACGAGTCCGAGTGGAAAAAGTTCGAAAAGCACCTCCACTATGTTGCGATGGATGCGACCCAGGCGGATGCCGATTGGGGCGCGATGAAGGCGCTGGTCACCGTCGAGGAGGGCCGTCCCCTGGTCTTCTATCTGGCGGTAACACCGAAAATTTATGTGCCGATCTGTGAAGCGCTCGGAAAGGCCGGACTGAATGGCGGTTCGTCGCGCGTGGTTCTGGAGAAACCGATCGGGACCGATCTAAAATCAGCGCATGCGATCAATGCCGGCGTTGGAGCCGTGTTCGAAGAAGAGTGCATTTACCGCATCGACCATTATCTCGGCAAGGAGACTGTGCAGAATCTGATGGTGCTCAGATTTGCCAATTCGCTGTTCGAGCCAATGTGGAACCGCACGGCCATCGATCATATTCAGATCACCGTGTCAGAGCATTACGGTGTCGGAGACCGGGCCGGCTATTATGATGGCTCAGGCGCCTTGCGCGACATGGTGCAGAACCATCTGCTTCAACTGCTCTGTCTCATCGCGATGGAGCCGCCAAATTCGATTGATGGCGATGCCATCCGAATTGAGAAGATAAAGGTGCTGGAAGCTCTGCGCCCGATCACGTCGGATAAGGCCGCGAAAAACACGATCCGGGCGCAATATACGAGTGGCGCGGTCGAGGGCGAGGCCGTGTCGGGCTATCTCGATGAACTGGGCCATGACAGTCAGACCGAGACCTTTGTTGCGATCAAGGCGGCGATCGACAATTGGCGCTGGGCGCGGGTGCCATTTTATTTGCGCACGGGCAAACGCATGAAGGACCGCCATTCCGAAATCGTGGTCCAGTTCCGCGAGACACCGCATTCGATGTTTGGCGACACGCAAACCCAGTCCAACCGGCTCGTTATAAATGTTCAGCCGGACGAAGGGGTGCGCCTCTATTTGCAAATCAAAGAACCCGGCCCGGGCGGATTGCGGATCAAATCGCTGCCGCTGAACCTCGCTTATGCCGATAATTTCCTGGTCCGTTATCCAGATGCTTATGAGCGTCTATTGATGGATGTGGTGCGGGGGAATCTGTCCCTGTTCATGCGTCGTGAAGAAGTCGAAGCCGCCTGGAGATGGGTCGACGGCCTTCTGGCCGCCTGGGAAGAGGCTGACGTACCGATCGAGACGTATCAGGCCGGGCTCGAGGACGGGCCAGTCGAGGCGCGTCTGCTGTTGCGGCGCGACAGCCGCGATTGGTGGGAGGCCTAGATGCGATGATCCAGATTCATGCCACCATAGCCGAAGTCACTGCCCGGATTGAAACGCGCAGCAAAGACAGCCGGGCGGCCTATCTGGAACTGATCCGCGGTCGCAAACCCTCTGGCTTTGCGCGGACCAAACTGACCGAAGGCAACCTGGCGCATGCGTCTGCCGGCTGTGCGGTCATGGACAAAGCGCAGATTCTTGGGTCCGGCTGGCCGAATGTCGGGATCGTCACGAGCTATAATGATATGCTTTCGGCGCACGCACCGTACGAATCCTATCCGGACGTGATCCGCGATGAAGCACGAAAGAATACGGCGACAGCGCAGGTCGCGGGGGGTGTTCCGGCCATGTGTGATGGTGTCACGCAGGGCCAGGAAGGGATGGAGCTTTCGCTCTTCTCGCGCGATGTGATTGCGATGGCGTCAGCCGTATCGCTCAGCCATGACGCCTATGATGCGGTGCTGAACCTGGGCGTTTGCGACAAGATCATTCCCGGGCTGACCATTGCCGCCTTGCGCTTCGGCTGGCTGCCGCATGTCATGGTGCCCGCCGGGCCAATGCCTTCGGGTCTGCCGAATCCTGAGAAGCAACGCATTCGCCAGGAATTTGCACTCGGCAATGTCGGCCGCGATGAATTGCTGCGAGCGGAGTCTGAAAGCTATCACAGCCAGGGCACCTGTACTTTCTACGGCACTGCGAACTCAAACCAGATGTTGATGGAAGTTATGGGCTTCCATTTGCCGGGCGCTGCTTTCCCAAATCCCGGCACGCCCTTGCGTGAGGCGCTGACCCGGGCGTCGGTGCGCCAGGCGCTGCAAAATACAATCCAGGGGGAGTACCGTCCGGCAGGTGAGTTGGCCGATGCGCGGACCTTTGTGAACGCGCTGGTTGGACTGATGGCCACGGGCGGATCCACCAATCATGCTCTGCATATTCCGGCTATGGCCGCGGCGGCTGGCTATGAAGTTACGCTGGAGGACTTTGCGGACATCAGCGAAGTCGTGCCGTTGCTGTGCCGGATCTATCCAAATGGACCGGCGGATGTGAACCACTTCCACGCGGCTGGCGGCATGGGTTTTGTGGTCGGACAATTGCTTAAAGCCGGATTGTTGCAGGGCGAAGCCCAGGGAGTCTCCGGGCCAATCAGCACCTATTCACAAGAACCATGGCTCGACGGCGATACGCTGAAATGGCGCGAAGCCCCAACCGAGAGTGGCGATCTGGACATTATCCGCCCGGTCGAAGATCCATTCTCGGCGACTGGCGGCTTGCAGATGCTGGACGGACCGCTCGGTCGCGGCGTGATCAAGATCTCGGCGGTCAAGCCAGAGCGCCACGTTACCGAAGCGCCGGCGCGCGTTTTTGAAAGCCAGGAAGCCGTCAAGGCGGCGTTCACAGCCGGCGAACTCGACCGTGATGTCATCATCGTGGTCCGTTTTCAGGGGCCAGCAGCGAATGGCATGCCGGAACTGCACGGACTGTCCGGCGCGATTGGAGCGCTACACGACAAAGGACATAAGGTAGCGCTGGTTACCGATGGCCGCATGTCGGGTGCGTCCGGCAAGTTTCCGGCCGCCATTCATGTCGGGCCGGAAGCCAGCCGTGGCGGCCCGCTGGCCCGCGTGCGCGATGGTGACGTGATCCGGCTTGATGCGGTTCAGGGACAATTGGACGTCAAAGTCGAGCAAAACGAGTTCGAAAGCCGCGACCCTGCGCCTTTCCGCCCGAATATCTCTTCTATCGGATTGGGACGAGAGATGTTTAGCGGGTTTCGAGCCGCGGTCAGTAATTCAGAACAAGGCGGCAGCGTCTTTTCGATGTTGGGGGGAGTATGATGCCGGATAGTGTACTGGTGGGGGATATTGGCGGGACGAATGTCCGCTTTGGGCGCGCGCGCCTTGGATTTGCCGGGCATCCTGAAGTCGAGGATATCACAGTCCTTCCTGGGGACAATTTTGGCTGTTTCGATGATGCGTTGAATGTCTATCTGGGGCAATTGGGCAATAAGCGTCCGGAACAGGCTTTGTTCGCGTTTGCCGGTCCGGTGCGCGATGGCATTGTCCGACTGACCAATCGAAACTGGACGATTAACAGCCGCGACCTGGCGCAAAAAGTCGGCTTGGAGCGCGTGCGTCTGGTCAATGATTATGCCGCAATGGCACGGTCTATCCCGGAGCTTGGCGATGAAAGCTTCCACTTGTTGCATGATGGCCGCGTGCCGGATCAACGCTCACCAATTCTGGTCGCAGGGCCGGGAACCGGCCTCGGCATGGCGACGCTCTTGCCAGAGGGTGAGCGCGGCTGGCGCGTGATGACCGGGGAAGGAGGCCATGCCGCTTTCGCGCCGCGATCCGAGCGGGAGTGGGAGCTGACCAAGCGCCTGCGCACGTCGCATGGATATGTTTCCAAGGAACTCGTGCTATCCGGGTCGGGTCTGAATGCCGTTCACAAGGCGCTGTGCGAGATTGATGGCTTGGCATGGGAAATCACACCGCCCGCGGAAATCATGCGTCGGGCGCATGCCGGCGATAAACTGTCGCGAGATATTTGCGAGATCCGGGCTGGCGCAACCCTGGACGCCCTGGGTGATGCTGCGCTGATCAATGGCACTCGTGGCGGAGTTGTCATTACCGGCGGCGTCGCGGAAAGACTGGTTGACTGGTTAGCCAAACCCGAAGCCTTGTCACGATTCTTCCAGCGCGGACCCATGAGTCATTACATGGAGCCTATTCCTATTCGTCTATTGATGGAGGGCGAAGCGGCGCTTATCGGTGCGGCGGCTCTGCACTTTGATGAGGATCTTGACGCATGATCAATCTCGCTACGTTTCGAGAAGCATTGCACGGCGCTCCAATCGTTCCCGTATTGACGGTGCCCAAGGTTGAGCACGCGGCGCCTCTGGCGACAGCTTTGCTGTCTGGTGGCTTGAAAAGCGCCGAAGTGACAATGCGGACGCCAGTGGCGCTGGAAGTCATAACCGAAATGAAGGCGGCGGCGCCCGACCTCGTCGTTGGCGCCGGCACGATTTGTTCAGAAGGCGACGTCGATGCCGCGTTGAAAGCGGGGGCCGACTTTCTGGTCTCGCCAGGTGCTGGACCGGATCTTCTGAAAGCACTGGCCTATCATGATGGCGTCATTCTTCCCGGCGTTTCGACCGCGAGCGAAGCCATGGCGCGCTTTGAGCAAGGCTATGGCGTACAGAAGTTTTTCCCGGCGGAAGCCGCAGGGGGGGCCAACTTCCTGAAATCACTGGCAGGGCCCTTGCCGCATATCGATTTCATGCCGACGGGCGGGGTTAAACCCCATAATGCCATGGACTATTTGAGCCTGCCCAATGTGTTGGCTGCGGGCGGGACATGGATTGCATCACCCGCCGAAATGGACGCTGGTGACTGGGCTGGAATCGAAGCCAAAGTGCGCGAAGCAGCAGACCTCGGTAAGGGTATCTAGACATGAGCAGAATGGCCGCAGGGTTGAGAGGGCGAAGCGCGAAAATCGTTGCGACGCTTGGACCCGGCAGTTCGGCGCCTGGCACGATCCGTCTCCTGGCGGAAGCGGGCGTCGATGTGTTTCGTCTGAATTTCAGTCATGGCGAACAAGAAAAGCATAAGCAGACTTATGATTTCATTCGCCAGACGGAGGACCTGCTGGGGCGTCCGCTGGCGGTACTCGCAGATATGCAGGGCCCGAAAATTCGCGTTGGCAAGTTTCCGGATGGCGCGCTGCAGCTTGAGATGCGCGGCGAGTATGATCTGGTCGTGGGCGATGATACCGACGCCGCGAAAACCATTCCGGTGCCGCGTGCTGAAATCCTGTCTGTGCTCGAGCCCGGCGATACAATCCTCGCCGATGATGGTCTGCTCATTTTTACGGTGCTCGAAGCGGGTGAGACACCGCGTGTTCGATCTGAGCTGCCAGGTGTGTTGAAAGATCGCAAGGGGTTCACCGTCCGTGGCAAGGCGCTGCCCGTTCCCGCATTGTCGGAAAAAGATCGCAGCGACCTCGCCTTCGCGCTGGACATGGGTGTGGATATCATTGCGCTTTCCTTCGTTCAGACCGTTGCCGATATCGAAGAAGCGCGCGGCCTGATTGGTGATCAGGCGATGATTGTCGCAAAGCTCGAAAAGCCGGCCGCGATCGATAACCTGGATGGTATTATTGATGCCACAGACGCCGTGATGATCGCGCGCGGTGATCTCGGCGTAGAATTCCCGCCGGAAGAAGTGCCGCTGATCCAGCGCAAGATTGTCCGGGTCGCCCGTAACGCCGGCAAGCCGGTCATCGTAGCCACGCAAATGCTGGAAAGCATGGTCGAGAATGCAGCACCGACGCGGGCCGAAGCCAGCGATGTTGCAACAGCGGTCTATCAAGGCGTCGATGCGGTCATGTTATCGGCTGAAACGGCAGTGGGACGACATCCGGCGACCGCGGTTGCGATCATGAACCGGATCATTCGTGCCGTCGAAAAGGCTGATGATTATCGCCAGGCGCTGGTTCAGTATGATGGCGGGGGCGAAGCGCATGACGATGTCGACACTACGGCCAATGCTGTCATGGAGGTTGCCGAGCGCAATGACACGCCACTGGCTTTGCGCACGGGCGATATTTTCCGCCTGGCGCAATTCTCCCGTGTCCGGGGCAAACAACCGATTCTATATGGGTCGCTCGACCAGAAACGATTGCGCCAGGCGCAATTATTGTGGGGCATTCACTCCGCGACGATGGCGCCCGGCGATGACTGGGCGCGCCGATTGATGGAAACAGCCTCCCTGACTGGACCGGTGACCTATGCCATGTGGCGCGGGTGCGAGGGTGTCTGGGCTTGGGAAATGGGTGTGGAAAGCGTTTGATTTAGTGTGGCTTCACGCTGCTGTGAGGCGTTTACCCCCTTTATTCTCGGCCTGCGAATCCCCATAACCAGCGCTGAAATGATTCTCGCCCGGGTTTGGGCTCATGGAGATGCAAATGGCGGATACAGCGCAATCCACGCGTCATGCGGAGATTTTGATCATCGGTTCAGGCCCTGCGGGCTGGACCGCCGCGGTCTATGCCGCGCGGGCCATGCGCGACACGCTCGTCGTTGCCGGTTCGCAACCTGGTGGACAACTGACCATTACCACAGAGGTCGAGAACTATCCTGGATTTGCCGAAATTCAGGGCCCCGAACTGATGGAAAAGATGAAAGAGCACGCCTTGAAAATGGGCGCTAACCTCGCAGAGGATCATATCACGTCCGTCGACTTTAACCGTCGCCCATTCACGGCGGTCGGCGATAGCGGCACGGTTTACACCGCCGACTCCATTGTCATCTCCACCGGTGCTCAAGCGAAATGGCTTGGCCTGCCCAGCGAGACGAAATTCCAGGGGTTCGGCGTATCGGCATGCGCAACCTGCGATGGCTTCTTCTATCGCGGCAAGGATGTGGTCGTGGTCGGTGGTGGCAATACCGCCGTCGAGGAAGCGCTGTTCCTGACCAATTTCGCGGACAAGGTCATTCTGGTCCATCGCCGCGACAGTTTGCGGGCTGAAAAAATCCTGCAGCATCGCTTGCTGAATCATCCGAAAATCGAAGTCCGCTGGAACACAGTGCTCGACGAAATTGTCGGGGATGAGACACCGCTCGGTGTGACTGCTGCACGTCTGAAAAATGTCGATACGAACGAGGTCGAGGATGTCCCCGTCCATGGCGTTTTTATCGCCATTGGGCACGCCCCTGCGACGGAATTGTTTGTCGGCAAGCTCGACATGCATGATAATGGCTATCTGATCACGGCGCCGGATTCGACGGCGACCAACATTCCCGGCGTATTTGCTGCGGGCGATGTCACCGACGAAACCTATCGGCAGGCCGTTACCGCGGCGGGCATGGGCTGTATGGCCGCGCTCGAAGCGGAAAAATTTCTCGAAGAAAGCAAAGCTCTGGAAGCGGTCGCCGCTGAATAGAGCTAAAGCATGCGCGCGGCGAGCAATTCAGCCGTCGCGCGCTTTTCCGTCTCCAATACCGATTTCAAATCCCGTGCGCGGTCTTGCATGACATGCTCCAGACTCGTTTCTGCGCCGCACGCGAGCGCGCGGGCTAGCGCTGCATCGATGTCGGTCCGGTATTTTTTCGCGTTCAAGGCCGTTAGGGCGCGCGCATATTGCCAATGCACGGAGGCATCGTCCGGGGATAGTTCAATCGCTACCTCGTAGTGGCGGCGTGCCTTTTTGACCGAGGCGCCCATGATCGAAGCACCAATTGCCCCGCCGCGACGTCTGACTTCAATATGCCAAACTGAGAGAAACCCGTGCGCATAGGTGTTGGTGGGATCATCATCTAGTACCGAGTCGGCCAGGCGTTTGGCGTCATCGCCATAGCCCGCGCGTCGGGCTTCGCCGATGGTCATTGGCCGCGCTTTCAAAGACAAGGCAATCGCCAATTGCAAACGTGCTTCGACATGGTCGGGGGCTTCGGTCAGTGCCTCGCGGGCGAGTTGCTCGGCTTGCTCCACCAGACTCGGAGAGACGCTGTAGTCGGCCGCACTGATCGCTTCGGCGAGCAGGCTACGCGCGGCAAAAGCGAGATTGTCCGGGGCGTGTGAGGATTCGACGACGCTTGCCGCGTCGGAATAACGCCCTTCGGTGAAAGCAATGAGGTGCGCGTCTTCTTCCGCCACAGCAGAAAAGGAAGACAATAATACCAAGGCCACGATCCAGCGCATAACGGAGTATATATCTTATTTGGTGGGCTGACCCAATCACAAACTCGCCAACGAGGCGAAATTCCGGTTCTCGAGACTTAGTATGCGTTTTCTAGACAGATCACATATATCGGCGACCAATGAGGAAAGGCACCGGGCCATTCCGATCCCAGAAACGGAGCCAGACATGGCGAAGAAAGACAAAAAGTCGAAGAGTGAAAAGAAAGCCGCGAAAAAGGCACAGGCCCAGTTCATGGGCGCTGCGATCGAAGCCAAAGGCTTTGATGTTGCGCACAAGATCTGGCTCGCCGGCGTTGGCGCCTATGGCAAAGCCTATGATGCGGCCTCTGAAGGTGTTGGCAAAGTCAGCGGACAGGGCGAAGTCCTTTTTGAGGACCTGGTCTCTCGCGGTGAAGAGATTGAAAGCGACGTCCGCGCACGTCTGTCTTCCAATACTGCCATTGCAAAAATGACCGAGCAGATGAACCGCGTGGCCGAAGAAGCCGCCAAGGTTCGTGGTCGTGTTGCAGAAGCCACCAGCGAAGCAACAGATGCTGTCACCAAGTTCCAGACCGAGCAACGTGAGCGTCTCGAAGCCCGTATGGAACGGATGCGTGATGCGCTTGGCCTGAAGCAATTCTCTCTGAAAACCAAAAAAGCCGAAAAGCTGCACAGCAAGCTGGATGATTTGGAAGAGCAGGTAGCTGATCTGCGCGCCAATGCTGATGGTGCAGATGAAAAAGTCAAAGCCCGTGTCGAGCGTCTGAGCGAAGAAATCGCTTCTGTCGGCAGCAAGGCCAAAAAAGGCAAGAAAGCCAAGAAAGCCAAAGCGGCTTCAAAGAAGAAATCCGCGACGGCAAAAGCGGCGCCAAAGACGGATGAAAACGGTCGTTTGAGTAAGCCACTTGGTCGTGCCGACGATCTGAAACTGATCAAAGGCGTCGGCGCTGTCCTGGAACGCCGCCTGAATGAAGCTGGCATCTTCCACTTCTGGCAAATCGCAGATCTGCGTAAGGCCCAGATGGACGCTCTGGAAGCCGTTCTGCGCTTTCCAGGTCGGATGACCCGTGACAATTGGAAAGCCCAGGCCCGCGCCCTGGCCAAGAGAGTCACCGGCTAATTGCTTACAAAATGCTCATGCTCTGATGGCAGGATTTGCAAAATCGTCATAATTCGATATAGTAGAAACTCAGTAGAGTATGTGTAGAGTGTTAAGGGGAGGTCTTTTTGACCTCCCTTTTTCTATGCGATCTGTAGCATTCGTGCGGGGCACAGCGCCTTGTTGTTTACGCAGATCACGTGGCCGTCAGCGGGTTTCAACGGTCAAACCGTCGATGAGGAAAAGGGCACACAGGCGCGATCCTCGCGGGGATCCGAGTGATTCGCGCAAGGGACCTGGTCTGGCCTTGGAATACACAAATGCGGCGACTGAGACCGGCCAGGCGATTAAGCCTGGAAAAGCTCTGACCTGGTTCAGGCTTAATCTATCGCGCGATAGGTCGGGGTTTCCGTTGCCACACCATTGCCATTGGTAAGAGCGCTCACGTCACCCTCGTCTTCCTCCGCCATAGCGCGCACCAGCGAGACGAGAACGGATTTCAAACGTTCATCCTTGATGCGCGCGAAGCTGCGGACGAATTCCATCAGCAGACGCGAAGAGCCAAGCTCGTCGAAATCATCGCTCGATGCATCCGATTTGACCGGATCAAAGAACCAGCCCGGCGAGACGTCGAGGCGGTTGGCAATGAGATATAGACGTCCGGCGCTGACACGATTGGCGCCAGTTTCGTATTTTTGGATCTGTTGATACGAAATCCCGAGCGACTCGCCCAATTGGTCCTGAGTCAGCCCCATCAAGATGCGGCGTCGGCGAATTCGATCGCCCACGAGTCGATCAACTTCACTGGCGGTCAGAGTGGTATTTTCAAGGTCTGTCATGGCATCCTCGCCTGGCGGAACGGAATAGTACCTACCATATTAGATAGAGAATTAGATCGGAGTCGGTTGATGACAAGTCCGTTAAACTCACATTGATCAGTTGCCATGAAACAGTCCCGGACTTTACAAAGGCGTTCGCGTGGGGAAACTGCCCCCAAAGACGATACGGTAGCCCAAAATCATGCGTAAAGTTCACCAGCTCTTTCTTGTGACATCTGCTGCAGCGCTCGTGCTGACAGCCTGCCAGAACTCGAATCGTCGCCAGGAACTGGCTTATGTCGAGCGGCCCGTGGAACAGCTCTATGCGCGGGCGACGAGTGAAATGGACAAGCGCGATTATGATCAAGCGATCCTGCTTTTCAATGAAGTCGAACGCCAGCATCCCTATTCAGAATGGGCCCGGCGCTCATCCCTGATGTCGGCCTTCGCAGCCTATGAATCGCGGAAATATGATGAAGCAGTCGGCACGGCGCAACGATACCTGTCCTTGAACCCCGCCGGGCAAGGGGCCTCCTATGCCTATTATTTGATTGCCGTCAGTCATTTCGACCAGATCATGGATGTTGGCCGCGATCAGAAGACGACAGAATTGGCGCGCGACGCCTTGCTGGATGTGGTGCGCCGGTACCCGGACACAGATTATGCCCGCGATGCGACCGTGAAGCTGGATATGGTCCAGGATCAATTGGCGGGCAAGGAAATGGAGATCGGCCGCTGGTATTTGCGCCGCAATCAACACTTGTCGGCGATCAACCGGTTCCGCACCGTGGTCAAAGACTATGATACGACCAGTCATGCGCCTGAGGCGCTGCATCGCCTGGTCGAAGTCTATCTGTCCATGGGACTGAAACAGGAAGCGCTCGCGGCAGGCGCCGTGCTGGGTTACAATTATCCTGAATCCGTCTGGTATCGCTATTCCTACCGATTGCTCAGCGGCCAGGGTCTGGATCCGGAAGGCGCCTCCGAGCAGCAAACACGGTCCTGGTTACAACGATTAATCCCGGGCGGCAATTAGCGCTTGTTCTCATTATGTTCTTATTGTATGAGAGGGCATGTTGTATGCACTCTCGATCCAATCTTTTGTTCTGATTGACCGACTTCAATTGGAGGCGGCCTCTGGTTTTACGGCGCTGACCGGTGAAACGGGCGCTGGCAAATCGATCATTCTAGACGCGATCAGCCTGGTATTGGGCGGTCCCGCCAATCGTAAACAGGTGCGCGCAGGGGCCGATCAGGCCAGCATCACGGCTGAATTCGCCTTGCCTGCGGATCATGCCGCCTGGTTGGTCTTGCAGGCGCATGACCTGGATTTTGATACCGAAGCGACTCTGTTACTGCGTCGTACTGTGCCGGTGTCGGGTCCTTCACGCGCTTTTATCAATGGCCAGCCCGTGGCGGCTGCAATCCTGACCGAACTGGGCGAACGTCTGGTTGAAATTCATGGTCAGCATGCGGCTTCGGGTTTGATGCGTCCGTCTACGCATCTGGACCTTCTGGATGCGTTTGCGGGCCTGGAGACGACGGTGGCCAAATGCGGGTCCTTGTGGCGTGCGTTTGAGCAGAAACGGGCCGACCGGCAGCTGCTCGAGGACACTGTGCAGAAGGCGAAAGAGCATCAGGAATGGCTCACATTCGCGGTTGAAGATTTGTCCAAAATGTCCGTGCAAGGCGGCGAGCTGGAAACCCTATCCAACCAGCGTAGCGCACTGCTGCAATCCGAGCGAATTAGCGACGCGATCGAGGAAGCCGCCAGCGCATTGCGCGATCCGAAACTTGAAACGGCCCTGATGAAGTCCGCCAAAGCCGTCGACCGCGTGGTTCGAGTGCCTGGACTGGAGACACTGGAGTCCGGAGTCGGAGAGGTGGCCGGGACAGCGTCAGAGGCATTGGAGCGCACCCTGATCGAGCTGGCGGAAGCAAATACGGCGGTCGAAACCCTGTCGCGTTTCGCCGAGCATGATTCGTCGCGCCTGGAAGGGGTTGAGGCGCGTTTGTTCGCTTTGCGCGCGGCGGCGCGAAAGTATGATTGCATGCCAGAACACCTTGCCGAGACACTGGCTCGGTTTGAAAGCGAATTGGCGCTTTGCAATTCTGACTCCGAGGCATTGGATGTAGCCCGGACTCTTGAGCGCGATGCGGAACAAGCCTGGCGCAAAACGGCAGAGCGGCTGAGCAAACAGCGGCATAAGCAAGCCGCGACGCTCGAATCAGCGATTCACGCTGAACTTGAGCCGCTTCATCTCGGCCGAGTTCAGGTCAAGGTCGTGTTCGCGCCAATCGAAGCGGATGAGAGCGGGGCGAAAGGCCTGGAACGGGCGACGTTCGAGGTGGAAACCAATCCGGGCGCCGGCTTTGGTCCTCTGAAAGCGATTGCTTCTGGCGGTGAGCTGGCGCGCTTCTCTCTGGCCCTCAAATGTGCGCTCAGTCAGACTGGGCAGGCCTGCACTCTGATCTTTGATGAAGCTGATCAGGGCGTTGGCGGCGCTGTGGCAGCAGCAATTGGCGAGCGACTCGCGCGCTTGTCTGGTCATCGCCAGGTCTTCGCGGTAACGCACAGTCCGCAGGTCGCCTCGGCCGCGGATCGCCAATGGCGTGTTCTGAAGGATGCTGATGCAAAAGGGCAGATTACCAGCCAGGTTGCACAATTAGATGACGGTCAACGACTTGAAGAAATCGCCCGAATGTTGTCAGGCTCCAGCATCACCAATGAGGCGCGCGCCGCCGCATTGAAATTGCTGGAGGCGGCATGAATGCAGACATTGCGATAGACGCACTGACCGAAGACCAGGCGCGCAAGGAGTTGGCGCGGCTCGTGACCGAGCTCAAACTCGCGGATGCTAGTTATTATGGCGATGATGATCCGCATCTAACCGATGCGGAATATGATCAGCTCCGCCGCCGAAATCTCGAGATTGAGGAGCGGTTTCCACATCTGAAACGCTCCGATAGCCCCAGTGACCGCGTTGGCGCCGTCATCAGTGATGGCTTTGGCAAAATTGAGCATGGCGTGCCCATGTTATCGCTCGACAATGCGTTTTCGGATGAAGACGTCCAGGATTTTGCGGATCGCATTCGTCGCTTTCTGGGTCTGACCGCAGACGAAGAATTTGTGATCACGGCGGAGCCCAAGATTGACGGCCTGTCCCTTAGCCTGACCTATGAAAACGGCCGTTTGATCAAGGCGGCAACGCGCGGCGACGGCCGTGTCGGTGAAGATGTCACGGCCAATGCCCGCACGCTGGACGATGTTCCGGATCAGCTGGCGGGGTCGGGATGGCCTGATCGCATCGAAATTCGCGGCGAGGTCTATATGTCCGATGCCGACTTTGCTGCGCTGAACGCAAAGGAGGCAGAGGCAGGTCGCAAACTATACATGAATCCGCGCAATGCGGCTGCAGGCGGCTTGCGTCAGAAGGATCCGGGCATCACCGCGCAGCGTCCGTTGAAGTTCTACGCCTATGCCTGGGGGGAGCATTCCGCGCCATTTGCCGAATCGCAATTTGAGGCGGTTCAGAAGCTTGCAGCCTGGGGCTTTCAGACGAATGATCTGTTTCACGCGCACAAGACGGTAAAAGGCCTGCTGACCGCTTATCGCGGCATGGTCGAGACGCGAGCCGATCTTGGCTATGATATTGATGGGGTCGTCTACAAGGTCGACCGGTTGGATTGGCAGCAGCGTCTGGGCCAGGTCAGCCGCTTTCCGCGCTGGGCGATTGCCCACAAATTTCCGGCCGAAAAAGCGATCACCACGCTCGAGGCAATCGATATCCAGGTTGGTCGAACAGGGTCGCTGACTCCTGTGGCGCGTCTGAAGCCAGTCACCGTCGGCGGGGTCGTGGTCTCGAATGCGACGCTGCACAATGAGGAAGAGATTGAACGCCTCGATGTCCGCGAAGGTGATCAGGTCGAAATCCAGCGCGCCGGCGATGTCATTCCGCAAGTCCTGCGCGTGCTGGATCCGGATCGGTCGGACCGCGCGGCGCCGTTTGTCATGCCACATGTCTGTCCTGAATGCGGTTCCGCCGCGGTTAGAGAACTGGATGACAAAGGCAAGGAAGATGTCCGCCGACGCTGCACGGGTGGCTTGATCTGTCCGGCCCAGGTCAAGGAACGGTTGAAACATTTCGTGTCGCGCAAGGCGCTCGACATAGACGGGCTCGGCGCCAAGCAGATTGAACTTTTCTATGAGCGCGGTGTGATTTCAGCGCCGCAGCATATTTTCCAGATCCCGGACAGGATTGCCGCCGCTGGATTCGATCCGCTCGAGACCTGGGAAGGGTTTGGCGACGTCTCTGCGCAGAAACTGCTCGCGGCGATTGATGAGCGCCGCAATGCGCCCTTCGCGCGTTTGTTGAACGGGCTTGGCATTCGGCATGTTGGCCAGACCACCTCCGATTTGTTCTCCCGCACATATGTGCAATGGGAGGCGTTCTGGACGGCGGTCGAACAAGCCCGCGATGATCCGGGTGGTGAGGCGGAACAGGCGCTGACCTCGATTGATGGTATTGGCGGCGCTGCTGTCGGCGCGCTGACCACATTTGCCAGCGAAGCGCACAATCAGGATATGATCCGGGACCTGCTGGCCGAAATCACCGTGATCGATGGCGAAGCCCCTGCCAGCGAAAGTCCGGTGGCAGGCAAAACCGTAGTCTTTACCGGGACGCTCGAGGCGATGACGCGCGATGAGGCCAAAGCCCGCGCCACATCACTCGGCGCCAAAGTGTCAGGCTCAGTCTCTGGCCGCACAGATATTCTTGTCGCTGGACCGGGGGCCGGGTCGAAGCTGAAAAAGGCACAGGATCTCGGCGTCACTGTGATGACGGAAGCGGAGTGGATTGACCTGATCAGCGGGCTCTAGAGGGCGGCGCAGGCCGCTTTCAACCAGTCAGACGCCGCGCCATCGACAAGGCCGCCAATTTCGCTCAGCACGCGCTGGTGATAGTCATCCACCCAGTCACGCTCATCCGATGTCAGCAAGTCCGTATCGATCAAGCCCCGCGCCAGGGGCGCAAAGGTGACACATTCAAAGCCCAGCATGTCGCGATCGCCACCTTCAATTGGCTCGGCCGGGGTGACATATTGCAGATTCTCGATGCGAATACCGTAAGCACCTTCCTGATAGAAGCCGGGTTCGTTCGAGACGATCATGCCGGGTTGCAGCGGCGTGGCGTTCCATGCCTTGGCGATCCGTTGGGGGCCTTCATGCACGCCTAGATAGACCCCGACACCATGCCCTGTGCCATGATCATAATCGAGCCCTGCCATCCACAAAGCATGTCGCGCCAGAATGTCGAGATGCGTGCCGGTCGTGCCTTCCGGGAACCGCACGCGGTCCATGGCAATATGACCCTTGAGGACGAGCGTGTAGTGCCGGCGCATGTCTTGGCTAGGCGTTCCAATCGGCACGGTGCGCGTAATATCGGTCGTGCCATCTGGATACTGGCCGCCACTATCGACCAGATAGAGCGTGCCGCGTTCCAGCGGTCGGTTCGAGGCAGAAGACACGCGATAGTGTGGCAGCGCGCCATTTGGCCCCGCGCCCGAAATCGTCTCGAATGACATGTCCTTCATCCGCTCATCCACCAGCCGGAAATCGAGCAGTTTCAGCGCCGCATCAATTTCCGTGTATTCGCCGGACTGAGCCTCCGTATCGAGCCAGTGCAGGAACCGCGTCACCGCGGCGCCATCTCGTCTATGGGCTGCGGAGGTGCCAGCCAGTTCCGTCGCATTCTTGCAGGCCTTGGGCAGCAAGACCGGGTCCTGACCGCGCTGTATTGTGGCGCCGGTGGCGTCGAGTTTCTGAAAGAACCAGGCGGACGCGAGCGCAGGGTCGAGGCTGATCGTCTTCCCGGACAGGGCCTCCAATTCCGCGTCCAGCGTGTCCAATGGCGCTAGAGTCACCTGATTGCCGAGATGTTCGCGCAAGCCAGGTGTTTCCTTGGCCGGATCCAGGAACAGAGTGGCGCTCGCATCCGATCGCAATATGGCGCGCGCGAGCGGTAGAGGCGAACAGGCGACATCGCCGCCGCGAATATTGAACAACCAGGCGATGCTGGCCGGTGCGGTGATCACGACGGCATCGGCGCCCGCGTCGACGAGCGATGCGGCAATCGCGCGACGTTTGTCCTCGGAAGACTGCCCCGCATGCTCCAGATTATGTGGAATGACGGGCGCCTGGGGCTGGGCTGGGCGATCCTGCCAGGCCGCATCAATCGGGTTTGTCGTGACAGCAATAATGGTCGCGCCTGCTTTCTTGGCTGCCGCCTCGAACGCCTGAACATCGTTCGGGGTCATCAAGGCGGGATCATAACCAATACGTTGATCCGAAAAGTCCTGCGCGGCGATCCAGCCAAAGGCGCCGGGATCCGGGACAGCGACCCGCTCAAATAGATCCGGGTCGGTCTGTTCCGCGGCCTGGATTGTGTATCGGCCATCGACAAAAATCGCGGCTCGCGCGGTCATGATCAGGGCCGATCCAAACGAACCGGTGAAACCACTGACCCAGGCGAGGCGCTCATTGGCGTCCGGCAGGTATTCGTTCTGATACTCGTCCTCGTGCGGGACGTAGAACCCGTCCAGTCCAGTTTCCACAAGTTTGTGCCGAAGTAGCGGCACATTTGCGCAACCGATTTGCGGCCCGCCTTTGACGTCAAAATTTTGTTTCATGCGCTTTAGTTAGTCCCGATCGAGGACGCGTGCAAAGATGAAAGTGAGACATGCGGAAAATCATACATATTTCTGTTTTTGTATATTGTTTTGCAACCCTTTGCGCCTATTTAGGTCGCACAACAATAAAATAACCTCCCAGGAATAGAAAAATGAAATCCTTGAACATCATGCGCGGGTATACCGGCCTTCAAGCCTTCTTTCCGACGACGTCAGAGAACGTTCAGGAAATTGCCCCTACGAACAAAGTCGCCATAACCAAGAGTGATGCCGCTATCGAGGCCTCTCGGCCGCGTCTACTGACCCAGCGCACCGCGCGTCACGCGCGCCGGATCGCCCACTAGGCAGATACAACGCGTCGCAGGACCAGGGTCGACCAGCCATCTTTTCGGATGCGTTTGACCAGAGCCAGGCCTCGGCCGGTATAAGCGGCGCGCACCAATGGTTCCTGTCGGGTCAGCAGACCTGACAGGATGATATGGCCTCCCGGACCGATCAGGGGTACCAGATTTGGTGCCAATCGGGTCAGCGGGCGCGCCAGAATGTTGGCAAAAATCAAATCATACGGCGCCGCAGATTGGATAATCCGATTTGTGGCGCCGCGCGTTTGATAGGTCTTGAACGCGTCTGATACATTGTTTTTGCGCGCATTTTCATTCGCGACAGCGACACTCTGAACATCGATTTCCGTCCCGATGGCGCGCTCTGCACCGGTCTTGATGGCGGCGATGGCCAAGACACCAGACCCGGTCCCAACATCCAGAACCTTGCTTGGAACTCCGCCTTTCAAGACGTGTTCATAGCCGAGCAAGCATCCCAGGGTCGTCCCGTGATGACCTGTTCCAAAGGCTGGGCCGGCTTCGATCAGAATATCGGTCTTGCCGGGCGAAGTGCGGGTCAGCGCATGACTGCCGGCGACGATGAAACGACCCGCGTGGACCGGCGGCAAGCCTTCCAAAGAAAGGGTTACCCAATCGCGATCCGGCAAGGCTTCGACCACAGGATTAAGCTCTGGCGCGGCCTCGCGGATCAGCGCAGCGCTGGCTTCAGCATCGTTCAGGGTCTCAGCATAAGCATCGAGGCGCCAGGTCAGTCGGGTGTCTTCCTTGGCGTCCACCGCTCCTGCCGGCGACGGGTCGGTCCAGGCCAGGACATCCCAGGCCGTTTCGATGGCCGCGCGCGGGCCTTTAGCAGAGATCTGATACATGCGGGCGGCCTTAGCAGTGGCGGACCATGCTGCCTAGTGGCCAGGCGCGCGAAGCTCTGTATAAGGCGGTCATGACCATGCCATTGAGACTTGCAATTGCTGGCTGTGCCGGCCGAATGGGGCGCCAATTGGCGTCCGCAGCGCTGGCGACCGGCCACACGATTAGCGGCGGATCCGAAGCCCCTGGCGCGGAGGCGCTCGGTCAGGATATTGGTCGGTTGGCGGGCGGTGAACCGATCGGCGTGGTGGTAACCGATAATCTCCAACAGGCGGCGTCTGGTGCAGCGGCTTGGCTCGATTTCACGGTACCTCAAGCGACCTTGAGTGTTTTGAGAGTTCTGCCGGAGCAGGGGGTTCGCGCCGCTGTGATCGGAACCACTGGCTTCACGACCACGCAGGAGCAGGATATTGCCCATGCCGCGTCCAACCTCGCCATCGTGAAGGCCGGGAACTTCTCGCTTGGGGTGAATCTGCTTGAGGCGCTGGTTCGACAAGCGGCTGCGCGGCTGGGGGAAGACTGGGACATTGAAATTGCCGAAACGCATCACAAGCACAAAATTGACGCTCCGTCTGGCACTGCATTGATGCTGGGTGAGGCCGCTGCGAAGGGGCGGGGCAAGGCGCTGAATGATCTTCGGATTGCTCCTTATGATGGCCCGGATGTCAAGCGCGGGCCTGGCGAGATCGGCTTTTCTGTTCGCCGAACCGGCGGCGTGATTGGCGATCACGAAGTGACGATCGGGTCTGAGATGGAGGTTTTGTCGCTGCGCCACACCGCGATAGACCGCGCCGTCTTCGCCCATGGCGCGATCAAGGCCGCAGAATGGGCGGCGCAGCAATCGCCTGGGCTGTATGATATGAGCGACGTACTCGGCGTCTGATCACAAATAGGTCTCCGGCATAAAGGGAATATCGGTATCGTCCGGTGTCGCACCCGCTGCCGTCAGCATGGCATGCACCTGGCCGCGATGATGGGTCTGATGGTTGAAGACCTGCATGATACAGGCGGCGCGTGGACTCGTCATGCCGCGTTTCAGGGTGCCTGAATACCATTCCAAATCGCCGTCTACGGCTGCCTGGGTGAGGCCATCGCCCCATTCAATAAAGCGCAGATCCGCCGCCGCGCGGCGGGTCTTGAGGGCGGACCAGTCATTGTAAAGCGGCACTTCCCGCGAAGTGCCGACCGGGGCCTCCCAGTCCGAGAGGCGGCTCATCCACAACTCATCGGCCCAGAGCACATGGGATAGCGTGGCGTGGATCGACTGAAAGAAGCTACCACGATCGAGGCGGCGTTCGGCGTCTGATAACGTATCTGCGGTGCCGTACAGGTTTTCATTCTGCCAGAGATTATAGCGCGCCATGCGCTGCACATATCCAGGAGTGATCATGCCAAAGACAATAGCGGCAGAGCGCTAACCGGTAAACTTGCCAGAGCGTGGGAAACCGCGCATTGCCACCTTACCCGCCTGCGCCCGTTTGCCGATCCACTCGCGCCATTCCGGGAATCCACGCATGCGACCGGCACTGTCCGTGACGATCAGGCCGTCTTCCGCGTGGAAGGCCAGCACATCACCCAGCTTGTCGGTTCCGCGATAGTTTTGCAGCTTGTTGCCCTTTCCGCGCGACATTTCCGGCAGCTCATCGAGTGGGAAGATCAGGAGTTTCTTATTCGTCCCGATCACCGCGACATGGTCACCATTTGCGAGGTCGACGCTGAGCAGTTTGGCCTCATCGGGAACACTGACCACTGACTTACCGGCTTTGCGGTTGGACTCCAGCTCGCTCTCCTGAATGACAAATCCATACCCGGCATCCGATGCCATGATCCGCTTGCGCGATCCGTCGAGCTTGAACATGCCGACAATCTCGACGCTGTCTTCCAGGTCGATAGAAATCCGGATTGGCTCACCATGACCACGGCCACCGGGCAGCTTGTCGCAAGTTAGCGTAAAGGCGCGGCCATCCGAGGACATCAGGATAAGCTTGTCCGTGGTGTGCACCTCTTCAGAGAAGAGCAATGTATCTCCATCCTTAAACTTGGCAGAGCCGAGGTCGATGCCATGCCCCTTCATGCCGCGAATCCAGCCCTTGGTGGACAGAACCACAGTCAAAGGCTCTTTCGGCATGGACGCTTCGAGTGCGGCGCCAACGTCTATTACAGGCGCATCTTCGAAATTGGCGCGGCGACGTCCAAGCTCGGTGCCTGGATCAAACACTTTGCGCGCTTCTTTCAGCTCTTTCTTGACCTTGGTCCATTGCCGGCCTTCCGAGCCGAGCAAGGCGATAATGTCGCTACGTTCTTCGCTGAGCATTTCATGCTCTTTGCGAATTTCCATTTCTTCAAGCTTGCGCAAGGCGCGCAAACGCAGGTTCAAAATGGCTTCGGACTGGATTTCGGTGATGCCGAAACGGTCCATCATTTCTTGCTTCGGGTCGTCTTCCTCGCGGATAATGCGGATCACTTCATCAATATTGAGATACGCGACCAGATAGCCGTCGAGCAGGTGTAGGCGCTTTTCAATCTTGTCGAGCCGGAATTGTGACCGACGCATCACCACTTCGCGGCGATGATCGAGATAGGCCCGCAAGACCTGTCTCAGCCCCATCACTTGCGGTGCACCCTTGTGTAACACATTCATGTTGAGACTGAATTTCGTTTCCAGATCACTGATCCGGAACAGGCTTTCCATTAGCACGTCTGGTTCTACCGTCTTTGCCCGCGGCTCAAGGATAAGGCGGATGTCTTCGGCACTTTCGTCGCGCACATCGGCGAGTAGCGGCGCTTTCTTGGTTTCGATCAGATCCGCCAGGCGCTCAATCAGTTTCGATTTCTGAACCTGGTAAGGGATCTCGGTCACTACGATCTGCCATGTGCCACGACCGAGGTCTTCCACGGCCCATTTGGCCCGCATACGGAAACTGCCGCGTCCGGTCTCATAAGCCTCGAGAATGGATTCCTTTGGTTCGACGATCACGCCGCCGGTCGGGAAGTCAGGGCCCGGCATGACCGCCAGCAAGTCTTCGGTGGTCGTCGTCTTGCGATCGATCAGCAGCAAGGCCGCATCAATCACCTCAGCAACATTGTGCGGCGGAATGCTTGTCGCCATGCCAACCGCAATACCGGTTGCCCCATTGGCGAGCAGGTTGGGGAAGCCGGCGGGCAAAACAACCGGTTCTTCCTTATTCTCGTCATAGGTGACTTTGAAGTCGACCGCGTCTTCATTCAAGCCATCAAGCAACAGCTCGGCAGCCTGGGTCATACGGCTTTCTGTATAACGCATCGCCGCAGCATTATCGCCATCGATATTGCCGAAATTGCCCTGGCCATCGACAAGCGGATAGCGGACCGAGAAATCCTGCGCCAGGCGGACCATCGTATCATAGATCGAGGCGTCGCCATGCGGGTGATAGTCACCCATGACGTCTCCGACGACTTTCGCGCTCTTCCGGAACGAGCCATCATGATTGAGGCGCAATTCGCGCATGCCATAAAGGATCCGCCGTTGTACCGGTTTCAGGCCATCGCGGACGTCGGGGAGGGCGCGTGACGTGATCGTCGAAAGCGCATAAGCAAGATAGCGCTTGGTTAGCGCTTCGCTGAGCGGTTCATTGATAATGCGATCGTCATCTTCGTCTAAAAGATCGGTCATACGCACCTCTAAAGTCTGCGGTGGCGTAGAATCGCCACACTCGTATACAGACTAACAGAAAACGCCGTTTGGTTAATGAAGGAATACCATGCGCCACTGGCGATTGATTCTGTTCGGAGTAGGGGTGATTGGCCTGACCTATTTGGTCCATCTGTTTCTGCCGACACAGCACAATCCATTTCGCCCGCCTGATCTGACAGAGCCATTGGGTCTGGCCACTTATGGCAAGCTTACTGAGTTGAAATATAACGAGGAAATGTGCCGGGAGAAGCTGGCCGATGCGGGTGTGGAATTCTCAATTGTCCCTGCAGATGGCGCTGAAACACGATGCCCCCTGGAAGAAACACTGACCTTAAAACGGTCTCTGACGCCCTATAATGCCGCGCCTTTGCGGATGACCTGTCATCAAATGGCAGCTCTGCATATCTGGGAGCGTCATGTTCTGCGTCCGCAAGCGGAGAAGGTCTTTGATTCGCCGCTGCGCCAGATCGAGACCTATGGCTCGTTCAGCTGCCGCAATATTGCCGGTACGCGAACGCGATCTCAGCATTCCTATGCCAATGCGATCGATATCTCGGGATTTGTGCTGGAAGATGGCACTCGGATCCGGGTCAAGGATCATTGGCGCGAGCATAGCAAGTCCGGTCGCTATCTCGCGCGCATTCATAAACAGGCGTGTCGGTTATTTTCCGTGACTCTGGGGCCGGATTATGATGCTGCCCATGCCGATCATTTTCATCTCGACATGGGCAGTCAGGAAACCTGTCGATAAGGTCTCGTGGTCTTAATCGTCAGACTTGCAGGTATAGCCGTCTTCAGTAACTTTTTCGACGGTGCCCGGCCCGCCGCAAACGCGCAAAGCGGTCTCGGTATTAAGCGCGATTTCCTCCGAATCCGACCAGTCACCTTCATCAACATGAATGCAACCAACAAGTCCGAGGAGGGCGACGCTCATGGCGCCAAATAAGACAGTATTTTTCATTATCAGCCTCTAAAAACCTCTCTAGCCCTGAACACAGTTCTCCATAACGCGGGTTCATCTGAATGAAAGTTGAACAGACCTGTTTTTACCCAACTAATTTTGGAACCAGCCGGGCACGGACGTCGGGAATTGGCTTGTTCACCGCAGAAAACAGCCTTTCTTCAAGGAAGTAGCCAGTCAGCTGCAACGCGTCGGCAATGTCCTCGGCCATTGCAATTGCGCCAGGATCGATGAGGAAGGCGGGCAGTGGAAACAGACGGTCGACATAGCCTTCAGCTTCCGACCCTCTGACCGCGCGCCCGGTTTTCGGTGAGACATGGGTCAAACCATCATTGGCGCCAGACAGGGCGCACGAGTCCAAATCCAGACCGAAGCCGAGCGCTGACAAAAGACCGAGTTCCCATCGTGCATACAGCGCTGGCCAGACAGGCCAGGTGTCGAGCGTATCGAGCAAGAGCGTGGTTGGGCCGTAAAGCGCGGATCCAGCGGCATCGCCGTCATCCACCGCGCCGCGTAATAGGGCCGTGATCGTATTGATCGCTGCGAGCGCCTCGGGCCGGTCAAGATACCGTCCAGCGCGGCTGGTGATCACTTCCGCAATGGTGAACCGGCCCAACTGCTCTTCGAGGCGTCCCGTCCAGGCGAGTTCAACTGAATTTCCTGGCTCAAAATGCGCCCGTTTCTTGCGACTAGCTCCGCCATAGACAAGCCCGGATCGGCGTCCCTTAGTGGCGGTCAGCACGTCGAGAATAAGGCCGCTTTCGCCAAAGCGTCGCCCGCCGAGAATAAGCGCCTGATCACGCCAATCCATGCAGGCCCTCCTTAGGCATCAAACTCCAGTCCGACCGACTGATAGGCTTCGCGGCGTTCCATCCATTTGGGGTCGACCTTGACGAAGAGAAACAGGTGCACCGGCTGGCCCAGCATTTCCGACAAGTCTTCGCGGGCGGCTTTGCCGATCGCCTTGATGGCACTGCCACCTTTGCCCAAAACCATGCCCTTGTGCTGCTCGCGGGCAATGATCACGGCTTGGCGGACGCGGACGGAGCCATTGTCGAACGCTTCCCAGCTCTCCGTCTCGACCATGAGCTGATACGGCAATTCCTGATGCAGTCTCAGCATCAGTTTTTCGCGTGTGACTTCGGCGGCCAGCAAACGCATTGGCAGATCCGCCGTTTGTTCGGGCGGGTACAGAGCCGGGCCGTCGGGCATCTTGCCGGCGAGCTTTTCATGCAAAGGCGCAACGCCATCGCCATTTAGCGCCGAGATCATGAACATCTCTTCGTAGACGCCGGCCTGATTGAGTTCGGCCATGATGGGCAGGACCTTCTCATGCGGGAAGAGGTCAATCTTGTTCAACGCCAGAAAGGCGGATTGTCCGGTCTCTTTCAGCGTCTCCATGACGCGGCGATCATCCTCGACGGACAGTTTCTGCGCGCCTGTGGCCTCGTCGGCCTGTTCGGCGACCCAGGCAGAGGCATCGATCAGGTGGACCACGGCATCTGCTTCTTCCGCCCCAGACCAGGCGGCTTTGACCATGGCGCGATCAAGGCGTTTCTTGGCGCGGAAAATTCCCGGGGTATCAACGAGAACGATCTGGTTGGTGCCAGCATGCGCGACGCCGCGAATGGGAAAGCGCGTCGTCTGGACCTTATGGGTCACGATCGCCACTTTGGTGCCGACCAGAAGATTGGTCAGGGTCGACTTGCCCGCATTTGGCGCGCCGATAATCGCGGCAAAGCCGGCATGGGTGATGTCATCTGCGCTGGGCAAGGAAGAAGGAGAGTCGCTCATATCTGTTCCAGAAGGTCTAGGAGGGCGCTGGCGGCCGCGCGCTCGGCTTCAGCCTTATTACTGCCCTTTGCGGTGGCTTGGCCATGACCTTCTACAGAGGCGAGGACCGTAAAGACAGGGGCATGGTCTGATCCGCTCTTTTCGAGGGTCTCATACACCGCATAAGCCGTGCGGTTCGATCCGCACCAATCGCTGAGACGGGTTTTCGGGTTAGCATGATCGGGTTCCGGGTCCTTGCTCAGCGTATCGAAGATCCAATTGCGCTTGATGAAACGTTCTGCCGAATCGAGACCACCATCCATGTATATGGCGGCAATCAGGGCTTCGACGGCATCGGCAACCGCTTTGTCATAATTTGCAGATCGATTTCCCCGCATAGAAGCATCCATAAAGAGGTAATCACGCAGATTCAGCGTCGCGCCCACTGCGGCGCAGGTCTGTCCGCTGACCAGATTGTGGAACAGCTTGGTCATGAAGCCTTCGCGTTCCTTGGGATATTTATTGATCAGCATTTCGGCTACCACCAGGCCCAGAACCCGATCACCGAGAAACTCCATTCGCTGATTGGAGAAACTCGCATTGCCGCGATACTCATCAATCAGGCTAGGATGAATGAGCGCGTGCAATAGAAGATCATCATCCTTGAACCGGTACCCCATCGCGGTTTCCAGTTTGCGCTGCTTGTCGTGCCCCAGGCGCGGTTGGCTCGCGCCTTTGGCGCTGGCGCGAAGCCGCGTGCGTTTGGGGCGGGACGGACGTTTCATTTCGGCAGAGCCTCAATGATCACCTGCGCTTCGGCCCAGGGATGGTCGTCGGTCATGGTCAGATGGACATGCGCTTCATGTCCGTCCGGCGTGATTTCCGCGAGCCGTTTCAGTGCCCCCTCGGTCAGTTTCAAAGTCGGTTTGCCGGACGGCAGGTTGACCACTTCCATCATCTTCCAATGCACCCCGCGTCGAGGTACGCCGGTGCCGAGCGCCTTGGCGCAGGCCTCCTTGGCGGCGAACCGTTTGGCATAGGTCTCTGCCGTCAGACGACGGCGCCGCGCCTTGGCAATTTCGCCCTCAGTGAAGCAACGTTTCTCGAACCGTTCGCCAAATCGTTCGAGTGAGCCATTGATGCGCTCAATATTGCAGAGATCATTGCCGATGCCGATAATCATGCGCGCGCTTCATCCATCAATTGGCGCATGAGACGGATGGCCGGGTCGAGGCCGGCAAAGATGGCTTCGCCGATTAGGAAGTGACCGATATTGAGTTCCTTGAGTTCCGGAATGGCCGCGATCGGTTTGACCGTCTCATAGGTCAGGCCATGGCCAGCTTGGGGTTCGACGCCAATATCGACCGCGCGTTTGGCGCAATCAGCAATACGCTGCAGTTCAACGTCGGCGAGTTCGGTTTCACCTGCGAGACTGAGTTCGACAAAGCGGCCGGTGTGAAATTCGGTAATATCAGCGCCCATGCGCTGTGCCGCGACCAGCTGCACCGGGTCAGGTTCGATGAACAGGGAGACGCGGCTGCCATTGTCCTTCAAGGCACGAATCATCGGTGTCAGCTTATTGTGCTCGCGCGCTGCATTGAGACCGCCTTCCGTGGTGCGCTCTTCGCGCTTCTCCGGCACAAACATCGCGATCTCGGGCTTGTAACCCATTGCGATGACGTGCATCTCTTCGGTCGCCGCCATTTCCATGTTGAGCGGCAAGTCAGTGGCGGCACGAATAGCCTCAAGATCTGGGTCCATGATGTGCCGTCGATCTTCGCGTAGATGAAAGGTGATTCCATCAGCGCCGGCTTTGGTCGCGATTTCCGCCGCGCGGGCAATATCAGGGTGTCGTCCGCCACGCGCGTTGCGAATGGTTGCGACATGATCAATATTTACGCCTAAACGGATCCGCTGCGCCATTATTTCAGGCCTCGACTGCCAGGCTTATAGGCCGGGGTCGCTTGTAATTCAGGCGGCAGATCATCCGCCGCATAATCCGGAAACTTTATTGCTGCGAGCGAGACCAGTTCACATCCGACATCGGCCTCGCCGCCGCTGCGATCAATGATACAAGAACCGCCGACGACGGTCCCCGGCAGCTTATTCAGCGCGTCTACTGTTTCCCGGAAGGACAGGCCGGTCGTGACAATATCTTCTGCGATCAAAACGCGATCACTTTCACCAATCTCGAAACTGCGGCGCAGCTCGAAGGCGCCATCGACGCGTTCGACAAAGACCGCACGGCAGTCAAGGTGCCGGGCCAGCTCATAGCTCGGAATCACGCCGCCCATGGCGGGACCGACGACGACATCAATTTCGCCGAGCCGCTCTTTCACCTTTGTCGCCAGGGCGCTGCACAGCTTTGACGACAATTTGGGTTGAGAGAAGACAAGGGCCTTTTGAAGAAAAACCGGGCTGCGGCGCCCGGATGAGAGAATGAAGTGTCCTTCCAGCAGCGCTCCGGCATCGCGAAACACGTCCAGGACTTGCTCATTATTCAAATTCACTCTCCTCAATTCGTTCGACCCGCTCAACGACGGCCAGCGCTCGCAGCGCGGCTTTGATCTGTTCCAGATGTCTGAGATCATCGACTTCAATGTCAAAGATCAATTCCATGAAACCCGGGCCGCGACTGTGCGTTGAGACGCTTGTAATATTCCCACCCGCCTGTGCCACGACACTGCATTGCTGGGCCATGACCCCCTTATTGTCGGCGGCGTTAACGGCGATGCGGCCGACGGCGCGCACGCCGGTTTTGGCGAGTTCCGTCCATTGCAAGTCGACCCAAAGATCGGGTTTGTCATCATATTCAGCGACTTTGCCGCAATATATGGTGTGCACCACGAGGCCTTTGTCAGGCTGTCGCAAACCTATAATCCGGTCACCCGGAATCGGATGACAACATTCGGCCAGGTGCAATGTCACACCGGGTGTCAGGTTTTCGCCTGCAATCATGCTGGAAGCATGTTCATCATCCAGCATAACCTTGGACGCTGTATCACCGGAATGCAGGTCAAGTCCCGGGAAGGCGATGGTTAGAATGCGCGCCACTTCATCGTGGCTCCGTCCGAGCGTTTCGAACATGGCCTGCACGCCATCGAAGCCGGCCCGTTCGGAGACCTTGCGCATGTCAACGCTGACCGGATCGATCTCGTGCTGCCGCAAGGCGCGCTCCAGCATGTTTCGACCCAGATTGGCGAACTGGAGTGTTTCGAGTTCGCGGCGGAGCTTGCGTTGGGCCGCCCGGGCGCGGCCCGTCACGCAAAGCGTCTCATATCCGGGCAGCGGACGCGGATCCTCGCGGCGTATGATTTCAACCACGTCGCCGTTCTGCAGTGGCGTACGGAGGTTACGTGGGACGCCATTTATCTTCGCGCCGTCGCATGTGTCACCGACGACAGTGTGGACCGCATAAGCAAAATCGAGCGGCATCGACCCGGCGGGCAGCAGGACCAGGCGGCCCTTCGGCGTAAACGCGAAGACGTGTGTGCGATACATCTCCATCTTGGCGTGTTCGAGAAAGTCCTGCGCGTCGCCGCCATGAGTCAGTAGCTCGCCGAAGGCGCGCAGATTGGCGGACGGATCCAGCCCAGCGGCCTTGGAGCTGTCCAGGTCAAATCCGTACGCGCTGTCCTTATACGTCCAGTGCGCGGCGACCCCCCGTTCGGCCGTATCGTCCATGTCCTCAGTGCGAATTTGCAACTCGACCAGACGATTGCCGCTGGCCCGTACAGTCGTGTGCAATGACGCGTACCCATTCGGCTTTGGGACGGAAATGAAATCGCGGAAGCGGTCCGGCAGGCAGGCCCATTCGGTATGAAAAGCCCCCAGTGCCTTGTAACACTGCGCGATATCAGAGACGATGACGCGAAACCCGAATATGTCGGCAACATCTTCAAAAGAAATCGATTTTTTTTCAAGCTTGCGCCAGATGGAATAGGGTTCCTTGCGGCGGCCCTTGATCCGGCACTCGATATTTTCGCGCTCCATCACCTGCCGAATGGCAAGCCGGATGCGTTCGAGATCATCCTTGTTACGGGATTCCAGTGTCTCCAGCTGCGTCAGGATTTGCGCCCGGGCTTCCGGGTTGAGATGTTGGAAGGCCAGGTCTTCCATTTCAGACGCAACATAGTGGAGACCGATCCGCCGGGCGAGCGGGGCATACAGGTCCATCGTCTCCCGCGAGACGCGACGGCGTGACTCTTCTTTCTTCTTGAAGTGAAGGGTCCGCATATTGTGCAAGCGGTCCGCAAGCTTGACCAGAAGTACGCGGACATCATTGACCGTCGCCAGGATGAATTTCTGAAAATTCTCGGCCTGTTTGCTGGCCTCGCTCTGATATTCCAGCTGACCCAGTTTGGTGACGCCATCGACCAGTTCGGCGACATCAGCGCCAAACAGATCTTCGATCATTGCCAGATCGACATCGTCGCAATCCTCGACCGTATCATGCAGCAGGCCCGCCATGATCGTTGCCTGATCGAGGCGAGTCGCTGCGAGCAGGGTCGCGACGCGGACCGGGTGAGAATAATAGGGATCGCCCGACTGGCGCAACTGGTCGCCATGTTTCTCGCGCGCGAAATCATAGGCGCGATGTAATAAGGCCCGATTGGCATCCGGTTGATAAGCGAGAACAGTGCCTGCCAGTTCTTCCTTGGTCAGAAATGGCTCGTCATCACGAATGCCGCGCGGCGGCCTCGAAGCGCGCGACCGGTCTTCTGTTTTGACGGTCGCTGTTGCCATTTACACCTACATTCGATCGTCGCGGCCAGATTCAAGCTCTGCTTGATAGGCGCGCATAACGTCTTCTTCGGTTGCAGCTGGACCAGACTGGAGAGCCAAACGATCAGCCTCGCGCTCTTCCTCTTCGCCTGGGCGAACTTCCTGAAGTTCAGCCACCAGAGATTCTTTCACGACTTTCAGATCAATAGACTCGTCAGCTATCTCACGCAGTGACACGACGGGGTCCTTGTCATTATCGCGATCAACCGTCAGCGGCGAACCTTCGCGGATCATACGCGAACGTTGCGCCGCCAAAAGGATCAGATCAAAACGGTTTGGGACTTTGTCGACGCAGTCCTCAACAGTCACACGGGCCATGTAAATCTCCTGTAGCCCGCCCTTATATGCAGTGCAGCACGCGAACGCAACCCGAACTTGCATGGAATCAGCGGCCAAATCGGTGACCCATCATAGCTCGCCCTACATTCAGAAAACGGGTCGATTGTAGGCTGACAGGTTTGAACAGGTTTTTGCTCCGGCGAAGACGCTAATCTTTGCGCGAGCCTTGCGCAGGGGTAAGAGCCCCATTAGCTATTCTAACAGGGATCGAAATTACTAGGGAGTTTTCCGAATGACGCCACTTTACGTCGTCCTGGGACTGATTGTCCTGCTCGCCGTGTTCGTTATTGGCATTTACAATGGTCTTGTTGCTAAACGCCAACGTTGCAACCAGGCTTTTGCTGACATTGATGTCCAACTCAAGCAAAGACAGAATCTCATTCCAAATCTGGTCGAGACGGTCAAAGGCTACGCCGCGCATGAGAAAGACACACTCGACGCCGTCATTCAGGCTCGTCAGAGCGCAGTCAGTGCCAATACGCCCGGTGAAATGGGTGCTGCAGAAGGCATGCTTGGACAAGCGCTCGGAAAACTGTTCGCCTTGGCGGAAGCCTATCCGGATCTGAAAGCCAATCAGAACTTCCTTGACCTGCAGGACGAGCTTTCAGTGATTGAAGACAAGATTGCCGCGGCGCGCCGGTTCTACAACTCTGCGGTGCAGGACTATAACACGGCACGGGAACAATTTCCGGGATCGCTGGTTGCGGGCAGCTTCAATTTCGAGCCGCGTGAGTTCTTCGACCTTGGTGAAGACCGGGCGAGCATGAGCACACCACCCGAAGTAAAATTCTAAACAATCCAATGCGATCCAGACTTGAAACGCCGTTCGCCATTCTAACTTTGGCGGCGGCGTTTCTGCATTTTGCGGGCGAGACTTATTATCACGTGGTTTATGGTCAGCCATTGTCAGCCTATGTCGTCGATCTGATCGCGATCGGACTGATGACGCTCGGAGGTGTCAGCGCTTTGATTCGCCGGAACATATCTTCGGCGGGCTGGATCGCCGCCGGATGGGGGGTCGCGCTCTGTTTGAACTATCGTGCCTATTTCAGCCGGGTCTATGAGCGACAGGCTGGGAATAGTCTCGATGAGCCTACAATTGTTCTAACGATTCTGGGGGTGACGCTGGTCACCAATGCCATCACATTTTTGGTCGCGATGTGGCTGGCGCGTCCCAGAGGCGGATGACGCAGCGTTGAGCGTTCAACTTAGTGTGTCATCGCTTCCGCAATTACCGAAATGGTCAACTCTGTGTCGTCGTTCAAAATCAAGAATTGGTGTTGGCCCATTGCGTCTTCTGTCCAGGTGCCGATGCCGGCTTCGTCGACGCTGAGCGTACCAGGAGCGCTGAGCGTCCAGTATTTATCGACGCCATTGATCGCTGCGTACATGACGGCTGTCTGATCGAATGAAGAATTGTCGAGGATGTCACCGCGATAATCTTGCTTCATCCAGGGGGCGTGTTCGCTGAAATACTTATAACCGACATACAGCGGTGTATCGGTTGGGTGTGCATTTAATGCGTCGCCATATTTCAGCGCTTCACCGACTTCGTAGCCGCTGAAGATGATCGGTCGGGCGATGGTTTCAAGGACTTCCTGCGTCACGCCCTTCATATTGCCATCGAAATTCCACTCGGGACCATTTGCGGTGATGCCCTCCGGGAACTGTCCACCCATGATGACGAACTGGTCGACTTTGGCGTTCACCAGGTCTGCGCCGGTCTCGTCTGATATTACGTCGGGTTCGGAGCGGAGTAGGTTCTGAATGTTGGCCAGCGGCCCCACGGTCACGATTGTGATTGAATTTGGCGAAGCGTCCGCGAGCAAGCGGCGATACAGAGTAACCGCGGGCTCCGCACCCTCGACGATGGCAGGGTCATGCGGGAATTGTTCTGCAATCACCTGATTATAATTCCAGTCTGTGCGCCAGGAATCGACCTCTCTCACGCCAAGTTGCAGGTCCGGTCGTCCATAGAATTGATTGACCGCCGCCAGAGCGGGTAAGGCGTAGACTTCGTGCGACCAACTTACAATTGCCAGCAGGTCGATATCGCCCTGATCGGCATAGTGGTGCAGCATGGCGACAGCGCCGAGATCATCCGCATCGCCGCCAAAATCAGTGTCGAAAATGACTTGAGCCGGTGGCGTCGCGGCGATTGGCTGGGGCGCTGTCTCCGTCGAAGAGCAGCCAGCCGCCCATCCGCTGCAGACAAATGCGATAATGGTAAGGGGTGCGCGGTACATGGCTGGCTCCAGGAGTGCTCGGCGAGGAGTTTAGCCAGATTGTAACGCGAGCGTCTACTGAACGCGCATCATCCGGTATTTACCGCCTCAAACACAAAGGTGAATGTCACCGGTACGGCGGGCGTAATGTCGGTCAAGCCAGCGATGTCTCTCAGGGCTTCCAGGCCCGCTTCCAGATTGTGATCCGCGACGTGAACGATGACTGGCTCGCTCGTTGCGACTTCCACGCGAGACGGGGCAATGCGGGTTACGAACACGTTCGCGAAGACCGTCGACTCAGCGCCGTGCAGCGATAGGACAGCATCCAGCTCGGCTTCAATGCGTCCGCCAATCTGTAGATTCGCGAAGGCCGTAGGATCGACGCTGGCGCGGATTTGAGCGGTGGGATAAGTGTCCGTTTGAAAAAACATGGACCGCATCCGCTCATTGCGCTGGTCGATTTTCGTTTCAACCTGATCCAGAGGGATATCGATGACGGTTTCGCCGCTCTCGCTCATCGACCCTGACAGTCCTGGAAAATAATGTGTCTCAATCAGTTCGCCGACCTTGATGGAAGCAAAGGCGATCTTCGAAGACGAAGCATCGAGCGACCAGTCGCCCGAAATATCAGAGAGTTGGATGGCCGGATCGCTGCCGGTTTGCCCACAACTGGCAAGGGCCAGCACGGCCAAGGATAAACTGGTCGAGGTCAATAATCGCATTTGGAGTACCCTGATTTTCGTTCCGAACGTAGCACTTATGTTGAATGAATGAAGAGGCGAATTCAATTCCTGGTGATCGACGGCGGATCGGCTATCTGACAAAGGCCGGCAACCAGGTCGCCAGAGCGGGGATCGCCGCGACCAGGGCGATCATCACCAGTTGTAAGCCAATGTATGGAATTGCGCCACGCCATATATCCATGGTCTCGACAGCGTCCGGCGCGGCGCCGCGCAGATAGAATAAGGCAAACCCAAAGGGCGGTGTCAGAAAGCTGGTCTGCAGATTGAGCGCCATCAAGATGGCGAGCCAGACCGGATCCGCCCCGAGAATGATCAGCGGCGGGGCCACGATCGGCACCACGACAAACACGATCTCGATGAAGTCGAGGAAGAAGCCGAGAATGAACATGACGAGCATGGTGATGGCCAGGGCTCCCCAAAGACCACCTGGAATGCTGGTCAGCAAAGCCTCGACATAATGCTCGCCGCCATAGGCGCGGAAGACGAGCGCAAAGAGACTTGCGCCGATCAGGATCAGGAACACCATGCTGGTAATCTGGGCGCCAGCGGTCAGGGCGCTGCCAAACTGGCTGGCCCGCATCAAAACACGGGCCGCTGAGAGCAGCCCGCCAAGGAAGACCAGGCTGGCAAAGCCGGCGAGGCCGATGGTGAGATAGTCGACTGTGCCAAGGTCGTCGCGCGTCACAGTCAAATCGAGCGTATTGGTCATCAGGCCCAGCAGGATCACGCTGATAAAAGCACCCCAGATGCTGCCAAGATCACCCGTTTTACCGTGCTCCGGAGCAAGACGAAGGCCGGCCAATAACAGCGCACCGCCGGCGCCAATAGCGGACGCCTCTGTCGGCGAAGCCAGTCCCCCAAGGATCGAACCCAGAACAGCGATGATGAGCAGGAGAGGTGCGCCCAGACTGCGAGCGATCTCGGTCAGCGTTAGCGAGTCTGATTCCTCTTCCAGCACCACCGCTGGGCTAGCGCCGGGGCGCAGGATGGCGGTGATCATCAGATACAGCAGATAGAGGCTGACGAGGAGCAAGCCAGGCAGCAAGGCGCCTGCAAACAGGTCGCCGACGGACACGACGCCAGCGCCGCCACCGGACCGCATGGCCGCTGATTGATTGGCGTTTGAGACAGCGTCTGCCAGCAGGATCAGAACGATGCTGGGTGGTATGATCTGGCCCAGCGTGCCACTGGCCGCAATCGTGCCTGTGGCCAGTCGGGGATCATAGCCCTGGCGGAGCATGGTTGGCAGCGCGATCAGAGTCATCGTGATCACCGTCGCGCCCACAATTCCCGTCGAGGCGGCCAAAAGGGCGCCGACAATGACGACCGCATAGCCCAGACCTCCGCGGACGCGCGCGAGCAAACGGCTGGCCGTGTGCAGCAAATCATCTGCGACTTTCGATCGTTCCAGGATGACGCCCATCAGCACGAAGAGCGGCACGGCGATCAGTACCTGATTTTCCATCGACCCAAGCATGCGACTCGGCAAATTGCGCAGGATGGGCAGAGGGATCAGGTCCAATTGAACCCCGATCAATCCGAAGATGAGCGCTACGCCGCCCAGGGTCAGGGCAACGGGATATCCGGCCAATAGCGCCGCAATGGCGGTCAGAAACATACCAAGGGCGAGGACGAGTTCCAGTTCCATCACACGGTCCCGCCATGTGTGTGCGCGATGTCATCGGTGTCGCCTCGGCCGCGCAGGGTCAAGGCCGCTTTCAAGGCCTGGCTGAGCCCTTGGCCCATTAACAGGATGGCAAAGAGCGGGACCAGCGTTTTGAACAAATACTGGATCGGCAGGCCGTCGCTTTCATTGAACGGTTCGAGATCTAGCCATGAGCGTGCGATCAAACCCGACCCCGCATAAAGGATGAGAATGCAGATTGGAAACACGAAGGCCATTGCGCCGAACAGTTCTACACCCGCCCGGGTGCGCGGACCAAAACGGCCGCGCAGAATGTCGACGCGCACGTGCCCATCGTCACGCAGCGTTGCTGCCGCGCCGAGCATGAAGATCATCGCGAAGCTGAAAATTACACTGTCATTCAGCCAGGAAAAACTGAGACCGAAGACATATCGAAGAAGGACGGCGGCCAATTGGATAAGAATGATGAGAAAGGCGGCTGAAATGGCGAAGCCCATGGCGATGCCGCTGATCCGGTCCAGAATATGGCTAAGCCCGGTGGCGAGATACTCCAGTGGTTTTGGGATCGCCACAACAAGAAGCGGCAGAAGCAGCAGCGGCAGTCCGACATATCCAGCATAGCGCAGCGTGGTGCCTGCAATCTCGACAAATGACTCCATCTCGCCCGAATCCTTTACCCTCAGGCCTCGGGTCTACCCCTTACAGCTCTCTCGCGGCAAGGTACGGGCCGTCAGAAATGCGAGCCCAGCCGCGCATTTTCTTCAGCGCGTCTTCAAAACTCTCATAGATCCGGCGCTCCAGATCGCCGCCGGACCCTGCATCGCTGCGAATATCGGAAGAGACTTCCTGCACGCGAGCCATCACATCATCCGGGAATTGGCGCAGCTGCACCTCTTCTTCGTTCACCAGTTTTTCCAGGTGCACACCGTTTTGATATGTGAACTCACCGACCGAGAGATGATTGACCTCGTTACAAGCGCTTTGAACGATTTGCTGTTCGGTCGGGGTCAGCCCCTCCCACTTGCGCCGATTGATGCCGACGGCGAGGGAACTGCCTGGCTCATGGAAGCCGGGGCCATAATGGAATTTCGCTTCGCGATGGAAACCGAGATAGTAATCATTCCACGGGCCGACCCATTCCGTAGCATCGATCCGCCCAGTTTGCAGCGCTTGATAGATTTCATTGCCCGGCAAAGCTTCTGCGGCGCCGCCCAATGCGCGAATAACATCGCCTCCGAGGCCTGGAATGCGCATTTTCAGGCCGCGGAAATCATCCAAACTGTTAACCTCGCGCTTGAACCAGCCCCCCATTTGGTGCCCGGTATTGGCGCCCTGGAAGGCGATAATGCCATATTGGCCGGACAGCTCTTCCCAGAGGGCCTGACCGCCACCAAAATCGATCCAGCCCATGATTTCTGCCGCAGTCATCCCCATCGGGACGGCCGTGAAGAAATTGTACGCCTTCGATTTGGATTGCCAGTAATACTCCGCGCCATGATACATATCAGCATTGCCCGACGCGACAGCGTCGAAGGCTTCGAAAGCTGGGACCAGTTCGCCGGCAGCATAGACGCGGACTTCCATCTGGCCTTCAGATAGTTCGCCGATGCGATCGGCGACCCTCTGCGCCGCGGCACCGAGCCCGGGCAGGTCTTTCGGCCACGTCGTCGTCATGTTCAAGCGCGTTTTTTTGCGGCGCACAGCGGGCGATGCGACGCCATCGCCTTCGCTGGTGGATTGACTGCAGGCGGTCGTCGCCAGTCCAGCCGCCCCAAGCGAAACAGCGCCTAACAGTTTACGGCGATCAATCATCCGCTCACTCCCGATTTGTATTATTCGTGGTCTTGTAATGGACGCCACTGACCAGCTTCAAGCACTTCGAGCGGTTTGAAGCGGCGTTTATAATCCATTTTCTCGCTATTCTTGATCCAGTAGCCAAGATAGAGGTGTGGAAGCCCCAGTTCGCGGGCGTGAAGGACATGATCAAGGATCATGAAGGTGCCGAGGCTGCGCTGTCGCTGGGCTGGATCGAAGAACGTATAGACCATCGAAAAGCCATCGCGCAGCACATCGGTGAGCGACACTGCGACCAGCGGGGAATCCAATTCCGGACCAGCACGATACTCGAACATCAAGGTCTGGACCGGGCTGTCATTGACCATCGCGCAAAACTCGCGATAGCCCATATCTGACATGCCGCCGCCGTCATGGCGGCTGCGCAAATAGGATTTTAACAGGCGGAAATATTCGCGATTGGCCCGGGCCTCGATTGGACGGCGGGTCAGGTCTGCATTGGTACGCAGAATCCGGCGTTGATTTCGGCTCGGTTTGAAATTGCTGACATCGACCCGGACTGACCGACAGGCATTGCAGGACGGACAAGCTGGGCGATAGGCGACGCCCTGGCTACGGCGGAAGCCAGCGCGGCTCAGCTGATCATGCAGCGCGTCCGGATTGTCCTGGGTCAGATGGGTAAAGCCCTTGCGCTCAATCTGGCCCGGCAAATAAGGGCACGGGCTGGCGCCGGTGACGTAAAACCGTAACCCGTGCCGGAGACCCGGTAATTGAAAGAGCGACTCATCAAGCTTCATAATTCCAGTCTACGCATCTAAAGGTTGAAGCGCCAAGGGGCGATAACGGTAAATGCTGCCCACATAATTATGACAAGTGGGCCCCCAAAGCGTAAAAAATCTCCAAATTTGTAATGTCCTGGTCCCATAACGAGCATATTTGTCTGATATGCAATCGGTGTCGCGAAGGCACAGTTCGCTGCGTAAATCACCGCTAGCAGAAAGGGAAAAGGGTCGGCGCCGGTCTGTTCGGCGGCGGAAATCGCGATCGGAGTGAACAAAACGGCTGTCGCGGCATTGCTGAGAATGTTGGTTAAGATGGCGACGGCGAGGAAGATGGCCGACAGAATGGCCAGCGTTCCATAAGGAGACGCCATCATGACGACCAGTTCGGCAATCATTTGTGCTGCGCCGGTGCTTTCCAGTGCTACGCCCATGGCGAGTGCGGCCGCAATTACGAGGTAAATGCGGAGATCGAGCGAACGTGCGGCTTGGCGATGGTTGAGGCATTGTAGCAATATCATCCCGGTCGCAGCGACAATCGAGGCCAAAGTGATGGTCGCTAGCCCTGTCGCCGCAGCAACAACCATACCAATTGTGATCAAACGCGCGACCTGCGCCCGTGCCGTGGTGGGGAACTCACTTTGCGACCATTCCAGCAGGATCAGATCGCGGCTGGTGCGCAAGTCCCGGAAGGCGCCAATCGGGCCGCAAAGCAGAAGCGTGTCACCGGCCTCCAGTCGGATCTCACCCAGCTTCGTGCGGATCATCCGGCTGCGCCGCTGAATGCCCATTGTTACGGCGCGTGTCAGACGGCGAAAGCCGAGCATTTCAACAGTTCGTCCCGCCATTCGCGAGCCAGGCGCAATCACCGCCTCGACCAGGCCAAGTTGGCTTTCGCTGCCATCGTCCGATTCCGGCGCGCTGCTCTGCCAGATGTCCTGCAACATGGCGGGTTTGTCCGAAAGCAAGTCGGTCAGGGCCTGACGGGTCGCTGCCACAATAACCAGGTCGCCGGGCATGAGGCGGACATCATCATAGGGTGGCAGCAGCGCGCGCTCACCGCGTTGAATCATCCGCACCGTCATATCCTTCAGGTCCGGGAACATGCCTGCAACAGCCTGTTTGCCATCGAGAAAGTGGCCCGGTGTGACTTCGAATTGAGCGACGAACTGCTTACCCGATTTCATCATCGTCTCAGTCAGTTCTTCGCGATTGGGCAGCAGAACCCGTGATGCGATTAAGAGATAAACCATGCCGACACCCGCTAACATCAAACCAAAAACGGACTGGTCAAAGAAGCCGAGTTGGTTGGGCGTCAGGCGCTCATACGCATCCGCGGCGAGCAGGTTCGTCGAGGTGCCGATCAAAGTCGTCATGCCGGCAAAGATGGAGACAAAGCTCAACGGCATCATCAGGCGTGACGTCGAGGACCCCATGCGCGCGGCAATCGCCGACATGATGGGCAGGAACATAATCACGACCGGCGTATTATTGGTGAAGGCGCTGGTGACGAAAACCGCTGCGAAAGCGCCCATCAGGGTCAGGATCGGACGTTTGCCATACGATCGCACCAAAGCCTTGGTTGGCCCCTCCAGCGCACCGGTCTGGAACAGGCCCTGTCCGACGACCAACAAGGCCATGATCGTAATCAGAGCCGGGTTCGCAAAGCCCGAGAGCAGCGGCGCGATGGAAATATCGCTGCCATCATAGGCGGTCGCGCCTGGCAGGCTGAACAGAAGTAAAAGCGCAGCGATGACCGAAACGGAGACCAGCTCCATCGACCAGCGATCAAGCATATAAAAAACGATGGTAACGCCGACGGCCGCAAGGCTTGCCCACATTGGCCAGTGAGCCAGTATTTCAGCGGACATTCGACCTCCTGATCGATTCTTTCGCGGTGAAAGAACCTTAGGCGGTCTTGGGGGCGATGACCAGAACTATCGAGATCCGTCTGTTAGCGGCGTTTTTGGGCGCGTTCTGTAATAGTGGCCGGGTATGTGCGAGGCCGGTCACGCCTTGGATTCGAGCCTCGTCGACACCAGCCTCGATCAACAGTCGGCGGGCTGAATTTGCCCGATCAGAGGACAATTCCCAGTTTGAGTAACCGATCGTGCGGCTCGGATGGGAATCTGTGTGACCTTCAATCAATACGGACAGCGGCAGCGCGGCAATCGCACGTCCGGCAATTCGGGTCAGTTGCACGCCGGTTTCATTCAGTCGACCGTCGCCGGTTTCGAACAGCGGGCGTTCGGCCATATCTGACAATTCGATACGGATGAAGTTCGGGTCTTCGGTGATGGTAACACTTGATCCAAACGCGGCGAGCTCCGGATTGACGCGCAAGGCGTCGGCTATGGTCTGTGAGGTGGATGGTGGGGCGGTGGTGAACGTTACAGCATCCGCCTCGGCGCCGAATTGCTGGGCCAGCGTCTGGCGCTCGTCTTTGGAGACGCCATGAATGATCCACATGATCAGAAAGAAGGCGCACAAAGCGGTCAGGAAATCGGCATAGGCCAGTTTCCAGGTCCCCAGCTTGCGGGCGGACGCAGCGGGCGTTCTGCCCTTGTTGCGCCGGGATGAATAAGCAATTGCCATATTTTTCCCTAAAGGCCGTTCTGGCCTAGTTTGAGTGCATAGTGCATCACGGTGAATATCGATTGAGAATCGCCCGATAGATTTTGGTGAAATTTGACCGATCTATTGCGCTGCAAATGTAAGGAGGGGGTGAATGGCGAAGACAGCATTTCTGGGACTGGGTGTGATGGGCTATCCAATGGCTGGTCATCTGGTCGCCGCCGGGCATCAGGTAACCGTCTGGAATCGCACAGCCGCCAAGGCCGAGGCCTGGGTGAGGGATCATGCTGGCGACGCTGCCTCGTCCCCGACTGAAGCGGTTCAAGGTACTGATTTTGTGTTCTTTTGTCTCGGCGACGACCCGGATGTTCAGACGGTCTATGACGCGCTGGATGAGGCCATTTTGGCCGGTATGGTCATCGTCGACCATACGACCGCAAGCGCCGGTTTGGCGCGCGCGCTGGCAGATCGCGCAGCGGCGAAAGGCGCGGCCTTTATCGATGCGCCGATCTCTGGCGGGCAGGCTGGGGCGGAGAAAGGTCAGCTGACCATTATGTGCGGCGGCGCCGAAGCCGCTTTCCAGCAGGCCGAACCGATCATGGCGGCATATGGCAAGCGCATGACCCTTATCGGGGAAAGCGGTGCAGGGCAGCTGGCCAAATCTGTTAATCAGATCTGCATTGCGGGAATCGTGCAGGGACTTGCGGAAAGCATGCATTTTGCGGACGAGGCTGGACTCGATATTGCGAAAGTCATTGAAGCGATCAGCGGCGGCGCGGCGCAAAGCTGGCAAATGGAAAACCGCTGGGAGACCATGAGCCGGGGCGAGTATGAGCATGGGTTCGCAGTGGACTGGATGCGCAAAGACCTGAGGATTACGTTGGAGACCGCGCGCGAGCTTGGTGCCAGTCTGCCGCTCACGGCGATGGTCGATCAGTATTATGCCGACATCCAGGCCATGGGCGGTCAACGCTGGGATACGAGCAGTCTGCTTGCTCGGATGGGCAGAAAGAAGTCCTGAGATGCGTCGCCTAGATTTGCATATGCGCGACGGCGAGCTTTTTGAAACCGCCCTGCGCGCTATTCGCGCCGCCAATCCTGTCGACTATGTCGTCATTCCGCTTGAACAGAAAGACCGGCGATATGTTTCCGTCTTTCTGCGCGATGGCACGCGTCAGACCTTGATGGACAATCTTCAGGCGTGTCTTGAGAATGAGAAGGACTGGCGCATTTCTCTGGTGCCTCTGGAAGCGACGGCTCCAGCCATCCCGGAAGACGCGAAAGCGCCGAAGAAAAGCAAGATGCTGACGCGCAAGCTGGCTTTGCGGGAAGAGATTTATCAGGACGTCGTCGAAGATGCGCAGCTTGATCGTGATTTTCTCGTCTTTGTCATCCTGTCGACCATCGTGGCGGCGATCGGTCTCCACTCAAACAGTGTTGCCGGGGTGATTGGGGCGATGGTGATTGCGCCACTGCTCGGACCGATACTGGGTTTTTGTCTCGGGGCCGCGTTGGGCGATCGAAAGCTGCTTTTGGATTCCGCTGGGACATTGGGGATTGGGGTATTGCTGGCGCTGGCCTGCTCGATCCTGATTTCCTTTTTCATTCAGGTTGATTTTGACAGCCGAGAATTGATGTCGAGGGCCGAGGTGCGTCTGGATGGTGTGGCTCTGGCGATTGCCGCCGGCAGCGCCGCCGCGATCTCATTGACCCGTGGCGCCAATTCGACCCTTGTGGGCGTAATGGTGGCCGCGGCCTTGCTGCCACCCGGCGCGGCGGTTGGCCTGTTTATCGGTACGGCGGAATGGGCGCTCGCCTCGCGGGCCGGTTTGCTTCTGGCGCTGAACGTTGCCAGCCTTGTGGTGTCCGCACTCGTGGTTTTCCGCATTCGCGATATCCGGCCACGCACCTGGATGGAGAAGAAGGGGGCAGACCGCGCGGTCGCGCTCAACATCGCGCTCTCCATCATTCTGCTGGTGATCGCGATTGTGCTGATTTTGGTTCTGGACCTTGGGGCAACGGTATCGATTGGCTAGGGTGATCCGAAACAGGGGAGAAATATGGCCAAAGCCAAGAACAAGACCGTCGCGACCCAAGTCGATCCCGCCGACTTTGTTTCGAACGTGGAACCCGAAAAAAAGCGCGAGGATGCTGCAGAATTGCTCAGTTTTTTCAATCGCGTAACGGGCCTGAAACCGAAAATGTGGGGACCAAGCATTATCGGTTACGGGCGATACCATTACAAATACGATTCTGGCCGGGAAGGAGAATTCATGCTGACCGGGTTCAGCCCGCGTAAGCAAAACCTGACCGTCTATATCATGCCCGGCTATCAATTTGATTCCATGCAGGAAAAGCTTGATCGGCTCGGCAAGCACAAGCTGGGAAAATCGTGTCTCTATATCAATAAGCTGGCCGATGTGGATCTGGATGTGCTCGAAGAGATCGTCCAGGAAGGCGTCACGTATATGCGGGACAAATATGCAACATGGGACGAATGAGCCCGAGCCCCCGACTCAGCTATTGGGTGGTGCCCTGCGCCGAAGATACGGCCCGATACTTCGACGTCATCGCACGTCTGGCCAGAGCCAGAAATGCGCCTGTTTTTGCGCCGCATGTGTCTCTGGCATCGATTGAGGGCGAACAGCCAGATCTATCACCATGTCTTGAGCTCTTGTGCGGACTGGAGGTTCAGCCGCTCGAAATCGGCATGACCGATGCGTTCACCATGTCGCTGTTTGTCCGGGTTGAACGGCATCCGGCTTTGTTGAAGGCGCGTGACTTCATGCTGAACCAGCCAGGCGGAAAAACGAGCCGGGACTTCGATCCGCATCTCAGTCTCTGCTACGGCGCGCCACCTGAAGGGGCTGCAGACTGGGACGCGGTCCGGGCGTTATTGGATCAACCGGTTCGGTTTAACGCGCTGCATGCCGTGCAAATCCCGCCAATTGTCGAAACGGATGAGGATGTGCGCAGCTGGAATGCGCTCCAGACGTTTTCGTTCTGAACTTTCAGGCCGTCCGCGCCGTTTCAATTTTCTTGGCGAAGCCGGCGGCACCGTAACAACGGATCGATAATGTCCCAATCGCCGTCTTGATGTCGATGATCTGCGTCGCAATTCCAAACCGCGTTTCAACGGATGTCACGCTCCGCAAGGGCAAGACGACGCTAAGCGAGTCCGGATCTTTGTGCACGGCGCGATTGAGGCCATTGGGATGAAATTCAATCGCGTCTTCGGTGAGATAAACATTGCCACCGACCCAGAGGCCGCCCATCAGCTTTTTGACGGCATTGGTACCGAGACGCCCACCTGGACCGAGCACCATTTGCGTCCGGTCGCCAATTTCAGCGTCTTTCATTAAGGCGTTTGCCATTTTGCGGGCGATGACATTATCGGGTGCAGTCATGAGGCCTCCTGACTTCGTCTCTGTTTAGCACTGTATCTCAATACAATGAAATGCCTGTCGAATTCGACAGTGCGAATTGTTCTTCTCGCGGCTTAGGCTAAGCGCGCCCGAACGCCTTTATGCATCGGGACAAAGAAAGGTCGTTAGATGTCCCGAAAGTCACAGATCGTTGCTGGGGTGGCTGTAAGCATCCTCCTGATGGCGGGTCCGGCGTCAGCTTGCGATATTACGACTTTGCCCTGTTGGGATGGAGGCAAGTGCAATATCCAGTTCAAAAATCATACAGGCGATGGCAGCGGGGATTCTGGCGGCTAGCCAATCTTCGGCGGCTCAGACGATCAAGGTGAAAGCGCTGAAATCCAATGGCGACAAGGCAGGCAACCAGCTAACAATTGCAGCGGGTGCCAAGAATACCATGAATATGGAAAACAAATATGAGAAGACTTTCGATCGGGTCAAAGTCAGTTCGACGAATGGCATTACCGAAGGTTTTTCTCTGTCCTGCAATACGGTCAAAGCGATCCTGAAAGGTAATGGTACGTGCAAAGTGTTTCATGGCACGAGTTCATTATCGAGCAACACATTTGTGCTCGGTTATAATTGCGATGGCGGCAAAACGGATGGTCCAAGCTCCTGGGATTAGGTGAGCTTTTGCGCGGCAGCCTCCGCAAAATATGTGATCACACCCGTCGCGCCGGCGCGTTTGAAGCTGAGCAGGGTTTCCATCATCACGCGGTCGCCATCAATCCAGCCATTCTGCGCGGCGGCCTGGATCATCGCATATTCGCCCGAGACCTGAAATGCGAACGTCGGGACCTGGAAGGTCTCTGAGACCCGGCGAACGATGTCGAGATAAGGCAGGCCCGGTTTGACCATGACCATGTCAGCACCCTCAGCGAGATCCATGGCGACTTCGCGCATGGCCTCATCCGTATTGGCGGGGTCCTGTTGATAGGTCTTCTTGTCGCCGATCAAGGCCGTCGCCGAACCGATCGCCTCGCGATAGGGGCCGTAAAAGCCGCTGGCATATTTGGCCGCGTAAGACAGGATCAGTGTATTGGAGAAGCCAGATTCTTCGAGCGCCGCACGGATCGCCCCGATACGCCCATCCATCATATCGGACGGGGCGACGACATCCGCCCCGGCCTCTGCCTGAACCAAAGCCTGTTCGACCAGAACCGCGCTGGTTTCATCGTTCAGCACATAGCCGGCTTCATCAATCAGGCCGTCATGGCCATGGCTGGTAAAGGGATCCAGCGCGACATCGCAGATCACGCCAACTTCTGGTGCGGCATCTTTCATCGCCTTGATCACGGTCGGGATCAGGCCGTCGGGATTGAGGCTCTCGCTGCCTTCTTCATCCTTATGTTTCGGATCGATATGCGGGAAAATGGCGATCGCCGGGATCCCCAGCGCGCTCGCGCGTTTGGCGGCTGCAGCGGCTTCGGCAACGTTCAAGCGCTCCAGGCCCGGCATGGCGGTCACCGGGATGCGCGGCGTCTCGCCATCATGCACGACCATGGACCAGATCAGATCAGCCGGGGTCAGAACATGTTCGGCCGTCAGGGCGCGTATCCAGCCCGACTGTCGTAAACGTCTCAGACGCGTGGCGGGAAAGGATTGCGGTGGGATCGAGTTCATTCTGGCTCCACTTTCGGACTGCCGAACCGGAACAGGTTTCGACGAACTTTGCGCCGCATGAAACAGCGTGTGGATACGTCCATAAAGGGTTTCTGCGCGTCCTCAATCTCAATCATATAGGGTTCCAGCTTTTCGCGCGGAATTTCTTTGAAGCCGAGCGAGGCATAGAAAGGCCCGTTCCAGGCGACATCGCGGAACGTGGACAGGCTGACATGTGGCAGTTTGCGCGCTTCGGCCTCGGTCAGCACGCGAATAACGAGCGCACGGCCAATACCGTTCTGCCCATGATCGGGATGGACACTGACCTGGTCGAGATAAAGCCCATTGCCGCGCAGACGGATCAAGGCAAAGCCGACGGCCCAACCGTGTTGATTGCGCGCGACAAAAACGTTGAATTTCGGAATTTCTTGCTCGAACACTTCAGCGGGAACGTGGTCTTCCAGTGCGGAAGGTTGCAGCAAACCGGTCGTCGCGAACAGGGCAGAAGCAGCCTTGTCCACGGCGATCAGCGCAGCAATATCATCCAATTCACCGGCGGTGATGGAATATCCTTCCGGAAGGTCAGACATTGACGAACGAATCCCCTATGGCATGTCTGCCGCCAGATAAGCATAAAGAGGGCCAAAAGCCATGACCACTCGCCTGACAGAAGAACAGGTCATGATTCAGGATATGGCAAAGCGATTTGCGAGCGACCGGCTCGCGCCGCACACATCATCCTGGGATGAAGAGAAACACTTTCCCGTGGACGTCATTAAAGACACCGCAGAGCTCGGTTTTGCCGGCATATATGTCGGCGAGGATGTCGGTGGATCGGCGCTTGGCCGGCTCGATGCCGCGCTGATTTTCGAGCAATTATCCTACGGCGATGTCTCGACCGCGGCATTCATTTCGATCCACAATATGGCGAGCTGGATGATTGACCGCTTTGGCAATGATGAGCAACGCAAGACGTGGCTGCCAAAGCTGACTTCTATGGAGCTGATCGCCTCCTATTGTCTGACCGAACCGGGGTCGGGGTCTGATGCCGCCGCCATGAAGACTACGGCGGTGCGCGACGGCGACGAATATGTGCTCAATGGGTCCAAACAATTCATATCTGGCGCGGGAACCAGCGATGTCTATGTCCTTATGGCGAAGACCTCCGATGCGGGCGCGCGCGGCGTGTCGGCTTTCATTATTCCGCTCGGCACGCCGGGCCTGAGCTTTGGCAATAATGAGAAGAAAATGGGCTGGAACTCGCAGCCGACCAAACAGGTTCTGCTCGACGATGTTCGTATCCCCGCGGCCCATCGGATTGGCGACGAAGGGCAGGGATTCAAGTTTGCCATGGCGGGTCTGGATGGCGGCCGGCTGAATATTGCCGCCTGTTCGCTCGGCGGGGCGCAGCGCGCGCTCGACAAAGCGCTGGACTATGCCAAGGAGCGCAAACAGTTCGGCCAGCCCATCGCGGACTTCCAGGCGATCCAGTTCAAGCTGGCGGATATGGAAACAGAACTGCAAGCCGCGCGTGTGATGCTGTACGAAGCTGCGTCAAAACTGGACGCGAGAGCGGCAGATGCGACGCGTTGGTGTGCCATGGCGAAACGCCTGGTGACGGATACGGGTTTCAAGGTCGCGAATGATGCGCTGCAAATTCATGGCGGTTATGGCTATCTGTCAGAATATGGCGTCGAGCAAATTGTCCGCGATTTACGGGTGCATCAGATCCTCGAAGGCACGAATGAGATCATGCGCGTGATTGTCAGCCGGGATATGCTGAAAGGCTAACCGGTCCGCCGCCACGAAAAGACCTGATTTGATGGGCAGACCCATTCGCTCAATACTTGAGCGAGGGATGCAGATGCAGGCGGTACGAAATACGATCTATATTGGCTTGAGCTTGCTCTGCGTATTAGGCGCCTATGCCCAGGGGTGGAATAATCCGGCTGATAAATATGCAGAAGTCTATAAGGACTATAGCGATGCGGCCTGTCCGATTGGGCAGGATGGGATTTCCCACTTCGCCTATTTTACCCGCGACCGAGGTCGGATGCGCGGGCATGCCTTCCTGGAGCATGAGCGTTTCGAGGGCGCGCAGATCATGTATGCCTGGCGCCAGTTGGAAACGGCCGAAGGTGTATATGACTTCTCGATCATCCGGTCTGATATCGATTACCTTAAATCACATGGGAAGAAGCTGTTTATCCAACTTCAGGACGTGACGTTCTCGGCCAGCTATAAGCCGCTTCCGGACTATATGCTGTCAGAGTCTTATGATGGCGGTCTGGTGCCATATCGCGCCAATGGCGCCACCATTGGCTGGATTTCAAAACGCTGGAATCCGAGGGTTCAGGAACGATTTCATGCCCTGCTGACGGCTTTGGGCGAGGCGTTTGACGGTGAGATAGAAGGCATCAATCTGCAGGAGACCGCAATCGACGTCGCGCCCGAAACAGATCCGACTTTCGCGCCAGCGCTTTATGCCGAAGCCATACAAGAGAATATGCGCGCGCTGAAATCGGCGTTTCCGACTTCGACGACCTTGCAATACGCCAACTTCATGCCGAACGAATGGTTGCCCTGGGAAGATGAAGGCTATTTGCGCGGCATTTACGCATTGGGGGAGGAGATTGGCGTCGGCCTCGGAGCGCCTGACCTGCTCGTCAAACGACGCGCGCAACTCAACCATCCCATCGCGCTGATGCGTGAGGGCACCTATACCGCGCCCCTCGGGATTGCTATTCAAGATGGCAACTATATCGGTGGCACCGGCGCAGATGCGCATTTCCAGGACCGCAATGAAGGCGGGTTGGAAACGCAGTCGCAAGTTCCGATGCTGCAGGCTTTTGCGAAAGACTTCCTGCGCGTCGATTACATGTTCTGGGTCGATCAGGCACCGTATTTTGAAAATCAGGTTCTGCCTTGTTTCGCACAGAATTGACGTCCGCAGCGTCAGGCGACTAACATCTCCTCGAAGACGCTTCCAATAGATGAGGCGCGCGGAGGAATGAGATGCAGATTACTTCAACAGATGGATTTGGCGCCGAGATTATCGGCGTCGACATTAAAAACCTGACCGATCAGGAATTTGCCGACGTGAAGGCCGCCTTTGCCGAGCACGGCGTGATTTTCTTCCGCGATCAGGATACGCGAGAGACCGATCATATCGCCTTCGCGGAACGGTTCGGGGACATCAACGTCAATCGCTTCTTCGCTGCGCATCCAGACTATCCGCAGATCGCGCTGGTCGCAAAGGAGCCGGATCAAAAGGACAATATTGGCGGCGGCTGGCATACGGACCACTCGTATGATCATGAGCCGGCGCTCGGCTCAGTCTTGGTCGCGCGCGAACTGCCCGAGACGGGCGGCGATACAATGTTTGCCTCTATGTACAAAGCTTATGAATCGCTAAGCGATGAGATGAAGGACCGAATTGACGGACTTTCGGCGTTGCATTCCGGTAAGCATATTTTTGGCGAGGGCCCTGACAGCTATTACAACACATCGGATGCGGGCAGCCATGATGATGGCACGAACCGGATCGGCAACTCAGCTGTCGCTGAAATGCTCACCGACCCTGTCCACCCAATCGTTATCAAGCATCCGCTCAGCGGCAAGAAAGCGCTCTACGTCAATCCGGCCTTCACGCGTGAAGTTGTTGGCGTCGAGAAGAAAGACAGCGATGAGCTTCTGTCAGAGCTCTACACGCACGTCTTTACCGGCCATGGCTTTCACCATCGGTTTGAGTGGAAGCCCGGCTCGATCGCCATGTGGGACAATCGCTCAACCTGGCACTGGGCCATGAATGACTATCATGGCCAGCGCCGGGTCATGCACCGAATTACGATTGAAGGTTGTCCGCTCGAGGCTTAGCGCGATCGGTTTGCTCTCAGAATCGCACCCCGAGCGCAAGACTGACACTGTCCATATCGACATCATCCATATAAATCCGCGTAATATCGCTGCGAAGATACAACTTGTCTGACAGGTCGTAGGTAAGGCCAACCCCGATTGCCGCACCGAACTCGCTATTCGTTCCATCCAGCGTCAAGTTCAGGGTTTCCTCGGTTTGCAGATCCGTGAACATGAGCTGAGCCTCGGAATCGAAATCGGCGTAGACGGCGCCAAGCCGACCAAAAAGGTTCAGCTTTTTGGCAACCGGAAGATCGCCTTTCGCGTAAACACCGATCAGACCGTTCAGATCCGCTGTCGTGCGTACATTCCGCACGAATAATTCGCTAGATTCAGTAGAGTAGCGTTTGTCATTTTCGACACCGACCGTCGCTTCACCCTCGATGCTCCAATGCTCTGAGAACCGATAGCCGATATGGCCGCCAATGCCACCAAATTCAGGATCCGTGTCATTCGCAAATTCGAGCAGGTTGGGACCTAATCGACTATACCCAATATCGGCATAGAACTTATCTTGGGGATCGTCCTGCGCGTGTGCGCCTTGGCCAACAAGAAGGCTTGCGCCGAGCGCAAGATAGAGAATTCGAGACTGCATTACACATTGTCTTTCAAACAAAAATTATAACGCAGCCGCGGCAGAACTATCCGTGTTCAGACGGAATGCAACCTCATTTTAAAAAAATTACCAATTTGTCAGGACCTTAGGCGCGGATTAAGCCTTTGCGGATTGCGCAATCTGTCCACCATCCAGCACGATTGTATGCCCATCCACCCAGGCGCCTGCGCGCGAAGACAGGAAGATGGCCGTGCCCGCCACGTCTTCCGGTTCGCCCGCCCGTTTGCGCGGAATTTGCGACACTGCGTGATTGTAGAGCGCGTCATTGCTGACCGCAGCTTTGGTCATATTGCTGGGAAAGAAACCCGGTGCGATAGCGTTCACATTGATATTGTCCGCAGCCAGATCAGTGGCGAGATGTTTGGTCAGATGTATGACCCCCGACTTACTGGCAGAGTAAGCGTAAGCTGGCATGCCTGGATTATCAAAGCCGTGGATGGACGCGGTATTGATGACTCGCGCGGGATCCTCTGGGGTGGCGTTCGCGCGCAACAAAGGCAGGGCTTTCTGGGTCATGAAGAAGATCGACTTGATATTGATGCTCATCACCTTGTCCCAGCCTGCCTCCGGAAAATCATCGAGTGGTACGACCCAGTTGGCACCGGCATTATTGATCAGAATATCAACATGCGACTCTTGCGCCGAGACATCAGCGACCAGTTTTTCGATGCCTTCAACTGAGGAGAGGTCGGCCTGGACCGGAATACAAGTGCCGACTTTGGACAATTCTTCGGCGGTCTCGTGCAGCGGACCTTCCTTGCGCGCTGAGATATAAGTTTTCACGCCATTCTCGACGAAACCGCGAGCAATCATGGCGCCAATGCCGCTCGATCCACCGGTCACGATGGCGGTTTTCCCCGAAATGTCGAATAGCGTTTTCATCTTGATACTCCTGTCATGAATTCCGGCCACAAGCTGGATCAAGCAGGGGAGCTTGTCCATTCCGCTTGGCACAAAATCACAACAAAACTCTATTGTCTGAAAATCAGGGCTGGTTCGCAGGCGTGAATTGGCCTAGGGACGCCGCGTTCCTTCCGACACATCAGAGGCCGACTATGGCGAAGACGACATTCGCTGCGTATGCAGATCGAATAAACCTGACCAGCTGGACGCAAACGCAGCGCGCCGTGTTTACGCCGGCGCGGATCAAGACCGAAGTGCTTGCAGGGCTAACCGTAGCGCTCGCCCTGGTGCCAGAGGCGGTCGCGTTTGCCTTCGTTGCAGGGGTTGAGCCGCTGGTCGGATTGTATGCGGCGTTCCTGGTTGGTCTGATCACCGCTGTGATGGGCGGCCGACCGGGCATGATCTCCGGCGCGACAGGTGCGTTGGCCGTGGTCATGGTCGCTCTGGTCGCTCAACATGGCGTGGAATATCTGTTCGCGACGGTGGTCCTGATGGGCATTTTGCAGGTCGCCGCCGGCATTTTCAAACTCGGCAAGTTCATCCGACTTGTGCCGCACCCGGTCATGCTCGGCTTCGTAAACGGCCTGGCCATCGTGATCTTCCTCGCCCAGTTGGGACAGTTTCAGGTGCCTGGCACGGCGCATCCGGATGGCCATTCCTTCTTGCCGAATGGCGACTGGCTGGCCGCACCCGATATGGCGATCATGCTATCACTCATCGCGCTTACCATGGGCATTATCTGGGGCCTGCCGCGCCTGACCAAGATTATCCCGGCACCGCTGGCCGGGATTGCGGTCGTGGCTGCGCTGGTGATCGGACTGGGCATCAATACGCCCGTCGTAGGGGACCTCGCCAGTATCAAAGGCGGTTTGCCAAGCTTGCATGTTCCGGCCGTACCGCTGAACCTGGAAACGCTTGAGATCATTCTACCCTATGCGATTATCCTGGCGGCGATTGGCCTGATCGAAAGCCTCCTGACGCTCAACCTGGTCGGTGAGATTACCAATCAGCGCGGCGGCGCGTCGCAGGAATGCGTGGCGCAGGGCACAGCCAATGTCGTCACCGGTTTTTTCGGCGGTATGGGCGGCTGTGCAATGATCGGGCAGTCCATGATCAACGTGAAGTCCGGCGGGCGGACCCGCCTGTCCGGCCTCTCGGCAGCCTTGTTCTTGCTCGCCTTTATACTCATCGGGTCGCAATGGATCGAGATGATCCCTCTGGCGACTCTGGTCGGGGTCATGTTCATGGTCGTGATCGGCACCTTTGCCTGGAACAGCTTACGCATCATGTCGAAGATCCCGTGGAAGGATGCATTCGTCATCGTCCTGGTCACCGCCGTGACCGTCTGGCAGGACCTCGCGGTCGCGGTGGTTGTCGGCGTGATTGTCAGTGCACTCGCCTATGCCTGGAACAATGCCAAGCGCATTCGTATTCTGCAGCGCGATTCCATCCGGACGCCAGGTGCTACGGTGTATGAAATCGAGGGGCCGCTTTTCTTTGGCTCGACCGAAGGCTTCTCGGAACTGTTCAATCCCGATGAGGATCCGGACGTTGTGATTGTCGACTTCCTGCGCTCCCGCGTGGTCGATCAATCCGCTCTGCAGGCAATTGAGGACCTGGCGGCGAAATACGAAGCCAAGGGCAAGACGCTGAAGCTCCGCCACTTGTCAAAAGACTGCCACCGTCTTCTGACCAAGGCCGGGCAATTGATGATCGATAGCGTCGATGACCCGGATTATGAGCTGGCCGTCGACTATAATGTCCGCACCGGGATCTTCGGGGGCGGACACTAGCCAGCACTGGACCGTATCGTCAGCCCGCGCTAACGCGGAGCTATGACCGATTCAGTCCTGACCAAAGTTGACGGCGGCGTAGGCTATATAACGCTCAACCGCCCCGATGCGCTGCACGCGCTTAATCTCGACATGTGTGAGACCATTCTCGCCGCCCTCCGCGTGTGGGCCCAGGATCCGAACGTCGAGATTGTCGTCATCGACCATGCCGAAGGCACGCGCGGGTTCTGTGCCGGTGGAGATATTGCGATGTTGCGCGAGAGCGGCATGAGTGATGGACGCAAGGCGCGCGCCTTCTTTGAAGAAGAATATCGCATGAACGCCACCATCGAGGCTTTCCCCAAACCTTACCTTGCGCTGATGGATGGAGTCACAATGGGCGGCGGCGTTGGCCTTTCTGTCCACGGCACCTATCGTATTGCGACCGAACGGACGCTGTTCGCCATGCCGGAAACCGGCATTGGCCTGTTTCCGGATGTTGGCGGTGGCTGGTTCTTGCCGCGATTGCGGGGGGAACTCGGCACGTGGCTGGCGCTGACCGGTGAACGGTTGAAGGGGACGGAAGTTGTGGCTGCGGGCGTGGCGACGCATTTTCTGCCTTCTGAACTCGTACCCAACCTGAAAGCGCAAATCGCGGAAGCAGACTTCACGGCCGGCGCCGCTGAAATGCTTGGCGAGATCCTGTCCCGCGCGACACACAATGTGCCAGCCGGGAGTTTTGAGGCGCATATGGACACGATTGATCGCTGCTTCGGATTCGACACCGCGGAAGAGATCGTTGCCGCGCTGAACGCAGACGGTTCAGACTGGGCGCTTAAGCAAGTCAGCACGATCACCAGCAAGTCACCGGAAACCGTAAAAGTCGCCCTGCGCCAGGTCAGGGAAGGGGCTGCCTGCGAGACGTTTGAAGATAATATGCGGATGGAGTACCGCATTGGCTGGCGCAAGGTGCAGTCGCCTGACTTTATCGAAGGGGTCCGCGCGGTGATTATCGACAAGGATCATGCGCCCAAATGGTCACCCGACAGCTTGGAGGGCGTTAACGAGGAAGACGTCGCGCGGTATTTCGAACCATTGGGTGACGATGAATTGAATTTTGAGTAGCTTGCTGGCAGGAGGAGACCGGGATGCCTCAAACCGTTGATCCAATCGCCCAAATTCAAACCATGATCGATGCTGAGCCTGATATTTCTCAGGCGCCCCCCTATGTCAGAGGCATGGATCTATCGGGTTTGAAGTTTACCGCGGTCGGCCCGGGGCGGTTCGAAATGGAATGGACGATTGGCCCGCATCTGACCCACTATGATAGCATCGTGCAGGGCGGTGTGGTGAATGTGATTGCAGATTCCGGGCAGAGCTTTGCCTTCTGGACGACGGCGACCGAGGAGGAATCCTATTCTACAGCCGAATTCACCACCCGTTTCTTTCGTCCGATGAAGGCAGAGCAAGTCATCCGGGTCGTCAGCGAGGTCGTCAATCGCTCTCGCCGCCTGGGCGTTATCGAGAGCCGGTTTGAGGATATGGAATCTGGAAAACTCTGCGCCATCGTAACCGGGACGTGGATGCCAACAAAACGGGATTTCGGGCGTCATGAGTCTTGATGCTGAATTAACGGCCTGGTGCCAGTCTTATGTCCGTGCTTTTGCGGATTATGACGCGGCGAAGATTTCCGCGCATTGGACCTTTCCGGCCGTGACGACGCAAGCTGGGCATTCTTTCGCGTTTAAATCTACCGAGCACTTTACTGGGAATACGTCCCATCTGCTGAACTTCTACCGGGCGCAAGCTGTGGCACAGGTCGAACGGAGGCTTGTGAGCTGCCAGTACCTCCACAATGACGCGGCTTCCATGATCGTGTCTGATATCATGTACACGGAAGAGGGAACGGAGATCGCAAGTTGGCAGGCGGCTTATGTACTTCAGCGTGTTGATGGGGCGTGGAAAGCAGTGATGGCGGTCGCGGATGGCGAAACCGAGGCCTGGGCCGCCCGGGGGACGCCCCTCGGAGGCTAAACACCTTTCATACAAACTTTTAAGCGAACCTTCCGCGAAAATCGCGCTTTTCTACGTGTTTAGGCGCGAAAAGTAACACTTTCGCCCGATCTGTTAACCAAACTAAGGTGAAAACAAGACGTGTTTAACGAAATATAAGGTTAGATACTGTAACTCTACTCAAACTACAACAAAAGTTGAGTGGTGATGGTAATGACAATGTCCTATGGCGCGGCTGAGGCCGCTGGCGAGCCTGTGAGCGTCGCTGAATCTTTCGTAAAGTCTCTTTCGCTTCTGGAGCAGGCGCATCGTCGTCTCCACGATGTTGTAAAGGACGATCTGGAGCGGGGTGGCGAGCGTCACCTGACCGGTGTTCAAGCTCTGCTTCTTTATGAAATTGGCGAAGATGAAACGCCAGCTTCAACGCTTCGTTCGCGTGGCGCATTTGCGGGTACAAGCTTGTCTTATAACGTTAAAAAACTGCAAGAGGGTGGCTATCTGGTCCAGTCGCGTTCTGAGCGTGACAAGCGGACGGTCCATCTGAAACTGACAGAGCGTGGGCATAAGGTCCGCCAGCGTGTGGTTGATCTGTTTGATCGCCAGGCTACGGCTCTGGAGCCAACCGCCAGTGTTCGTCAGGATGATCTGAGCCAGCTCAACAAGACGGTTTCGCGTCTCGAGCGGTTCTGGACGGATCAAATTCGTTTTCAACTATAGATAAGTATACATATCCTCGAATACATAATAATATTTGAGGATGTTGGGGAAGGTGCTTATCCTAGCTTGGGGGGCGTCGTGGCCAATGGCTGCGGCGGCCCCCTGGGTACAAGAGGATGCGGGGCTTTATTCCCGCGTCTCGTTGGCGAAAGAAGATGTCGAGGCATTGTCGGGCTGGCGGTCCGATGCCTATGCCGAATATGGTCTTTCATCGCGCTTGACCGTCACTTTGAACCTCGAACAGGTTGAGTATGAAGACGGTGCGGACTTCAATACGAATGGCTGGCGATCGACTGTACGTTATTCTCTTTTGAGAAAAGGGCCGGTCGTAGCCTCTCTGGAAGCAGGCCTGTTGCAAGGCGCCGCGATTGGTGGGCGCAATGGGTGCGATGAGCTCGGCACAGAAGTGCGTGCCGGCCTTGGCTGGTCTGGCGACTGGCGCAATCGATCTACATATCTCTTCGGCGAAATGGCCGGGCGTTTTCACGAGGGCTGTCAACGCGAACGATATGCGTTCGGTTTGGGTCAGCAAACCTCTGACAATTTCTGGTCCATCACGCAGGTCTGGCTCGAGCGTGGGGACACGAATGCCGCGTCCGACAAGTTTCAGACCGAATTGCTCTGGCGGACCGAACCGGCGGATTTTTCGTTCGGCTACCGAAAAGAGAATGGTGGCCGGTTTAAAGAAGAAAGTATCTTTGTTGCGCTAGCGAGACAGTTTTGAGGGTGTTCTTGCGCTGTTTGCTGCATTAGAAGCAAACCATGCCGGATACTGAAACGTCTTCCACCGGACCGCGCGATCGTGCGCAGCTTATTCAGGGCCTGGATGCGCTGGAAGAGCGTCTGCTCTGGCTGGCCAGCTGGACGATCCATAATGCCAATCATATTCGGCCCAGCCGCGATGGCCTGAAAGTTGGCGGGCATCAGGCCAGCTGCGCGTCTATGACGACGCTGATGGCGGCGCTCTACTTTCATGTCTTGAGGCCCGAGGACCGCGTTGCTGTGAAGCCGCATGCATCGCCGGTCCTTCACGCGGTCGAATACCTGTTTGATCGTCAGTCGCGGGAGCAGATGGAACAGTTTCGCGCTTTTGGCGGCATGCAATCCTATCCCTCGCGCACCAAGGACGATATCCGGGTCGATTTTTCGACGGGCTCTGTCGGACTTGGCGTTGCGATCACCGCGTTTGCCTCACTTGTTCAGGATATGTGGATGGCGCGCGGCGACATTGCGCCGGATCAGGCCGGACGGTTCATTTCGCTCCTCGGCGATGCCGAGCTGGATGAGGGCAATATCTACGAAGCCCTGATCGAAGCCTATAAGCACGATATTCGAAACAGCTGGTGGATTGTCGATTACAATCGTCAAAGCCTCGATGCGACCACGTCAGAAAAAATGTTCGACCGGTTCGACGATATGTTTGAAACGGCTGGCTGGGATGTGCTGACCTTGAAGTATGGCGCGCGCCAACGGGCAGCGTTCAAGAAGCCGGGCGGGGCGCGGCTGCGCAAATGGATCGATGATTGTCCGAATGACCTCTATGCGGCGCTAACCTATCAGGGCGGCGAAGCCTGGCGGCGTCGTTTGTCGAAGGATTTGGCACGGTCGCCCAAAACTCTCGAGCTCATCGCGTCCTATGATGATGAGACCCTGGGTAATCTGATGACCGAACTGGGCGGGCATTGCCTGGTGACCCTGCTCGACGCGTTCGGGACGGCGGCGGCGTCTGAAACGCCGAAACTGATCATTGCCTACACGACCAAGGGGCGACGTCTGCCCTTCCAGGGTCACAAGGACAACCATGCAGGCCTGATGACCCCAACGCAGGTCGGTGAGTTGCGCGACAAGCTGAACATTCCGGAAGGCCAGGAATGGGAAAAATTTGCCGGCCTGTCCAAAGCCCGCACGGCGGAGGCGCGAAGCGTCCTGGAAACGGCGCCCTGGCGAGACGCCGAGAAAGAGTCTCGCTCGCCGCCATCTGTTCGCGTGCCGGCCCTGACCGAGATGCCGGATCCGGGCCACGGGAAAACCTCCACTCAGGTTGCGTTTGGCAAAATCCTCAATGATCTGGCGCGCGAAGAGACCGACTTCGTTTCTCGCATAGTCACCACCTCGCCAGACGTCACCGTCTCGACCAATCTCGGCGGGTTCGTCAATCGCAAGGGCCTTTTCTCACGCTCGGCCAGCGAGGATGTTTTCCGCAAGCGAAAGATTGCCAGTCCGCAAATCTGGGCGCATTCGCCAAAAGGGCAACATATCGAACTTGGTATTGCCGAGAATAATCTGTTCCTCATGCTCGGCGCGCTCGGCTTGTCGAAGGATCTGTTTGATCAGCGCATCTTCCCTGTCGGCACAGTCTATGACCCATTCATTGCCCGCGGCCTCGATGCGCTCAACTATGCCTGCTATCAGGACGCCCGTTTCATTCTCGTGGCAACTCCATCAGGGCTGACGCTTGGACCGGAGGGGGGCGCTCACCAGTCCATTTCATCCCCCTTGATTGGCATGGGGCAGCCGGGGCTCACCTATTGGGAGCCCGCTTATGCGGATGAAGTTCGGGTCATACTGCGAGAGGCATTTGCGGCGATAGAGCGCGAGCAGGGCGGGTCGTCCTATTTGCGGCTTTCGACCCGAATAATGGCGCAAATCGATCGCGATATGTCCGACGCCCTGGCATCGGATATCCTAAATGGCGCTTATTGGTTGAGAGAGCCTGCGCCAGAGTCCGAAATCGCGGTGGCTTATACAGGCGCAGTGGCACCGGAAGCCCTCTCAGCGTTTGAGCAGCTATTGGAAGACGTTCCGGGGGCAGGATTGCTGGCTATTACGTCTCCCGATGTCCTGCATACAGACTGGATGGCGGCAACCCGCGCGCCCTGGACCGGGGAACGCGGACCGGACAGCCATGTTCAGCGCCTTTTACGTCCGCTCAAGCCCGGTGCTGGGCTTGTGACCGTGATTGATGGCGCACCGTCCACCCTGTCCTGGCTCGGCGCGGTCAATGGACAGCGCGTCCGCCCGCTCGGAACCGAGCGATTCGGACAGACGGGCGACTTGCAGGACCTGTATGCGGCCTACCGTCTGGATGCGGATGCCATTCTAGACGCCGCGGCGAGCTTACTCGCCTGAATAGCCGGTTTCCGCCATGATATAGGCGATAACGGCGGTTCGATCGTCAGGTTTGCGTACGCCGGCGAAGCTCATCTTGTTGCCAGGCAAGAAATTGCGCGGGCTTTCGAGCCATTCTGCGAGGATTTCAGGGGTCCAGATAATGTCAGAATCCTGAACCGCTTTTGAATAGGTAAAGCCCTCGACGCCGCCAATTTGGCGGCCAAACACGCCATAGAGGTTGGGTCCGACCAGGTTCTGGCCACCCTCATTCAGAGTGTGGCAAGATTGGCAAAGCTTGAACGTGCGGCGACCGCGATTGTAATCCGCGCTTTTGTATGGTTCCGGCAACGCCGCGAACGCTTCAGACGCTTCTGTCTCCACCGGTGCGGGCGTAGGTGCTGGGGCTGGGGCTTCTGAAGATGCGTCTGTAGTGTTTTGATTATTTGTAGTATTTTCAGACGAATCTGGTGTGCTTCCACCGCAGGCAGCCAAAACAAGGCCAGCGCTCAGCGCAGCCATGCTTGCTTTTAAAAAAGTCATTAAAAATCGGTCCTTTAGTGCTTGTCTCCAACGTAACAATGCCAGAAATTTCCAGTGGTGCAACTGGTAATCTTGCCTCATGCCGCATTCCGGCTTGGCTGGCGAACCGTTCGTGAACGCAGCGTCCTAAGGGGGATATTAACCATAATTGGCTAGGCTTCACCCATAACAAAAAATACCGATGGTGGTTAAAAATGAGATGGGCGATGACTGGGCTGACCGCTTTGGCGGTGGCTCAAACGGGTATGGCGTATGCCAGCTCGCAAGACTCCGATGTTTGGATCGGGCTTTCTGACAATAAAAGCGGCTTTTTGCTGGATGAGGATACCGGGCGGGTCTGGATGACTGGACCATGTCTGAAATCCCTCGAACCCGCGACGCAATCTGGTTCGGTGTGGACTTCCCACACCGTTGAGCTGGTCTCGATTGGTCGCGGTCTGGCGACGCTGGATCAGCGGTTTGAGCTGGAAACGCGCGATGCAGCTCCGAGTATCACCGTTCTGTCAAATGGACGGGGCGGTGTTCAGCAATTTGACGCTCAAATCAATCGCGAGTGTCGCGCTGGTGGCATTTGCGCCGAACTGATCGCAACCCAGACGGTCTGCAGCGACTGATTGGGCGGCCCGGCGGGCCAAAATGCGTTATCTTCGGGACCTCATCTTTGCGACATGGATCGCAGTGTTCGGCATCGTTGCGGTAGGCGAAGCGCAAACGGTTGCGCCGCCACCCCCAACGGAACTTGTCGAAACGGCTGAACCCGTGCTTCTGGAAGTCGCGCCGGAGAAGGCGAACGGCGTCGAATTTGTCGACATGGTGATCGAAAGTCAGCTGACCTCTGTGCGATCTCTCACACCCGAAAACGGTGCTGTTCGCTACAATCTCACCGATATTGCGGATCCTTTGCAAAGCCGGGTCGAGCTGCATGACACCTTGCTCGGATATCATCGTCGCCAAGACGGCAGCCTGATGTCAATCAACATGACAGACGGCAAAGTCCGTTCTAACAAAACAGTTCTGGGCAAACTTCCAGATTTCGAACCCCGCGATACGGCTGACCCATGGATTGGGTTGAATGCTGTCACGATCATGACTGGAACGCACGCCTCCGAAGACGCGCAGGGGCGAATTGTGCTGACCCTTGACCGTCAGTTGAAGCCGAAATTCGGATTGGAGCTTTGGGTCAACGGTGTCCCGGTCGATACGTTTGGAAACGAAGCGCGCACCATCGGACCGGTCTTGTTGGTCCCATTGCGGCCGATCGTCGAAGAACTGGGTCATGAGCTGACGGTCGCGAACGGCACCGTCACAGTTCGTCGGCAGCAGGATCAGGCGACGATCAATCTCGAATTGGCGACGGGACTTGTCTCCGTGAACACGACTCCGCGCGGCGTCGCGCCAGACATGGAACTGGCTGAGCGGGATGACCTTGTCTTGCCGTTTGGCGCGGTTGAGAGCCTGACCGGCACACATGTAAAACTCGTCCCCATGACCAACCGGGTCGAAGTCACGCTGGACTCGCGACTGAACAGCACTGTTTTGCCGGGTGCGGATCTGGCCGATGAGGCCAGAGACACCCCGCTTACGATCGAAACTCTGACCTATGAAGTAAGCGATCGCGGACCGCTGCGGACCGAAACGCGTGGCTATGTTGGCAAGTATAATTTCCGGGGTCAGCTGGAGAGCGCGGGCGGGATCGAGAACTTTGCCTCGACTCAGCCGGGATGGGCCTCGCTGGACGTGATATCCATGGATGGCTGGCAGGCGACGCTTGGGGATTATGGCGCCAATTATCGGGAATTATCTGGCGTCGGCGCTAACCGTATTCGCGGCGCCGCATGGCGCAAGCAGAGACAGAACGGGGACATTCTCGCCATCGCGGCAGGCGTACCGCTGACCGGGTCCGTGATTGATAGTGATACGGTCGCTGTACCGGCTTTTGGCGGTTTCGCGGCCGGAGCTCGAATCATTGATGAAGACCAGCTTCAGGATGTCGGGCTCGCGGCAGCCATTTCTGAAGATGGTGCGAACACCTCGATCGTCGCGAACGGACAGCGGGCCTTTCACTTCGACCATCGCGAGGAAGGCTTGCAATCGGCCTTCGTTGCTGCCGATCTGGGCGCTTTCTCTGGTGAGGCAAGCGGCGCGGATTTACGTGCACGTGGCTCCGTAAGCTATGCGATCAACCCACAAACCGGTGTGTCCGGCTATGCCAGCTATGAGGGCGCTAAATTTGCCGCCGGCGCGGACCGTCCGAGTTTTGCCGGCGTGTTCGATCAAAGGAACGGGGCGCGGACCAATCTATCTGCAGCGGCCAATTGGCGGTCGGATCAACCGATCGGTGCTTTGAACCGGTTCGGCGTCAGTGCTCGCGCCACGGTGCGACATCAAGGCGGCGACGCTGACCAGACCACGATCAGCTACAGCACGGCTGTAAATACGCAGATCGGCGAAGCCGGTCCGACCGTTTCTGCCATTATTCAGCAAACCGAAGAGTCCGGCGCCGGTCGCGACATGTCCAGTACATCTGCTCGCATCCGCGGTTTTCAAAGATTCGAGCTTGGTACCTTGACCGCATCTTACAATCACACGGTCTCGGACTCGCAGGAAACAGTGCGGCAATTCGTGGCCACTGCCCAGGTGAATCCGTTCCGACGGAGTTTTGAAAAAGGCGTTACGCTACAAGCCGCGCCCAATCTCAATTTGAACTGGGATGGCGACAAGACACGGATCAATCTGGGCGCATCGGCGGTGGCACATTCCGGCTCTGTCTTTGGATCAAAGTTTGACCTTCAGGCACGTTTCTCGGCCTTTTCAGACTTTGCGGCCAGTAATGAAAATGCTGCCAGCACGCGATTCCTGGGTGCGCTGGAGGCGCGTTATCGCGTCGCCAAGAATGCGGTGCTGACGGCCATCTATACGGATGATTTTGGCGGCCGTTCGGACCTGTCTGTTGGTCTGCGCGGGACCACGCGCTTCAACCCGCCACGCGCCAGCCGACTGCCGGATGACGGGCGCGGAGTTCTGAATGGACGCGTCTTTCTGGACCGCAATCGCGACGGAGTGAGACAAGAGGATGAACCCGGCATTCCGGGCGTACGCGTTTTGCTGGCGGGTACCAGGATCGGTCTGAATACCGGAAACAATGGCTATTTCACCATCCAGAATGTGCGGCAGGGCCTGTATGCGGTAACGGTCAGTCGGCAGAGCCTGCCATTGGGATATCTGGTGCCAGAAAATGCCCAGCCGCGGGTCACGATTGGCAGCGGTCGACGCTCTGATGTGGATATTCCGTTGATCCTGTCCGGGCAGGTGCGTGGGGCAATCTTCATCGACGACAATGCCAATGGCCAGGCCGATCGAGGTGAAAAGCGCCTCGAAGGCCAATGGGTCAGCTTGAGCCCGAAAGAGGGCGGCGAAACGCTGACTATTCATTCGGCATCGTTTGGCCAATACGGGTTCGAAAGCGTCGACCCTGGCACTTATACACTCAAGACCACGATTTCAGGACGCCCCGTCGTCCAGGAAATCAAAGTTGACGGCAAGTCTCCGTTCGTGATCGCGCCCATCCCGATCCCGCCGGACCTTGCTGACAGAGGCGGAGGGATCGATCTTTCCGCAGGTGTCCTCGGCGAGCCGTGACACCGTTTTTTTGCCCCGGCCATCGTGCCGGGGCTTTTTTTGCGCTAGAATTGTATTTCAATTCCGTCACTAAACCGCGCTCCAGAGCTTGCCACCGCGCAGCAGCTTAAATACATGGACGCTGAGACTCCCGATGCCAGGCGCGACAAATAGATCGCCGCCGCTCGGACAAGGACCGAAATTAGAGGAAGACGCATTAAAATGAGCCTGTACACCGATTACCTCGAACAGATTGAAGCGCGCAAAAAAGATGGTCTGCACCCGAAACCGATTGAGGATGCGCCGCTGGTGGCGGAACTGATCGCGCAAATCAAGGATACCGGACACGCGCATCGCAGCGACTCGCTCAATTTTTTCATTTATAACACGCTGCCCGGAACCACGAGCGCGGCCGGGGTGAAGGCAAAATTCCTTAAGGACATCATCCTCGGTCAGGAAACCGTTGCTGAAATCACTCCCGATTACGCGTTCGAGCTGCTCTCACACATGAAAGGCGGGCCCTCGGTTGAGGTGCTGCTTGATCTGGCGCTGGGCGGAGAGGCGGATATAGCGAAGCAGGCCGCTGATGTTCTGAAAACGCAAGTATTTCTGTACGAGGCCGACACGGATCGCCTGGAAGATGCCCACAAAGCGGGCAATGTTATCGCCACAGGCATCCTGCAAAGCTACGCGAATGCCGAATTCTTCACGGATCTGCCGGAAGTCGAAGAAGAGATCAAAGTCGTCACCTTCGTCGTCGCGATCGGTGATGTTTCGACGGACTTGCTGTCGCCAGGCAAGGACGCGCACTCACGCTCGGACCGTGAGCTGCACGGCAAATGTCTGTTCGAACATGATCAGGACAAGCAGAATGCTTTGAGGGCACTGCAAGCCCAGCACCCAGACAAGCGCGTCATGCTGGTCGCCGAAAAAGGTACTATGGGTGTGGGTTCGTCGCGCATGTCAGGCGTCAATAATGTCGCCCTATGGACCGGCATTCAGGCCAGTCCGTATGTCCCATTCATCAATATCGCGCCCGTTGTTGGCGGCACGAATGGTATTTCGCCTATTTTCTACACAACGGTGGGTGTGACCGGCGGCATTGGTGTCGACCTGCAAAATTGGGCACGTAAACTCAATCACAATGGCGCACCAGCCATTGATGAAGATGGTGAGCCGATTCTGGAACAGCTTTACCCGGTGGACACCGGCACGGTGCTCACCATTAATACCAAGACCAAAAAGCTGTATAATGAAGATGGGTCGGAAGAACTGGTCGACATCTCGAATGCGCTGACGCCACAAAAAGTAGAATTCATGAAAGCTGGCGGATCTTACGCCGTCGTGTTCGGTAAGAAGCTTCAGACCACGGCTGCCGCCATTCTTGGTGTGGACGCGCCGAACGTCTATGCCACATCGAAAGAGATTTCGCATGAGGGCAAAGGCCTGACCGCGGTCGAGAAAATCTTCAACCGAAATGCGGTTGGCGTTGCGCCCGGCAAAACGCTACATGCCGGATCGGATGTTCGGGTCAAGGTCAATATTGTCGGGTCTCAGGACACGACTGGACTTATGACGTCACAAGAGCTGGAAATGATGGCGGCGACCGTTATTTCGCCAACGGTTGATGGGTCCTATCAGTCCGGCTGCCATACCGCCTCAGTCTGGGACATCAAGGCACAGCGCAACACGCCGAAGCTGATGAGCTTCATGAACCGGTTTGGTCTCATCACAGGGCGCGATCCGAAGGACGAATATCACCCGATGACGGATGTGATCCACAAAGTGCTTAACGATATCACGGTCGATGATTGGGACGTCATCATTGGCGGCGACTCGCATACGCGCATGTCAAAAGGTGTCGCCTTCGGGGCCGACTCCGGCACTGTCGCTCTGGCGCTGGCAACGGGTGAGGCGACCATGCCCATCCCGCAATCCGTGAAGGTGAGCTTCAAGGGCACGTTGCATGACCACATGGATTTTCGCGACGTCGTCCACGCCACACAAGCACAGATGCTTGACGAGTTTGATGGTGAAAATGTCTTTCAGGGCAAGATCATCGAAGTGCATATCGGTACGCTTCTGGCCGACCAGGCATTCACCTTCACCGACTGGACCGCAGAGATGAAGGCTAAGGCATCGATCTGCATTTCCGAGCCGGAGACTCTTATCCAGTCCCTCGAAATCGCCAAGAGCCGGATCGGGATCATGATCGATAAGGGCATGGACAATGAAAAGGGCGTGCTCAAAGGGCTGATCGCCAAGGCCGATAAGCGCATTGCGGACATTCGCTCTGGCGAGCGTCCCCCACTCGTGCCGGACGCGAATGCGGAATATGCCGCGGAGTTCACAGTCGATCTCGACAAAATCAATGAGCCGATGATTGCCGACCCCGACGTAAACAACGATGATCCATCCAGACGATACACGCACGATACGATCCGTCCGATTTCATATTATGAAGGCACCAAGGATGTGGATCTCGGCTTTGTTGGCTCCTGTATGGTGCATAAGGGCGATATGAAAATCATTTCGCAAATGCTGAAAAATATCGAAGCCCAGAACGGTACCGTTGAGTTCAAGGCGCCGCTCGTGGTGGCGCCGCCGACCTACAACATTGTCGATGAGCTGAAGGAAGAGGGTGACTGGGAAGTCCTACAGAAATATTCCGGCTTTGAATTTGACGATGATGCGCCGAAGAACACCGCGCGGACGGCTTATGAGAACATCATGTATCTCGAGCGCCCAGGCTGTAATCTCTGTATGGGCAATCAAGAAAAGGCCGAGAATGGCGATACGGTGATGGCAACATCCACGCGTCTGTTCCAGGGCCGCGTGGTGGCTGACAGTAACGAGAAGAAGGGCGAGTCATTGCTGGCCTCCACCCCGGTCGTTGTCCTTTCGACCATTCTGGGCCGGACGCCGACAATTGATGAGTACACCGCTGCGGTGGATGGGATCAATCTTACCAAATACGCTCCGCCACGGCTTTAGCGCCACCTTGAGTTGATACGATGGAGCTGGGTGACCCCGGCTCCATTTGTATTTGTGGCACAGGCTCAGTATTCTCGTCCAGATTTTGCCACCTCCCAATGGAATAGAGGGGCGGAATCAAGATCGGGACGTGTCATGAAAAACGCCATTCCAACAATCATTCTTGCGCTTGCTTTTCTGACGCCGGCGCTGGTTGGAATTATCCGTAACCAAATGGATCCGAGCTTGGCCAGTGCGATGACGGTCGCCTATCTTGCGGCTGGAGGGGTCATTCTTGGCATTGTTGCGACAGGAATTACCACACTCCTCGGTTGGCTGCGGGAGGGCTATAAGCCGAACCATGTGATCGTCGCCAGCTGCTTCGCGCTCAGCGTCTTGATTTTCATCCTGGCGAACTTGGGCATGCTGTCAGTCGTTCAATAAAAAAGCCCGCGCTCTTCGCGCGGGCTCCTGGAACAGGTTGAGGTGTGAACGCTAGTCTTCGTCTTCCTTCAGAAGGTCATCTTTAGAGACCGTCTCTTCTTTCACTTCGGCTGTGTCGAGAATGTGGTCGACCACCTTGTCTTCGTAGATCGGCGCGCGCAGCTGCGCCATTGCGTTCGGATCTTTCTGGAAAAATTCGATGACCTGGCGTTCCTGACCCGGGAAGTTGCGGGCTTCATTGATCAGCGCCTGTTGGACTTCCTGTTCTGAAATCTGGATATCAGCCAGTCGGCCGATCTCAGCGAGCACCAGTCCCAGGCGGACGCGTCGCTCCGCGATCGTGTGATATTCGGCTTTCAGATCGTCCTCGGACTTGTCCTTGTCCTCTTCCGCGGTGCGTCCTGCATCCATTTCGGCCTGGAGCTGTTGCCAGATTTGATTGAATTCCTGCTCAACCATTTTTGGTGGCAGGTCAAAATCATGCTTGTCGTCCAGCTGATCCAGCAGGTTGCGCTTTGCTTTTGCGCGAGAAGCGCCGCCAAATTCATTCTTGATCTGCTCAGTGACGAGTTCTTTTAGCTTGTCGAGGTCTTCCAGACCGAGGCCCTTGGCGAAGTCTTCGTCAATGTCCGGCGTCTTTGGGGCGCGGACTTCGTGCACTTTGACCTCGAATACGGCTTCTTTCCCGGCCAGGTTTTCCGCCTGATAATTTTCTGGGAAGGTAACGTTTACTTCTTTCTCGTCGCCAGCCTTGACGCCGATCAGTTGATCTTCAAAGCCAGGAATGAACGAGTTCGAGCCGAGGACCAGCGTGTGTTCTTCGGCCGCGCCACCCTCAAAGGGTTCGCCGTCCAGTTTGCCGAGGAAATCGATTACGACAGCGTCATCCTGACGCGCCTTCGCGGTTTTCGCGCGCTTGTCGAATTTCGGATTGGCTTCGGCAATCTGATTGAGCCTTGCATCGACTTCATCATCATTGATTTCGGCGACGGGTTTGGTGATGGCCAGCTTCTCGATGTCAACCGGCTCAAAGTCCGGCATCACATCGACATTCATTTCATAAGCGAGGTCCTCTTCGCCATCGAGGACCTTTTCCATATCGCTTTCCATCTTCATTTCCGGCTGACCGGCAGGGCGGACATCAGCGTCCTCAATGGCTTTCTGACTGCTTTCCTGAACCAGGGCCTGGACCACTTCGCCCATAATGTCCTTGCCGAACATTTTCCGCACATGTGATGCCGGAACTTTGCCGGGGCGGAAGCCTTTTAGGTTCATTTGTGGGCGAATTTCTTCAATCCGCTCATCGAACCGCTTTTGCAGGTCAGCTTTGGGGACGCTTACCTTGTACGTGCGGCTCAAACCTTCGATGGTCTCGACGCTTTCCATAATGGTCATTCCTTATTGCGGTTCGGGTTGGGCTTTTTAAGAGCTGAAACCCGCGCCCCTGTTGGGCGTTTTGGTGTCCGAAACGGCGCTCTATAGGGCAGGGTGAGGCTTCTGTCCACGCCGCGTGTATGACCTTTTGCAGAGAATTACGCCTCCATTCGACCGCGATCCGTCCACCGCGACTTTTTTCGTCCGCCACCGCCGGATCGGGGCATTGATTTCATTCATGCGGGAACCCGTCGGTGATTGCTGCATCCGCAAATTTCGATGCGCATAGAGACACTCGGAGAATTACGAGGCTGGTTTCTTATGGTTCGAAAGTGACACGGCAAAATGTCACGAGGTGAACGAATGGTGGAGGCGAGCGTAAGGCAATTGTTCATGCGCCTGCAGGGACGACGGCCATTGGGTTTTGGTGTTAGCGGACCGCTCGCAACCCACCTATTCGCACCGCATGAAACAGATCGTTTGATTGGCACCGCAAGGGATCAAGGGATCACGATTTTCGATACCGCACCCTCCTATGGCGCTGGTCTTGGCGAACGTCGCCTCGGTCGCGCGATTGGCAATGATCCGTCCGTTTTTGTGATGACCAAAGCGGGATTGACCGCCAAGGGATGCCTTCAGCGTGTTTCGAACTTCTCTCCTCAAAGTATCATAGCAAGCGTCGAAGCGTCATTAAGGCGTTTGAAGCGGGACCGTATTGATCTTCTCTGGCTGCACGGTCCGGGTCGGCATCAAATTGATCAGCCGTTGAAGCATGCGCTGAGCGGTTTGATCCGTGCCGGTAAGGTTGCGGCCGTCGGGATTGCGTCTCGCAATCAAGCCGCGTCCGCGATGGCCGAGACTGCGCCCTTCTCGGCCATTATGGCGCCCGTCTATGAGGCGGCGTCTGCGCTCTCCCCCTTTCCATCCAATGTCGCCTTTTTCGGGATCGAGGGCTTCAGGCATGTCCCAACAAGTGATGGAATTCCGAGGAATCGTAGCCAATTGTGGCGTGCGACAAGGGCCATCGTGCGCGGACGGCAATTAGTGCCAGAGTCGATATCCGCTGACGCTGCTTTAGACTATGCGTTCGTATCGGCGCAGTGCGACGTGCTCGTTACCACGACGACCAAATCCGCGCGGATTGAACAAAACCGTGAGATTTGTGACGGGGTTATGGATCGTCTGCGCGTTTCTGAAACCTACGGACAGGGGCAGATGAACGCCGGATCCGAGTGAACCACATCGCTGAATTTCTGATCTCGGGTTTGATTCAGGGCGTAACCTTTTTCACAGAATTGGAAATTCAGGGGTTGAGGCGTCTGAAATGGACCGCTAAATGCGCCTCTCTACGGATGCGGATGTGACGGAATTGGTAGACGTGCCAGATTTAGGTTCTGGTGTCGCAAGGCGTGGAGGTTCGAGTCCTCTCATCCGCACCATTTCTCGGTGATAAAAGGTTCAAACCAACGCCATGTCGCGAGTCCTGGCCTTGTCCAGCATCAAAGCCTGGACGCCCGAACTCGGCGTGAACGTTTCCGCAAACTGAACTGGCATTTGAAACAACGCTCCGGGCGTGACGCCATATTCGCGTTTGACCATGCGATTGAAGCTGGCATCGGAGGAAAAGCCCCAACGCTCTGACACACGATGGATTTGTCCGCGCGTGCGCGGCGTCCCAGCGAGTTCGGTCACGGCGCCAACAAGGCGACGATGATTGATGTAATTTCGGACGCCTCCTTCGACGTCGAACAGGCGATAGAGCGAGGCGCGCGATACAGCGAAGTTCTGCAAGATCAGCGTGGCCGAGAGATTTGGCGAATCCAAGCGTTGCTCGATGAAGAGCTGGATTGCGCGTTTCAGGCTTTCTCGGAATTGGGCGGTGGCGGACTTGGACGCCGTTTCGGGCGACATGGCGACTTCGATACAGCCGAGGAAACGCCGCACGTCGGCAGGAGCGATCATCGTGGCTCCGCCTTTCAACTGTGCGAGCAGATTATCCATTTCACGGCCAATCAATTGTCCAATTTGCGAGTGTGCCGAATAGGCCAGCGCATGTGGGGCGTCAGAAGGTCGATAATTGATGGCGTCATGGGGAACGAAAAAGCTGTGACACTCATTATCGGTATGGAGGGATGTAAAAGGGCGGCAATAGTCAAGCAGGGTTATGGCGCCGGTTGCGCATTCTACCGGTAATCCAGCGCTTTCGACCGAGGCACAGCTATAGGCGTAAGGATGGACATGGATTTGCGCGCCGGCTTCGTTGATGTGCCAGTTGCGCCGCTCCGCCGCCATGCTGTAATAGTGTGAGTTGCTGATCGTTATCGGGTCCATGAACCAGGACGCGGAATTATAGTCTTTTCGCGCGTCATCCTTATTCAATGGCGCAATACCGAAAATCGTAGCACAGGTATCGATCCACGCGTCGACAGACCCCGCCTGATAGCTGGAGAAGACCGGAATGCTTTCGGTTGGTTGGGAAAATTCAAGCGGTTTCATGATGTCCCCTCACGCGTCCGTCGATTTCATCAGGCGTGAAAACGACTAATTAGGTCTGGGATGAATCTATGAATCAATGGAACGCTTGTCGACGTCGGCTTGTTGTCGTGATGTCTCAAACTTTAAGGTGCGGGTGGGTTTAAGCGGACCTCGTTCTGGTGTCGCTATGAGCGAAAAATTGACGTTCCCGTCCTTGTTGCAAATCGTTCTCACTGCCGTGACGCCGGGTCGCACAAAAAGGGGGGAGAAAAGCCCGTGAAAAAGGATAGGATTAAGCAGCGTCTTCGTATTGCCCTAGGCAGAAAAGCGTCTTATCGGAGCGCAAAGATTTCGTGTGGCACGTTTGAGGAGAGGTGTTGAAAATGTCCGAAGTCGAACGATTAGCGCTCGATTATATGCCGGTCATCCTTTTCCTCGGAATCGGCCTGGCCGTGTCGCTTCTTTTCATAGTCGGCAACGCGATTCTGGCGCCAAGTAGTCCGGATCCGGAGAAAAACTCGGCCTATGAGTGCGGTTTCAACGCGTTTGATGATGCGCGGATGAAATTTGATGTTCGCTTCTACCTGGTGGCGATCCTATTCATCATCTTCGATCTGGAAGTCGCTTTCCTGTTTCCATGGGCGGTCAGCCTGGGTGCAATTGGCGTATTCGGGTTCTGGTCAATGGTAATTTTCCTCGGCGTTCTGACCATCGGGTTTATTTATGAGTGGCGCCGCGGTGCCCTCGAATGGCATTAGGAGCCGGCACGATGGCAGGGGAATACAAACCATATGCGCTGAGCTCGAATCGCGCCGGGATTGAAGGCGGGTTTGATGTGCGCGGCGACGATCCGTTTTATGCGGGTCTGTCAGATCATCTGGCCGACAAGGGGTTTTTCACCGCAAAGGCGGACGATCTCATCACTTGGGCTCGCACAGGCTCGCTGATGTGGATGACTTTCGGTCTGGCTTGCTGCGCAATTGAAATGATGCAGGCAGGCAATCCACGGTATGATCTGGAACGGTTCGGCATGGCGCCGCGAGGGTCGCCGCGCCAGTCCGACGTGATGATTGTCGCCGGAACACTCACAAACAAGATGGCTCCGGCGTTGCGGAAGGTCTATGACCAGATGCCAGAGCCCCGCTACGTGATCTCCATGGGGTCGTGCGCCAATGGCGGCGGCTATTACCATTATAGTTACAGTGTCGTCCGCGGTTGCGATCGTATCGTGCCCGTCGACATTTATATTCCAGGCTGTCCTCCGACTGCAGAAGCGCTCGTCTATGGCTTGCTCCAACTTCAGAAAAAGATCCGCCGAGAAGGCTCGATCGACCGCTAAAAGGTGCTGACATGTCAGAACAAGTCGAAGCGCTGAACGAGCTTGGCGACCATATTGCGAGTCAAATGCCGGATGCGGTGCGGAAATTTGATATCACAGTCGGTGAGCTCAATGTCTATGCCGAGCGCGACCAGATTGTGCCTTTGCTGGACTTCCTAAAGCGAGATCAGATGTGCAAGTTCGAGATGATGATTGACGTATGCGGCGTCGACTATCCCGAGCGCAGCCAGCGTTTCGAAGTCGTCTATCACTTGCTGTCCATGCGGTTGAACCAGCGTATCCGCGTCAAGATTTCGACGGATGAAGACACGCCGGTGCCGAGCATTGTCGACCTGCATCGTGGTGCTGATTGGTTCGAGCGTGAAGCCTTTGATATGTATGGGATCGTTTTTTCAAATCACCCGGACATGCGCCGCATCCTCACCGATTATGGCTTCGAGGGGCATCCGCTCCGCAAGGACTTCCCGCTGACCGGATTTACAGAAGTGCGCTATGACGATCTTGAGAAACGGATCGTGCACGAGCCCGTCGAGTTGACTCAGGAATATCGCAATTTCGATTTCCTCTCACCATGGGAGGGCATGACGTCCGAAATCCCGGGCGATGAGAAAGCGACCATCGAAGAGGAAGGCGCTTGATGGCTGACGATATAAAATCAGTACCTGAGGAAGACCGCACCTTCACGCTCAATTTTGGGCCGCAGCATCCGGCTGCGCATGGTGTGTTGCGTATGGTCATGGATCTGGATGGTGAGCTGGTCGATCGGATCGATTGCCACATCGGTCTTTTACATCGCGGCACCGAGAAACTGCTGGAATACAAGACTTATTTGCAGGGCCTGCCTTACTTTGATCGACTGCATTATTCTGCACCAATGAACCAGGAACACGCCTGGTGTCTGGCGATTGAAAGACTGATTGGGCTGGAAGTCCCGCGCCGGGGCAGCTTCATTCGCGTGCTTTATTGCGAAATGGGCCGTATTTTGGAGCATTTGCTGAATATTGGAACATTCATTCTGGATGTCGGCGCTCTGACCCCGATCACATGGGCGTTTGAAGAGCGCGAAAAGCTGATGGGCTTCTACGAGCGAGCGTGTGGCGCGAGGTTGCACGCGGCCTATTTCCGGCCGGGCGGCGTCCATCAGGACCTGCCGCAGAATTTGATCGATGATATCATGGTCTGGTGTGAGGAGTTTCCGGGCATCATGGAGACGCTGGAAAGCCTGATCACCGAGAATCGCATCTTCAAACAACGCAATGTCGATATCGGTGTCGTCGATGAGAAGACGATTATGCAATATGGCTTCTCAGGCCCGATGGTGCGCGGATCGGGCCTCGCCTGGGATTTGCGCCGCAGCCAGCCTTATGAAGTCTATTCCGAGATTCCGTCTGACGTCTTTCCGGTTGTTGTGGGTAAGAATGGCGACAATTACGACCGCTATGTCGTCCGCATGGAAGAAATGCTTGTTTCTTGTGACATAATGAAATGGTGCATTGAAAACATGCCCAAAGGTCCTGTCCTGGCGCAAGGCACCAAGGTTTCACCGCCGCGCCGCGCCGAGATGAAGAACAGTATGGAAGCGTTGATCCATCACTTCAAACTCTACACAGAAGGCTTCCACGTGCCCGAAGGCGAAGTCTATGCCGCGGTTGAAGCCCCGGCGGGTGAGTTCGGAGTCTATCTCGTATCTGATGGGTCCAACCGCCCGTATCGCGTGAAACTACGCGCGCCGAGTTTCGCGCATTTGCAGGCGATGGATCATATGTGCAAGGGCCACCAATTGGCAGACACGTCGGCCATCCTCGGATCGCTCGACATCGTGTTTGGTGAGGTGGATCGCTAGTGTTGCCCATTCCAGCCTCTTCTGCGGTCTATCTGGCCTATCTGACCGGTGGCTTCCTGGCGCTGCTCGGTGTGCTGTTTGCTGTGTCACCGAAAATGGGCCTCGCGGTCACCAAGCATCGCGTCGAAAATCTGCCGACCATCATGGCAGGGCGTTACTTCTTCATGGTCTTTGTCGCTGTCGGCATCGCCTTGTCGGGAACGATGCAGCAAATCGCTTATGTGTTCATGGGATTGGCTGCCGTGGCATTCTTCGACGCCGCAACATACGCCCGGGCGAAAGCACATGTTGTGCCGCATATCGCGGCCGGCATTGGGGCGCTGATCGTCGCCTTTATCGCGCTGGAGGGCACGGTATGAAGCGACTGAGCCTCTCCCTGGCTGCGGTTTTACCGGCATGCGCCGTCGATGGCGCTATGGAACCCTATAAGCAGGAAGCGCTGAGCGTTAGCCCGCTTAAACGCGAGATCGCCGCGGCGGATATTTATCTTGGCTGCAAGCCGCATCCAAGAAAAGACCGGTTCGACGCGATCTGTGACGTCTGCAACGTAGATCTCTATCCCGACAAGGATTTACCTTTCAATGCCGATCCAGACATAGATGCGCCAATTGTTGGTGTTCGCGGTTGGGCTACACATTTCTATCACGAGATTGAGACGGATCCGAATACCGGCATGCCAAGTGTCGCCATTACGGGCGAACGTGCGTCTGAAAAGTTTGAGACGCGCGAACTGGATAGTGCAACGATTCACGCGCTCTTCGAAGAGGCGACAGCCTGGTGTCGGGCACGGGGTGTCGGAGAGTTCCGGCTTTTGAAGAACGAGATTGATGCGTTTTCTGGTGAGGTATCTCAATGACTATTCTTCCCGACAGCCGCCTCTCCATTGTCACGCTCGGTGTCGAGGATCGCGCCGCGATGACCGCGTTTTACAAGGACGTGGTCGGACTGAAACTCTATACCGATGAAGGCATGACCATGTTCGACATGGGAGGTCTCATTCTTGGGCTGTGGGAATATGACAAGCTGGCTGACGATGCCGGTCAGAAAGCCGGACCGGCGACCGGGTTCAAGGGGACGGCCATCGCCTACAATACCCGATCTACCGAGGAAGTGGACGAGATTTTCGTTCGCCTCGAACAGGCTGGCGTCGAGATCACCACGGCGCCGCACACGGCGTTCTGGGGCGGTTATTCAGGATATTTCGCAGATCCCGAGGGCAACGCCTGGGAAGTTGCATACAACCCCTTTTGGAAACTTGACGAGGCCGGGCAGTTGGTCCTGCCGACCGAGGAGACAGCGTAATGGCGCTGAGACGATTTGATCTGGAAGCCGGAGGCGACAGTTTCGCCTTCAAGCCTGAAACAGAACCGACGATCGCGTTCTGGCTCGGCAAATATCCGGACGACAAAAAACGGTCGGCCGTGATCCCGATGCTGTGGTTGGCCCAGAAGGACAATCAGGGCTGGTTGTCAGAGCCTGCTATGCGCGAAGTCGCTGATCGGCTCGAAATGCCCTATATCCGCGTCTATGAAGTCGCGACGTTCTACACCATGTTCCGGCTTCAACCAGTCGGCAGAAATCACGTCCAGCTCTGCGGTACGACGCCTTGCATGCTGCGCGGCGCGAATGATCTGAAAGAGGTTTGCCGCAAAAAGATCGGCGATGCGATGCACGTCACCGATGATGGCCGCTTGAGCTGGGAAGAAGTCGAGTGCCTTGGCGCGTGCGTGAACGCGCCGATGGTTCAGATCAATGACTATTACTATGAAGATCTGACGTCGGAGAGCTTCGAGGAAATTCTGACTAAGCTGGAAAACGGCGCTGAGGTGAAACCAGGCCCGTTTGTCGCTCGTGTTAATTCGGCGCCTCAAGGTGGGGCCACCAGCCTGTTGGCTGAAGATCTGTATGACGGATCGCGCAACGCGATCTCGACACTGCCCAACTTGCCATCTGACGTCCCGGCGGAGCCAGCGCCCGCGCCTGTCAAAGACCCCAAGACGACGCTGATCAAGGATTCCAAACCGGCGCCGAAACCGGAAGACAAGCCGGAGGTGCTGGAGATTGCCGATGGCGAGGAAGATGATCTCAAACGCATCAAGGGCATCGGACCGGTCAATGAAAAGGCGCTAAACGAGCTAGGCACTTACAAGTTCAGCCAGATCGCGGCCTGGACGCCGGCCAATGTCGACTGGGTCGAGGATTTCATGTCCTTCCCGGGCCGAATTGAGCGCGAGGACTGGATTGCCCAGGCAAAAACGCTTGCGGAAGGTGAAGAGACCGAATTCTCCAAACGCGTCGATGCTGGTGAAGTTGAGTCCTCTCTTGATGAGGGAGACGAATGATGGCGCTTGTTGAAAAGCCAGACCCCAAGAAAAAGCTGCTAATGGCCGCGATTATCGATGCCATCCTGGTAGGCGCGGGTTTGGTCGTGTTTTTAACGACCAATAGCGCGATCTGGTTCATTATGGCGCTGGTCGCAGGGGCGGTGATCAGCACCCCACTGCTGTTGTCCGCTGCGCGCGAGATGAAGGAGCAGAATGATGCTTCAAGATAAAGATCGAATCTTCACGAATCTGTACGGCACGCAGGATCCCGGCCTTGAAGGGGCCAAGGCGCGGGGCGCCTGGCACCTGACCCGCGAAATGCTGGCTCAGGGTCCAGACTGGCTTTGTAATCAGGTCAAGGAAAGCGGCTTGCGCGGTCGCGGCGGCGCCGGGTTCCCGACCGGTTTGAAATGGACTTTCATGCCCAAGTCGGTTGGTGAACGGCCTCATTATCTGGTCGTCAATGCTGATGAATCCGAGCCGGGCACATGCAAGGACCGCGAAATCATGCGGCATGACCCGCATCTTCTGATTGAAGGTTGTATGGTGGCGAGCCGGGCCATGCGGGCGCATGCATGCTACGTCTATCTGCGCGGCGAATATATTGCCGAGCGGGAAGCGCTCGAAAAAGCGGTCAAGGAAGCCTATGAGGCCAAACTGATCGGCAAGGACAATGTGAATGGCTGGGATTTCGATCTCTATGTCCATCACGGCGCCGGCGCCTATATTTGCGGCGAAGAAACAGCGCTCCTGGAGAGCCTGGAAGGCAAGAAAGGCCAACCGCGCCTAAAACCGCCTTTCCCGGCCAATGCCGGTCTCTATGGCTGTCCGACGACGGTGAACAATGTTGAATCCATCGCCGTTGTCCCGACGATTTTGCGCCGCGGCGCCAGTTGGTTCGCTGGCTTTGGCCGCCCGAACAATACCGGCACAAAATTGTTCTGTGTCTCGGGTCACGTCAACGCGCCTTGTAACGTCGAAGAAGAAATGTCGATTACGTTCAAAGACTTAATCGACACGCATTGCGGCGGCATTCGCGGCGGATGGGACAATCTGAAAGCGGTCATTCCGGGCGGCTCTTCCGTCCCGATGGTGCCCGCCGAGCAGATTATCGACGCGCATATGGATTTCGATACGCTGCGCGACCTGCAATCCGGCCTTGGCACAGCGGCTGTGATCGTCATGGACAAGTCGACCGACCTGATCCACGCGATTGCGCGGATTGCCTATTTCTACAAACACGAAAGCTGCGGCCAGTGTACACCCTGCCGGGAAGGCACAGGCTGGATGTGGCGCGTGCTGGAGCAGATGGTCAAAGGCGAAGCGCATCATGCCGATATCGACAAGCTGCTGGACGTCTCCAAACAGGTCGAGGGTCACACGATTTGTGCACTCGGCGATGCCGCTGCTTGGCCGGTCCAGGGTCTGATCCGGCACTTCCGACATGAGATTGAAGACCGCATCACCCAGTACCGGGCGCCACGCGCGCTGGTCCAGGGTCACACAGTGGCGGCGGAGTAAGCTATGGAGAGCTATATCAAAGATCTCCTGATCGCTATTTTAGCTGCGCTAATGGTTCAATGCTTGATGTTTGCGTCTGCGATTTTGTCCGCATATCGGGTCGCACTTGCAGTAACGACAAGTGAGAATGCACGGGATTTGACACTTCAGGCAATGCCCGATCTGGTGACTGTCGCAGTTTTGAACACAATGGTAACGGCATTACTTGGATTGTTGTTCTGGAAACTGGCGTGGTGGGGACTTGGTCGGTTGGAAGTGGAGCCATCGTTCCTGTTGAACGGGCTCGTTGGCACAGGCGTAATGGTTCCGTTTACTGGGTTTATGGCCATTCTCGCCGGTGCGATTTGGGGAAGCACATATTGGATTTTGAAGAGTAATCACGGCGATAACGCGCGAGAAGCAACAAACGGGGCCGACGCATGAGCGACGATCTATTCAAACTGAACATTGATGGCCAGGAGGTCGAGGTCCCGCGCTCTTATACGCTCATGCAGGCGTGCGAGGAAGCTGGGGCTGAAATCCCGCGTTTCTGTTATCACGAGCGCCTCTCCGTCGCGGGCAATTGCCGCATGTGTCTGGTTCAGTGGCATGGCGCGCCGAAGCCGATTGCGTCTTGTGCGCAGACCGTTGGTGATATGCGAATGAATCCCGATGGTACGGCACCCAATATCTCCACCAAGGGCGACTATGTTGAAAAAGCCCGCAATGGGGTGATGGAATTCCTGCTCATCAATCACCCGCTGGATTGTCCGATCTGTGACCAGGGTGGCGAGTGTGACTTGCAGGACCAGGCCGTTGCTTATGGCCGTGCCGATAGTCGCTATGAGCTCAACAAGCGCGCGGTCGAAGACAAGAATATGGGCCCGCTGGTCAAGACTATTATGACCCGTTGCATTCAGTGTACGCGATGTGTCCGCTTCGCTGCGGAAGTCGCAGGCGTGGAAGAGATTGGCATGATCTCGCGCGGGGAAAGCGCTGAAATCACAACCTATCTCGAAGAAAGCCTGACCTCGGAACTGTCCGGCAATGTCATCGATCTTTGTCCGGTCGGGGCGCTGACTTCCAAGCCGTACGCCTACAATGCGCGGCCCTGGGAGCTGCGCAAGACGGAAACCGTCGACATCATGGACGCGCTTGGTTCCAATATCAGGATTGATGCTAAGGGCGATGCGGTCATGCGCATCATGCCCGTGATTAATGAAGAAGTGAATGAGGAGTGGCTGTCTGACAAATCCCGCTTCATCTGGGATGGGCTCGCGCGCCAGCGCCTCGATAAAGCGTATATCCGCAAGGATGGCACGCTGACGCCGGTCAATTGGGGCGAAGCGTTCGACGCGGCCAAGACGGCATTGTCTGCGCCCGCTGAGAAGATCGGCTTTGTCGCCGGTGACCTCATCGAAGTTGAACAAGCTAAGGCTGCCCTGGACCTCGCACGCGCGCTGGGTGTTCAGAATACGGATTGCCGTCCGGCGGGCGCTGCTTATGGCGCCGATGGCGTCCGTGAGCGCTATATCTTCAACCCAACGCTGCTCGGGATTGAAGAGGCGGATGCTTTGCTCCTGATCGGCACCAATCCGCGCAAGGAAGCGGCGGTCTGGAATTCGCGCATTCGTAAAGCCTGGCTTTGGAATGATCTGAAAGTGGGTGTCATCGGCGAAGCCGCTGACCTCACATATGAGTATGAGCACCTTGGCGATGGTCCGGATGCACTGGAAGGTCTGTTCGGCCGAGATAGCGAGATTGCCGAGACGCTCCGCAATGCCGAAAAGCCGATGATCGTGATCGGCGAAGGCGTGCTGGCGCGTGCGGACGGCCAAGCTATCCTTGCCGCAGCGCATGATTACGCGCTCGAAATTCAAGCCATCAAGGATGATTGGGTTGGCTTCGGCGTCCTGCACAGCGCCGCAGGCCGTGTCGGTGCGCTCGATACAGGATTTTTGCCTGGCGAAGGGGGTAGCGACACGGCAGGTATTCTCAGCGGCAGCATGGACACGGTTGTCCTGCTAGGTGCGGATGAGGTTGATCTTGCGAAGACCGGCAATGCGACAGTAATTTACGTCGGAAGCCATGGCGATGCTGGCGCGAGCAAGGCGGATATCATCCTGCCGGCTGCGGCCTATACGGAAATGGCAGCGACCTATGTGAACACGGAAGGCCGGGTCCAGATGACACGGCGCGCTGTGCAGCCGAAGGGCGAAGCGCGAGAAGGTTGGGCAATTTTCCGGGCCTTGTCAGATGTGTTGGGCAAGACGCTCTCTTATGATTCGGCAGATGAGTTGCGGGCCGTATTGCGCGAATCCAATCCGGTGTTTGCGGGATTCGGCTATGCGCCCGGCGATGCGGGCATAGACGCTTTGAAAGAGCCCATTTCGTCTGTCGGATCGACCGCGGGCGGCGCATTCACGGCCACGATTGGCGATTTCTACCTCACCAATCCTATCGCACGGGCGTCCAAGACCATGGCCGAGTGTTCGTTACAGAAACAAGGTCTTGAAACCGCGATGGCGGCGGAGTAGGGCGGCGCGATGAGTGGTTTGATCGAACAATATGGCGCACTGACAGGCTGGTTGCTGGTACTTGGCCAGATTGGCCTGTTCACGCTCGTCCTGTCCCTGTCGATCGCCTTCCTGCTGCTGCTCGACCGCAAGGTCTGGGCGGCGGTGATGATGCGCAAGGGGCCAAATGTGGTCGGCCCGTTCGGCCTGGCGCAGAGTTTTGCAGATTTCGGCAAATTCCTGCTCAAGGAAATCATCATTCCGGCCGGTGCGAACAAGACCGTCTTTCTGATCGCGCCCATTCTGACCCTGACTTTGGCTTTTGCCGCCTGGGCGGCCATTCCCGTGGCGCCGGGCTGGGTCATCTCGGACATTAATGTCGGGATCCTGTATCTGTTCGCGATCTCGTCCCTTGGTGTCTATGGCATCATCATGGGCGGCTGGGCGTCAAACTCGAAATATCCATTCCTGGCTTCGCTTCGCAGCGCCGCGCAAATGGTGTCTTATGAGGTCTCGATTGGCCTTATCATCATTACGGTAATCCTGCTGGCCGGTTCAATGAACCTGTCGGAAATTGTCAATGCGCAGGATGGCGGCTTCTGGACCTGGCATCTGATCACATTCAAACATTTCCCAATGATTCCAGTTATGCTGGTGGCCTTCGTGATGTTTTTTGTATCGGCGCTGGCAGAGACCAACCGACCTCCCTTTGACCTGCCAGAAGCAGAATCGGAACTGGTAGCTGGATATCAGGTTGAATATTCCGCGACGCCTTATCTGCTCTTCATGTTCGGCGAGTATCTAAATATCGTACTGATGTGCGCGATGATGACTCTGCTCTTCCTGGGGGGATGGCATGGACTGGTACCGCTGGGGGCTGACTTCGTGAACATGTTCCCGGCGTGGATCGTAAATCTTGGGCATCTTGCTTGGTTCATGGCCAAACTGGTGTTCTTCTTCTTACTGTTCGCCCTCGTGAAGGCCGTGGTCCCGCGCTATCGCTATGATCAGCTGATGCGACTCGGATGGAAGATCTTCCTGCCAACGGCGCTCGCAGCTGTGGTCATCGTTGGTGGATATGTCGTCTATGCAGGAGTTCAGGCATGAGCTTAGTTCAGACCATTCGCGGTGCCTTTTTGACCGACTTTATCGGGGCGTTTGGCCTTGGCATCCGGGAAATGTTTCGCCGCAAGGCAACCGTGAATTATCCGTTCGAGAAGAACCCCCTCAGTCCACGCTTTCGCGGGGAACATGCCCTGCGTCGCTACCCGAATGGCGAAGAGCGCTGCATCGCATGTAAATTGTGTGAAGCCATCTGTCCGGCGCAAGCGATTACGATCGAGGCGGAGCCGCGCGAAGACGGCTCGCGCCGCACGACGCGTTATGACATCGACATGGTGAAATGCATCTATTGCGGCTTTTGTCAGGAAGCCTGTCCAGTGGATGCGATTGTCGAAGGTCCGAATTTCGAATTCGCGACCGAGACACGCGAAGAGCTTTATTATGACAAAAATAAACTGCTGGCGAACGGGGATCGCTGGGAGCGACTCATCGCAAAGAATTTGGAACTAGACGCGCCGTACCGGTAGCGTTCGCAATTGAGGGGCGGGCAACCGCCGGAAGGGAACTGGGGCTAAAGCAGTGGAACTGATTGCCTTCTATATTTTCGCGGCGATTGTGACCGTGTCGGCTTTGGCCGTGATCATGGCCAAGAACCCGGTGCACTCGGTTCTTTGGCTGATCCTGACATTCTTCACGGCGGCCGGCTTGTTCGTGCTGGTCGGGGCAGAGTTTCTCGCCATGCTTCTGGTCGTTGTTTATGTCGGCGCCGTCGCAGTGCTTTTCCTTTTTGTCGTGATGATGCTCGATGTTGATTTTGTTGAGTTGAAACAGGGGACGTTGCGCTACTGGCCTTTTGCCGCGCTGATCGGCGTCGCCTTCATCGCCGAGATCGCTCTGGCCAGTTTTGCCCGCGGGAGTTCGAACAATACCAGTTTTGACGCTGCGCCCGGGGCGGACACCAATACCGAGGCGATCGGGCAGGTTATGTACACAGAATACTTTCTGCTCTTCCAGCTGGCAGGATTGATCCTGCTGGTTGCCATGATCGGCGCGATTGTCCTGACCTTGCGCGAACGTCCCGGCGTCAAACGCCAGAACATTGCGCGCCAGACTTCTCGCCGACGTGAAGACGCGATTGAAAAAGTCGCGGTCGAACCCGGGAAGGGGATTTAGGTATGGATCTTACCATCAATCACTTTCTGACCATTTCAGCGATCCTGTTCACGATCGGCGTGGTCGGCATTTTCGTGAACCGCAAGAATATCATCGTCATCCTGATGGCGATCGAGCTGATCCTTTTGTCGGTGAACATCAACCTGGTTGCCTTCTCGGTCTTTTCCGGAACGATCGCCGGACAGATTTTCGCGATGCTTGTGCTCACGGTTGCGGCGGCGGAGGCTGCCGTCGGCCTTGCCATCCTGGTCGTCTATTTCCGCAATCGCGGGGACATTGCGGTCGAGAGCGTCGACCTGATGAAGGGATAGGGATTCATGCTATTTGACGAAGCCATCCAATTCATCGTTCTGGGGCCGGGTCTTGCTGCGCTGGTCGCAGGCCTGTTCCAGCGATTTATCGGCGATCGCGGTGCCATGGTGTTGACCACCAGTATTGTGCTGATGGCCGGAATGTTGTCGCTCTATCAATTATTCGCCTATGCCGCTGGCGCTGGCGGGGCCGGTCATGTTGAGCATGCAGCTCTGGCCGCTGATACCGGCGCCGCTGCCGGTCATGTCGGTCAGCATGTCATCCATCTCTTTACCTGGATGGAAGTCGGGCAGTTCAAGGCCGACTGGGCCATTCGTGTCGATGCCATGTCGATTGTCATGATGGCAGTAATTACAAGCGTGTCCGGGCTCGTTCACCTGTATAGCTGGGGCTATATGGAGGAGGATCCACACAAGGCGCGCTTCTTCGCTTACCTGTCCCTGTTCACCTTTACGATGTTGATGCTGGTGACGGCTGACAATTTCATCCAGCTCTTCTTTGGCTGGGAAGGTGTGGGACTCGCGTCCTATCTCCTGATCGGCTTCTGGTATCAGAACAAAGCGCCGAACGACGCCGCGATCAAAGCCTTTGTCACCAACCGGGTTGGCGATTTCGGACTCGCGCTCGGCATTATGGCGGTCTTCCTCGTGTTCGGATCTGTCGAATTCGCACCGGTCCTGACGGCGATCAAGGAAAATGCCGAAGTCGTTCCACTGGCGCTGGCCGAAGCTGGACAAGTCCGTGATGTGGTTGTGCCATTCCTCGCTTGGAACATCCCGGCGCTGGAACTGATTGGTGTTCTCCTGTTCATCGGCGCGATGGGCAAGTCGGCGCAATTCTTTCTGCACGTCTGGCTACCGGATGCGATGGAAGGTCCGACCCCGGTCTCGGCGCTGATCCACGCCGCAACAATGGTGACCGCGGGCGTCTATCTGGTCTGCCTGGTCTCACCCATTTATGAGTATGCGCCTTTTGCGGCCTCAATGATCGCCCTAATCGGTGCGGTCACGGCGCTCTACGCAGCGACGGTTGGCATGGCGCAGAACGATATCAAGCGTGTCATCGCGTATTCGACGTGTTCGCAGCTCGGCTACATGTTCTTTGCTGCTGGCATTGGCGCTTATGAGGCCGCCATGTTCCACTTGTTCACGCACGCTTTCTTCAAGGCCTTGCTCTTCCTTGGTGCTGGCTCGGTTATTCATGGCGCGCATCATGAGCAGGATATGCGTAATATGGGCGGCTTTGCCCGGTTCATGCCGCTGACCTATGGCGCGATGATGATCGGGACGATTGCGATTATCGGGCTGGGTATTCCGCATGTCTGGGGCCTGTCCGGCTTCTTCTCCAAGGATGCCATCATCGAAACGGCGTTTGCGGCCGGTATGAACGGCGTCGCATTCGGACAATTGGCCTTCTGGTTCGGCATCGCCGCTGCCTTGCTGACCAGCTTCTATTCCTGGCGCCTGATCTATATGACCTTCCACGGTCCTCGGGCGGAGCCGCGTCATCATGAAGCGCATGGGCATGATGATCATGCTCATGACCATCATCATGGAGATCCACATGAGTCGCCAATGGTCATGCTCATTCCGCTTGGTCTGCTCAGCGTCGGCGCGGTGTTTGCCGGGTGGTATTTCTACGACGCCTTTGTTGGCCATGATTACAAAGAGTTCTGGGACGGCGCGATCTACGCGGCCAAGGAAAATACAGTCCTCAAGGACAAGTATAATGTTCCGGAATGGGTCTTCTGGGCGCCGTTGATTGTCACCGTGACCGGCTTTGTCATCGCTACGTTCACCTACCTGTTCAATCGCGGCGTTGGCGAAAAGATCGCTGAAAATGGTGGCCCATTACACGGCCTGTTTGCCAATAAGTGGTACTTTGACGAGCTATATAATGCGACGCTCATTCGCGGGTCCGCCTGGTTTGGCGACCTGTTCAAGGCTGGTGATAAGAGAGTCGTTGATGGCCTCGGACCCGATGGCGTCGCAGCGCTGGTCCGCTGGGGCTCACGGCGGCTGTCGGCCATGCATACCGGGTATCTCTATCACTATGCGTTTGTGATTATTGGCGCGGCCTTGGTCTTTGGTGCCATCCTGTTCTGGCGCAGTGGAGGCGCAGGCTAATGGACTTCCCAATTCTCTCTGCGGTGACGTTTACGCCGCTGGCGGGTGCCATCCTGATTCTGCTGGTCAAGATGCTGACCGGGGCGCAAACGCGCCCGGATGGTAGCGAAGACGAACGTGTCATGTATGCCGGTTTGATGTTCGGTGTCGGTACGTTCGCAATATCGATCTTCATGTTCTTCAGTTATGATCTGAACGGCACCGGCTATCAGCTGATCGAGCAAGTCGATTGGTTCTCAGGTATTCAGTATAAGATGGGCGTGGATGGTATGTCGCTCTTGCTGATCCTGCTAACGACCCTGCTGACGCCGATCGCACTGATCGCCAGTATCGGTTCGATCAAACACCGGCTGACCGAATATGTGGTCTCCTTCCTGGTGCTCGAGACATTCATGATCGGCGTGTTTTGCGCGCTTGATCTCGTCGTGTTCTATGTCTTCTTTGAGGCTGGCCTGATCCCGATGTTCATCATTATCGGCGTATGGGGCGGCGTGGATCGCATCTATGCGAGTTTCAAATTCTTCCTCTACACGCTGCTCGGCTCGCTCTTTATGCTAGCGGCAGTCGTCTATATGTATCTGACGGCGGGTACATCCGATGTCGTTCAGTTGGAGCAGTTTGAGTTTGCTAAATCGGCGCAGACCTGGCTGTGGCTCGCTTTCTTTGCGTCCTTTGCAGTGAAGCTGCCCATGTGGCCCGTGCATACCTGGTTGCCAGATGCTCACGTTCAGGCGCCCACCGCAGGCTCGGTGATCCTGGCGGGCATCCTGCTAAAAATGGGAGGCTATGGCTTTCTGCGCTTTAGCCTGCCCATGTTCCCGGACGCGAGTGTTCTGTTCCAACCCTTTGTCTTTACAATATCGGTGATCGCAATCGTGTACGCCTCGCTCGTGGCTTGGCGGCAGACGGATATGAAAAAGCTCATCGCGTATTCGTCGGTGGCGCATATGGGCTTTGTGACGCTCGGTATCTTCTCCTTCACAGAAATCGGCGTCCAGGGTGCGGTGTTCCAGATGCTGAGCCACGGCTTGATCTCTGGCGCGCTCTTCCTGATTGTCGGGGTCGTTTATGACCGCATGCATACGCGGGAAATTTCCGCTTATGGCGGCCTTGTCCACCGGATGCCGATCTATGCGACGCTGTTCATGCTCTTCACCATGGCCAATGTCGGCTTGCCGGGGACCAGCGGCTTCGTTGGCGAGATTCTGACCATGGTTGGCGCCTTCCAAGCCAACACCTGGGCTGCGGCGGGTGCCGCTCTGGGTGTGATCTTTTCGGCCGTCTATATGCTGACCCTTTATCGCCGCACCGTTTTCGGTCAGATCACCAACCCGGATCTGGAATCGATTGAAGACGTGAACATCAAGGAGATGGTTTGTATCATTCCCCTGGCGTTCGGCACCATACTGCTGGGTATTCTGCCCAATCTCATTTTTGATATCACGCGTGAATCCTCGCTTCACGCGCTCGCCCAGATGGCGGGAGGATAGGGCTCATGTTTGATATAGAAGCCATTCTCAACGCGATCGCTCCAGATCTCTTGCTAGCCGCGGCCGGCTTGCTGGGCGTGACGATCGGCGCCCTGTTCGGAGACAGGTTTAACGCCATCTCGTTTAAGCTGGGCGCCGGCATTCTTTTCGTATCAGCGGCGCTGGCCGCATTCTACTGGGAGGGTGGTCGTGCATTTGATGGCCTGGTCGAGACCAGCAGTTTCGCCAATTTTGCCAAAGTGGTCAGCTTCGCATCCGCGGGTATCGCTTTACTTATGGCGGAAGGTTTCCTGCGCCGCCACGATACGATGCGATACGAGTATTCGCTACTAATGATCTTTGCTGCACTCGGCATGGGCGTGATCCTGTCTTCATCGAATTTCATGACGCTTTATCTGGGTGTCGAAATGCTCAGCCTATCCTCATACGTGCTCGCCTCGTTCCACCGGGACAGTCCGCGGTCGGCGGAAGCAGGTTTGAAATACTTCGTCCTTGGCGCGCTTGCTTCGGGCCTCTTATTGTATGGCATTTCTCTGGTCTATGGGTTTGCCGGCGGCACAAGCTATGAAGCGGTGGCAGATGCAGAAGCGAGCCTGGGCTTCATGTTTGGCATGGTGCTGATGATCACCGGCCTAGCGTTTAAAGTGTCCGCAGCGCCGATGCACGTCTGGACACCCGATGTCTATGAAGGTGCTCCAAGTCCGGTCGTTGCCTTTTTCGCGACGGCGCCGAAAATGGCCAGCATGGTGGTCTTCGCCATCATCATGTTCACGGCATTTCCGCAGGCCATCGCCTTCGAGAACTGGCAGCTGATCGTCGGTATCATCGCTGCAGCCTCGATGCTGGTGGGTGCCTTCGGCGCCTTGCCGCAAGCCAATCTCAAGCGTCTGCTTGGCTATTCTTCCATTGCAAATATGGGTTATGCACTCGTCGCGGTTGCGGCTGGCGTCCAGTATGGCGTTGGCGCGCTTCTGATTTTCATGACGGCTTATGTGATCGCCTCGCTTGGTTTATTTGGCGGCGTTTTGTCCATGCGTCGCGAAGGGGGAATGGTCGAGAATATTGATGAACTGGCCGGCTTGATCCGCCGACAGCCGGGTTTGGCCACGGCGTTGACGATCTTGCTGGTTTCGGTCTCGGGCTTTCCACTTGCCTTTGGCTTCCTGGGTAAGCTTGCGGTGCTCGAAGCGGGCTGGAATGCCGGGCTGATGCCTTTGATCATCATCCTGATCATCAGTTCCGTGATTGCGATGTACTATTATCTGCGCATCGTCAAAATTATGTGGTTTGACGAGCAGGCTGAAGACTTCGAGCCAGTCGATGGTTGGGTCACGGCGACCGTTTACCTGTCCGCGATTGCGAGCGTCCTATTGTTGATCTTTGTTAGCCCGTTCAGTGAACTCGCCGCCAATACAGCGGCCAGCCTGATCTCGTGATCCAGACCGCGCCAGTCCATTGGTATGACGATATAGATAGCACCAGCGAAGAGGCCAAACGCCGGGCGCGTCGCGGCGAAACGTCCGCCGTTTGGATTGCGGCACGTCAGCAAAACGCGGGTCGGGGGCGTCTAGGTCGCAGCTGGGTCTCTCCTGTCGGAAATCTTTTCAGTACACTCCTGTTTCCAGAATCCGGCGGATTGAGCATGGCTGCACGGGTTCCTTTTGCGGCGGGGTTGGCGGTACGAGATACGTGTGAGGCGGTAACACCAGAGCTGGGAGCGCTCTTGAAATGGCCCAATGATGTCCGCGTCCGCAGCGAGAAAATCAGTGGCATCTTGACGGAAACCGGCGAGACCAATGGTGTCGTATGGATCGCGCTTGGTATGGGAATCAATCTCAAACACGCGCCAGACGGCGTCGATCAGGCGGCGACAAGCCTCATACAGGAAGGAGCACCTTCTGCGCTTACGCCAGACTTGCTCCTCGACGAGTTGCGGGCGTCCGTGCATCGGCGCATTGAACAGGCCAGGCTGGATTTCTCCGGGTTGTTAGAGGCTTGGCTTGCCGTGGCAGAAGGACGGGGCGAGCGGGTGCAGGCCGGGCCTGTCCAGGACCGGATCGAAGGTGTGTTTGAAGGTCTCGCCGAGGATGGTGGCCTGATCTTGCGATTGCCGGATGGCGCGCAGCGCACCATAAGGGCGGGTGACGTAGACTTAGTGAAGCGAGTAAGCTGATGCTGTTAGTAATTGATGTCGGCAACACGAATACCGTGTTTGCGCTCCATAGCGGTACGGAATGGGTGTCGAGTTGGCGGAGTTCGACCGAAGCGACACGGACGGCCGATGATCATGCCGTTTGGCTGGGAACCTTGATGCGCATGGAGGAATTGGCGCTCTCGCAAATCACCGGATGTATCATTTCTTCCGTCGTGCCACAGGCGAAATTCAATTTTCGCAATCTATCGCGCCGTTACTTCAATGCCGAGCCAATGTTTGTGGGCGAACCGAGCACAAAACTGGACGTGCCCATCCGTATCAGACGGCCGGAACAGGTTGGTGCGGATCGTCTTGTCGCCGCAATCGGGGCGCATCAATTGTATGAAGGTGCGAAAATGGTAATCGATAGCGGTACCGCGACCACATTTGATGTCGTTGGACCAGATGGCGGTTTTGAAGGCGGTATTATTTCACCCGGTATCAACCTGTCCATGCGCGCCTTGCATGATGCGGCGGCGCAGTTGCCCAGAATTGCTATTCAAAAGCCGTCTCAGGTCATCGGCCAGGATACGATCTCAGCCATGCAATCCGGTGTGTTCTGGGGTTATGTTGACTTGATTGATGGCCTTGTCACACGCGTGAAGCGCGAATATGCAGCGCCGCTCAAGGTTATTGCCACGGGCGGGGTTGCATCCCTTTTCGAGGGCGCCAGTGAGACTATAGATCATTTCGATCAGAGTTTGATGGAAGTAGGCCTGTTAGAAGTCTACCGAAGAAATCAGAAAGACTAAGCGGGGCAAATGGCACATTCAAAAGATGCGGAACTCGTATTCCTGCCGCTCGGCGGATGTGGCGAGATCGGAATGAATTTGAATGCGTATGGCTATGGGCCAGCGCATGATCGGCGCTGGATTCTGATCGATGTTGGCGTAACCTTTGGCGGCGACGATACGCCAGGCATTGATCTCGTCACGCCGGATCCAGCCTTCCTGGAAGATCAGGGTGACAGGATTGATGGCATCTTCCTGACCCATGCGCATGAAGACCATATCGGCGCGATCGGGTTGATCCTACCGCGTTTACAGACGCGCGCGCCGATCTATGCCACGGCCTTTACCGCCCATCTTGCTCAGGCCAAACTGATTGAGCGCGGTCTTAAGAATACCAGCATTCAGGTGCTACCGCTTGGCGCGTCGATTGAAGCAGGACCATTCAAGGTAAGCTATATCACCCTGACGCATTCCATTCCGGAACCAAACGCGCTCGCCATTGATACGCCACTTGGCACGATTCTGCATACGGGGGACTGGAAGATTGACCCAGAGCCACAGCTGGGCGAACAAACAGATATCGAAGCGCTGACAGCCTTGGGCGATGAAGGCGTATTGGCAATGGTCTGTGACAGTACGAATGTCTTTGTAGAAGGTGAAAGCGGATCCGAAGGTGTGGTTCGCCGGAATTTAATCGAACTGATTGGCGGCCTGACCGGACGCGTGGCGGTCACCACATTTGCATCAAATGTCGCGCGCGTTGCGACCGTTATTGAAGCGGCCCGGCAGGCGGGGCGGAGCGTTTGCTTAGTTGGGCGCAGCATGCACAAGATCACCGACGCGGCGATTGCCACCGGCGTGATTGAAGACTTACCCGATCTGATCAGCGAAGATCAGGCCGGCAGCCTGCCCGATGATAATCTCTTATTCCTGTGCACGGGCTCACAAGGCGAGGCACGCGCCGCGCTTGGGCGGATCTCACGCGATGATCACCGCCATATCAGTCTCGGCGACGGTGATACGGTCATTTTCTCAAGCCGGGTCATACCAGGCAATGAGAAGGGCATTTTTGACATGCAAAATGCGTTGGCTGAAAAAGGAGTCCGGGTGATTACCGATAAGATGGCAGATGGCCCGATCCATGTGTCTGGCCACCCCGCCCGAGATGAACTGCGTCGCATGTATCAATGGGTGCGTCCGAAGATTGCGGTTCCTGTGCATGGGGAACGACGTCACATTGTCGAACATGCGGCCTATGCCAAAAGCCTTCAGGTCGGCGATGCGGTGACGCCGCGAAACGGTGATCTCATTCGCCTGGCGCCAGGGCCGGCAGCAACCATAGACAATGTTCCCAATGGTCGCCTGTATCTTGATGGCAACCGGCTCGTGCCTGCCGAGAGTGAGGGCATTCGCGAACGTCGAGCGCTCGCCAACTGGGGCCATGTTAGCGTCGCTATCGCGATTGATGCACAAGGCGATGTGGTCGATGGGCCATTGCTCACCGCACGCGGCTTGTCGGAGCCGGATGGCAGCAATGCCGATGAAAGTCTGATCGATGTCGATGACGCGGTCGAAGAAGCGATTAACCGGATGAAACGCCGTAAACGCCAGGACGAAGAAGAAGTTGAACGGGCTCTTGCACGCGCCGTGAAAAAGGCGTGCGAGCGGACGTTCGGTCGCAAGCCCATCGTCGATGTCAGTGTGCTAAGGGTCTAGGCAAGGAGAATTGCAATGACCGAGACTTTCAAGATCGGGCCACTCAATCATGTCGGAGTTGCGGTGCCGGATATTGAAGCGGCAATGGAGACATATCGCACGCTGTATGGTGCTACCGACATTACCGATCCGTTTGATATGCCGGCCCAGGGCGTGAAGGTCTGCTTCGTAAACTTGCCGAACAGCCAGATCGAACTGATCGAACCACTGGACGAGCACAGCCCAATCCACAACTTCATTCAGAAGAACCCGCGCGGCGGACAACATCACGTCTGTTTCGAGGTCTCGGATATCGATCAGGCGGTGACTGAAATGAAGGCGCGCGGCGCGACCGTGTTAGGCGAACCTCGGATTGGAGCGCATGGCACGATGATCATCTTCGTACATCCGAAAAACTCCAATGGGGTCCTCGTCGAGCTGATGGAAACGCCAAAAGACGGGCAGCACTAAATGGACCCGGTTGGTTTTGCCGTCGTTCTGATCATCACCTGGTGGGTTTGCTTTTTTTGTGTTCTGCCCATTGGAGTGCAGTCCCAATATGAGCAAGATGGCGAAATTGTCGAAGGCACGGAAGAGGGCGCCCCGAAAGAGCCTATGTTGAAGAAGAAAGCGCTCTGGGCCTCTGGTGGCGCTCTTGTGCTGACGCTGATCGCGCACTTTGCGCTCGTGCCTTGGCTTGCCGCTCAATAAAAAATTTGAACCACAAAGAACAAGGGAGAGGTCTGGAGACCTCTCCCTCATTTGAATGAGCATTCGCTAGTTCGTATTAGTAGGAATAACGAATGCTGACTTCGAAGCGTCGATCATTGACGAAGCTGGAGCGCGCGAAACGCTGTCCCGCTTGATCGACCTGTTGGCTCGCGAATGCTTTCGTATCCAACAGGTTAGCGCCAAGGACACCGATCTGGATCTGGTCGGTGACGTCCCATTTGAAAGACGCATCCAGGAAGCCGATCTCTTCTTGAATGATCGGATTACCGGTAACGAAGTCACGATACGAGCTGAAATAGTCCGACCGCCAATTATAGGCGAGGCGGGCCTCGAAGTTCTCATCCTGATAGATGCCGATCAGGTTACCCGAAATGTCGGACAGGCCGAGTAATTCTTCGATACCGAATCGATACACCGTCAGGAAGTTATCCGGCACACCGTCTCCGTCCGCATCCTCGAATTCAGGCAGCGCCGTCGACTCTGACTCGATCAGAGTCAGGTTGGCTTGCAAGCCGAGGTTTCCAAACAAACCAGGAAGATCGGTATAGAATTGCTGATAGGCGATCTCGACACCGGTCACCGTTCCGTCATTCAGGTTGGTGTTTCCGCCGAAGTCGAACGGAATGGTGTAACCATCGAATGTTGAAGATCCTTCGTTCGTCGTTCCGAATACGATGATGTTCTCGAGTTCCTTATGGAAGCCTGAGACCGTGAATTGCCCGTCATCGCCGAAGTACCACTCGTATGAGAGATCAAAGTTGATCGCTTCGATAGGTTCGAGATTCGGGTTGCCACCATCAAACCGGACGGCATCCGGAATGATGTCAATAACGCCTGGAAGCGTTCCCGGGGCCGGGTTCGGATCTGTTACAAAACCCAAAAGCGCACGAGCGTTACGGCTTGCATTAAGATCAGCAATATTTGGAGGTGTGATCGCCTGGCTCGCCGCGAAGCGGATCAGCATCTCGTCATTGAGTTCCCATTTCACATTCAGCGATGGTAAGAAATACTCGTATGAGTTGTCGATTCCAATCACACTATCTGCCTGATCCAGGAATGCTGCCAATTCAGGCAAATAGGTCCGTGGGTTCGAAGCATCGTCTGCGGTACCCGTCAGGTCGGCGAATTCAGAGAAGCCACCGATTCCGCCGCCCGTAATGTCAGTTTTCACATAACGTACGCCGATATTACCCGACAGCGCTTGCCCATTGTCGAATTCGTTCCCGAAGTTCAACATGCCATAGAGGTTCATTGTTTGCTCTTTAACAGACCCATCAATACCACGACCGGCATAGTCGATGACACCGTTCTGGTTCAACGGCGCCCAATCGCCAATCTGCAGGTTGCCGTCAGAGTTGATCCCAACCGTCAATAGAGGCTCGTTAGCAAGCGAAGTTACAAATGCACCATAGTCCTGCAACTGAGCGCGGTCCGGGAAGACTACGCCGGCATCGCCGACGAACAGTCCGCCGCGCTGGAAGTCAGAGAAGTCAAACACTTCGAACGCATTTGCATCCGCGCGGTTGGCGTAAGGTAGGTAACCGCCAGCCCATGGTGGTGCGATACCAGCCCAATTCAGTCCTGCACTGCGGTTGATTTGCTCACGCTCTGAATAGCGACCACCAAACTTGACGGAGTCGAACCAGCCATCATCAGCAAATTCATATTCTGCGTCGCCGCGTACGGCATACAGATCACCTGTATTGTCTTCGAACTGGTCAGCTGCATAGAGCAGGTAAGCTGTGTTCGGATCCGCCAGAGATGTCGGTGCGGTTTGCGGCTGTCCACCGCGTGGCACCCATGACTGAAGTTGCGTACCGGTCTGGAACAGACCAATTTGCGGGTTCATCGGATCAGAGAAGTCAAACGAGTAATCAGCAAAGTGATTCCCGCCAGCCCAGAGACGATCCAAGGTCGCTTCTGCATCCGTATAGTGGGCATCGAACTCGAAGAACCATTGATCATTTGCGCGCCATTTCAAGTTGGCGCTGATGTCTTGAGTCACAGAAGATCGGGCTTCGTACACGGCCAATGACTGGAACGGTGTGCCGAGGCTGCCGGTTCCGGTTGCGCCATCACCAAGCCAGTCACGCAACTGGTTGGATACGATGCCGGATTCAAACAGACCGCCATCTACCGGACGTAGGGTCTCACAGATACCGATGCCGCCATTCGCTGCTTCACCATTGCCGTTACACTGGGCAATGCCTTCAGACGTAAAGGGCCGGATTGAATAGGCAGAAGGTCCGCCCAGGAATTCCCAGGAAGCCCAAGATTCAGCGTCGGTGAAGAACTCGAATGTACGCTCATCAGACTGAGTTTCGTTTTCAACGCGGACAGCTTTTACCGTCAATTCTGTATTGCCGTCTGGCGCGCGCCATTGGCCAGCCAGATAGTAGCTGTCGCGCTCTCGTTCAAATTCCACGTCCCGCGCTTGCCAACCGCCCGGCAGGGCGATCGTTGAGTCCGCCTGAAACGGATTCGGAAGGGTCAGCAATGGACCATACTGGAAGCCGTGAATGGCGGAATTCAGGGTTGAGGTTGAGAATGAACCGAGCAGACCGAACTCCCCACTATCGGTGTCCCAGCGATTGCCGAGGACCGCGCTGAAGCCAGGGCTCCACTCTTCTGCGAGGTCTGTGTACGTCCCATCAGCAATCGCAACCGCAACCAGACCGTCACGATCGAACGGTTCCAGCGTCCGCAAATTCACGACACCCGAAATTCCGCCTTCAATCATGTCCGCTGACTGGTTTTTGAAAACGTCGACTGCACCGATCAGCTCAGGTGGGATACTCGCCCATTCGAGCGCGCGTCCACCATTTGCGGAGAAGGCGTCACGACCGTTGAATTCCGACCGGACATATTGGAGGCCGCGAACGATATTGCCTGACCCCTCAGGCGACGGGAAGTCGCCATCGCTGCCGCCGAGCTCAAAGCGTTGAGTGACGACGCCAGGAACACGTGCCAGCGCTTCCGCAACGGAGAGGTCTGGAAGTTGAGAAACATCTGACGCGGTAATCGAGTCCACGAACGTGTCAGAGTCGCGTTTCAGGTTCCGCGCGGTTTGCAGCGCGCCTCGGACACCTTGCACAACAATGACGTCCTGACGGGCTTCTTCATCGGTTGTGTTATCGCTAACATTTTCAACCGCAGAATCATCCGCAGCATCTTCTTGAGCCATGACTCCAGGCATGCCGAATACGGCAAACATGGCGGTTGTCCCTAGAAGCGTGAGTTTGTTCGGCCCTTTGCGGCCAAGTTTCGACTTCGAATTCACTGATTTACCTCCCTAAATCGAATTCAGTGACTGTGTAGTGAGCGATCGAAATTTTCGATGCTCTGCTTGAGTGATGTCGGGCGGCGCATGCAAACACCGTTCCGTTCATTCAAAAACTGATTGTACTGATATCTACCCCTGATTGAGAGCTCACCGTTAGGATCACTCGGTTTCCTCGCCTTTGATGCTCACACCACACGCATAGGTGCAGAGCATGTATTTTTTGTTTTGATAGCGCTATCATTTATTCTTCCTTTTATGCAAGAGGGGAGTCATAAAAGTGATAAATAAATGGCAGTCGCAGGAGGAACCGTGAGCCAGATAAGCAAGATCTGTATCCTGGGGGGCGGCACGGCGGGGTGGATGACCGCGGCGGCTCTCTCTAATAAATTCAAGGCATTAGGGCTTGAAATCCAGCTCATCGAGTCCGATCATATCGGCACAATCGGTGTGGGTGAGGCAACTTTGCCACACATCCGCTATTTTAATCAGCAACTTGGCATTGAAGAACGAAGCTTCATGCGAGCGACGGAAGCGACGTTTAAGCTTGGAATCGAATTCTGCGACTGGGGAAAGCTCGGCGATCACTATATTCACCCGTTCGGCGACTATGGTCTGCCGACGCTCGGAATGGACTTCCATCAATTGTGGTTACGCCTGCGGCAGCAGGGCCTGGCGTCACGCTTGGATGATTACTCCTATCCCATCATCGCCGCAGAACAGGGCCGGTTTCAGATGCCGGGCGAAGATCATAACCAGATCGGGTCCAATTTCGGTTATGCCTATCAGTTCGATTCGAGCCTCTATGCGAAATTCCTTCGATCTTATTGCGAGGCAAACGGCGTTGTCCGTACCGAGGGCAAGGTCACCAAAGCCAGTCAAAACCCCGAATCCGGTCATGTTGAGCGCCTGACCCTAGAAGATGGACAGCAGATTGAAGCCGAGCTCTTTGTCGACTGTTCCGGGTTTCGGGGCATTCTCATCGAGCAGGCGCTAAACGCCGGTTATGATGACTGGAGCCATTGGTTGCCCTGCAATCGAGCCGCAGCCGTACCTTGCGAAGCGCGCGGTAAGCTTTTGCCGTATACACGCGCAACTGCGCGGAAGGCTGGCTGGCAGTGGCGCATTCCGCTGCAGCACCGGACCGGTAATGGCCATGTTTATTGGAACGAGTACATCTCTGATGATGAAGCGACGCATCAATTGATGAGTACGCTGGAGGGGCCGGCCCTCGCCGAACCAAAGCAGCTCTATTTCAAGACGGGACGCCGCAACAAGTTCTGGAGCCGGAATGTTGTTAGCATCGGCTTGTCCGGTGGATTCCTGGAACCCCTTGAGTCAACATCGATCCACCTTATTCAGGAGGGTATTACGGCACTGATTGAATTGTTCCCTGGTGCCATGATCGATGACAATGACGTTGACGAGTATAATGCCCGTATGGGGCTCAATTTCGAGCGTGTTCGGGATTTCCTCTTACTCCACTATGCGGCGACTCAGCGCGACGATAGCGAGATGTGGCGCTATTTCCGCGACATGACTTTGCCGGACAGCCTGCAGGAGAAGATCGCTGCCTGGAACACACGTGGATATGTCCTTAAGTATGAATTTGGCGTATTCCTGCCGCCAAGCTGGATCGCGGTCATGCTCGGACAGAACCTGGTGCCGGCGTCTTATGACCCGCGGGCTGACAAGTATCCTCTGGATCAGCTGAATTCGCAGCTTGGTTCGATCAAACAGAACACGATTAACGCGGTGGAAGCGACCCCTGATCAGATCGATTTTCTGCAGCGATACGGAGCCGCGTCGCAGTCTGCGCCTCTTGTCGCGTCGCCTTCGGCTCCGAATTAGCGTTGAAAGACAGCATGCAGCGTTCCGAGTTCAAGATTGTCATTTGCGGCGGCGGCCTGGCGGGCCTGATGACGGCGCTTGCGCTGCATGGCGCGCTCAGTTCGGCGTATCAGATTGTCCTGATCGACGAAGGCGAAGATGCTGATGATGATCTGAGCTATGGCAGCGTCACCTTGCCAACGGCTTATGACTTCCTGCGCGGGCTGGGGCTGGACGAGCCCGTCCTGTTCTCGCGCAGCAATACCTCATTCTCGTTTGGGTCGCACTATGTCGACTGGCCCGGAACAGACACGGATTGGATTCAATGTCATCATCAAATCCTGCCCGTAATCGGCGGCGTCCCACTGAACCATCATCTGACACGAAATCAGCGTAGCCTGGCGCCTTTGTTGATTTCCGGTGTTGCAGCGCGGCACGGCAAATTCGCTCACCCGCCGAATGATGCATCAAATCCACTCTCTCGCGCAGAATACGGATATCAATTCAGCGCACACCAGTGGACGCGATTGCTCGCAGAGAAGGTTCAGACCAGTGGAGTCTCGCGATCCGCTTCAAGCATCGAAACTGTAAATACGGACAATGGGGAAGTCATAAGTCTCGATCTGACGTCCGGTGAAACGATCACCGCCGATCTATTTATCGACTGTACCGGACCTGCAAGGAAACTGTTATCCGCAGTAGGTCATTCATTCGCGACGATCCGGCGCATATCGCTAACCCATTCGCTCAAATCCGCAAGCCAACTGGGCCCGGCGTGTCGGCGCGTGCAAGCCTCTGCCCAAGGTTGGTCCGCGCATACCTTCTTGCAGGATTCGGTTCATACGCTGATGATCCAGAAGGATGATAAAGCCGTTGACGCAACGCCTTACGCGCTGGGTGCGCTGGACGTTGCATGGCATAATAATACGGTTGCGATCGGTGCCGCCGCCAGCGCACATGATCCGCTTACACCTGGTCCGATGGTGATGTTGCAGCGGGATATTGAAAGACTTCTGGATCTGATACCGGTGGCGCGCACGTTTGATATGGAGCAGCGCGAATTCAATCGGCGATTCCAAAACGATGTAAATCATACGGACATGTTCGCCAATGCGTTCTACCTTAATGAGGCGCCGACGTCTTCTTTCTGGTCTGAAGCGGCCTCAGCCGCTCAAAGCCCAGATCTGAATCGCAAGATCGTACAGTTTGAAAGCCGCGGTATTCTGACGAAATTCGATTTAGAGCCATATAATGATGAGGATTGGACGGTCTTGCATCATGGCTTGGGGTGCCGCGTCGCACGCTATGATCTGCAAGTCGAGGCGACGGCCAGGCTAGACATTGATCATCAGTTGGATGGAATGGCCCGTGCAATAGAGCAATTGGTGGGCCGAATGCCTCCGCACCATGTGTATGTCTCCAACATGAAACGTTATTTCGAGAAGCAAAAGTATGCCTGATCAAAAACCAGCGATCCGAAATATTGTAATTGTCGGCGGTGGCTCTGCGGGCTGGATGACGGCAGCCGCGCTTTCGAGTCTGTTGCCGCCGCATGCCGTCAAAATCACGTTGATCGAGTCTGAGCAGATCGGTACGATTGGCGTGGGTGAAGCGACGATCCCGGACGTCATAAACTTTAATGCCATGCTAGGTATTTCCGAGCAGGACTTTCTGCGCACGACGAACGGTACGTTCAAACTAGGCATTGAATTTGTGAACTGGGGACAGATTGGCGAAGCCTATTTCCATCCTTTCGGCCCGCATGGTGTCGACATGCAGGGGATTGATTTCCATCAATTCTGGATGCGCTATCGGCAATCGCATCCGAAGAGTGAGATCGAGACGTTCAGCCTGAGTGCGATCGCAGCTAAACAATTCAAGTTCGCAATGCCCCACAACGATCCGCGCTCTGTCATGTCACAGCTTCGATACGCCTATCACTTCGATGCGACAGCCTATGCCCGTTATCTTCGCGCCTACGCCGAAGAGCGCGGCGCCAAGCGTTTAGAGGGCAAGGTTATTGACGTGGCCCTAAACTCGGAAACGGGCTTTATCGAAAGCGTTACGATGGAGAATGGTCAAGAGGTCCAGGGAGACCTGTTTTTTGATTGCAGCGGTTTCCGTGCGCTCCTGCTGGGTCAAAAACTGGGCGTCAAATTCACGGACTGGGCGCACTGGTTGCCGTGCGACACGGCACAGACTGTCGCGTGTGAGCGGACCGGCCCGCTGCTGCCTTACACGAAATCCACGGCCAAAACGGCCGGATGGCAATGGCGCATTCCAACACAACATCGGACTGGAAATGGTCACATTTATGCCAGCGACTTGATCAGCGACGAGGACGCTATTGAAAGCTTGCTCGAAGATCTGGATGGACCGGCAAAGGGGGAACCACGAAGAATTAAATTTCGCACGGGCCATCGCGAAAAATTCTGGGAAAAGAACTGTATCGCAGTGGGCTTGTCTGGTGGATTCCTGGAGCCGCTGGAATCTACGTCACTGTTCCTGATTCAGGAAGGCATCAGCAAGTTCATCTCTTTGTTTCCGAGCGCGGATATGCCGACCGCTGTGCGTGATGAGTACAATCGACAGCTGCAGAAAAAATTCGAACAGGTCCGCGACTTCATCATCTTGCATTACAAGGCCACGCAGCGGGATGATAGTGAGTTCTGGAACTATTGCCGAACAATGAGTGTGCCGGATTCGCTGACCCAGAAGATGGATTTGTTTCAGGAAGCCGGTCGCATTTTCCGTTATGAAGATGAACTGTTCACGCGGCCAAGTTGGGTGGCTGTAATGGTTGGCCAGAATTTATTACCTAGAACGGTCGACCCGATTGTGGATAGCCTTAGTGCGCAAGAAATCGCTCGTAGCCTTGGGTCAATGCAGTCCGCAATGATGAATGCGAGTCAAAAAATGGAAACGCACGAAACATTCTTGAAGAAGTACGCGTGGGCGCCAATGCCCGCATGAGATCGGTAGGAAGTACAAGATGCAGGACTTGAACATTAGGGAAATCGTGATTGTCGGTGGTGGTACGGCAGGTTGGATGGCCGCATCGGCCTTGTCGCTATTATTGAGAAATCCCGATATTCGCATCAGGCTGATCGAGTCCGAGCAAATCGGTACGGTCGGTGTCGGGGAAGCGACGATTCCGCATATTCGATACTTCAATCAGTTGTTGCAATTGAACGAGAATGACTTTTTACGGAAAACCAATGCGACCTTCAAAGTCGGTATTGAGTTCGTCAATTGGGGCCAGATCGGTGAGCGCTATTTTCACTCGTTCAGTCCATATGGCGTCAATATGGATGGGATTCATTTCCATCATTTCTGGTTGCGTCATGCCCAGAAGGAAGGCGTGCCCCCGATTGATGATTACAATCTGCATTGCCTGTCCTCCAAAGCCAGCAAGTTTGCACACCCCAAGCCGGAATTACGCGGATCGCCGCTGAGCTCGATTGAATATGCCTTCCAGTTCGATGCCTCCTTGTATGCGAAATATATGCGCGGCGTCGCCGAATCGCGCGGGGTTCAGCGCGTGGAAGGCAAAGTGGTAAAGGTCAATCAGCGTTCGGAAGACGGTTTCATTGAGAGCGTCACCCTTGAGTCCGGCGAGAAGATTGATGGGGAACTCTTCATCGATTGCTCCGGTTTCCGCGGCCTGTTGATCGAACAGACCCTGGAAACCGGCTATGATGACTGGTCGCATTATCTGCCGGTGAACCGCGCCGTGGCGCAAGGGTGTGAACCCAATGGTCCACCCATTCCCTATACGCGGGCCACAGCCCACAAAGCTGGCTGGCAGTGGCGCATCCCATTGCAAAATCGGATCGGCAACGGACACGTTTATTGCAGCGAATATATCAGCGATGACGAAGCCTACGCTCAGCTCGCTTCTGGGCTGGACGGCGCACCATTGAAAGATCCGAAATTTTTACGCTTCAAGACTGGAATACGAAAAAAGACCTGGAACAAGAACGTTGTCGCCCTCGGTCTTTCTGCGGGTTTCCTGGAGCCCCTTGAATCGACTTCAATTCATTTGATACAAACTGCGGTTGCACGTTTGATGACGAATTTCCCGGATAAACTCTTCAATCAAAGCGACATTGATTACTACAATCAGAAGACCCTGATGGAGTTTGAGCAAGTCCGTGATTTCCTGATCCTGCATTACTGTGCGACACGACGCGATGACAGCCCATTCTGGAACTATGTGCGAACGATGGATTTACCGGAAACCCTGCGCCAGCGCATCGACATCTATATGGAGAATGGAAGGCTCTATCGCGAAAATAATGAGCTGTTCAGCGAAAATAGCTGGTTTGCCGTGTTTGAAGGGCAAAATTTCAGGCCCAAGCGCTATCATCCCGTCATCGACTATATGACGGATGAAGCGCTGGATCGGCGCATGGCTGAGGTTCGTCGAACCATGTATAAATGCCTCGACGCGTTCGAGGATCATCAATCATACCTTCACAAGTTGTGCCAAAGCGCGTAACATTCGCTTGGGAGTTGAGGTAAAAACTAAAAGAAAAGGCATTCATTATGCGTAAACTTTCAAATCGTTTCCTCTCAGCCTTTGCAATGGCAACGGCCATCACACTGACGGCGCCAGCAATGGCCGCGCAAGAAACATCCGAACAGGCCGAAGGCGATGAACGGGTGCTAGATACTGTAGAAGTCCAGGGCGTGCAGAATGATGCGGCTATGGCAGCGTTCCGGGCCGGAGACTATGAAACCGCTGAGGTCGAATTCCTCGACAATGCGATGTGTGCACTTCGCCGCGAGCGTCAGGTGACGAATTCGGTGGAAGGTGCGCAGATAAACTCACTGCGTGCAGAGACGTTCACCAATGCTGCCGGATTTGATTCTGGTGCGTCGTCGCAAGGGGCGACAGCGGGCGGTGGACAGAATACTCCAGCCGGCGTGGCAGCAACAGATGGCATCGCGGCGCGTAACATTCAGAACACCTATGATCGGACATGCGAAATGCGCGGAAGGCAATTATACTTTGCGGGGCTTTCGCAAATCCAGTTGGGCAAGACCAACGAGGCGCTCCGCAGTTTCGAGCGGGCAACAGCATCCAGCAAAATCCTGTACGATGCACATTACAAAATCGGCCTGATCAAGCTTTTGACGGGCGACGCAAAATCTGCGGAGTCACAATTGAACAAGATCGAAGGCATTCTAAAGCGATGCCGGAATTGTGCCGATGACGTGAAACAGGAAATTGTCGATCGCCGAGATCACTTGGCTAAAGCGATTAGCGGGGAAGTCAGCCTGCAATAGGTGTTGAGGCCCCCTAGAAAAGGCCGTATTTTTTCTCCTATTGTTAGCGCACTCCCAATCGGGGGATAGCCATACTCGCTAAGGTATGGTAGCGCTAACATTGCAGGCTGCATGGGCGTGACGGAATGGGTCGCGCCGACAAAAGCAGCCGAATAAACCCGGGATCTGGGCCCGGAGAATATGGGAGGAGAACAAAATGAAGTCTCTAAAATTGTGTGCCATTGCCGGATCACTCGCATTGTTTATGGAAGTCTCGCCAGACGCGCTTGCCGACCCGGCCTATGAGGTCGCACCTGTTAGTCAATCCGCATTGCCCGGAAAGCTTCTGCACAATCCGATGGCAATCAAGTGGCAACCCGAAGGTGGCAATAAAAGTGTGTCAATCGTCGAATCAGACGGCGTTCCGGGGTCGCAGGCGATCAGCTTCCGAGTTCGCAAGAAAAGCAAAAAGCCGTGGGACATAAACATGCGCGCTCCATTCGAGCGCGATGTTGCTGCCGGACAAACCGTTGAGATCTTTTTTTGGGCCCGCACGTCCAAGCTGCCTCGGAAAAAAGAGACGGGTAAGATCAGTGTCGCACTGGGCCGCAATGTCGAGCCTTACGATACGGCGGTGGTTCAGGAAATTATGCCAACATCTGATTGGAAAATGTATCGCGTTACGGGCGTTGCCGAACGAGATTTCCCAATTAGTGAATCCGACATGGGTTTCAATTTCGGATTTGAGAAACAGACGATAGAACTTGGTCCCTTCTTCGCCATTACGAGCGAAACGAGTACCGAGTAAAATCGGTTTGAGCTTTTTGCTTAAACTCCAATTGAGGCGCTTCAAATGTATCTCGGGATCGATATTGGAACGTCAGGGGTAAAAGCGATCCTGATGGATGAGGCAGGGGAAGTGGTCGCGCAGGCAACTGCACCGCTGCCGATTTCACGGCCTCATCCCTTGTGGTCTGAGCAAGATCCCCAAGACTGGTGGCGGGCGACGAATGTCGCCGTCTCGCGCTTGCCACATGCGCTCCGGGGCGGGGTGAAAGCGGTTGGGTTAGCGGGACAAATGCATGGCGCGACGCTGCTCGACGCCTCAGATATGCCATTGCGCCCAGCCATTCTCTGGAATGATGGTCGCAGTACGCAAGAATGCGAAAAACTCGAACGTGATGTGCCGGACTTGTGGCAAGTCGCGGGCAATATGGCCATGCCTGGCTTCACCGCGCCGAAACTGATCTGGGTCCGGGACCATGAGCCCGGCGTGTTCTCCCAGACTGCGAAAGTGCTGTTGCCAAAAGACTATGTTCGGCTGCGCATGACCGGCGATTACGCCAGCGATGTTTCGGACTCCGCTGGGACGTTATGGCTTGATGTGGAGAAACGAAACTGGTCATCGTCCCTGCTCGCGGCTTGTGATTTGTCGATGGATCAGATGCCAGACCTCATGGAGGGCAGCGAGGTCACAGGGGGCCTTCTGGCCAGTGTTGCCAATGACTGGGGTGTGGCGATTGGCACGCCGATTGTGGCGGGCGGAGGCGATAATGCCGCCGGTGCCGTCGGGGTTGGTGTGTTTGGACCAGGCGATGCCTTCTTGTCGCTCGGCACCTCGGGCGTTCTATTTGCGGCAGATGCTGGCTATTCCCCAAACGCTACCAGTGGTGTGCACACATTCTGCCACGCATTACCCGGGCTCTGGCATCAGATGTCCGTGATGCTATCAGCGGCCAGCTGCGTCGATTGGGCGGCGAACATGGTCGGCGTCGCGGATGCCGGTGCTCTGATTGCTGAAACTGAAGTTGCGGACATGTTCGGCACGTCGAAGGCAATCTTCTTGCCTTACCTGTCGGGCGAACGCACACCCCACAATAATCCGCACGCCAAAGGCGTCTTGTTCGGACTTGATCATGATAGTGGCGCGGCCCAGGTCGGGCAAGCGGTGCTGGAAGGCGTCGCTTTGGGCTTTGCTGACGGATTGAGCGTTCTTGCTTCAGGCGCCGACGTCGAATCGATTAGCGTGATCGGTGGGGGATCGCGCTCTGCCTATTGGGGACGTATCCTCTCGGCTGCGTTAAACAGGCCTCTCGTGTATCGAAGGAATGCGGATGTCGGGCCGGCGTTGGGGGCAGCGCGCCTGGCGCAAATGGGCGTGGAAGGCAAAACCAAACCTGGTTTCTTTGCTCCAGAGATTCAACACGAAATCGAACCGCGCGCGAGCGATGTCGCCTTTATGGCCGAACAATTCCATCGCTATCGCCTGCTTTATCAATCTACTCAGGATCTATTTTAAAGGACGTAAGACATGTTTGACACAGCGAGCTTTTTCGACGGCGTAGGTCCCATTGCCTATGAAGGGCCTGAGTCGGACAATCCGCTGGCCTATCGCTATTATGACAAGGATCGCCTGGTCATGGGCAAGCGTATGGAAGACCATTTGCGGCCATCGATCTGCTATTGGCACACGTTCTGTTGGGACGGCTATGACGTGTTTGGTGCCGGGACGTTCAATCGCTCATGGCATGCGCTCGAAGGGCAGGCCATGGCAGAGGCCAAGCTCGAAATTGCGTTCGAGTTTTTCCAACGTCTTGGTTGGCCGTTCTTCGCGTTTCATGATGTTGACGTTATGGCGCCGGCCGAAACAATGACTGAGCATACTGAGAATTTTGCCCGTATCCTGGACCCAATCGAAGCGCAAATGGCGCGAACAGGTCTGAAACTGCTGTGGGGCACCGCGAATGTGTTCAGCCATCCGCGCTATATGGCGGGCGCTGCAACCAATCCGGATCCGGAAGTCTTTGCGTGTGCGGCGATGCAAATCCGCCAGGCGTTGGAGGCAACGCATCGCCTGGGTGGTGCGAACTATGTCTTGTGGGGCGGCCGCGAAGGCTATGACACCTTGCTCAACACAGACCCAGGTCGCGAACTCGATCAGCTGGGGCGGATGCTCTCCTTGGCGGTCGAGCACAAGCACAAGATCGGGTTCAAAGGGCCTTTACTGATCGAGCCCAAGCCGCATGAGCCTACTAAGCATCAATATGATCGTGACACACAAACCGTTTTCGGATTCCTGCAGCGCTACGGTTTGCTGGACGATGTCAAAGTGAACATTGAAACCAATCATGCGACGCTGGCCGGTAATGCGATGGACCATGAAATTGCCATGGCTTTCGCACATGGGATTTTTGGGTCCGTCGACGCCAATCGCGGCGATCCCCAGAACGGTTGGGATACGGATCAGTTCTGGATGGAGTCGCTCGATATCACGCGGTCCATGGTCCATATCCTGAAGAATGGGGGATTCACGACAGGCGGGTTCAACTTTGATGCGAAGGTACGTCGTCAGAGCATAGATGCCGCGGATCTGTTTTACGGCCATGTAGGCGGGATAGACGCCCTGGCGCGAGGATTGCTTGCCGCTGAAGCGATCTTGAACGATGGTACGTACGAGTCATTTCTTGAAGATCGCTATGCCGGCTGGAGTGACGGCTTGGGTGCCTGGATCATGCAAGATGCGACGCTGGAAGATATCGCCAAAAAAGTTGAGTCCGGCGGAATAGAGCCGACGCCAAAGTCAGGTCGTCAGGAAATGCTCGAAAACCTGATCAATCGCTTTGCTTAGGCGGCCCGGCCGAGTCGCGGATCATCAGTTCATAATCAAGCGTCAGCTTCTGGACTTCGATGGGCAGGAGCGCGCGGCTCTGCGCCACGCTTTGTGCAAGAAGTTTGATCGCGCTATTCGCCATTTCCCGGATCGGTTGGCGCACCGTTGTCAAAGCCGGCCACATGGCGGAGGCGTTTGCGGTGTCATCGAATCCAACCACGGACAGATCTTCTGGTACGCGTAACCCGGCCTGATGCGCCGCAGCAATCGCGCCGGACGCCATATCATCATTTGTGGCGAATATTGCTGTCGGGGCATCACCGCTATCGATCAGTGTCTTGGCAGATTGAATGCCCGAGACATAGGTGAAGTCGCCAGAGACGACGCGTTTTTCGTCGACCGTTAATCCGCCGGCGGCGAGTGCGTCGCTGTATCCGGCATAGCGCAGCTCACTGGAACGGTGATCGGGTGGCCCTTTGATCAAGCCGATTTTCTTGTGCCCGAGGTCCAGCAGATGCTGAGTCATGTCACGCGCGGCGTCGCGATCATTCATGCGGACGCTGGGTCCGGTATAGCCGTTCAACTTCGGACTGACGCAGACGAAGGAGATGCCGGTTCGTTCAAGCGTATCGATCAGTTTCGGATCATCGGAAAGCGGCGGCACAACGATGAGGGCCTGAATGCTCATGTCCAGGAATCGTTTTTCCATTTGCTCAAAGTCAACCATATTATCGTCAACGAGCGGTTCTTCGACAATGAGATAATGGCCCAATTGACGACACGTATCCAGAGCACCGAGAAGAAACTCGCTGAGATAGCCGTAGCTTGGGTTTCGATAGATTAAGCCAATGAACAGACCGGCACGCCCGGCCAAGTTGCGGGCCATGATGTTCGGCCGGTAGTTCAACGCCCGCATCGCTTCCTGAACCCGTTTGCGTGTGGTTTCCTTGACCGAGCTTTGATCGTTCAGAACCCGGGAGACCGTCATCTGAGAGACTTGAGCGCGTTCTGCGACTTCCTTGATCGTGGCGGCTTGCTTCTTGTTCATGAGCAAAAGTAAGAAAAACCCTTCTTTCTCCGGTTTGTTGGCGCAATGCTGCGCGGAGACTATGCGCTGTTTACGACCCAATCGTGAATATAGCGACGTTGATTTCGAATTTAAGCGTTTCCTTTGCGTTATCGAACGCGCCACGATCATTTTCAGACAGATCGCGGCGCGTCATGAAATTAGCCGCAATTCGCCGCGGCATCCTGGTCTTCGACCAGTTTTACGTCAGCTATAGCAACGGACTGCCCGGCATCAGCGCCAATGATCAGGGCCTTTTTAAGGCTCGCCATATTGACTCCGGCATCGGCAAAACAGGATAGGCTGAGACGAACCTCTCCCCACTCAACTGACAGGGCGACGGGCAGGCTACGATCGCAATCATCGCCTTCACAGCCCATTCCGACCTGAATATTCCCGCTGCCTTCAATGGATTTCGCGTGGAAGCTGAGTTCCATGGCGCCATTGGATTCGCGTGCCAGATCGACCGCATATCCAGAGGCGATTTCGAAATTCTCTTCGCCCGTCTTAAAGTCGATCTTGAGCGAGTCTTCCTGCGCTGCGCGATCATAAGCGGTAACGATCAGTCCCGCGGATTCGAAGGGTAGGGCGGTGACGGGAGATCCGTAACGGAACAGTTCCCAGGGCGCGGGAAATTCGCCTTTCGAGAAGAACTCGCCTTTGCTTACAGCCGCCCCGTCCCCCAGACCGGATTCTTCGGACAGTTCTGCGAGGTCGCCTTCATCGCCATAACCCAGTCCATAGCCGAAGGCGAAAAGTGGGTCATATGGGGTCTTGGTCACATTGAGCTCGACCTGCGTCGCCAGCTTAGGCCAGGAATAGGAGAGCCGACCCGTAAACTCGAAGGAGGGGTCCGTTCTGAACAACATATCGGCAATGCCACCGCCTTCTGAGCCAGGGAGCCAGGCGGCGACAAAGGCATCGGAATCATTGATCTCCGGATTGGTCCACAGCGGACGTCCGGACAGGAAGACTGAAACGGTCTTCATGCCTCTGGCCTGATAGGTTTCCAACAGGTCTGTGTCGAAGCCATTCGGACGGAAATCCATGTCGGCGACATCGCCCTGGAATTCCGCGTAAGGGTCCTCGCCATAGACAGCAATGACGACGTCGGCTTCGACATCGGATGTGCCTTCTGGGTCAAAGATCAAATTACCGCCATTGGCGTTGATCACTTCGGAAAGGCCCGACAGGATGGTTTCGCCATTCGGGAATTCTTCGTTTGGATATCCGCCGCCTTGCCAGGATAGAGTCCAGCCACCTGCAACCTTGGTGATACTATTGGCGCCGTCACCGACGACGAGAATGGTCTGACCAGGGTCGAGCGGCAAGAGCGCGCCACTATTCTTCAGCAACACAAGCGATTCCCGCACCGACTGGCGCGCCACGGCGCGATGTTCCGGGGCCCCGAGCAGGCTTTCATCACCCGATAGCGGCCGTTCGCTCGGCTTGACCGGGCTGTCGAACAGACCCGCATTGATTTTAACCCGAAGAATACGTCGAACAGCGTCGTCGAGGCGTTCCATCGGAATGCGGCCGGATTGAACATGTTCATATGTTGATTGCCAGAGACCTTCCCAGCTGTCCGGTGCCATATACATGTCGACCCCTGCATTCAGGGATTCCGGACAATCGGTCGATGTGCATCCGGGGATCAGCGCGTGACCGTTCCAGTCGCCAACGACAAAGCCGTTAAAGTTCATCTGACCTTTGAGAACGTCGGTAAGAAGTTCTTTCTGACCATGCATACGTTCGCCATTCCAGGCCGAAAAGCTGGCCATGACGGTTTGTGCATTGGCGCCGATGGCCGTGACATAGCCGGCCGCGTGAATGTCTCGCAATTCGGCTTCGCTGATCACAGCGTCGCCCTGGTCGACGCCATCCTTAGTGCCGCCATCGCCGACAAAATGCTTAGCGCTTGTCAGAACATGTTCAGAATCGAGGAAATCTGGATCGCCGAAGCGCCCTTGCAAACCATAAACGATACGATCGCCATAAGAGGCGACGATGTCCGGGCTTTCCGAGAAGCCTTCATAGGTCCGGCCCCAACGATCATTTTGCGGGACGGCCAGAGTTGGTGCAAAGGTCCAGTCATGTCCTGAGACCCGTAGCTCTTTCGCGGTGACTGTGTAGATCTCTTCAATCAGGTCTGGATTGTTGGCTGCGCCGAGACCAATATTGTGCGGGAAGACGACGGCGCCTTTTAGATTGGCGTGGCCATGAACAGCATCAATGCCCCAGATGGTCGGGATTGGAATTTCAACACCTTCCGGATCGAGGGAAGCTTCATAATAAGCGTCTGCAGCTTCAAGCCAGGTCTGAGCGTCGGCATAAGGATCCGGGCCAGGCGCGGAATTGCCGCCGCTTAGCACCGAGCCCAATCGATATTGCTTCACCTGCTCAGGCGTCACCGACCCGCTATCGGCCTGAATCGTCTGACCAACTTTCTGTTCCAGTGTCATCTTTGCCATGATCGCGTCGATACGGGCTTCGACCTCTGGATCGAGCGGCGGTGTTTCGACCACGGGCCAGTTTTCAGGTGTGATGACAGGCTTGGCTTCTGCGACTTCGGTTTCGACAGGGGCTGCAGGCTCTTCGACGAGGACGAGGTCGGGGGCTGTTTCAGCAATGTCGGCGTTCACGCAGGCGCTGACCAAAATAGCAGCGCCAAGGGCAAGGGTGGACACAGTGGTGCGAGGGTTGATTTTCAAGATCTCGGCTCCTGATTGGATACGCTGATGGCTTCGATCACACACACGAAGCGGGTCTGAGTAGGGATGAATAGAGGGCATGCGCAACAAACTGCAATGATGTCATGCTGTGTCCTCCCTCAATTGTCGCTCTTTGACGAGCGTTTCGGCGCCCGGCGTGTTTCCGCCGTTTCACCATGCGTTATAGCAGTAAAAAATGATAGCGCTATCATTTTATTTTTGGCTATGGTACGCCGGATAGAAAGAGGGCTGTGAGACACCGCAAAGCGCGCCATAGCCCATGATCATTCGTCGAGGGAGGACGACCCATGGAAGCAACGGCTTCAGTACAATCGGACGAGTCAAATCTGGGGCAGATCATTTTGATCAGCGTCATCGCCACAATTGGCGGATTTCTGTTTGGCTTCGATAGTGGCGTGATCAATGGCACAATTGATGGGCTGGCGGCTGAGTTCGCTGATAGCGCTTGGGTGGCAGCCACAGATATCAATACCGTTATTCAATGGTCTGTCGCGTCGATGCTCTTAGGGTGTGCTGTTGGAGCAATGATTGCAGGACGCACTGCAGATCATTTTGGTCGACGTGGTGTGTTGATTGTCGCGGCCGTGTTTTTCTTTATCAGTGCGTGGGGGTCCGGTGTTGCCGGTGGTCCGCTAGAGTTCATTGTCTACCGTATTCTTGGTGGTCTCGCTGTCGGAGCGGCGAGTGTCTTAGCGCCAGCTTATATAAGCGAGATAACGCCGGCGCATATGCGCGGACGCTTGTCGAGTATTCAGCAAGTTGCGATCATTGTGGGCCTGACCGCCGCCTTCATGAGCAATTACGTACTCGCGGGTACGGCGGGATCGTCCGTGAGCGAGTTTTGGCTCGGTTTCGAAGCGTGGCGCTGGATGTTTTGGGTTGAGATGATACCGGCAGCAATCTTCTTCTTCGCGCTCTTCATGATCCCTGAAAGTCCGCGTTTCCTGGTGATCAAAGATAAGGATGATGACGCGCAATCGGTGCTATCACGTCTCTTTGGCGCACGAGCGGGCGCTGAAAAACTAAGTGAAATCAAATCTTCAATCGCCTCCGATCATAAACCGCGTCTCGCGGATCTATTGGATAACGGCAACGTTCGACCCATAGTTTGGGTTGGGATAGGCTTGGCTGTGTTTCAGCAACTGGTGGGTATCAATATCGTCTTTTACTACGGAGCCGTGCTCTGGCAGTCGGTTGGCTTCACAGAAGACAATGCGTTGCTGATCAATGTCATCATGGGTGTCGTGAGTATTGGAGCGGTGTGCATTGCGCTAGCCGTCATCGATAAGATTGGTCGCAAACCATTATTGTTGATCGGATCTGTCGGAATGGCGATCACGCTCGGAACGATGATGATCTGTTTCTTCAACGCAACGACGAACGAAGCCGGTGATTTGATATTGACAGGGTTCTGGGGGCCACTTGCTTTGTTTTCTGGGATCACATACGCGGCGATGTTCAACTTGTCCTGGGGCCCCGTCATGTGGGTGATGCTGGGCGAAATGTTCCCGAACCAGATTCGTGGTTCGGCACTCGGCGTTAGCGGGTTCTTCCAGTGGTTCGCGAATTTCGGCGTAACAGTGACGTTCCTAACGTTGATAACGACGATCACGCTCGGTGGGGCATACGCCATTTATTTTGCGGGCGCGGTCATCTCGATCTTCTTCGTTGCGAAAGCTGTATCCGAAACTAAGGGCATCGAACTCGAGGATATGAAGGGCTTTGAATAAAGCGGGCTAGGCGAGGCGCTGGAGCAGCTTGTTGAACACCTCCACGCCCTCGCTGAGCTGGGCGATGTCGATGAATTCGTTCGGCGTATGCGCTTGATCAATGGAGCCCGGACCGCAAATCACAGATGACATACCGGCCTGGTGAAATTGTCCCGCTTCTGTCGCATAAGCAACCGCTCTCAACGAATTGTCGCCGGTCAGCGCGCGCATCAAAGCTTCGGCGTCATTGTCCTCGCCAGGAGCGAGGCTAGGGACATCTGTCAATTTGGTCACCCGCACGCCACACTCCGGAAACCTTTCTTTGAGCGCGGTGTGTTTTGCCTTGGCCACTTCAATGAACGGCGCCAGAATTGTATCTGGATCGTGCCCGGGCGGGCACCGCAGGTCGAACAGGAACTTGCATTCACGCGCCAGGATATTGGTCGCCGTCCCGCCATTTAGTTCGCCAATGCTGAGCGTTGGATAAGGCGGATCGAACGGTGAATCCGGGTCTGCTTGTGCGGCGAGGTCACGTTCAATTTCCCGCAATACCATCATCAAATCCACCGCTTCGCCGTTCGCTGAGACACCCAGGTGCGGCAGGCTCGAGTGCGCCTCTTTGCCCGTCACGATCACCTCCGTCAGCATGATCCCTTTGTGTCCGGATACGACTTGCCAGAGTGATGGCTCGCCGACCCAAACTGCACTGGGTTCAGCGCCGAGTTCGACCATTTTTCGGATCATGAGCGGAGCCCCCTGACATCCGACCTCTTCATCATAGGAAAAAGCAAAATGGATCGGACGGACGAGATCCATGGCCGCGAATTTGGGGGCGAACGCGAGACAGAGAGCGATAAAGCCCTTCATGTCGCTTGTACCTCGCCCGTATAGGCGCGCGTCCTTCTGTGTCATCTGGAATGGGTCTGTATGCCAATCCTGACCGTCCACGGGGACGACATCCGTATGTCCAGAAAGGACGAGTCCGCCGGGTTTGTCCGGCCCGATCCGCGCCCAGAGATTGGCTTTATCGCGGGTGCTGTTTTCAATCCGCTGACACACAGCGCCTAGCGGCATCAACTGTGCCTCCAGCCATTCGATGATGGCAAGGTTGGAATATCGAGACGTGGTATCAAACCCGATCAGGGCGTCCAGTTTCGATGTAACGGTTTCGAGATCGGACATGGTACGTCATTCAACCTGTCATATCTTCATAGCGGTTTTCGTTCGGCAGGACGATCTCATTGGCTAGGCCCTTTATTGTGATCGCCGTTGGAGTGATCTCGATATCGCCCTCGGTGATCTGAGGCTCGCCGAAGCGATAGATGGGCGCATACTCACCGCGATCAGCGCCGTCAATATAGGCTTGGGACTTGGCCAGACTGGACTCACGTTTTTTGAGATAGTCAGACATCGCGGAGGTGCCGTGGCGGGTTTCCATCATCGACTCGGTACGTGCCGGCGACAGCACTACCGCTGACGCATTGTTGCCCCCAAAGCCTTTTGAATTGAGTATGGCAACGTCGAGTTGATCCTTGCCGAGAGACTGGTGTTCAGGTCCGAGTTTTAAACGGTTTTGATGCACATCGTCCGCAACCGCATCGATGGTTGGAATGCCCGGAAGAATGCCATATTCGAAACAACCTAAAGCCGCGGCCAGCTGATCACCACTCGCCGGGGCGATCGTATGCCCAAGATAGGCTTTGACTGCGACCACAGGCCATGCGTCGATGCCGAAAGCTTCGGCAATCTGGTCAAAAATCTGCGATTCCGTCACGCGATTTTGCGGCGTACTAGAGCCATGAGCGAGGACCACACTTTTCTCTCTAACTGTGTCGACCCCTACCAGATTGACGGCCGCCGCGGTGGCTTTGGCCATGCTAATATGATTGCCGGGCCCGGGGGCTGTGATCGACTTCTTTGTGCCATCGGCATCCACAAAGACATCGGTTATCGAGCCAAGACAGGGGGCGCCGAGTTCCACGGCAAGCGCATCATCCATCAGCATGAAATACTGGCTCGACTCGCCGATCGTGAAGCCGCAATTCTTGCCGAAGGGTCGGCTGGCTCGGCGATGATCAACGTTTGCATCGCCGTAGGTTTTCGCCATCGCGTCATCGCTGGCCAGGGCACCCATCGTGCCAAATCCATCCATCAGTTCGGGTCCGATTGGGGCTTCGCTATTTCCGACCATAGCCACCCGGACTTTTCCTGCTTGCATATCAGAAACGGCATGTCGCAAATTGGACAGGAAGGTGGCGCAGGCAGCGACAGAGCTGCTGGCAATGCCGACATTGGACAGGACATAGGCATTGATGAAATCGGTGGGCATGGAATTGATGCCCATGACCAGAGCCTTGGTGGTCACGCGCTCACCCTTCATCCGGGCCTGGTGCATGCCGCCATAGCCTTCCTTGTCCATCTGGCCGAAACCGCTTGAGGAATAGACGCCAACTTCATCCGGCCCGATATGCTCCAGGACTGTGTCCCATTCGATGCCCATAGCACGCAGTGCATCGGTGGCGCCGAACAGGGCCATTTGAAGCCCCCGCGGTTGAAAGCGAGAATTATATAGACTCGCCATCTCGAACCCGGTTGGCAACTGACCGGCCGCCTTGATTGGAAAGTCGCGTACATTTTCGAGCTTGATATCCAGAGCGCCGTCGACGGTGACGTGCACCTGATCTTCGTCAATGGAGGTTAGCGTCCAGGATGGCGGCACATTTGTTGGCACCTTGTCTTTTGCCATCCGGAAGGAGAGAGCGCCTTGGTCGGGTTCAAGTGAGGCGTTGGATTGCCAATATAATTCGTCAACGTCGAAATGCGAAGGTTCGACCCGCCGAACGAGCGTGCCGGCGAGGACTGTGTCGCGATAATGCATGGCGACGTCATCTGCGGATAGGTTTTGGTGCGCTTCCGCCTCGGTTGTGGGTGAGAAACTGCCGTCCGGATTGGCGATCACCAAACCCATCATTACGGAGAGGCCACAAAGGGTTCGTTCTTGCTCGCTTTCGGGCAGGTTTTCGAACACCATGCGGCGAAAGCTCTGATATCCCGATGTTCGGCCAGCGGCGTTCACGCCGCCCATGCTCACAATCACTGGTAAACGCACGAAACGTTCTCCTGTTCGTTCTCTGTTGCGGTTCTATGCCGCTTTATCGTCTACGTACACTTTTCGCCCGAGTTCGCAGGCTAATGCAATGACGAAGTCGTACTTCGGACCAGCTTTTCATGGCCTTTTACGGGTTACGGGAACTCCGCCAATTGGTCTTTTGAAATATGGATCGTGTGTCCCTGCGTCTCGGTCGAGGATCCGCCAACAAATACATCAAACTCCCCGGGCTCCAGCCGGAAGTCGCCATCTGGTCCATAGAAACCGAGATCCTTCGCGGCGAGTTTTACTGTGATCTCCACCGTCCCGCGGGCAGCAATGCTAACTTTCTCGAACGCTTTTAACTCGAGGATCGGACGGGCAATGCTCGCGACCCGGTCTCGAATATACACCTGGGCGATTTCTGTACCATCCCGTTCGCTTGTATTTGTGATTTCGAACTGCACAAGAACATGGTCATTTTCGACTTTTATCAGCGGATATTGATACTCAAAATGCGAATAGCTGAGGCCATAACCGAACGGATAGAGTGGGCTATTCTCAACATCAGAGTAATGCGCCCAGACGATTTCGCGTCGCGGGCCAGGGCGTCCTGTATTGAGGTGATTGTAATAGAGTGGAAGCTGGCCCACTGCGCGCGGAAAACTCATTGGCAGTTTGCCGCTCGGATTATGTTCGCCGGTTAGAATATCCGTGATCGCCTGACCACTGCGATGCCCGAGATGCCAGGCTTGAACGATGGCTGGAACATGGTCATGAGCCCAGCTCAAGACCAGAGGACGACCGCTCATTACGACGAGAACAATGTTCGGATTGACCTTATGGATCGCTTCGAACAATTCCTGCTGCAGGCCCGGGAAGCTGAGATCTGCCCGGCTACGACCTTCGCCGGACTGCCGCGCTGTTTCACCGAGTACTAGGACGACCTTGTCCGCCTCACGGGCGGTGGCGACGGCTTCTTGCATGCCTTCGCGATTATCCATGTTGACGATGACCGGATGTTCGAATCCCGCATCGCCCATCTGGACGTCGACGCCATTGGAAAACATGAAATTCAATCCTGCCTGCTCGAAACCCTCGATCACAGACATGGCAGACCGCGCTTCTGACTGTCCGCGCCAATTGCCCAGCGGTGCGTCTTTGTCCGCTGCGAGCGCACCGATCAGCGCCAATCGTTCGCTCCTTTTTATGGGCAGCGCGTTATCATCATTCTTTAACAGGACGATGGATTTGCGTGCGGTGTCGAGCGCCGCCTCCAAATGTGCCTCGGCAAGCAAAGTTTCGCGTTCGCGATCAGCATCGAGGTAACGATAGGGGTCTTCAAATAGGCCAAGTTCGAACTTGACCCTGAGGGTGCGTCTGACGGCATCATCAATCAGATCTTCATCCAGCTCTCCCGACTCGACCAGGCTGTCCAGGTGATCGAGATAGACATAGGACTCCATATCGACGTCAGATCCAGCAGTGATGGCTAATCTGGCGGCGTCTCGACCATCGGTCGCAAAGCCATGATCGATCATTTCCAACGCCGAACCCCAGTCGGAAACCACCACACCGTCAAACGCCCATTGGCCTTTTAACAGGTCCCGTTGCAAAGCTTCATCACCGGTCGCAGGGATGCCATTAATCGTGTTGAACGCATTCATAACGGATCGCGGGTTAGCGGTGTCGAGGACATCCCGGAAGGGTTGTAGAATCATATTATGCAGCGTCACTGTACCAACTTCGACGGCGTTATAGTCCTTGCCCGCTTCGGCGAAACCATAGCCGGCAAAGTGTTTGGCCGTCGCCAGGATGGTGTCAGGCGCTCTCAAATCGTCGCCCTGAAATCCTTTGACCCGTGCAATGGCGATTTTGGCACCAAGATACGGGTCTTCACCGGCGCCTTCCATGACGCGGCCCCAACGAGCATCGCGCGTGACATCAATCATCGGCGCAAAGGTCCAATTGATACCCTGGGCGGCCGCTTCAATCGCCGCGATCCGGGCGCTTTTCTCGATGGCTTCCAGATCCCAACTCGCGGCTTCGGCGAGCGGAATCGGGAACATGGTTTTCTGACCGTGGATGACGTCATAGGCGAACATCATCGGAATGCCGAGCCGCGAGTGTTCAACTGCATATGACTGGAAGGCGTGAACCTGTTCACAACCGACGACATTTAGCATCGATCCGATTACGCCGCGATGCAGGAGATCGTGCTTTTGCGCTTCGCGGTCGCCCGCTGGTGCGGGACCGGTGACATCATAAAATCCTGAAAACTGCGTCAATTGCCCGATTTTTTCTTCCAACGTCATCTGAGCGATCAGTTCATCTATGCGTGACTCATGATCGTCGGTTTGAGCTTGGGTCTGCGGCGTGTTCAACATATCGTCTGGCCTTTTCGGAGCTTCGCCACTTCACGCAATTGAATCCAAGAATCAAGCGGTCGAACTGTAATGCAGATCGGCCGTGCAAACTCGCATTGCAATTTATGCGAGCGCTAACATTCTGACCAGACCCGGAGCGGTAGAAACGGGCGCAATTGCTTGTCTGAACAGGCTTTCTGTACCAGTAGTAAAAGAAAAAACCACTCTCGGGGGAGTTAAAATGCAGGAATCAGCCAGACGCAGTCGCGTGCCAATGATTGAGAAAATTGCTTATGGCGCCGGTATGCTGGGTAATCAGATGTTTCCGGCTGCACTCGGTATTTTCATGGTGGTTCTGGTTCAGGGCCTTGGGTTTCCGCCGCTTCTTTGGGGACTGCTTTTCTTCCTGCCGCGACTTCTGGATGCGATCCTTGATCCCATCATGGGCTTTATCTCAGACAATACGCGATCCAGTTGGGGCCGCCGTAAGCCCTACATACTTGTTGGCGCCGTTATTACCGGCCTGTCCTATATCATTATGTGGCAGCTCTATGAGAGCAACAGTCTGAGCTTCAACTTCACCTATTTCCTGATCGGATCGCTCGTATTCTATGTCGGTCTAACCATTTTCGCGACGCCCTATATCGCGATGGGCTATGAGATGAGCAATGATTTCCACGAGCGCACGCGATTGATGGCGGTGGCGCAGTGGATTGGACAATGGGCCTGGGTCATCGTGCCGTGGTTCTGGCCGCTGCTCTATAATCCGGAACTGTTTGACTCGCCGGCAGAAGGGGTGCGTCATTTGGCGATCTGGGTCGGGCTCGGCTGTATGGCTTTGGCTGCGATCCCGGCCATCATCGTGCGCAGTCCATCGACCAAGGATGCGGATGATCTGGAAGATCTGAGCCTCGGCAATATCGGCAAAAACCAGAAGACGTTCCTGACCGGCTTTGGTGTCGCCTTGAGCCTAAAGCCGTTCCGGAAACTGTGTGCCGCCACCCTTTTGGTGTTCAGCTCATTCCAGACTGTGGCTGCCTTTTCGTTCTTCATCGTGGTGCATCATCTCTTTGGCGGCGACGCGGGCGCGGCCGGCAACTGGCCCGCCTGGTTCGGCACGATTTCGGCGCTCGCCACGTGTTTCCTGGTCATCCCTGTGATCACTTTCATGGCGACGCGGCTCGGCAAGAAGAATACCTTTCTGATCACGCAAGCCGTCTCGCTGATTGGCTATGTCATGTTTTGGTGGTGCTTTGTGCCGGGCGAGCCAATGCTGATGCTGCTTCCCATTCCATACTTCTCATTCGGCATTGGCGGCCTGTTCACGCTGATGACGTCTATGACCGCAGATGTCTGCGATCTGGATGAATTGAACACGGGCTTGCGCCGGGAAGGGACGTTTGGCGCGCTCTACTGGTTGATGGTCAAGTTTGGGGTCGCAATTGCCGGCGGGCTAAGCGGCCTGATCATGGCCTGGACAGGCTTTTCGCCGGATGCAAGCGTCCAGGCCGAAGGCGCCATGGACGGGATGCGGTTTGCTTACAGTCTGGTGCCAATCGTTGGCGCTTTGCTCGCCATCTGGTTCATGCGGGATTACGATGTAAGCGAAGCGCGCGCGAATGAAATTCGTGACTCGTTGGAAAAACGGCGCGCTGAAGCTGTCCCGGCCTAGTTGCCAGTTTCAGGCGCGCCATCCCAGGCATAATACCGGAACCAGTCATACTCCGCCATCATCGGATACTGGTTCCGGACTTTGTTGCCGCCAAAATAGTCCTGAACATCATCGACCGGGATCCAGAAATTCATAAAGATCGTGGTTGGATTGTTCGGAATGGGGGTCGGATTTTCCTGCGGAGGGATACATTCCGGATTGCAATCTATGTCTGACGCCGTCAGCGTTTTGACCAGTTCGCCGTCGACATACCAGCGTATCTGATCCGGCAACCACTCTATCGCGAAGACGCGCCAGTCGTCGACAGGACCAACCTCAATCTTGTCCTCCCAGGCGCCAAAAACGCGCGTGCGCCACCATTCCCAAGTGTCCTTGCCATAGATCAGATTGGCCTGGAATTTATCGGGACGGCCGCCTTCAAGTTCCACATCGATTTCTTCCCATTCTGTGGAGTCAGGCGTCGCGGACCCAGGGTCCTTGTCGAAGCGATAGGTGAAGAGGGATGAGATGTAACCTGAGGCGGTTTCGCGGTTCGGCGCCTTCATGCGCGCTTCGATTCGACCATAATGAAAAAGGCGATTGTCCACCGTTCGGACTTCGCCGCAGACAAAATCATATGGACCTTTTTCCTGCGCGTGATCGTTAGAATAACCGGGTGGTACATCCTCTACGTCCACAATGAGTCTCAAAATGCCGTCTTCGACGCGAACGCCTTGCGGTTGGAACCGGCACATGGATTCGCCGCCCACAGCGCCATCACCGGTTCGCCAGAGTGTCTCATCAAATTGATCAAACCGATCGTCGATGACCAAGGTGAAGTCTGGATAGACGCCTGAATAGTTTTGATATGTTTCGAACGCGATAGCCGGAGAAGCGATAGGGAATGATGGCGTCGCACAAGCGGTGAGAAACAAAAACAGCGGGCCTGCAGATAGAGAGATTGGTTTCATATCGCCCCTCGTGAGTTCAATGCGATGCTCTGCAGATGATATAGGAGTCGGCTCCTACCGATGCCAGAACTTGATCTTACCAAAGGTAGCGAATCAGTTTGTAAATTTACGGCAAGTGCCGCTAGTACATTGCTGCTTAGATTGAAGGACATCAACAACCCCCGTCGCAAACGTCTACTGCCCCCGGAAAACATAGATGGGCGCGCGCGACACAAAGCGGATTTGCTGCATGTCATCACCTGTTTCAGAAATTCAAAGCACTCAAAACTCATCAAAATTTGGTTTGATCTTCTTCGCCTCAATCACGCTGGCGACCGCGATAATCGCAATGTCGATTGGTCTGCCCATCTTACTGCTGAATTACAGTCCCAAGATTAGCGACAGCTAGCCGGTCCCGCCCCTCGGATTTGAACTGAGAATTCAACAGACAAAATGCTACTTGCTACCATTATACTAAGGCGGCATGCCAACCCCACCTGGACTCGAACCAGGGACATTCGACTTAGAAGGTCGACGCTCTTCCATCTGAGCTATGGGGCATTGGCATCACCGGCTGGATTCGAACCAGCAACCTTCGGTTTCGGAAACCGATGCACCTCCATTCGTGCTGCGGTGATAATGGCGCCCCCGCCTGGATTCGAACCAGGAGAGACCAGCTTCGTAGGCCGGTGTGCATCCAATTGCCGGGGGCAAGGTTGATGTCAGAGAAGCTGGTCTGGGTGGCAGGATTTGAACCTGCATCCTAGCCGTCCAAGGGCTATATTCTACCTGATTGAACTACACCCAGTTGGGGTGAGCGTTTTGGCTGGCGTGACTGGGATCGAACCAGTGATCTCTCGCTTAACAGGCGCTTGCTCTACCACTGAGCTACACGCCAAAAACCGCTCATCCGCTTAGGCGAATGTCGGTCGATTAATTCGGCGATGTCGTCGTCTGGTATAGGTCATAGTGGGTGAGCGTTTATTCGCGTATTCTCTGTTTGTCAAATGGAATATTTTGGATGGGGCGGCTGGGCTCGAACCAGCGACGTTCCAGATCAAAGCCGGACATTCTACCAACTGAATTACGCCCCACTGAATGAGACGAGAGAGGCGTGGCGACCCGTAAGAGACTTGAACTCTTTTCTCTGCGCAGACAACGCAGGGCCTTACCCATAGACGAACGGGCCGAATTGTAGGGTGGTATTCCCGGCGGGATTTGAACCCGCGTCACACAGCTTGAAAGGCTGGTAGCTTAGACCGCTAGAAGACGGGAACGTCTTCTAGTTGCTCTCTCGATCTCGGAGATGAGCGTTGCTCTGTCGGAGCGTCGTATCATACGGTCGTCTAAACATTGGACGCGCTGATTACGCAGCGAAAGTTGGGAAGTCAACTGACTATTTTGGTGCCGAAGGCGGGGGTCGAACCCGCACTGTTTCCTGGCTCTCAACCAGGCGCGTCTACCATTTGCGCCACTTCGGCTAAAGATTGGTAGGGGTGGTGAGAGTCGAACTCACACTGGACGCGTTCTGAGCGCGCTGCCTCTGCCAGTTGGGCTACACCCCCGAAGGTGTTGGGTGGTGCGGGCTGTCAGATTCGAACTGACACTAGACGGCGTTTTAAGCACCGCGCCTCTGCCGATTGGGCTAAGCCCGCAAGCAGATCAGTTGGTCAAATTCTGGAATTGAGAAATGCCGAACCGCCCGCTTACGCGAGGATTAATCGGCGTGATAGTCGGCTGGTGGTATGACGTGCAGTTCTCATTGGACGGCCCGCATACGGATCAGTGATGGCTTAGTCAACAAGTTTCTCTGGCGCCAGGACGCGAACCGGGGTGTACGGATTAAGGGTCAGGCGGCTGAACTTTTATCGGAAAATCCTGGCGGAGGAGGAGGGATTCGAACCCCCGGAACGCTTGCACGCTCAACGGTTTTCAAGACCGCCGCATTCAACCACTCTGCCACTCCTCCGCAGCAGGACGCTTCCTTTTCTACAGTCCGGAGAAGATTGCAAGTCCTGTCATGAAATTGCCTGCATTTGGTCTGTTTATGGTTAATCAGACCTTGCTGTCGATGAAGGCAAGTTTTGCTTTTCATTCACCGGGCGTGCAGCTTGGTATGGTAAACAAATGCCTCGTCGACAAAGAGCTGAATGCTCAATCTGCCACAATCTG